>JAOPTW010000130.1:0-517 GCA_051532035.1 Fibrobacterales bacterium | reverse complement strand
GTCTCGCATGCTAGGTTCGCGTGCTGAGATTATCTCATGTACCTCTTATGGTGCAAAAATGCTAAAAGGGTGCAGCAAGATGAGCGAGACCTCTGTTCTCACTGTTGGGAGCTCGTTTGGACTGACTGGCTCACATCAGACCTCGAAAACCACGTTCCCAGTACCCGTTGGTGTTTGGTACGTCATATTGTGCTTTTTGGGCAGCGTTAGAGGCTGATAATGGGCAGTACTGCATGTTTGTTTCTGTATCTGTCCGATGCGCCAATAGTACTCTCTGTATCTGTGCTCAATATGCAAGTGTGGAGTCAGTACGTCTTATCGGTGTCTTTGAGCTGTGTGTAGGGGTCACAATGGAGCATTTCTTGGTACTGATGACCTTTTTTGCTGGGCTTCAACCCCCCCCCCCCCCCCCCCCCCCCCCCCCCCCCCCCCCCCCCCCCCCCCCCCCCCCCCCCACCCCCCCCCCCCCCCCCCCCCCCCCCCCCCCCCCCCCCCCCCCCCCCCCCCCCCCCCCCCC
>JAOPTW010000129.1:0-423 GCA_051532035.1 Fibrobacterales bacterium | reverse complement strand
TCCTGGTTCAGCACAAGACATTGTTACTACCATTGACCCAGCCGGTCTTCTTGGTGGAGTCTACACTGGTGAAGTAGTTGTAGAGACAAGCGATCCGGTAACACCACTTCAAACAATTCAAGTGACTGTGACTATTGATGGTTTTAAATCTCTAATCACAACTCCGAGTGCTCTTGACTTTGGAAGCCTCGAAGTAGGGAGAAGCAGTGAGCTGACCCTTACGTTAGTGAATGGTTCTAACGAAGCAACAGTGATAAATGACCTTTCAATTGATAATGGAGTATTTAGCGCAGCAGTAGTACTTCCACTTACGGTTCCAGCCTTTAGTGAAGTGAATGTTGGCGTTACCTTTACTCCAGTAAATGTACAGAGTGAAGTTGGTGCTATTACTATTATAAGTAATGCAGAAGATAATCCAGAGTT
>JAOPTW010000128.1:0-593 GCA_051532035.1 Fibrobacterales bacterium | reverse complement strand
AAACGGTGTGTCGCAGTAGGTGGTCCAACAATTCAAATCATCGACAACCGAGTCTTTGTTGATGGCCAAGAGTTTGCACTTCCCAAAAAAGGGAAATTTAGAGAAACTGAAAACTACCCAATCAGAGATAACTACGGCCCCTACACTCTTCCCAAAGCCGGTGATCAATATAAACTCGATACTCTCAGCCTTAAAGAACTCTATAATATAAAGTCGGTTATCTCACAAGAAAACCCAGGTAGTACTGTCGAACTGCAACTCTCTCTCAATCAACAAGATCAAGCGTTGGATAACTACACCTTCGAAAATTTCATCTTCCCTTCTGGAATCTCAAATTTTCATTCTCTTTACATTGCTCATATGAGAGAAAAAGATATGGTCTGGAAGTCATCAAGCTCCTTTTCAAACAAAGAGAGTATCAATATCTCTTTTAACTTTTTTAAAGAGTATGCCCGCACCGGTTTTATCCTTCGCCCTATGCAAAATAGTATCGGCACCTTTACACGCACTGTATCGAACACGTATTTTGAACCACAGCTACTCAATAGTCTTGAAGCCAATGTTACCTCGATCAACACTAATAATTCAGCGGC
>JAOPTW010000127.1:0-712 GCA_051532035.1 Fibrobacterales bacterium | reverse complement strand
TTTTTAATACTGACCAAGGGTGCCAATATACATCGACTCAATTTACCGGCATTTTAGAGGATAATAAAATTTTGATCAGCATGGATGGCAAAGGACGCTGGGCCGACAATGTTATGATAGAACGATTTTGGAGAAGCCTGAAGTATGAAGAGGTCTACACAAAGAGATATGAAAATGGTCGCGAAGCACAAGAAGAGATAGGAAAATACATTCACTGGTATAATTCAGAAAGGTCTCATTCGAGTCTTGATGATTCCACACCTGATGAAGTATATTTTAGAAACGTAACGACGGAAATGGCGGATATATCTAACTAAAATAGCGGTTTCGGTTGTCTCATATGTTCAGCCACTATATCTGACACAATTGGTCCCTCTGCGCTATTGACACTTTCAACACTCCTTTGACTCGGTGAAGAATGTGACTGCAATGAAGAAGAAATAGAATTGATGTCATCCCTTTCCGTTGATGATGTCTGCCTAACATTTTGGCTAGCGCCTTCATCAAGAAAACATGATCCTAGTAACAGACCAATACATAGTATACAATATTTCATTATAGAGCCCTCTAAAATAGACCTGATAATATAGCAAAATAGCATTGCAAATGGATGCTGTAGAAAAATCGGTAGTCACCCCATTTTTTAAGTGCTCGATTATTCTATTCATTGTATCGTCAGTTTATTGGGGGACGGTATGTCTCAGGCAAAATG
>JAOPTW010000126.1:0-1028 GCA_051532035.1 Fibrobacterales bacterium | reverse complement strand
CCCAGTGGAAACTCGCCCAACACCAATATCTTTTCGAAAGGTTTTTGGGACGTAGAAAATCCTTACATGTGGGCATTTATAGGCGGTGTAGCAATCGGTTTAGCTACTGGTGGCGCCATAGGATTCATGGCTCCATCTCTCTTCACAATCGGGTTGGTTGGGTCGGTCGCAGCAGGTGCCGCTTCGGGAGGCATTGGTCTTTTTGCTTATGGCATGGCGACTAATGGCGATGAACTGCAATCATTGAAAATGGCGGGAATTGGTGCAGGGTATGGTGCTGCAGGTGGAGCGATTGGCTATATGGTTGGGTACGCGATTGGGGTAACGGCCACTACGCTTCAGAGTCCTGGCCATGCTAATCTTTACGTCAACTCTTATCAATCTATGAGTAATTCAGGACAGTTTGTTTCATATGGCTATGGCGGAAGTGCTGCAGGTGGAAGTGCTACAGCCGGGGGTAGTTCTACAGGTTACTATAGTGGAGCCTTGATTATTACTGCTGTAATGTAGGTAATACCAAGATGTCTCGGATGGCTATCAAATAGCCGTCCGATGTAATGAACGAAGTAAGGTGGGAAATACGCTACAATCAGCGTTGCCAACTTATTAATACTTAACAAAAAGAAGCTGTCTCAAAACTTTATTTGGGACAGCTTCTTTGCTTTTTAGTTCAAATCGCAGTTCGTGAATATTCTTGGTTCCGCTGGAATTGCTCAATTCCACTCTTCACATTCTCTTCACTATTCCCTCAAATTCGAAACACATTTTCTCAATATATTTAGTCTGTAAATAAGAATGACTCCACAGGGTTTTCAATCACTATAAGATTCAATAAAATATGCGACTGTTTTTATGTCACAAAAAAGGAAAAAGAAAATGAAAAAATCAATATCATTAACAAAAATGTTCGGGAGACAATCCCTGCGCGCCATCAGTGCGGGCCTGATTGCGTCTCAACTATGTTTTACGGCCGCGGCTACCGCCAGTGGAGTGCAGGCTTTTGCCTTGCCTGACAATGTTGCCAATAC
>JAOPTW010000125.1:0-636 GCA_051532035.1 Fibrobacterales bacterium | reverse complement strand
TATTTTGGACTTTTTTATTTTATGGCCCTTTGTACCCATCCTCATACTTGTAATAACCCAAGCCAACCAATAGTAGTGTAACCATTGTATTACACATACTCATCATCATAGCCTATTTCTTTTTTTTGTGATATCATATAGAACAACAAGGAGGGGCATATGCTCACCAGAATAATAGANNTAGATGAATATGGAGTGGTCTGTAAAATAAATGTTGCAGATATTGATACCAGTATAAAATGGTACGGCGAGACTCTTGGGCTCACTAACGATGAAAAATTCTTTGAACCTGGGGTGTGGGCACAGTTAAATTGTCCCGGAATTAAAAACTTCGCTTTGGGACTAAGTGCACACGACAGACCTCTCGGTCAGCATGGCTCTACAATCACCTTTATGGTTTCAGATATTTCACTAGCCAAAAAAGTACTCGAAGAGAAAAGTATAACAACCAGTGAGATTGAAGACGCCGGCAAAGGAGTACTCTTAGCAAAGTTTATGGATCCTGATGGTAATGAGTTAGTTCTACGACAAAATCATGGTGAGGATGGCCACAAAATAGGGGATCACTAACAGAAATGGCACCTCGAAAGGAGGATTTGGGTGGATGATTGGAGCCCTTCGAGATGCCTTTAGAAA
>JAOPTW010000124.1:646-1213 GCA_051532035.1 Fibrobacterales bacterium | reverse complement strand
CATCAAAAAAATATTTTATTTTTTATTAGGTGGAAAGGAAAAAAGGTTTTATTTTTGCAGCCGCTTTCAGGGATAGATTGAAAGATGGAGAGGGAAGATAGCGAGAAAAGGAATTTAGTTCATTGAAAATATTGAAGATTGACAGCGTAACAAAGAGAGTAAAATTATTTGTTTTAGGTTTTTAATTTATTAGGAATCTATTCCGAGTCATATTTTTTGAGAAACTTAATGTCGTACAAGAAATTTAAGAAATTTATACGATGGAGAGTTTGATCCTGGCTCAGGATGAACGCTAGCGGCAGGCTTAACACATGCAAGTCGAGGGGTAACAGGATTTAGTTTACTAGATTGCTGACGACCGGCGCACGGGTGAGTAACGCGTATACAATTTGCCTTTTACTGGAGGATAGCCAAGAGAAATTTTGATTAATACTCCATAGTATCATTTGACCACCTGGTTGAATGATTAAAGCTCCGGCGGTAAAAGATGAGTATGCGTTCTATTAGCTAGATGGTAAGGTAACGGCTTACCATGGCGACGATAGATAGGGGTCCTGAGAGGGAGAT
>JAOPTW010000123.1:0-645 GCA_051532035.1 Fibrobacterales bacterium | reverse complement strand
TCTCAAAAGGCGGTTTGTCAACTTAGTTCTGGTCTTCTGAATGAGGGTTGTTTGTGGCTCGAATTCTAAACCCTTGTACATTTGTAATCCAGTCGAGTAATACTGTATTAGTGCTATCAAGGCTGTAAGCTTCAATCCATGAGTCCTGAGCTTGAGGGTACTCCTGATCACGATAATGTTTTATTCCTTTATTCATTAATGAATCAACAATAGGGTTTTGGTGTTTCAACTTGCTAGACGATGAATAATGAGTTTTTTTCGTTAGCTTTAACTTACGCTTGTTTACAGTCTTAATCCAATCAAGTAACTCAGTATTAGTACTATCAAGCTTATAGGCCTCAAGCCATAAATTCCGGGCTTCGAAATATTCTCTATCAAGATAAAATACGATTCCTTTATTGATTAATAAACTGATTGATGGATTTTCGTGCTTTAAATTTTCAAATATTGAATAAGAAGAGGTTCTCATTCGCTTATTCTTTACATTTTCAATCCAGTCAAGCAACCTTGTATTAGTACTATCAAGGCTGTAAGCTTCAATCCATAAGTCCTGGGCTTGGGAGTACTCCTGATCACGATAATGATTTACTACTTTGCTCCTCAATGAGACAATAATTGATTTTTTATGATCTAAATTTTTAGACG
>JAOPTW010000122.1:0-8976 GCA_051532035.1 Fibrobacterales bacterium | reverse complement strand
GGGGTGGGATTTTATGGTATGAGGGTTGTCCAAATTGTCCATCAGTGGTCCACTTTTTCCCTCCTGCTGTAGCAAGTTTTCCGAGCCAATAGGGAATGTTTGATGTTGAAGGGTGGGAACCGAGTGTGTGAGAAACAAGGCTATGTCCAAAAAAATAAGATCGGTGCTCGGCTACATCTGGGTTACCAATTCGTATTGTATAGGAATCGGGTTCCGTGGATTGGTTTCCTGCAGCATCATGGGCATAGATTTGAACATGGTAGCTTCCTGGGGGAAGAGTGCTGTAGCTCATTGTCCTTTCAGTGGTATGTTGAAAATTATTCCATTCATTATTTGAGAATGCATACAGTGAATACTCAACGACACCCACGTTATCCCGTGCAGGATCCCAGGATATTGAAAATGAAGAGGTGGTTATGTCGTATGATTGTATCCCATCAGGTTGAGATGGTGATTCAGTGTCTTGAGCATATGAACTTATGCATAGAGCAAGAACAATAAGAACAATGAATGGTATTGGTAAAAGTGTGGTACGTTTTTTTGAGCGTGACATTGTGTCTCTCCGGTCATTGATTTCACAGTAAATATAGGGTAATGGATGTGTCGGAAGGAGAGCTGTTGCTTCCTGATAGGAAGGGGAGAATGAAAAAGAGAAGCATAGATATGACTGGTGGTAATACGGTGAGTTGCCACCGTTGTTCAGTAGGTATGAATCGTTCAAATTCGATTAAAACACCTATTTTTGGCTGTTTAATACCTAAAAATGTTCTTTTAGGGGTAGATTAATATAGTTTAAAGCCGGGATACACATACAATGTAGTGGTTTAACAACAGGTAAAAATGCTCTGGGGAGAGTGTGTTGAATAAATCATTGCAATAGCGTTCATCATAATTCATTCAATGAGTACATCGAATGAATAGTATGGGACGCTACGGGGATTTACATGTCATTTAAGATGCTCTTTAAAATCACACTCTTGGTGTTGATGCCATTTATTGTTTCGGCGGCTATTACACAAAAAACAGGGCTGGTACGCCCTCTAGCGATTATCGTTGATTATCCCGATAAGCCTTTGGAAGACAATGAGAATACGTTAGAACATTGGGAAGAAATATTTAATGGTACCGGAACTTGGGATGAAGATCGTCGATCTCTTCGTGGCGCCTATCTCGATCAGTCGTATAACAAAATAGATGTCACGACGAAGGTACTGTGGCCTCCGTATCGTATGTCGCGCAATTTTGATGAGTATAATGAAAACACCAAGGATCAAATTTGGGAGGCGATTCAGCATTACGACCCAACCTTTGATTTCTCAGAATATGATGGTGATGGTGATGGCAGTGTCGATGTACTTATGTTTATTCATACGGCTTATGGCCCGCCAGACCATAAGGGGTGCTGCTTGAATGAGACTGCTGATGGGGTAAGTTTTCAAGACCTTGTTTGGCAGGCGATCTACTCGCCATGGCCGCCAATGGGGCCGGGGCTTTCGAGTCATGAATTTTCTCATGTAATTGGAGTGCCAGACTTTTACGATTATAATAGTGTCAATGGCGGTTCAGGTAAATGGATGGGTGGAGAGGTGTATTATGAGAAGGTCTGGAAACCAGAGCATATACCTGCTCCAGAGAGAATGGAACTTGGCTGGATTCGCCCAACAGTTCTGACAAGAAGTGCAACGGGCTTAAAAGCCTACCCATCTCACACATCGGATAGTGCCTTTTTTAAGATTCCCATTCCGGGCGCTGATTCTTCCGAATTCTTTACGCTGCAAAGTGTCGTGGCTGAATCATACAATAAAAACCTTCCCATGGAAGATGGTGGGTTACTCATTTGGCACTATGATGGGACAAGGGGGAATAACACTGTGGCAAAAGGAACATCACATCCGCGAGACCCGGCCAGCCATTGTCGTGCTCGTGTTATAGAAGCTGATGGGAGAGATGATATCTGGTATAAACAAAATACCGGAGAACAGAGTGATTTGTTTTATCCTGGAAACCCTCATAATGACGGTGTCTTTGGTCCCAATACAACTCCAGCAGCGTTGAGTTACTATGATTCTCAAACGAGAAACTTTGTAGTAACGGTTACTGACTTTAATGAAGGCGTAGTGACCTTTGATATTGCGTTTGATCAACTTGCTGTAACAGGCATTAGCATTACCGAGAGTGAAGTTACGGTACTCAAAGGCTATTCGACACAACTCCTTGCTTCAGTACTCCCTGTTGCGGCGACTGATAGTGTCATTGTGTGGGAAATTTCGGATGCAACTATTGTGTCAATAGATTCTTCGGGTACTATCATTGGCCTCTCTGGTGGGACGACAGAAGTATATGCCACAACCCGAGATGGCAATTATGAGGCTACTATTGTGGTGGTGGTTGATGACATGGTGCCAGAAGCAGTTGTTGAAGATGTTGGAGTGAGCGGTTATTCTGAATCGGGTTTTCTGGATGTGTTTCTTGATGGGAGTTTTAGTACTACGCCTCATGGTGAAATAGAACAGTATGTATGGATACATGAAGGGGTTGTAATCGATAGTGGCGTAGGCCCTCAAATCTCCCTTCCTTATGGCATACATCTCCTTACTTTGGAGGTTGTTGATAGTGATGGGCGTCGTAATAGCAGCGAATTTACCGTTACAGTTTTAGAGGAGGTTTCCGAAAGGAGTACTGAATCATCTTCTGAATATGAGCTGTCATTTGAAAATAATACTTCATCTGACTACGAGTACATTGAAAGTTCTATCACACTTGAGAGTGAAAGCTCTCAAGAGACTGCAGCATTATATGGTGGTCGGTCGAAAGCGCCCTATATACAGGTTGTATCTCACGCAACATTAAACAAGGGTCCTCTTACTGCACCTGGAGAGTATCAATCGGTTGTAGTGTTCTCCATCACTGGTAATAGACTGTATAGTGTAGATATTGTGAATGGTGTCTTTGCAATTCCAGAAAGTACTTTGCAAGGGGTAGTTGTCTTGCACTTTATTGGCGCTGCACGGTAAAATATTTCGACTGTACACTAAAAGGTGTACACTTGTACTTATGAACTGGATGAACAAGCGTGAGTAGCGTCGCTGAAAAAATTATTTTTCTTTTGAAACATTATCTAATCACTATGGGGATAAATGCTTAAATCAATGTATTGTGTGTGTTGTTGTATACTCTTTTTACAAGGGGTAAGTTATGGGGCGCAGTATGTCATTGGCCTTGCTGCAGAGTATCGAACGCCCAATGAGCTATACAAAGCAAATGTTGTATCTGCTGGCGACACTATTTCAATTGAAGCAGGGGAGTATGTGGGTACTGATGCACTTGCCCATTGGGCAGCAGATAGTTTGCTCATTAGGGGAGTCGGTGGGCGGCCTCACCTTAAAGCCTCAGAAGAATATATTATGGGAAAGGGGATTTGGGTTGTCTCTGGTGATTATACCACTATAGAAAATATTGAGTTTTCGGGCGCTCAGGTGCCTGATAAAAATGGGGCAGGTATACGGCTCGAAGGGGCGAATGATACCATTAGAAGGTGCTCTTTTCATCATAACGAAAATGGGATACTTACCATTGGAGCGAGTGATGGAGATCTCGTTATCGAATTTACTGAGTTTGGATATAGTGGTCATGGAAAAGGGTATACTCATAACGTATATGTCGGTAATTATAATAAATTAGTCTTTCAGAATAATTATTCACATCATGCTCATGTAGGGCATAATCTTAAATCTCGTGCTGACTCTAATGTTATATCCTATAATCGGCTGAGTGATGACTCAGATGGGTTTTCGAGCCGACTGGTAGATCTGCCTAATGGAGGGCATAGTGTTCTTATGGGGAATGTCTTGATGCAGGGGGTTAATGCTCCCAATTATAATCTCATTGGATATGGTTTGGAGGGACTTACAAATAAAGAGCCTCATGAGCTTTACCTTATAAATAATACCTTGGTTAATGAAAATCCTACATCAGGAACCTTTGTACATGCAAAAAGTGGGACACAAAAGACAGTGCTCAGTAACAATATCTTTGCAGGTGTAGGGACACTCATTAATGGTGATGGGTACAGTGGAGATGGGAATTTTGTTGAACCGTTCATTGGACAAGTCGGATTTGTTGATGCCTCACAATTTGATTACCGATTACTAGAGGCCTCTCCAGTCATTGATGGTGGTACTGTACTCGAAGAATCACTCATTCCTCGTTTTCATTATGTGCATAAGGCAAATGCAACTATCAGGGTCATCCAAGGAGCTGTTGATATTGGGGCATATGAATATCTGAGTGAAAATAGTGATAGGGATGATGTGCCGGAGACTAAAGGCAGCAGTAGTGAAGCTCTAGAGGGGGCATCTCATGTACAGCTTTATTCAAGTTCGAGCGACCTTGAATTTTCTCCAAAAAGTATTGAGCAAATGAGTAGTTCAATTACCTTAGTTGCCTCTTTAGAAAGAGATGAAATTCGTAAAAAAGCTGCGTTATTGCCGTTTATTAATGGGGGTGATGGGCTTGTGGTGCGAGTGCCAGAAGGAAGTAAGAAATATACTGTATACTCTGTGAGGGGTGATATTGTATATGAAGGATTTGTTTGGGGTTCTCGTAATATTACTATTGGAACACATATAGTTTCAGGGGTAGTGTTTGTTCAGTTTCAGTAAGGTAAATCATGGGTGCTGATCTTTTGAGTCGTACACTAAAATATGTACGAAAAACACAAATAAGACCAATGATGTTTGGATAAAATGTTTGAAATTCTTACATTGGTGAATGCGTTATTACAGAAAGAAAGGTTAGATGTCCCTTAAAATAAAGGTTAGAGACTATGTTGACTATGTTGTTTATCTAAATGACTGGTTTGTAGCTAAAAAAGAACAATCTTCTGCGTTCTCTTTTAGGTTGTTTGCTGATGCAGCGCAATTTAAATCAAAATCTCATATGGCCGAGATCATTAAGGGTAAAAAACAACTTTCGCGAAAGTCAATACTCAATGTTGGCCATGCCATGAAGCTCAATGATATTGATATTGAATATTTCAGTCATTTGGTTCATTTTCAAACGGCAAAATCGGTGACTGAAAAAAATATCTATTGGAGTAAGATCTGTGAGATGCAGCTTCCCTCTTTGGCAAAAAGGAAAAAATTTAGGGAATATTCATTTCTAAGCAACTGGTATAATGTCCCCGTGAGAGAAATAATCACCGTTGTAGAGTTCAATAATGATTTTAGATTTTTGGGCAAACAGGTTTGGCCACCTATATCACAAAAACAAGCCAAAGAAGCAGTAGACCTTTTGCTAGAACTTGATATGGTTGAAAAAAGTGGCCCAATCTACATCCAAAAAAGTTTTGATATATTAGTTGATCCCGTAGTACAAAAATTGGCTTACCATAACTATCAAAAAGAAATAATAGGCCTCGGTGCCGAAGCTATAGACGACTTAACAGATATGAGACGTTATACTCAAACGGTCAGTTATGGATCGAACCCTATTCTTAATAATAAAATTAACGTTTTAATTGATTCCTTTGTTGGTGATCTCTATCAATTAGTGCAACAGTATCCCGATGTTGATGAGGTGAAACAATTGAATTTACAGGTTTTCTCTTTAAGTAAACAAAATTTGACAGGGAAAAAGAAAGAACGATGATCTACATATTAATTTCAATGTTAACCATTTTTATAGGGTGTTCTACAGATACGGTACTCCCTTCTAATCAGTTTACAGGTATTGTCGTAGTAGGGGATAACCCCGTGGCCTCAAAAGTTTCTTTGTATGAGATGCATGAATCAGACTCTGCTATTTACAATACCGAGAGTGATTCTACCGGTGCATTTCAGTTGGGAGATTTACCCGATGGTGAGTATCGCATGGTTGTGCGACAGGAGTGGCTGTATGGTGAAATTATCGATTCCATTAAAAAAGATGCTTCAGATCAGTTTCTCTCTGTTTCCCTTTCGCCATTTAAGAAAATCCCACTCAATGTTCCGGGCAGTGTAACGAGTGTTTTGTGGTTTGGAGATCCGTTACCCAGTTTTACAGAGGACAGAAGTGTACTCTTTATTGATGACCGAATAGTACACTGTACATTTCATTTGAACTCGGGTGATAGTACCTACAGTATTCAGGATATTGGTGATAGTGTTATCGTTTCGGCTGGAAGTGATTCCGTTGTTTACCTTGATACTTTTGATTTTGTGGCACCCAGTGAAAATGACTTTGTATCAAGTGACAAGGAGAACGTATCATCCATTAGTTCTATAGTTCCTTCTTCCTCTGGAGGGGTGAGTTTCGTATCGTCATCTTCAGTATTAGTATCTGTATCTGACACTATTCAATCATCACAAGAAAAAGTGTTTATTAGTTCATCTATTGGTAGTTGGGATTCTACCGATACGACAGTACCTCTTTCGAGTTCCAGTAAATCTATAGAAGATGAGATTGAATTACCAGAAGTTCCGATAGATACAGGGTATCCTTATGGTCTCGGAATACGCAAGCACGACACACAGGGTAACTTAGAAGGATACTGGTTGTGGAAAAAGGGCACTATTAATGCGCCACCCTTTGTTGCGGAACAAAATGTTGTGTATCGTTTTTTTGAAGATCAAGTTTTGATTCAGAGAAAAGATACCAATGATGTACATAAAGAGTTATGGTACTGGAATGGTATTGATACCCTACATCTTGATGGATTAGATTCGATTCCTTATGCGGGTGATGTACACTTTTGGGGTGATAAAATATATTACAAAGGTACTCTGTCAGAGGCATCAGAGAACAATGTACTCTATCCCTATACTGTGTCGGAGAACTCTATAGGCCAGCCTCTTACCGCACATCCCAATCAAGTTGCAACTGATAGTATACTCGTCTCCGTTGATCAATTAAATGTACTTGAGTATCGCTATGGAAATCAAACAGAGCAGTCCTATAGTGAGGTGGGGACTGTCTTTAATCTGCAAGCGTATGGAAGTCAGTTTGCCTATAGTTATTTTTTTGGTAGCCTGTATACGGTTACATTATGGGACTCCTATGGAGGTGCATATATAGTAGATGAAGGTATTCAAAAGAGTGATAGTGGGGGTTCTCCAGTCCTTTCATTGTTTAAAGGACTTCTTGCCTGGGAGATGCCTGTATCAGCACAACGATCTGAAATTCGAATGTTTGTCGATGGAGTGGTAGAGATAATTGCAGAGAGTGATCGGTTACAGCATTTGATTACCGCTGACATTGAGGTTTTATGGGTTGATGAAGTGGGTAATTTTGTGCGATATTTTGATAATACGGTTGATACTCTTTTTCAGGAACCTTTAGATGGTGGCTCTAGTACCCCACGGTATATTCAAATGGTAGCACTTATTAATGGTATTATACTGTACGAAGTAATTGAGGATTCAGGTTTATCTGGAATATATGTGTACGAGATAGGTTCAAGTACAGAGGGGCATAAACTCTTAGATGGAGGATTAATTCCATCACGAGGAACTCCTTACAGTTATCGACCACCTCTCTTTTAGTTTTCAATACTCAATAATTATTAAAAAATAAAATGAGTCCCACTTGTGTTCATTGAGACGCATACACCTTTGTAAATAATAGTACACAACAAAGAGTACGGGAGTACACTAAAAGGTGTACGGTAAGTATGGTTTTAACTGAGCGAACACTGGAGTTGGTTTTTCAGCATTCTTAAATTTGTAGTTGAATACAGAGATGTACCTACTACAGGCGTCTTTGAAAAATTAACCTGAGGATTTATGAAGCTCCAATTGCTCTGTTCCATTGTCACCATTTTTCTATTACTTCCAAGTACACTCTTTGCTGCTCAAGGAGTATTGTCGGGGGCGGGAACAGAAGCATCTCCCTACCTTATAGAGGACTTTTCAGACTTAAAGGTTGTTAAGAATGACTTACAGGCGTGGTATCGTCTTGACCAGTCGATTGATGCAACGCCTTTAGGAGCGTCGAGTGCTGGTTTTATACCGATTGGTAGTTCCAATGCACCATTTGTAGGTAACTTCAATGGGGGAGGACACCAAATTCATGGGATCTCGATCAGTAGAAGCAGTAACAGTAGTGTTGGGCTCTTTGGCTTTGTGGGCGACGATGGTATTATTGATAGCCTCAACTTAACCGGAAAAGTATATGCCAATCAATATGTTGGATGTGTCGTAGGGTATAATAAGGGGGTCGTACGTAATGTTGCTGCCCAGTGTGATGTCTATGGTAGACAGGGATATACGGGAGGTGCCGTTGGGTATAATACCGGCTCTATTGAGAAGGTGAGTGTATCGGGGATAGTCTCTGGGGGCAATTCCTATATAGGTGGCGTGTGTGGTTATTCATTGGGCGCTATTTCGAAAACAGTCTTTTCGGGTAAGGTACTTTCAACTCGTTCCTATCGGGGAGGAATTGTAGGGTATTTAAATAGTGGTACTATCGATGAATCTTTGAGTTATGGTTATGTTGCAGGGTCATCAAATAGTGGTGGGTTAGTAGGGAGGTCTACCTCAGGGACGGTAACCAATAGTTATTGGAACGCTGCATTATCAAATCAAACAGTCTCTTATGGTTCTAATGGTGCTGACTATCGTGCCCTCTCAATTGATGAAATGAAAGACCAGAGCTCTTTTACTCAATGGGACTTTGCCAATACATGGATGATGGGGGGCCAGCATGGTGTACCGGTGTTACAAGGCATCACTGACGGCCCCGTTGGGGTTGCAGATCGAACTTCGTTCATTGTCGATACTTTGGCTATGGGGGCGTATCTTTTAAATGATATTACAAATTCGGGAGGAGTACCATCAGTATATAGATTCCTACGGATTGAAGGCCGGGGAGACTCTCTTGATCACTGGTATATTCCAGGAGAGGATAGGACTACAGATACTCTGTGGGGAATGCCTACACTCGTGCGCTCTCCCAATATTGAAATTGAAATTTCAAATTATACTGATTTAAAAAAAATTG
>JAOPTW010000121.1:0-619 GCA_051532035.1 Fibrobacterales bacterium | reverse complement strand
TAGCAAGTACTGGAGCAGTTGGAGCTGTTATATCATCAACGATTACCGTCTGCGTTTGTGTAGCCGTATTTGTGTTGGCTCCTGTATAAGTCCAGGTAATTGTATAAGTTCCTTGTGTATTATATGTAAGTGGGTCACTTGTTGTTGCATTAATAACAACTCCTGCACATCCATCTGTTGCAGTTGGAACTGTTACTACCGTTACACTACACTCTCCTGTAAGGTTAGGTAAGTTCGTAACTACTGGTGCTGGAACTCCTGTATCCTGAACTTCTATATTCTGTGTCTGTGTAGTTGTGTTTCCGTTACCATCATCATAAGTCCAAGTAACTACTGTTATACCTAAAGTTGTGATAGGTAAAGCAGCATCATTTGTAACAGTAACTGTTCCACAGTTATCTGTAGCCGTTGGTGCTGTTAAACTTGTTACACTACATTCTCCTATTACATTTGGTAAAATAGCAATGTCTGCTACTGGATCAGTTGTATCATCTATAACTACTGTCTGATCTACATCAACACTGTTTCCGTTACCATCATCAAAAGTCCAGGTAATTGTAAATGTTCCTTGTACATTATATGTTAGTGGGTCACTTGTTGTTCCTGTGATTGTTCCTGC
>JAOPTW010000120.1:0-2392 GCA_051532035.1 Fibrobacterales bacterium | reverse complement strand
TGAAGAAAAATCGATTGCCATGCTTGGAAGCGTAATATGCTCGTGAGTACCGGCTGGATAGGAACCTGCCGCCCGAGTGGCCCCTGCAAATTCAAGGGCATTCCTTGGCTCAACTGTAACCGCATCATGAGTTGCATTCCCCGACAAATAGAGTGAATTGTCACCCCCATCAAAAATAGCAACAGGAGTACCTGCCACATTTTGAATGACCATGTCATCGCCATCCATAGTAGGGAGCGTTGCAAAGTTTGGATAGATTTTACCACTAAAATAGGCATTGGTTGCATTAATTACAAAGATCTCATCTGCTGCATCTTGAATAATTAAGCTATTTGCAAAGGGGCCCGTTATGGCCGAAGAAACCGCAATGGCATCTGCATCGAGATACATATCACCATCTTTATCGATGAGGAAAATTGTCGCATCACCTGCTACATTTTTTACTTCATACCACGGTTCATTAAAAGATACCCCATTAATGGATACACCATTTGTAATCAAAACCGCTTGAATCGGTACTGATAGTAACAACAGCATCATAGCAACAACTATAGATACTGAATTTACCTTATTAGATTCCAATACACTACCTCTACAATCGTGCCCCAATGTAAACTAATAGTTTACTCAATATAGACTATTATACCCTCTTTTTCACGATTAATCACTAATATAGAGGAGCTTTTGGCAGTAAATTCGGTGTAATTACTCGAAAAGAGCTCTGTGAAGGTTTACTACTGATATTAATAACCCTGTATCACCATCAATACCGTGGGCATCTGCTCAACGTTCTCCGAGAGTAAAAAGTATAAAAGTGTAATTTATAAATAGGGTACCGTGAGAGCTATCGGTAGTGGTCTGTTTTGAGGGATAAATAAATTAACATTAAGCAAGTAAATGTAATCAGGATAAAATATGACAATGAATAAAACATTAGTAACCACAGCTGTGCTCAGTGTTATGACCCTTGGGTCGGTCTTTGCGGATGAAACCATAAAGATCAATGGTCAGGTAAGAGAACGGAGCGAATATTCGAGCAAACAATTTGGAAATGCCTCTGCAGTAGACGGATCATTTCTTCACTTGTTACGTACCCGTTTAGGGGTAACAGCAACTCCTTCTGATGCCGCGACCATTAAAGTAGAACTACAAGACAATAGAGCCTTTGGGAGTGAACCTCCCCTAACGAATAAACCATCACATACAAAATCTCTAGGCAATGCAGGCAATATAGACCTCCATCAAGCTTATTTTGAAACGACAACATTTGGAATCAAAACAAAAGTTGGGCGACAAAAAACAAAACTTGGCTCACAACGCTTTTTGAGTTCACTTGAATGGCATAATAATGCCCGTGCTTTTGACGGTATTACCGTAAACTGGAAGGGACTCACTGCACTTTCATATCTCGTATCTGATGCGAGCGGTGCCGACAACTCACAAGTACTCTCTGGCCTCTTTTGGAGCAAGAAAAAAGCGCTTGAGCTCGTGGATTATGATGTATACTCATTTTATGAGCATGACAAAATGGCAAATTCTGATATCGTCTGGTATGGTGAACGTCTTAAACTCGTTCACCCCATAATCATCGCTGACGAAGAGTTTATCTTACAAACTGGTGAGAAAGGCGAAGTGGATATCTCTGGTTACTATCTTGCTACTCGTCTAGGAGCGAAATTTGGGAAAAACAGCATCACTCTCGGCTATGATATTATGAGTGGTCAAAAAGATGGTGAAGGAAAATATCTGAATAAATACACTTTTGCTCACGCCTATTTTGGTTGGATGGATCGATTTGTTGTAAATCCTGCTAAAGGTGTACAAGACATCCGTCTTGATGCAAAAATTGTGGCATCACCAAAAGCTACCATTAAAGTTGGTGCACACTACCTCATGGAAGATACTGATGGAGCAGATGGATCTGGAGACGCTAATGCCTATGGTACAGAGCTCAACTCAGAAGTTCACTTAAAACTGTTCCCAAAATCTAAGATTGTAGTAGGCGCATCCTATTTTATGGCTGATGACAAGCAGATAGATGCCGAAAATAGCAGTTATCTCTACATTATGCCAATATTTAACTTTTAAGTAATGGTATAATCTAAAATCAATAAGGGCCCCCACCGTACTACCGGTGGGGGCCCTTATTTTTTGGGGAGATGCTCTCTTTTAATTACACACGTACTATTTGATAGGTCTATTTATCTATTTCGTGCAAGTTCCAACGCATACTCAAGCCACCAGTGACCTGCTGTAGGGCCACTATTACAGGTGCCATCTGACTCCCCTGGGCGTTTTACCCAAAGGTATCCATCGAGTGCCCCTTCAAAGATAGCGCGAGGATTCTCTCCTAAGGCACGGCCACGTGGGTTACACCACTCACCATTTGACC
>JAOPTW010000119.1:0-1804 GCA_051532035.1 Fibrobacterales bacterium | reverse complement strand
GAACTTGACACGAGGGTTCCATAGTTACTCCCAAAAAGCCCGCCTACCTTAGACTCCCCAAAGAGCGACCCAGAAAAATGTACATTCAATATCGTATCTGTACCGGCCATGCTTCCAGCTATTCCACCCACCTTATTGGTCCCCGTAATAGAGCCCTTACTGCGAATATTATTTAGCGTTCCATATACATTTCCAGCCACAGCCCCAACAGCATCATCTCCGAGAATAGTGACAGAGAGTGACACATTTTCAACGACCCCTTGAGTACCAACAATAGAGAAGAGCCCTACTCGGTTTTCATCTGGACGACTTATGCTCAGTTTTTCTATGGAGAACCCAGCACCATTAAATTTTCCCGTAAACTCCCAATAATTTTCGCCAGAGCGCCCAATAGGAACAAAGCCTAATGGTGAGTTTTCAGATATTGATTCTGAAGCATCAATATCTGCTGTTAACTGATAAGAAGCATTAAGTGGATATGCTGGGTCTACACCAATTTTCTTTAAATCATCATACGAAGATATTTCAATGACGGGTAGCTGCTTAGGCACAAAACTTATTCCTCCCCATACAGTATCCCCCGCACTTACCACACTACCCGCTTGATAAAAGTATCGTTCAATTCCTCCTACGGAATCTTTATAGAGATACTGAGCAGCATTAACCTGACCACCCTCTGGAGCAATATCATTATTCACAAAAGGGAGCAGGGCAGTAGTATCAATAGAAGTTGTCATTGGGTCTTCAATGGCAATAGGCGCATCAACAATACTGCGTAATTGAGGAAACGTTCCATTCTGATTATTCTCCCAAATCTGTGTAAAATCCCATCCAATAAAAAGTGCACTTATCTTCATTTCAGATTTAGTTAACTCCAGAGGTGTATCTCCCGAATTACGATACCCTATACTAGATAACACTCCAGAAGAACGATGCCACATAGTATTTTTCATTGCACCCGATGACTGATACCCTATAAAGCCACCAACATCATCACGACCACCTTCAACTAGACCAGTTCGATAACTATTCTGTATAGAACCATTACGGAAGCTACCGATCAGTCCACCAGTCTCACTCATGCCAAAAACATATCCATGACTATAACAGTTGAGTATTGTATCTCGCGAATCACCGACCAGTCCACCAACTTCTCCATCACCTATCACTGCAGCCAAGGAGTAACTTTCGCTGATCACTCCCTCACTATATCCAATCAAGCCTCCAACAGAATAATCTCCCGATACTGACCCCACAGAATATGAGTGTGTTACCTCTCCGGTATTGTATCCAATAATACCCCCTGTATATTCATCGGTTCCCGTTACCATGCTATTACTTGATACATACGCAATATGCCCATACCATGCACTTCCTGTTACTCCCCCAACATACCTCTCGCCCACAACAGTTCCCGCTGTGTGAGTATTGAGAATGCTTCCATATGATTGACCAGCGAGGAGACCTACATGACTTTCCCCTGTAACACTCCCCAAAAGGGACAAACTATCAATAATGCCATCAACACCAATAACAGCAAACAGTCCTACATTATCATCATCGGGTCGATTTAAATGCAACAGCGATATAGTATACCCCGCTCCGTTAAATTTCCCGTTAAAATGATTTGAAGAGCTTCCAATAGGGTCAAATTCTTCTGATTCATTCTCAGTTTGTGATGCTGAAGCGTCAATATCTGCAACCAGTCTATATGAACCATTCAAAGGATAGCCAGGTTCATTTCCAATTTTCTTCAAATCTTCATAAGTGGCAATTGAAATGACCGGCTGAGGGCTATAGATAA
>JAOPTW010000118.1:0-1652 GCA_051532035.1 Fibrobacterales bacterium | reverse complement strand
GTTGGGTAGAGGCGAAAAACGCCGGGGAGTCTGTTGTGTTAGATAGTACAGTTACCGACACACTTGGCGCCTACTCCCTGAGTACTAGTGAGGTAGAGCCTGTTACGTTGGAGGTATCTCTTGATTCTTTTACTGCAATAATCAGTAATATTGATCCGGCAGGGGCGTCAGATACATTTGTTACAATTGCGGTAAATAAAAAACGATGGTATCAGATCACGGTATCGGATACTAATTATTTTGGGAAAACTCTTGAGGTTTTTGCAACCAGGTATTCATTGGGTATAAATGATTCTGGTGTCGTTGAATATTATGGGTTCCTGCCAGAGAATTATCAGTTCTTTATATTTTCTCCCCAGGATGCAGTACTCCATAGTCTTTCTGATTCGGTTTTACTAGTGAAAGATTTTACAATGCCGTTTGATAGTGCGTACGATTCAAGTGACACTGGAGTAAGAACTGAATCGAGTTCAAGTTCCGCGGGAGATAAGGAATCAAGTGTAGAGAATAATAATTCCGAACTGTCAAGCAATGCTACAATTGAGAGTTCGAATGAGCTCAGTAGCTCAAGTTCAATAAAAACGGTTGCGGTAATTTTTGATGATTTTAATGATGGTGATTGGGAGACGTTGGGTAGTGAAGACCTTAGAAGTACCTGGAATTTTGTTACGGGTAGTTTTCCAGTTATAACATTTTATGAGGGATATGACAATTTAGCAGATTACATAGCTATCAAAGAATCGGATTTTCATCAAAAAGGGTTGTCAATTTATTTTCCCCATGACTCTGAGGTACTGAAAGGGCAAAAAGGATTAGGAGTAATTACAAATTTTAAAAACAATGGAGTAGATCTTTCTGGATACACTCATATACGGTTTTTTGTAAAGGGCTCCGCAATGTTGAGTCTTCAATTGTGGATGACTCATTTAGATGATACTCAAAAGTATGCAGATGACTTTTGGGAGTATCCATTAGTTACCATTCATAATGAATGGAGACAAGTCACCATTGCTTTTAATGATATGGAACGTATTGATGTTAAGGGTGAGAGCTCTATGCCAGATACGGCAACGCTCCAGAGCATGTTGGAACATGTTGATAACATAGCATTCAGTATTGCCCCGGGTGAGAATGTTATTATTGATTCAATTGAATTATTAACAATGCAAGCAATAGAATAAGAGACACTATTACAATGGGCAAAGAATGGATATCTTGAAGAGCACTGTAATTAGATAGAAATCGAATGATTTAGATAAAAAGCACAACACAACAAAAATACATTTAGGGTACAAATATGAAAAAGAGTATATGGATTACTTTGTTATTAAGTATTGTCTTAAGTTTAACTTCGTTGAGCGCACAGGTACAGCGGGCAAACCTTGCACTTGGAAAGCCTGTAACAACAAATGATACTGGACCGCAGCATGATCCATCAAAGCTCGTTGATGGCAATAGTTCAACGCGCTGGGGGAGTCAAATGGAATCGGATGGGCCCTTTCATGTTATTATTGATCTTGAAGCACCTTTCCTGTTAGACTCCATATTTCTGCACTGGGAGGCAGCTTTTGCTTCAAGCTATACGTTGCATGTTTCAACCGATGAAGAATATTGGGAAAAGGTCGCTACTGTTGAAAATCAATCTGCAAATA
>JAOPTW010000117.1:0-1966 GCA_051532035.1 Fibrobacterales bacterium | reverse complement strand
AACCTCAGGGTGTTTGGTGTTGGGTTAACCGAAGATGAAATCTTGGGATTACAGCCCCAATAAGCTCATAAGATATCGAGATATGCCCTGGCTCCTTCATTTGACATCAAATAACTAAAATACAGAGACTAAAGGTCGAATTTAATAGTACAATGATATAAGTTAAGTAAACTAATTGTTTACAGTTGTGCTTTTATTTTGGGGTGAATTTGAGAAAGGGATGTATGAGGGATTGGCAGCTCTTTGTCCTACTATTGATTATTTCGATAGTATCGTTACCTGTTATTTCTGCCCCTATGTCTAATGGGCAATCCATTAATGGGGTTATATTTAACGAACCTTGGTATGAGGTAAAAAATGTAGCGGGTACAGCCACCATCTTCCTTATTGACAAAGATGGTGATATGTACCTCGATGCAGATGCCATTGCAGTCTCTTCGGCCATTACCGGTCCCTTTGCAAATAGTCTCATTATTCAAGATGCGGCAGATGAGATCTTTGTGATCAATGCAGCCAATGCCTATTTTAGTGGTAAGGTCTATCCAAACTTTGCGACACTCCCTACCATGGATGGTGATGACATGGTTATTCAAAATGTGGCGGGTACTCCTGTTGCTATTTTTGATGGGGGTACAAACTCTCTCTATCTCTCCGGTGACGCGACGCACGATGCCGTTGCGGTAGAGCCGCGCAATGCTTTAGAATTTGCCGGGGCTACGCGTGCAGCAGGGTCGTATCCAGCGGGTACTCATGAACATATAGTACTCCCCAGTATGGCCATTGATTTTTCAGCGGGGATGACCTTTGAAGGATGGTTCTACTTCGATGCATTGCAGAATTGGGCGCATCCCGTAAGTATGAACGATGGTACTAATATTTTTCAAATACTCCATCATAGTACCAATGCAACCCTCAGATTTAATACGGTAAATTCAACGAGTTCTGAGTGGATAGAAGCGACAGGAATTATCGACCTTAATGAATGGATACATATTGCGTATACGGTAACACCGACAGGTGGAGGTGTTGCAACGGGCCGACTCTATAAAAATGGCCTTCTCATTGATTCGGATGCAGGGCAACGATCATTTCCCAATACCACCTGGACGACGGGCATGTTTGCCTGGGGCTCTGCAAGTGATGGTAATATGTCTTTTGATGGAAAACTCGATGAGTTTCGGCTTTGGACAGATGTGAGGACTCAGTCTGAAATTCAGGCGGATATGTTTACCACCTATGGAACATTGGTAGATAACACGAATCTTGCAGCCTATTGGGATTTTAATGATGTTCTGGGCTCGCAGCTTATTGATGCGCATAGTGGAAATTTTCATGGTACCCTTCAGGATATGAATTCTGATGCCTGGGTGAGTAGTTATACCGAACGAACCTTAACCATCGTTTCTGGGGGCAATGGAGCCCTTGCTCCTACTGGCGCACAAACTATTGCAGATGGACAGAGTTTTCCTATTGTAGCAACGCCTAGTGCTGGATATACCTTTGAATATTGGGCAAAAACGGCAGGTACAGGAACGGTTACTTTTAGCGATAGCACTAATGATACTACCTGGGTAACCGTTACGGGAGGTGCTGCCGAAGTAACGGCCTACTTTGATTATACTACCTGGGCAAATACAACAACGCTTACCCTGAATACGACTGCCAGTTATGCAAATGTTGCAACAACTCAAACTGATTTCCCGGTTCTTATCCGTCTCACGTCGGGTAATTTTACTTTTGCAGATGCACGGGGCAATGGTGAAGATATCCGGTTTACGACAGCTGCGAATGTACCAATGGATTATGAGATAGAACGGTGGGATTCTACCAATGCCCTTGCTGAAGTGTGGGTGAAGGTCGCATCAATTGCGGGCAATAGTACCACGGATATTAAAATGTTCTGGGGCAGAACTGATGTGACGAGTAAGAGTGATGGTGAGGCAGTGTTCCCCCTCGCAGATAGCTA
>JAOPTW010000116.1:0-1646 GCA_051532035.1 Fibrobacterales bacterium | reverse complement strand
TAAGTGGAATTTTAACAGCAGACAGAATCTTCCCATTCAGAATATCCTTGAAATAACTTCTTGAATTTGGAAGTCCAATCATTTTACAGATATGAGATTTTGTAAACGCTTTATCTTCTGTATGATAAAAATCATAAAAATCGTTTAAAAGCTCTCTAAAATTGAGGTATGAGAATAAGTCAGGTCTTTCCATTAAGCAAATATATCAATAAATACCAACTTTTTCAGGAGTTATCTGTGCATAAAATTGAGAACAAATAATGCATTATTCAAAGTAAAACCTTCAGTTCAGCTCGATCTCGATGCTTACTAGATATAAGCAGCACCTTCACTCTTTATAGTGGCTGAACATATGAGGCAGCCACTACTAGTTTTGCAATGAGACTTACCCCATTATTTAGGTAATCAAGCGGACATTTTGACCTGAGATAAGGGGTACAGGCTACGAGTCTATATAGAAAAGTCAATAGTGATATCTCTGCTATGACACAGGTCTGAATCATGTGTTACAACATCATTTTTAGTAGCAACCAATGAATCATTCCTGTAAACATTTACAGTAGCTACTGCACTACTTTCATAGAAGCAGTTAATGTTGTAATCGTCAAAATTACTCAAGCGGTCAATTCCGTTGCTTGTGGAACGCTCTATTACAAGATTGTCAGGTATTTGGTCACTTCCGTTAACCGTTATACAAAAGTTTTTTTCAATAACTGTTGTGCACGTTTTGTTCTCAACAAGATCACAACCTGTTAATCCAAGAACTATTGTAACAATTATTCCTAAACTATATGCATTCATAATTACTCCTTTAGTGTTTTATGTAATAAACGAAAAAGGGAAGTAACCTGATACTAGAAAATCGAAATGGTGAGAATAAATTGGATAGACTGCCGTAAGTCATTTACACAAAACTCTGAACACACCCTAAATGTACTCTTGTCCTCTGTAACGGGCGTAGTCCACTTCGATCATCTACCAATAAGACACCCATTATCTACCTCCGAATTACGATTCACGCACGTATACAGTGTTACATGCCTGATTAAAAACAATTATCTACCTCTCAATTGGCATTCACGCCCACCGAACAGGCACCACTGCACTCTAATGAGCTACCACGCCAAAACAGTTTCCCAAATATCTCAACTACACTTCCATTATTGCACTCTAATGAGTTTACACGCCATTAGAATTGGCAACCACGCACTATTATTTTCGATTCACGCACTATTAATTGTGATTCACGCACTGTTACTTGGCATTCACGCACAATTATTTGTCATTCCTGCACTAATAATTGTCATTCACGCTCACTACATAGGCTACCAGTCCATACACATTACGATTCTCGCGCCCATACTCGGTCACATTGCACAAACAAAGCTTTCCACGAGTGAAGTGCTACCGAATATTACAGAATGGTTAGCCTACACGGCTCCAGATAACCGTACCACACGAGAAATCTTATTGATTTATTGGAATAGTAATGTTCTACAGCGTACCAGTGGTGCTACACGCCACTTATGCTCTGCGACATGCCACAACTGCTTGCTCATGGGGAGCGTTGCTGCCGCTACACTTCATGATTTCTTTAAATGTATTCTTGTCTACGGTTAAGGTAGAGGGTGTCAGGAATTTTGTGT
>JAOPTW010000115.1:0-4587 GCA_051532035.1 Fibrobacterales bacterium | reverse complement strand
AAGTAATTATCAAGTAAATACGTAAATTGTATTATAACAGAAAGGGCCAGATCAATTGCTCTGGCCCTTTCTGTTATAATGATAAAAAAGCCCGGGGTCATATAAGCACACAACACATTTGATATAACCGCCGGGCCTTAAAGTGTGATGAATATCAACACACTTAGGGGTTCCGTTTAGAAAGCCTTCCTGTTTAACCCTCGAAGAAGAAAACCCGGGGCAAGCCTTAACGTACAAGACATAGAGCCGTGCCGTCGGGTTTTATAAGTGTGTCCCAATGTATTACACACAAAGCTTTCTTAAAATTTTGACTTGAGAGATAGGGGTCTCTCATTCGTCTGGTGTAAAGATATATTTCTCTGTTACAGGTAGGTTGGGTTGTGCACGTAATGGCCTATATAGTCAGGACAGATATGTCCATGTTTAAAAAGAGCTGTTCTTAGGGGGCTAACTAACAATTATGTCTGTTCAATAGGGTGTGGGCTGTAGTGAATTAGGGTAAAACGTTTGTAAAGCAATATTTTACTTTGTGTAGGGGCAAGAATACAATGTAGCTGAAAGCCACTTTTATGGAGTTCTGTTGAGTGCGTGCTGTGGAGTTGTTTCGATTGATTGAAGTGCATTAAAAGAAATGGTGATTCTTAAAAGAATGCACAAAAAAAGCCCACTCAAAAGAGCGGGCTTTTTTATACACTCGACAGGAGTCGAACCTGTAATCGCCTGATTCGTAGTCAGGAGCCTTATCCAATTTGGCCACGAGTGCAATGTGAGACCAATGATAGTAATTCTTGAACTCAGATTAAAGACCTTTGGGTATAAAAAAAGAGCAATTTTTTAAAAATTGCTCTTTTGATCTGATTTTAATTTGCTCCCCATGTTAAGTTATGTCCAGTGCGTTTTACAGAAAGTGTGTATTTGGTGAATTCTGAAACATTATCATCACCTTTTATCCATAGTCTAATCCAATAAGGATATCTTGCTTTGAGATCACTGGCGACAGAAGAGTGGTTGTCTATGTTGGCCACAAATGTAAATTGTCCTGCTTGAGTGAATTCTTGCGTTTCGATGATTGTTCCTGGGGTGGGGCCACTAATAGCGAGCCCAACTTTAAAAGAGATGTCGCTTAATGATATTGAAAGGGTGTCGCTTCCGCGGAGTGCTATTTCGTAATAATCTTGATTGTCGTAATTGAGTAATGCATTCTGACCAAGGTATCCAGATACTGATATGCTGTCATCAATAGTTAAGCCATTGATGAGTGCACTAGTCCAGCTAGTGTCAGCTCCTTCAATTGTGGGGAGGCTGAGGCTTGTGGCTACCATATAATTGTCATTTACCGCTGTAGCTGGTGAAGACTCATAGTCGAGGTCTGCAAAATAGGTTGTTTGAGTTGATGTTGAGAGTGTCGTTGCGATATTATTGTTGCCATCCGATATGTTGGAAAAAGTAAGGGAATAGGTCGTGTCAGATTTCAATTGATTTAGTCCTGACGTTCGAATAGTGTCTCCCCAACAGAGGACTTGACTATTTCGAGCAACGTTTAAAGAACAAATGAGGTTTGGGGTTGTTGAATAATTGGCTTCTGTAAGTTCCAAGATGTCTTCACTGAAATTAACTGCAATGGTATCGTATATCGAATAGAGCTCTTTTGATGTAGAATTAATTAATGGTGGGTTGTTATCTACAGGGTCTTCGTTCGAACAATTAATAGTGCAAAAAACTGCAATTGCGCTTGCAAACAGGGCAAATCTAGTCATACTTTCTCCGATAATTAGTACATTTATTCGGAAATGTAACATAATTTCCCTATGTGGAGTATGCCTTTTTTACTAGGGTATAAATTGGTTAATGAATGATTAAATCAAAAAATAATTCAGCATCTGAGTCAGGGCGTCACTGGTATTCTATTACCAAAACACGTCTTCTGGTGATTCTTATTATGGCAATTCCGGTAGTCGGTTTTTTAGTAGGAGGGGTAACGGTTGCAAAAGTACTTCAGAGTGATTTGCCGTCTCTCGAGCAGCTAGAAAATATCGAGCCTAAATTAATCACTAAGGTTTATGATAAAGATAGTAATTTGGTGCATGAGTTTTTTGTTGAGAAACGCATTTGGATCTCCATTGATTCAGTGCCGGACATTCTTCCTAATGCAATTATGGCTATTGAAGATCGGGAATTTTATAATCACTGGGGTATAAACCCAATGGCGATTCTTAGTGCAATTAAAACGAAATTGACCGGTGGGAGTTTACGTGGAGCATCAACTCTTACTCAGCAGCTCACAAAAAATCTCTATCTGACTTTTGAAAAGACACTCGATAGAAAGATCAAAGAGGCACTCACTGCTATTGAAATTGAGAAGACCTATACCAAAAGAGAGATCCTTGAATTTTATATTAATACAGTATATCTTGGAGCAGGGGCTTATGGGTTCGAAGCAGCTTGTGAAACGTATTTTGGGCATTCACTTAAAAAAGTGACTATTGCTGAAGCCGCGCTTCTTGCAGGTCTTTTACAACGACCAGAGGGGTATCGCCCTGATAAGAGGCCCGAGGCTGCGTTGAAGCGTCGTAAACAAGTACTGTATGCTATGAAAGATATTGGTAGAATTACTGACGATGAATATTTAGATGCTATTGATCAGCCTATTGCGAAATCTGAAGTTATAGAAGAACAACAAGCTGTTGGTGGGTACTTTATAGAAGAGATTAGAAAGTATTTAGAGAAAAAATATGGAGAAGCGAGTCTCTACTCAGAAGGTATTTCGATTTATTCGACTTTGGACAAGGAGATTCAAGGGTGGACAGAAGCGGCGTTGGTAAGTCGACTCGATACCATTGAATTTTATCTCCAAAATCGGGTTATTTGGGCGTATAAAATGGTAGATAAGCTGGAGCTGCCTAAGGACACTATTTTGGCACATTTTGATTCTCTCTATTATCACTTTGATACAACCTTTATTCAAAAAGAGGTTGCGGCGATGGCAGAGATGGATGAAGAAGAGTTAAAAGAGTACGAGATAGTCTATCCTGATTCTATGCGGTATCGAAACATTCAAGGTGCAGCTGTGGTAATTGATAATAACAGTGGAGGCATTGTTGCGATGGTTGGGGGGCGAGATTTTGATGAGTCGAAGTTTAATCGTGCAACACAGTCCTACCGTCAGCCAGGTTCAGCTTTCAAGCCCTTTGTATACGCAACAGCTATTGATAATGGGGCGAATCCTGCGGATTCAATAAATGATCAGCCTATAACGATTCCTGACCCCACTGATAGTACCAAAGTGTGGCGCCCCGATAATTATGGCCATAAATTTAGTGGCTGGATGACTCTTCGATCAGCTCTGTATCGTTCAAAAAACCTGCCGGCAATACAGACGGGCCTCAAATATGGCCTTCGGAATATTGTGAATTATGCTAAGAAATTTGGACTTAAAAGTAGGCTTCGGGCTGTGCCTTCCCTTGCTATTGGTTCTGTTGGGGCAACTCTTAAAGAGATGACGTCAGCTTATACTGTATTTCCTAACGGCGGTACTCGTATTGAGCCGTATATGATAAATAAAATTGAAAGTAAAAATAGAGAAGTGATTGAAAAAAACTTCAAACATGAGCAAGAGGTCATCAGTTCTATTACCGCATATTTAACTACATCTATTTTAGAAGATGTAAATAAAAGAGGTACTGCAGCTAAAGTATATCGTGAAGGCTTCAGACATCCAAGTGGTGGAAAGACTGGAACAACAAATAATTATAATGATGCATGGTATATTGGATTTAGTAAACAATATACTATGGGTATTTGGCTTGGTCATGATGACCACAAAGCGGTAAGTAGAGGTCACACTGGTGGTGGTGCTGCGGCTCCTGTTTTTATAGAGGTCATGAAGAAGGTTCATGAAGAACTACCGCATGTCGAATTTACAAAGCCTTATGGGGTATCTAAGGTGGATAACTGTTCAATTACTCATTTGCCTGCAGGCGCTAATTGTGCTCACACCTACAAAGAGTATTACAATTCGAAAACAAAACCAGACCGTGTGTGCGATGGGAAACATCGTAACAGTAAAAAACGTGAAAAGGGTGCGACAATCTTTTCAACGGTTAAAAAGAAGAAAGCCAAAAAGTCAAAGCGTCGCAAAAGAACATTTTAATAACTCTATATTGCCCTCATAGCTCAAGTGGATAGAGCCACCCTCTCCTAAAGGGTAGATGTGAGTTCGAGTCTCGCTGAGGGTACTTATAATAAAAGCCAGCTTATCTGGCATTTATTATAAGTATGTTTATCTGATAAGAGAGCTACAGTTCGAGTAGTGCACTGCGAGTAGAAGTGCCTCACCCTGACAGGTTATAAAAAAAGTTGCAAAATCAAGTCTTCAAGTGTACTGGTATATTATTGAGTTGTACATAAAAAAACTAAAGTCATAACGTTTTCAGGTGTTCTAGTTCTGTTCGGAAACGTAAAATAAACCTAGTTATGGGTGGTTTAGGTGTTCTAGTTATTTTCTCTATATATATTAAGGAAAACGGGACATATAGATGAACATATTTGGTTATTACAATTATTGTACCTACTTAAAAGATTTCTATG
>JAOPTW010000114.1:0-1618 GCA_051532035.1 Fibrobacterales bacterium | reverse complement strand
ACTATTGGTATGATATTGATCCCGAACTTGCAAAAAATACCTGCCTGAGAGTAGGGGCGCCGATTCTTTATGAGGCAGCTGTGGAAATGCCCCAGTCAAGTACCAATGGCTCGAGTGCTCAAATTATACCAGAGATGAGCTCGAGTACCGAAATACCCAACAGCCCAACGAGTATTCGCTATCCAAATATTGCCTGTGATTTTATAGAAGAGAGTGTTGATTGGTGGCATACCGCTTACACGTGTACGTTTGATGATGAAAACTTATTGGGGAATGTATGGTTCGATCGTTCAAGCTGTGTATTGTTTCAGAAAAATGGGGTCGTATTAATAGACAGGGGACTTGATCTCAGGCATGCTCATAAACCAGAGCAGAGAAAAGACTTAATTGATACTAGTACCTGGTATACTGTAGTCTATGAAGATACACTGTCTGATGTATCGATTGAGATCGACATTGATCACTATAATGAGTTTGATTCAGTAATAAATTCCTTCAATTATGATTGGAATCCTGCGGGTGAACAATTACTCTCTGGGTCATTAATACTCCATACATCCCCTCAGCCTGCTGATGATCATTACGTAAATGAAGACCACTTTTGCTCATTTCTTCCGCCTCACTGTGCAAAATCTAATTTTGGTGATATCTGCTTTCAAGATGGTTATTTTCATGGAGCATTTAATAAAGAGGACATTACAGGAGCCTATGACCTCGGTGTGAAAATTGGTGTATGGGTCGAAACGAAGGGCACTGGTCGGGTGGAAACTAACTACGGTGAGGGGAATCAAGAGATGCGGTATATTGCTACCTATATCGATGATTTGCTCATGGATTCAGTTTCACTAAAAAATGGAGCTATAGAAACGAAAATTGAATATAGTTACCATAGTGATGGTACTCTCAGAGGGCAAATTAATTATATGGTTCCCGATGGAGACATTAATTTGTTTAAAGAAGGAATTAAAAGTTGGAATAATAATAATGGACACTGTTTAGTAGAAAATTATATTCACGATCCAATAACACTTCAATCAACAAAGGAGACATTTACGAGCCATAAAGAAAATGGGTGTGAGAGTGTCGGTCCACATGTTGATTGTAGTCGAATTGATAGGAAATATACGACTGTTAGGGTGCCGGATCAAAATGGTTACGGCTATACAACCGTAAGTCATATTTGTAGTACTATTGCTGGGGTAGAAATTGATTGTCCTGAAAGTACCTGTGAGTGAAGTGTTGTATCAAGAAGACTATTTAATCGTCGTTCTGTAGTCCTCCCTATATATGACAGCTGTAATCAGTAGAATCCTCTAGCTATTCCATTCGTTAATAATAGGGGTGATTACAGTGTAAGCCACACAGGTAAGTATAATCGTACTTATTATATTTCAGACAAAGCCTGCATCTCTTCATTACTGAGTATTTTTTCAATATCAAGAAGCATTACAACACGCTCATTTATTTTTGCAATTGAGGTTATGAATTTAGTCTCAATGCCTTTGCCAAAATCTGGTGTTTCTTGTAGCTGTGATGAATCGATATATACAACTTCCGAGACAGCGTCGGTTATGAGGCCCATAGTCAGCTGACTCTCTTTAAGGCCTATTTGTACTAC
>JAOPTW010000113.1:0-1206 GCA_051532035.1 Fibrobacterales bacterium | reverse complement strand
TGTGAAAGGTACCACCGTTACGCCCGGTAATTCCCGGTGAGTACGTTGGACCTTTTCCGGGCATAAATGAGTTTATGTCCGAGGTATACGCTACTACAGCAGCAGTGCCAAAATCTTTGTTATAGTTTACAGTAGGTATCCATAATTCAACCTCTGTTTCAAAGACTGCATTTACCGAGGGTATATCATTTTCCAAATTATACTCTCCTGCATCGGGCCAATTTGAGCCAAGCCAGACGACTGTTACTTTGGGTATAATTGTTGGATCTTTATCAAAGGCCAATGCGATATTTGTCAGCTTACCAATAGGGGCTAAAATCAGTTTTTGACTGTGGTTCTTATGAGCCTCCTGAATGATAAAATCGACTGCAGCTTTACCGTCATAGGATGCATCATGAATAGCGCCTTTAATGGTATTGTAGTCACCATCTGCTCCTTCTATAAGAGGGATTTTACCCTCAGCGCCACATAATTTAATGATACGAAGTGCCTCTGCCGTATGGTTGGCAACAGCGCCTCCATTGTAGGTTCTATTGGTAGTAATACCTCGGACATCAAATATATCACTATTGAACAAGGTATAGCCGATGGCCTGTTGATCATCCACCTCGTTGTTCGCATCACTGTCAATTATTATGGGGATTTTTGCAAAAAGCGTTGCGGGAACAATTAATAAAACTATGACATGGCGTAGTAATCGAAACGAATAGTTGCTACTATCAGCGAAGAGAGTCCTGGAAATACATAAAGATCTAACACACGTGGTGAGTTTGTTCATTTAAGTGCCCCTATTTGTATTCTTCTAAATGTGTTTGAAAGTGTATAAAGAAGAATGATATCCTATTAAATAATATATATACAGGTCTTTTATATTTTACTTAAAATTGATGAATTTTTGCAATGTATACAATAAAAATTCTACTCATGTACACTCCTGATTTAATCCTGGTACCTATATACCACCTGATACTAGAAAAAATATCACTCTTATTTTAATATATACTATGTTCAAAAACCGCTTATATTTGATTTTTTCCATATCCCAGGATATATTGCACAACGTTTATACCATCAACAGTTTTTGGGGAGGATTACAGGAATACCTATCCAATGCAGGCCGAGTACGACTGGATTCGGTACTATGAATTAGATACCCATCCCAATGACTGGGATGAAATTTTATCTGAGTAATAAGAGTTAAGGGTA
>JAOPTW010000112.1:0-1901 GCA_051532035.1 Fibrobacterales bacterium | reverse complement strand
CACCGGCAGTATCATAGATGAGATCCGCAATTTTATGGAAATTGCGCATGGTCAGTTTGTCATTAATATACGCCATAAGTACACACCTACCCGCTACAAAAGTAGCGGGGTAATGATGAGGTTAGAACTCTTCGAAATCTTTATCGAGGCTATCGCTATTATCCATATCGAGAACAATACCTGAGTCGGCAGGCGGTGTATTCGTTACCGGAGGTTTTGAAAAATGGCCTACTTCAATAGCACCCTTTTCTGCGACTGGAGATTTTTTTCTTTTAGGAGGGGTGAGCATCTTAACAGAAGTATCACCGGTATTAAAAAAGAGCACAAGATCTTTCAGTTGCTCTGATTGTGATGAGAGCTCTTCGGATGTGGAAGAGAGTTCTTCGGCGGTTGCTGCATTTTGTTGAATAACCGTATCGAGCTGCTGGAGTGCGGTATTGATTTGATCAGCACCGGTACTTTGCTCTGCACTTGATGCATTGATCTCTTGGACGAGCTCAGCATTTTTCCGAATATCAGGGACAATTTTAGAGAGCATGCCACCGGCATTTTCTGCAACTTCTACACTATTTGCAGAGAGCGTACTAATCTCTGCCGCTGCATCCTGACTCCGTTCGGCGAGTTTTCGGACAGCATCAGCAACGACTGCAAAGCCTTTACCATGTTCACCGGCACGAGCTGCTTCAATAGCTGCATTGAGTGCAAGCATATTTGTTTGTCTCGATATCTCTTCGATAATAGATATTTTCTCAGCAATCGAGCGCATTGCATCGACGGTTTCATTAACCGCTTGACCCGAGGTCTCAGCATCTTGTGCAACCTGAACCGCAATACGCTCAGTCTGAATTGCGTTATCAGCATTCTGCTTAATATTTGCCGACATCTGTTCCATAGATGATGATGCTTCTTCAGCAGAACTTGCTTGCTCTGTGGCACCTTGCGAAAGCTCTGAAGAGGTTGAACTCATTTGGAGTGATCCAGATGCAACATTATCAGCAGCGACTTTTACTCCAGAAACGACCTCAAAGAGTTGCTCAATCATGTTTTTAAGAGATATTGAAAGGGAATCATTTTCAGATCGTATATCGATCTTTTGAGTTAAATCACCACCGGCAAGTTGCTCAACCTTGACACCGAGTACTTTGGTTGTTTTGATGAGATACTGAAGAGACTTCATGAGCGTATCGTTCTCAGACCGTTGCGCTATGGAAACTTCTGTATCACCCATAGCGATTTTTTGAATAACCTCAGTCATAGTTGCCGTCGAGGTGATCAGACCATTAAGGTTGTTTTTGAGTTTGTCAAAGTCGCCATTATAGTCTTCTTCAATTACTTCAGGTAAATTACCAATGGTTAGGTTGCTGACCGTATATTTAACCATTTCGAGGGGCTGATTGTATCGATCAAGAATAGCATTGATACCCTCTAAAATTGGTTTGAACTCATCAGAGATCCCTTCTGCATTTGCATGTTTACTGGTGTCTCCCTCTTTTATGGCACCAGAGATCATATTGGTTTCAGATATAATGGTACTCACCGCTGTCACGATTGATCGAATAATAATCAGTGAGAGAAGGATACTTATCACTGTTGCAGAGATGGCAAGTATGAGGAGAATGACAATACTTGATTGTTCATGGTGTTCTGCAGTGAGCGCTGCTTCTTTTGTGAATGTTTCAATCTCTTCGGTAATAGCCTCGACCTCAAGAATGATTGCCTCTTCTGTCTCTTCTACTTCGTCGGCAAGCTCTTGAGCCTCGTCAAATGAACCTTGGTGAAAGAGAGAAAAAATATGGTCAACTTGCTCTTCAAAATCAGATCGATGACTTTGAATACGGTGGAGTGCCTCATCAAGTTCTTCAAACTCTTCAATCTCTTTATCAGTGGATACATTATCAAGG
>JAOPTW010000111.1:0-1492 GCA_051532035.1 Fibrobacterales bacterium | reverse complement strand
ATGGAGCGGTGCTCTTTTATGGAGATAAAGATGTAAATGGTGATGATCAATACTATTTTGGAATGCGCTCTTCGGATGGTAATACAGTTTTAAGAGTCGTTGATAATGCATCAACCCAAGGTAGTCAGTCTGGTACTGTTGAAAGTGATGGAGAATGGCATTACATCAGTTATGTTTCTGAAAGTGCAACACGACGAATTTTTTATCTTGATGGTGATTCAATATTTCTACATACTAATAACATTCCGTTTATCAGTGAAGTTGACAGGGTATCAATTGGCCGTATAGGCGATGCAACACCGAACTATTATTGGAATGGAACAATTGATGAAGCTCGCATGAGCAGTACCAATCGTTCATCGGATTGGATTAAGCTCGCCTACGAAAATCAGCGGAGTGAAGATTTCTTGATAAATCAACGGCCAACTCTTACCATAACTGCAGGGGCAAATGGATCAGTAAATGATGCAGGTGCCAATGTGGTCACGAGTAATCCAATGACTATCACTGCAACCCCAGCTGCCGGCTACGTATTTGATAGCTGGACCAAACCAACCAACCCCGGAAACCTCACTATTGCTAATAGTACCGCAAGTACTACAACGGTAACAGTCACGGGTGATGGTGAAGTACAAGCAAACTTTGTTCTAGCACCCGACAATTGTCTTCGTTTTGTAGGAGCAACCAATACCGGGGGAACCTATTCTGGTAATCCAAATCAATATGTCGATATTCCGTCCATCAATTTTCAATCAACAGGTTCGTACACCGTTGAGGCATGGGTTAAATGGAACTCACTCCAAAACAACGCCCGCCCGCTCCTCTTTAGAGAGTCAGATGGCGGCGTCACAGAAAATGGTGGCGCTGATGGATTTAAAATTCAAAGCGTTGGTACGGGAACGACGGTTCGGTTTGCCTTGTGCGAACAGAGCGGAACCTGTACCCAGCTTGATAAAACATCATATATCACGACTGGTCAGTGGACCCATGTGGCCTTTAGTGCAGTGAGTGGTGGTAAATTTATCGTCTATAAAAATGGATTAAAATTAGATTCAAATATCGCAGCGCAAGCATTTTCAGGAGATGGTGCAACAGCCTTTAATAGGATTGCATCAGGATCTATGGTGGCAGGAGATGAATCATTTGATGGTTGGATAGATGAAGTGCGTATCTGGACTGATATTCGATCTCAAACAGAGATACAGGCAGACATGTTTAACTTGTATGGCTCCTATGTTGCCAATGATAACTTACTTGCTCAATGGGATTTTAATCAGGCATCAGGTTCAAGCCTTCCCGATAACGTCGCAAGTTATGATGGTACGCTCACCGATATGGCAGATAGTGATTGGGAAACATCCTTTACCAAAAATTCGCTCACCGTAAATACTGGGACGGGTGGCGATGTGTCTCCTTCTGGGGCGACTGATATCGCAAATAGCTTTGCCTATACGATAACGGCAACAGCGAATCCTTATTACTCATTTAGCAA
>JAOPTW010000110.1:0-4688 GCA_051532035.1 Fibrobacterales bacterium | reverse complement strand
CATGTATATCGGCAAAAGAGAGCGGTGATACTTGTGTTTCGTTTCCTGCAACTGGAGTACTCGTATCACACCCATTTATTCCTGTGAGTACAAGCATAGTGAGCGCTGTATTAATAATTGTATTAAAATGTTTCATGTATTCCCTAAATTGTATTACCTGCTAAGTTGAAACAAATATAAAAACAACATCTATGCGAAAAATGTTCGCAAAAGTAAAAAGCGTGATACACAAGTATCAAATAAACATCGTAAAAAATCACAGCACGACCAACACAACCATCTTAAACCCCTATACAATAGGCTTTGAGTACAAATAAGCATTTATTGTATTCTTCTTGTTCGCGAAGGTAAATTTAACGATACAATTTAATTGGATCACTAAATCGTCTTAAGGGACTGGAACAGGGGCGATACTGAATTACAAATAATTGATTAAATTAAGTGTAGAATTACATTTGCAGACTATGCTTTACCGATATGAATACTGTTCAATTCAAAAATTCGCAACAACTATTGAGTTAGCTCTATTACTGCTCAGTTAATATTTTTTTTAATACCACTTCATCTAATGGCTTTATTAAACAACCTGTAAATCCATGCGCCTGTATATCATGCTGAGCCATGCCACAATCATTTTCTTTCAGCAGATATATCGGTATAAATATATCCATCTCACGAATAGTATCAGCGACAGTATCTCCGTCCCTATTTCGCATCTCCGAGTCTGTGAGAACAATATCAGGCTTATTTTTAGTAAAACTTTCTATAGCAGCCACACCAGTTGAAGCTATTACAACCGTATACCCAAGTGCCTCAAGTTGATTCTTCATTATTTCGACGCTTATATCCATACTCTCAGCAAGAAGTATCGTACGAATTTTATGAGAGGCCTTTGTACCATTCTTAACTTCTCCACCAAGGTTTATTATTTCCTCCTCAAAATCAGCATAGGTGATAGCAATCTTCCTAAATGTTTCCTGAATTCTTAAAAACCCTGCTACCAGTTCAGGATCAAAATGAGTCCCACTCCCTTCAGTAATTATTGCAACAGCACTTTCCTGACTTAAAGGTTCTTTATAGACCCGTTTGCTTATCAATGCATCATACACATCTGCAATGGCCATTATTCTTCCAGCCAATGGAATATCATCACCCTTGAGGCCATTGGGATAACCACTGCCATCCCATTTTTCATGGTGATATCCAATAAGGTCTCTGGCAACAGTAAAATGCCCATTATCTCTCAGTTTATGAGAAACAGTATCGAGAATCTCAACCCCGTATTGGACATGCTTTTTCATTTCTTTAAACTCAATTCGAGAAAGCTGTCCCGGCTTTAATAATATTGAGTCAGGTATTTGAATTTTGCCCACATCATGTAATTGGGCTGTCATGTGAAGCATATCAATATAGGATTCATTGAGCATTTTTCTGTATTTTGGATTATGCTGCATCTCTATTGCAAGAGCTTTTACATAATTCTGAGTCCTTTTAATATGCCCTCCTGTTTCGGGGTCACGATACTTTGCCATTGCTCCAATACTTTCAATAAGAACACGCTGCATAAGATCAACCCCCAACGTTTGACCCTTAACCACACTCTGAAGGTCATCAAAATGTCTTTTAATTTTAAGATGCACCTTAACTCGGGCCTGGAAAACCTTAGGCACGAATGGTTTTGAAATAAAATCATCCGCACCAACTCCGAGCCCGTCACAAACATCATTACAACTTGCTTTCGCAGACATAAATACTATTGGAATTTCTTGAGTACTCAGATTCTTTTTTAATGTATCACAGACTTCAAATCCATCCATTCCAGGCATTACAACATCAAGTATTATCAGGTCCGGTTTCTTCTCATGAGCTATTTTTATAGCCTCCCTACCATTACTCGCCAAATAAAGTTCATAGGTATCATTCAGAAGTTCTTTCATGGCATCAATATTTTGCTTTGAGTCATCTACTAGTAAAATACTACTCATAAAATTATCCATTACCATTCCTCTCCCTTAACATGGCATTACCCATTATACTGATAATGTTTTAACTATTTCAAGCACTTACACAAATACATTACACTCCTTACAAGCAACTACCGTGTAAACCTTACTGCTGTTAGAGTACAGCATATCAGCACATCTATCTACACCGTTTCTGTGAACATTCAATTTCGTCCAATTCCACCTATCTACACAATCATCTTTGCACTTTTTTTCATATGTGCGATTTATAGAAGGCCACTCTTTTCACCTTCGTGAATAGCTCATTAGGATGGACAATAGATTTTTTTTGAAAACAAAGTGACTTAAGGAAGGAACCCTAATCCTTAAATAATAACTCTAACAGCTCCCGATCCAAATTACGACTGGTAAACTGATAATTGAGATATTTAACCTCAGTGGTATCACCCGACGATATATCAACAATAAACCGCTGAGTCCCCAAGTCAATTGAGTCAGCAACAAGGAGATCAACAGAGATATCACGCTCCCCTACAGGACTCTGCATGTAATACCGAGTATCAACAGATCCAGTGAAGCTTTTATCAACTCCACGATAGTTTGTTGTAAACTGTGAGCCGAGTTTTTTTACAAGGGCCTGCGTATCAAGAGGGAGTGAATCAATAATAAGCATACCAATCTCATCAAAGAGTTCCTCATCAATACCTGCGAAATCAAAAGAGAGTATTACTTCAAACTGAAGGGTCCCCGGCTTTTGCATATCAACCGAGATATCCAAAACATCATTCTGTAACTCCAGATCGGTAATGGATTCCGATAGGAGTATTGCTCCTGATTCATCCTGTTTTAAAAAATCAAGAGTCACCGATTGTTGATTAGGGATAAATAAATTAAAATACCCTTCAGCATCCGTTGTATCTTTATAGATATAGCTTGGTTCTGATTCAGCAACTGCACTACTACTCTTTTTAGCAAGGGCTTTCATCTGGTGAAGCGAGACGATAGTCCCGGCAACAGGTTTACGTTCAGTATCATTAACCGTACCAGAAACCGCTACGGCATTGGGTATTTCTGTAGAAGTCCCTCCATCTCTCGAACTTAATCCATCGATAACAGAGCAGCCCTGAAAACCAGAGAACACCATCATACCTAAGTAGAGTGCAAGATACCAGAGCTTACTCATCTTCACTCTCCTTACTCAAAGGAAAGAACTGTACGTTATACTGATACACCTGATTAATGCCACTATCTGAACGAACAATATCAACAATATCTTTTCTACAGGCATCAATGCGTGCACTAATCCGCTCCATCCCCATCGGTGACACACTAACGGTTGCACTCGAAACGTTTCTCTTCTCTTTCGTAAAGTGCGTGAGACTTTCTTTCGCAAGGTCTATCAGCTGCTTCTGCACATGGTGGATAGAGAAGGGGTCAATATGATCTCCCTGAATGGAGGCATTCTTTGAACGCCAAAATTGTCCTTGCTTTTCGATAAGCCCGATCTCCATAAGGAGCTGCATCGCCTGCGTTGCTTTGGGTACCGTTATTTTGGGAATGAGAAAAAAGGCAAGGTCTTGATAGTTTTCATCAATATTAAGAATAGAGAGTGCTTCGCGTATGGCAATATAATACCAGTGTTCAAAATATTTTCTTTGATTGGCATCGAGCTTTTGTGTACTCTTAGGGAGCATCTTTGACATCTGTTCAAAAACATCTTGTTTACTCTTATGAGTTTTTGCATGAGAGAAGTTGATCATGAGTTTTAAATACACAATTTCCTTCTCATTCAGATTCATACCAAATGCAAATTTCGAAATCAAAGGTAACGTAAAGTTCCTTCGCCCCGTCATAATATCTCTAAAGACACTCGCAGATTTGAGTCCTGCCTTCTCGGCAAACTTACGATAGGAGAAATGGCGATTCACCGACTTTTTGTATTCGTAATAATCCTGTAAGTAGGTTCGGTAATTGTAATAACCAAATATATTCATAATTTGTCCCGTCCTAAATATACTGCCACATCAAAACTCACGGACATATTTTTTGTCGTATTTTTAGTTCTTTTAACAATAATCTACTTTGCGAACGAATTGCGCACATTTTAGGCCACATTATGGACAAAGAAACAAAAGTTTACTTTCAACAATAGCAACTTTTGCATAAATTATGCGTACAGCAACTCTACTCTATGAGTAAATTGCTTTTGGGACAACACACACAGCTCTATGGTTCGGGGACAGACAAAAACCATTCTGAGTACATATTATACATTGGGGACACCGAGTGAATTTTATTCAATTTTTTGACGCACCGTTTAACGCGCTATCATTCCGACACATTTTTTATGCTCTATGCATTGCATTCTTAGGTCTTTTTGTTCAAAATACTCATGCGCAAATTTCAAAAGTACACTACCTTCCGCCAATATTTGGTTTACTTGGTCAATCAGAGCCTGTCAATACTCTCTTCTATGAAATTACTGTAACAACCCTTGAGTCTCAACCGTTTCAGGTAATTATTGAAAATGAAGATGGGAGTTATACAGAAAGTGCCCAGGTAAGCTTTGGCAATCCAGTCTCTTTTGTCCCTCGCAATAATGGCACAACGTATGGATTACTTATTCAAAATAGAGATTCACAGGCAGATGAGCAGAGCCTCTCTGGAATATTAAATACTCAATTTCTACAACACGGCCTTAAAGTAACCGGTGAGAAACCATTT
>JAOPTW010000109.1:0-5572 GCA_051532035.1 Fibrobacterales bacterium | reverse complement strand
GGGATGTTCGCTCTGGTGAAACTATAGCTGTAAGTGGTACTGCTGGTACCGGAACGGTACGACTGAACTTCTTTGGAGATCTGTGGAATCTGGATTGGCTGGAGCTCGTTCCACAGTAATAACGAACTCACAGAAGTCAATAGCACATTTCATCAGATCATTGGTGCATTCCTAGTTAACCATCATACAGGGGATGTTTACCGTGATTTAGCCAAAGGTATTTAGTTTGGGGGCAAGCATCAAAAGCTCTTCCACCATATACAGAGGGAGGGATAAAAGAGTATAAGTAACTTTTTGTAATCCTTCCTTTGTATGTATTGTGACGTCAACATTTTGAAGTGTTGGAGGATTGAGATCAAAGCGAATCGCAAATGAGCATTTTTTTTCGTAGCAAAATTGATGTAATGATTTTAGGCTTCCGGACTTTTGAGATTTAACTTCAACAGGGACGATGGTGTTTTCTATAGATATAATAAAATCAATTTCAGCATTGGCTGATTTACTTTCTCTCAACCAATAATAGAGTTCCGGTTTTTTATGTATTCCATTTAAATACAAAAGGTGTTGTGCAATAAACTGTTCGCTGGCGACTCCTTGGGTATTGAGCATTGAATCAATTGAAATATTTTTGATACCACTCATAAAGTGAAACAACCCAATATCGAGTGTGAAGGGTTTGATTACTTTTTCGTTTTTTTCTCCCGCAAGAGGAAGCGAGTTTGATGAAGTGTGGTGCACAAGGTTTAAAACTTGAGCCATTTGCAATAGATGAAAGGCATAATTGATATCTTTTGATTTATCTTCTTTTGAGACATTTACATATTTCAGTTTTTGTCCAATACCAGTACATAGATAATCAAAAACTTTTTGTACCCGTGTAAATGATGCGCCTTTTGCATATTTTGAAAAATCATCTCTATAGGAATATATGATTGAATCTAATGCGCTAAACTCTTGTGAGATGTGCTGTTGTTCAACAAAATCACTTATTGATTCTGGCATTCCACCTACCAGATAGAATTCACGTAAATGCTTGACAAGTCTATTATGAACGGTAGGGGAAAATGGGGTTGATAGGTCGTGGTCTCTTTTATATTTCAAAAGGTCAGCGTGAGAGTTTGCTATTAGAAACTCATTGAAAGTCATTGGACCAAGCCAAAGATAGTGTACTCTGCCAACCGGCATAGAAAATTCAGATTGTGACAAAGAAAATTCAAGAAGAGAGCCTGCTGCTATGACAGCAATATCAGGATACTCCTCATAGACGTATCTCAAAAAAGTAATTGCTTCTGGCAATGACTGAATTTCATCAATAAAGAGTATTCCCTTACTTGAGCGAATAGAGCCTTTCCCTATTACAAGCTCTAGTTCTTGAAGAATATAGGGGGTATCCATTGTTTTGAAAACAGACTTTAGCTCAGGGTGCCTTTCAAGGTTTATTTCAAAAAGTGGAACTGTTTTTTCTTTACAATACAGGCGAACCAGAGTTGATTTTCCCACTTGACGTGCACCACGAATAATAAGGGGCTTTCGTTTGTTTTGAGAGAACCATTGGTCTAATGTTGTTTGTGCGAATCTTTCCATAATAGAAATATACATTAAAAGACTAAATGACACCCCTTAAAGTGACTATTATGATATAAAGTACACCCTTTAAAATAACCTTAACTAGTTGGGATACACTTTTGAAAAATTGTATTACGGATATACATAACGTAATATAGTGAGGACACCCTAGTTAACCATCATACAGGGGATGTTTACCGTGATCTTTGCAACAGACCCAATAGGCATTCGCTCGGCAATAAAGAAATCAAAGGTTATCATCTCACCATTACTAATCCCGAGTCGGTCGGCTTCTTCTTTTAAATTAAATGAATCGCTACTTGGTGTGTGAATACCGCCAAGGTCAATGACGAGATTTCCATTTAAAAATACGAACACATCATCATCACCGGTGAATGCAAAGTTCTGATTTTCAGCTCCCTCCTCAATGTACAGAAACTCACGGTGCATATGACCGGCAAAGCCATAGTTTGCACTACCCAGTGGAAAGAAGGCTGTATTGTCGTACTCATACACCATGTTTCCTCTATGTGTAAAATTGAGATAGGTAATACTGTGCACCCCTCCGTTTTCTGTTGACCACCAACTATTGATAAAGGTATTGTGCCATAGGTTATTCTTATATTGGGGGAGTCCATTAGTCCCAAGCTTGTTTTTTACCATTCCTTTAAGAACCGAGTAACTACTACTATGACATCCAAAATTTTCATGGATGCCACTACAGTTATCCGGAGAGTCACCCGGTCTATTTCCGTCGTAATCATACATGTCCATCTCCATAGCGATAGTTGAGGGAGGGGTGTAATCGTCAGAAAAGCAGGAGAGCGTTGCATCATTGCACGATACAATACCGGCGCAGTCAGGGTCTTGACAGTCAATGAGTCCATCAGAGTCATTATCATAACCATCTTCACACAATGCTTGAGTATTCTCTTCTTGCGGGAGACAAGCTGCAATGCCACTACACTCCGTATCAGCACAGTCGATATCCCCGTCATGATCATTGTCAATGCCGTCACCGCAGAGGACCGCAGTATTTTCTGCTTCGGGTAGACATACTGAGATGCCGCTACAGTCCATGTCGTCACAGTCAATAGCGCCATCAATATCGTTGTCTAGCCCGTCAGTACAGGTAGTATAAGTGTTTTCTCCATCGGGGAGGCATGCAGAGATACCGCTACAATCATCGTCATCACAGTCTATATCACCATCGTCATCATTGTCAATACTGTCGGTGCATTTGTGATAGGTGTTTTCGCCTTCGGGGAGGCAAAACTCTATGGTACTACAATTGGGGTCTTCACAATCAATCAAATCATCAGAGTCATTATCAAAACCATCTTGGCATAGCTGAGCGGTGTTCTCTACCAGGGGAAGGCAATGAGAAATGCCCGCACAATCGTCATCTTCGCAGTCAATCTTCTCATCACTATCATTGTCAATACCATCACTACAAAGTTGGACGGTGTTCTCGGTCCCTGGCGGAACAAAGCATTGTACAAATGCCTCACAATCTTCATCGTCGCAATCAATGAATCCATCGGTATCATTATCGATTCCGTCGGTGCAATAATCTAATGTACTTTCAAAAACCTCAGTTGCTTCACACTCTTTGTGACAATCGGGGTCCTGGCAATCAATCATTCCATCGAGGTCATTATCTAAGCCATCGGTACAGTTGTCTTCAGGATTACAAAACTCCATGACTGCACAGTCGTGGTCATTACAATCCGTATCTCCATCATTATCATTGTCTATCTGATCTGTGCATGCCATAACTGATGATTCAAGAGCTCTTTTTTCGGCAATGATTAGATCAGAGTCTTTGTTCATTGCTAGGTAGTCATCATTGTCTGAAATACAATTGCTCAAAAGTGTGGCAGTAATAACTATAAGTAGTGTAGTAATAGTGTGTTTCATCAAATCCCCCCAGATTTATGTGATGCTTTTTAGTTTTATAACAATTGAATCGCTGTACCTAATACGAGAAATAAACAGCACAATCCACTGAGTATCATTTCTGCGATAATGTCGGATTTTGGGTCGTACATGGTGCTCTCTTTGTTGGTATTTGTTGTCTGTCGTTGTAATATATCTTATAAAGTGTCTTAGAGACACTATGTAAACAATGTTTTACCTGCAAATGATTATTGAATGGGTTAAATACTGTTTATGGCGATTGTACCCTTAAATGTCAGCATAGGAGCTCTGATGTCACCAGAGTTTGACACAAAAATCAAAATGTATTCGACACAACAGGGGATAATGGTATATTTTTGAAAGGTATTTATACCTTGCGTGAAAGAGAAAATCCAATTATCTATTGGGGCTTCACGGAAAAAAAGAATTAGGTTACTTTCTGTCAGAAATCACCTATTTTGATTCGTATATACAGAGTAGAGGAGTTACGTTAGGATGTATGTTTTACATATACTTGGATTTGTTCTCGCCATAGTTTTTATGGGGTGTACGGTTAATGCGGAAGGACCTTTGGCAGGAACATATATTGAAACAACAAATGCTGTTGCGGGGATTATATATACGAGTGACTCGTCATTTGCCCATGCCGCTAAAGTATCGCTCCGTCCAACGGGGTATTTAAAAGCTATTACTTCACCAGACGCTCAATTAGACAGTAGTGATCGATTTACTACAGAAACAAATAACGAAGGGTATTTTGTAATTGATTCCATCACTCCAGGAGAGTATGTCCTTGAAGTGACCAAACAGGATACTATGGCGCGAATGATTGCCATAACGATTCCTGATGACACGACTGCAGTAGTTGTGGGCGAGCAGCTCCAACGAGCGATGCATGTTTCTGGTTCTATACCATTAAGTGAACTCAATACTGGTGTTGTGGATAGTATGGCGCACCTTTGGATACAAGTGTATAGTCTCGATCGCCTTATACCTGTTGCAGAAGATGGTTCGTTTACAACCTATCTTCCGGCAGGGAGTCATACACTTCGATTGGTAAATGGCTCGAAACCTTCCGAAGGATATGATTATAGTGTGATAGAAGGTGATGCGGGTTCGGTACTCATTGTTGACTCTACAGGGAGCTTTATTGAAGTACCTCAGGAAAATGGAGAGACACTCTCGTCAGCTGATACTCTATCGAGTAATAGTTCAGGGAGTGTAGGGGGAGTGTCTTCAGCGTCTTCTTCAGAAGATGACTTAGTGCGAGAGGCTCTTTATTATAATCAACTGGGGCTGATATTTTCTGGTGATACGCTCATTGATCTTGGTGAGCCGAGCCTCAGTCTTGATCCAGGAGATGGTGACTTTACGGTCTCTTTTCGGTTTACCTATAGCGATTATGCTAAGCATTATTTGGTTATGAAAGGGAACACCTATAGTTATGAACAAGGGTGGAGTTTCTTTATGGTAGATAGTATGCTTGTTTGGCGTGTGAGTAGTAATGATGTGAAAGGTGATAGTGTAGGAAAAGCATCACTTTCTTTTGAGCTGAATGATGAATTGAAAAACAGCATGCTCACTGTAGTGGGTGTTGTCAATAGATCAACAGGCACCCTCTCTGCCTATATCAATGGTTCAAGTGTTGGTTGGGGTCAGGGGGGCGGTGGAGTGACCGATGGTGCATTAGAATCAGTTACTACAATTGCTACTACTCAATCAATAACAATCGGAGGAGCTGACGGTACTGTCGAAGGAACCTCACCGGGCTACCAAAATGAGGTTATTGGTGACTTACGTATCTTTAATGAAGCGCTCACTCCAGAAGAAGTGTTAGATTTGAATGTCACTGATGTTGAATAAGCGAGTGCTGGAACTCAGATAAGCTCTCTAACTTTTACGTTGCTTTCATCAACACTCTATGACATAGTCAAANNTTTGACTATGTCATAGAGTGTTACTTTTTCTTATTAATTACTCACCATCATACAGGGAATATTAACCGTTATTTTTGCGACTGACCCTTCAGGCATTCGTTCTGCAATAAAGAAGTCGAAGCTCACAAGTTCACCTGAAGTAATACCCA
>JAOPTW010000108.1:0-630 GCA_051532035.1 Fibrobacterales bacterium | reverse complement strand
AACTTCTCTCTTCTTATGATTTTCCAGGAGACGATCTTCCGCTTGTAGCTGGTTCAGCTCTCAAAGCACTTGAAGGTGATTCTTCTGAAATTGGTCAAGGATCAGTCCTTGAGCTAATGAAAAACTGTGATGAATATATCCCAGAGCCTGTTCGTGATACTGAAAAACCATTTCTAATGCCTGTTGAGGATGTATTCTCAATCACAGGTCGTGGTACAGTAGCGACTGGTAAAATTGACCGTGGTGTAATCAACGTGAATGATAAAATTGAGCGCGTTGGACTCGGTGATACTAAAGAATTTGTTGTGACAGGTGTAGAAATGTTCCGTAAACTTATGGACGATGCACAAGCTGGTGATAACGTTGGTCTTCTTCTACGTGGATGTGATAAAACTGACATCAATCGTGGACAAGTACTTTGCGCTCCTGGTTCAATCACACCACATACAGAATTTAAAGCGGAAATATATGTACTGAGCAAAGATGAAGGTGGACGTCATACTCCTTTCTTCTCTGGATACAGACCACAATTTTATTTCCGTACAACAGATGTTACAGGCGAAGTAATCCTACCAGAAGGTGTAGAGATGATAATGCCTGGCGATAACGTAACAATCACAGGTAAATTGA
>JAOPTW010000107.1:0-14539 GCA_051532035.1 Fibrobacterales bacterium | reverse complement strand
GAACTGGAGCATCATTCACGGGAACAACCATCACCTCAAAACTTGTTTGCGCGGTCAATGTCCCATCCGAAACATTAATAGTAATAGTCACCGGCCCACCAAATTGATCATCTTCAGGCGTAATTGAAATTGTCCTATCAGCCCCTGTCCCACTTACGGTGATATTACCATCAGCAATTAATCCTTGGGTATCTGATACCACAGTGAGTGAAAGCTGGTCTGGTGTTTGTTCATTATCATCAACAGTTACCGTTAAAGTAAGACTCTCATCCTCATTGATATTTTGTGGCCCTGGATCAGATATAGTTGGCGGAGTAATCCCTTGACTTAGCTTTAAGTTTGTCTGAATCCGAAGATTTGATGCCACAGTATGCCTTTCACAAAAGAAAAAATCAAAAGGATAATTATCCCCTTCATTTAACCCTAAATGATCGAAATTAACTGTTTGCTCTATTGCTTCGTGCATGCCACCAATATCAACTACTAATTGCCCATTTATGAACACCCATACATCATCATCACCTTTAAAGTAAAAATTATTCCCCCTTTCATAGGTAAAGTCCGCATGAATTTCCATGCAGAAATGAAAATTTAGAGAGTCATGCGGTTGATTAGAGTTAATATAATTGTTTGAATTATTATTCCCATTAACCGTTTTAAAATCATTAATAGGGAAAAATGAGTTGTCTAACTTTTCAAAGACCGTTCCATTATTTTTTAATACAAGGTTTCTTTTTGTTGTTTTACTCTGAGAAGTATTTTTAAACCATTGATTAAAATTATTATTTTGGCATAAGTTCCATTTCTTAATGGGATCCCGATCATTATCCAAATTATCTTGAACCATATTTTCTGTTGCACGATCACCGGGACATCCAGTACTATTTTCAAAATCAGAATGGCTATGACTAAAATCCCGAATAGTGGCTTCAAGAACCAATAAACTCTGCTTTGGATTTGTATAAACAAAAATAGGAGGGCGTACTGAATGTATAGGAGCTCCAACATTTGTTTTAACATACTTAGTAAAGTCAGGGCGAATCCAAGTGGTATCTGTAGTTCTAATGTTTGAAGAATTAACAGCAATCTCCTCATAAGGAGAGCCAGTTTCTATTCCTGTTCTTCCATATTTACCACCTGCCCCCAAATCAAATAGACAATTAGAAAAAGTACCACCAGTGGTATTTTCATATTTATACCAATAATCCCCATACTCCGAAAAAACAGGAGTCATTGGGACATTGTTCACCACTAAATCACAAGTAATATTCGGTACAATATCTCGGTTAGCAATTTGAGATGGCTCCTTCTCCTCTGCCCATGGATGGTAAAGATAAATCACCTCTTGTGCAGAGAGTGCACCCGTTGTAACTAATAGAGAGAGTAATAATACTCGTAATCCCAGAAAATCTACTGTATAAATCATATTGAATTTGCCCTTCATTTGATTCATCACGCAAAGTGAATAACTAAAATATATTAAAAAGGGATTTTTTTGCTTGTACAATTGCCCCCCAATTAGCTCTTTTGAATAGTATAAAAATGAGCACTATTTATATGCTCAGACACTTACATACTTGTCTACACTAAGGGGTGGTGAATCTACTCATCATTTCGTTTAACTTTTAAGCAGCCCTTTTTCTAAATGGTAAAACAAGAGTTTACATGTCGATTAAAAAGGTATATGCGAAATACATTTAATACAGTAATACCAAACAACTAAATCAACTCACCTCTGAATAGACTTAAGCAACGCTATCACGATGTATTAAATACACTATCACTAACCCCAAAACCACAATCACAAGTCTACTGTAAAGTTTTGGATACATACAAACCTAATTATAGCCCTGTGTTAGGATGATAAGCGCAATTTTAAGGATAGTTTAGGGTCTACCCGAATATTAGAAGAAAGATCCTTTTTTCATTTATTACTCAATGTTCACAATTAGAATGCACATCCGAAATTAAGTCCATCATTATACGCTTACTATTAATCATTTGACAAATCCCCTTTTTTCCATTACAATAGTACTATAAATTGAATGAGAATTTCTGAATGTATAATTTAGAGTGGAAAGAAAAATATCAGCTTGGCGTAAGCGCAATTGATGATCAGCATAAATTTTTCTTGAGCTTGATTAAACATTTTTATGAAGAGTCCCATAAAATAGATAATGATGAATTTCTTATGAGAATGATGGATGAACTTTCACTCTATGCTCAATTCCATTTTTGTAGTGAAGAGAACATCATGCTTAAGTTCAACTACCCCGATCAACCTGATCATGCCGACCTTCATGCGGATTTAATTGATAATTTAACCACTTATACCTCATCGGGAAATGTGACCAAAGATAAGACCCTTGAGCTTGTCGATTTTCTTATCAAGTGGTTCTTTAAACATACTCTAGAAGAGGATATGAAATTTGCCAAATATCTATCCTCTCATCAGATCAATATTTGATCTATTGCTATACCTGTAATCCCCCAATTATTAACCGATGTAATAAGTAGAGGTTAAGCCGCTAGTTGCATACGCAAGCCTTCCTGTAGTTCCTGCCGCCTTTATACCGAGTCAGATGTAGACAGCGTCCAGTCATCCCCTACACTTATCTCCAGGTCAACTAAAGAACCTGAATTTTCCAAACTATCTTGTTAATTACGATACTTCATCGACGGTTCATTTTCATTCAGCTCCTACAGGAGCATCTGGGATGTTTCTTTCCTTGAGCTTATGCTCAGATCCCCCCTCCTTTCCCCAACCGCTCAACATCTCTACCCTTAGGAAGAAGCACCGTGGGGTGATTTAACAGGTTCGTCTGGTCGCCCTGTTGGTGGACCTACCACCATCTTGCATACAGCATTAAATTTATTTTATCGGGCTACGCCCGAATAAATAAATTTATTCGGGTCGCACCTAATCTCTAACACAACGGACACTCAATCCCCATATTTTCAATCTTACCTGTGTATCAATGTTCCTCCATTCTAATATCCATGCAATTGAGCTTGTATCATTCCCGACAACTTCTGTAGAGCTCCAATAAGCAGTAAAATACACTTCACCACCATATAGGTACAAATATGAATGCCAATTGCGTATCCCTGCGGCAAGCGCACTAAACCTATACTTATCAGTACCGGGAGCATTCCAACCATGGGACGCTCTCAAGGCATCCCCCGACTCCTCTTCACTTATGAGAAAATCATTTAAAACACTCCACTCCCCATCACTTGGAATATGCCATCCCTCAGGGCAAATTCCATTTACACCACTCGGAGATACATCACTAGCCGCTGAACTATCCATAGCTGAGTGCCAATCATAGAGTCGACCATATTTTTCACAATTCTCAGAGTCAGCATCATAACAATATGATCCACTATCTGGATCAAAACCATTATGAGTACGGTAATTAAGGTTCTCAGCCATCCACTCCTGCGTCCCAATAAGGATTTTTTTATAGACTTGCCCATCCCTCTTATCAATAAAGGTTTCTATATAGCTTGTAATCCTTGCAGTATGTTCTGTTTTCTGACTCACAGCTACTTCACCCCCTTCATCTGTACAGGATATTTTACCATAAATGTATTTATTTGTATCTAAGTCTGTTACTTGATATGAGTTCCCTGATACACTCAGCTTCTCACCATTATCACCAGTTGCAGCATCATCTCTATACCACTCATATTCTATTGGCAAAGAATTAGTTTCGAAATCATTCTCATCAACACAACTCACATTGGTACCAAATTGTAAGCTATAACCACTAATTGCCTTACCAGTAATAACAATATCACCTATAATAATAGGTGGATCATTAACCGACACCACTTTTACATGCACCCTCTGAATATCATATGCTCCCATATCATCAGTTACTTTTACAACAAATTCATCAGTACCATTAAAATTCACATCTGGAACATATGTAATTAATGGAGATGAATTAATAGAAACATTGCCAGAGCTTGGCTCTGATAATATTCTCCAATTCATAGTCGCTAGATCAGAATCAATATCAATTACAACAGGAGAGTAACTAACTGTTGTATCCTCTAACACACTTAAAGTATCATTTTCTTCTGTAAAAAACGGAGCATCATTCACACTTTTAACATTTACTGTTACTGTTGCCTGATCTTTCAACCCGTTATTACTCTCAACCTCTACAACAAATGAATCACTACCATTATAATCGGGCTTTGGTGTATAAGTAACATTTTTTATTTCCCCTACACCCTCAACACCTGTAACAGTCCCTTTATCAACATCAGGACCAGATAATATTCTCCAAGAAATCACATCCCCATCAGCATCAACTGCATTTATATTAAATTCAACACTTGAATCCTCATCTACTTCGATTGTTTGTATATCAGCTATTACAGGTGCATCTTCTTTCGGTATTATGTTCACTGTCACATTTACCTCAGCATTTCCACCCTTTCTATCTGAAACCCGAACAGAAAAATTATCACTACCATTTTTATTTACAGCTGGTTTGTAACTGATTTTCTGAACAACTCCCTGCCCTGTACCTTCTACTGCCGCCTCACCCTTAAGGGCTTGGAGACTTATATACCAGCTTAGATTATCATCGTCAACATCTGAGGCACCTAATTCAGCAATTACCGTCTTTAACGCATCCTCATCAATATTCACAGTCACTACATTTGAACCATCTATTGTGGGGGCATCATTTATAGAAGTAATATTCACAGAAATCGTTACCGCATCTTTATTTCCATTCATATCTGAAACTTCAACAATAAAAGAATCTGTTCCATTGGAATTTTTGCCAGGTATATAACTAATTTCCTGAGAATTACCGACACCTGATGCCACAGTTGCAATTCCTTTAACTGCCACCTCCTTAATAATCCAGTTCAAGGCATCTCCATCACCATCAGAGGCATGTAAAACAGCCTTCCCCGCTTCTAAAGCATCTTCTAAAACCTCAATAGGAGGCACATTTTTATCTGTTATCAAAGGAGCATCCTCTACTGAAGATATATTTACCTGAATTATTATTTCATCAAATCCCCCATTACCATCAAAAACTTCTACAATAAACTCATCTAATCCACTTGCATTAGTAGCAGGCTTATAACTAATATCCTGTTGATCACCATTCCCCGACAATACCGCCGCACTACCTTTTTGGGCATGCGATTTTATAGCCCATTTCAAAGCATCACCATCTTCATCATTCGCATGCAAATGTGAAATAACTGCATTAGGGTCATCTTCTCCTATTGAAATTATTAGAACATTTGGCTCTTCAATTTCAGGCGCATCATTCACCGGAGTAATGATAACCGGAACTGAAATTTCATCAGATCCATTGTAGCCATCAGATACTTTTACAGTAAAGACATCTGCTCCTACTGCATTATGTAACGGCTTATAAGTAATACCCTGAGAACTACCTGTCCCAGAAACTACAGATACTTCACCCTTAGTTGCTGGTGATTCTATTTCCCAACTCAACACATCTCCATCAATATCAAATGCATGTAATGTAATTATCACAAAACCCGAAGCATCTTCTTTAACACTAATTGCGGTCAAATTTGATTCAGTTATAATCGGTTGATCATTCTTTGGAGAAATATTCACGGGCACGGACACTACGTCTGTCCCCCCTTTGCTATCTGACACCTGAACACTAAAAGCATCTGCTCCATACTCATCTGCAAAGGGAGTATAACTTACAACTTGAGAATTACTTTTATCCCCGGATACTTGTGCAGTCCCCTTCGCTGCTTCTGTTACTATGCTCCAGGTTAACACATCGTTATCACCATCAGACGCTTGCAATGTAACTGATGAGCCAGAAAGTGCATCTTCAACTACATCAATAGTTTTAATAGTACTTTTGTTTATTACCGGTTTGTCTCCCAAAGGATTAATCGTAACATTTACTGTTATTTTATCTATTAATTCACCGTCATTAACTGTTATATCAAAACTATCTTTACCCACAACGTTAGCTAAGGGCGAGTAGATTATTGTACGAGAATTCCCTGTAGCCGACATATCTACCTCACCAAGTGAAGGACTCACTGATACCGACCAGAGTATTCCCTCACCATTTGGATCGTTAACATCCTCTACCTCAAGGCTAAATTCGTATGGAACATCCTCATTCAACTCTATAGGATAAGTATCGCCATTTTTAATCACTGGAGCTGCATTTATTTCACTACTTACAGCGGTTATTTTAGGCACTCCATTACACATTACCTGAGCATAAATAAAGTTCCCTCCATCCTTGGCTACCAATGTGTACAAACTTTTATTCGCTCCTCCAATTAAGACACCAACACTATCGCGATTTACTGTTCTATACCAATAGTACTCCCAAGTTATCACATCATCATCTGTATCATAACAGTCCCCATTAGTAATGGTTAGGGGACTTGCAACTTTTTTATTGCCAGTAATTACAGGGGTACCAGTATAATTAGCAGGGTCATCCTGATCACTTATACTAACATATATTAAAATTTCATCAACAAAACTTTCATTTGTAACTACAACAACAAAGCTATCAAGCCCATTAAAATCTTCCTTTGGGATATAATTGATATTTTTAGATTTACCACTTCCCAATACACCTGTTACTGTTCCATTACTTGCCGTAAAGCCTTTTTTTATCGACCACAACAAATTTGAGTAGTCGTTATCAGCATCTGAAACAGTAAGAGTGAGCGTCTTTATCTTATCTTCTTTGGTGTTAACTGTATACACCGAATCTTGAACTATTACTGGTTTATTATCATTCAAGTTTATAATTGTAACTGTAATTTGACTAAATACACTATCAATACCATCAAAAGCAACTATTGGTATGAAATGAGTCGAATCAGTTTCAAAATCAAATTTTTCAGCAGGAGTGAGCATCCCGGTTGACTCACTATAGGTAAAATATTCACTCAAAACAGATATTTGAACTAGATCACCATCTGCATCAGTCGATATTATAGGACCAAAAGAACTTTTACTATTTTCATCTATTTCAAAGGTAGTTGTTTTAATTTGTGGTAGAGTGTTCACTCTAACACTCAACGATTTAGATACACTTTTTCCATCAAAGTCAGTTACCCTTATTACAACAGTATAGGTTCCCGCTTTTTGATAATGGTAATAAAACCTAGACACTCCTGTAGCTGCATTTGCCAAAGAATCAACACTTTCAAAAACAGAGTCGCCATTACCATCAAACTCAACCAAATAGAGGTTCCCTTCTGTATCTGAATATTTTGTTACCACAAACAGTGAGTCATCTTTAGTTATGGTTACATCTGTAAGCGATAGAAGCGTATCACTGCTTAATGAATCAATAACTGGGGCGCTATTAATAACTGTTACTATTAACGAGTCTGTCGCGTAATTGCCATCATCGTCCATAACCCAATAGCGTGCAACATATTCTCCAGAATAACAATAGGTATAACTGTAGGTAGTATCAACCATAGAGGAGTCTTCAAAAACGCCATCTCCGTTGAAGTCCCATTTGTACATATTTATCTCACCAAAATCCTGTGTTGCTCCCCCTTTAAACGAAACAGCTGTATTCACAGCCGTAATAATGCTATCACCGGCAATTGCAACCGGAACATCCTGTAAAACATTAAGAAAAATTGAGTCAATAGCAATATTACTATCCGAATCTATCACCTTAATATAAACAGGATAGCTTAAACTCAAAATTTCTGGAAGAGTGATTCTAAAAGTACTGTCAGTCTGCCGTACATACTCGCCAGCTCCATGCTTCCACATAATGCTAATAGGCCCCTCACTCCCCAGTGAGTCTTTTGCCTGAAACCCTGGCAGTATCCGGTCATTTATTGAATAATCTGCAATCGAATCTATGGCAACCCAGGGCTTTGCATTCCATGCATCAATTGGAGCTATTGAGAGATTGAAAGTAGAGCTCGAAAACTCTTTTTGCCAATACCCAGTTAAGTGTTTATTGCTATTATACACCATGACATCAATAGAGTAGCTATCTTTTAGAATATATACATCCAAAAATCCTGAATATTCGTTAGTTAATGAATCATAGACCGCCACAATACTTACCGGATCAGTTGAATCCTTGCTCGAAACCAACAGGTCTATACGTGCAACATCTTCTGCATGAGATACAATGCTCCCTTTAAATACAAATCGTCCATTGGGTTCATTAGGTTTCACAAGAGGTGCAGGGAGCTCACTTAAAATTTGAGCAACACTTAATCCCGGAGGAAGTATCATTGCCATTGTAGAGTCCACAGGGAGGCCATTAACAATAATAGAATCCCGAATATCCCTAAATAAAGACAAAGTATCAACTTTGCTACTGTCACCATCATTTATTAATAAAGTATGTTTTTTATATGCTGAATAAAATTTTTGAGAAGCAATACTACTACTGTCAACCGCTAACATATAATTAACAGTAATGGTATGAAAAATGCTACTGTTTAGCTGCTTTACCGAATCAATAGCCACTGAATCAACAAGTGAATCATTTACAATCTTTTTATTATTATACTCTTCTAATAATGAAACAAGTAGTGTATCAACATAGCTGCTAGTCAATGGATTATCATCTGAAAGCTGAAAATGAGACACCTTATGGATTATTACAAAACCTTCGGAATAACAGAGGTAACTCACCTGTATTTGCGCAGAATTTTCTGCCATTATTGAAAAAGACACCTCAAGTATCTCCCCTCCGGATTCTGTATCTGGAGTAGATTTAATATCTGACTTGTTAAAAACCATTACAGTAGTATCCTCATCAATCACCTTGGTGACAACAATACTGTCAACAGATATTGACTTAGTAGTATGTATAGATACTATATAATCACGTGATATATTACCTTCATTAAAAAGGTCACAACTTATCACAATTAAAAATAAAAAGAATAAAACCGATAAATAAATCTTCATATTAACTCCTTTAATAGTCTATGAAACAAAAAATATTGGAGATCAACCCTGAACATATCGAGCAGCCATACCACCAGTTAGATAGCTAACTACCCCAGAAATCAAAAGCAACAAAGCTAGATAATTACGCTTACTTTATCTATTTTTTAAAATATATTTTACAGAGAATCACAGCTGCCCCCTTGTCTCAGGTCAAAATGTCCGTTTGATTACCTAAATAATGGGGCACCCAATCATTCTAATCTCACATCCTTTACCTCTTCAGGACATATTTCAAAACAGAAGACCCTCGAGCTTATCGACTTCCTTATCAAGTGGTTCTTTAAACATACTCTAGAAGAGGATATGAAATTTGCCAAATATCTCTCCTCTCATCAGATCAATATTTAATATTTTTTACTTGAATTCAGTCTAAAAACACACTTACGCCCTCTAACTCCTAAAACAAATATTATGTTACGAAAAAACAGTTCTCTATACCTAGATTCAGGTATATATTTAGAGAATAATATGGGGAAAATGGGAGAGAAGTATGGAGCTTGTCGCAACATCAATGAGCGAGATTGAACTACCTGAACACAATTTTTTGAATGATCCTTCAAAAGATCTCACTCCTGAAGGATTAAATCGATTGGCCAAAGACAAAGCAATCTATTCCATCGATATGATGTCTGATATCCTCCATGAACCTCCAAATACAATCCCCGAATTCACGAAATCAGGGAGCTTACAACGGTTTGACGATCGATATATCAATTGGGTGGAGCAACTCGACCGATATCTTAATCTACTTCACAATGGAAAAAAGGTTAAATTCGAGTTCCTCATGGACATGAGTCGCGAGATACTTCAAACCTATCAAAAGGTCCCTTTTTATCTCCTCAATCTTATCAATAAGCGGGTTGCAGGCGACCAAGACCTTTTTATTGCCTACCACTCTATTAATGTAGCAATTCTCTCTATAGCAGTTGGTATCCAAGCAGAATATGGCACCTCCCAGTTGTTAGAATTAACCATTGCAGCTCTTCTTCACGATGTTGGTCATAAAAGAAGTGAAAAACGCGTAATGGTTGATGAATATTTAGAATTTGATGCTCTCGAGCAGTTTGACAATCACGCTGTTGAAGGCTTGGCACTTCTAAAAAACCTGACAAAAGTACCAGTCACCACAGCCTTTGCAGTTTTTCATCACCATGAGTTCCATGATGGGGGCGGCCGTATTAATAACACCCCTTCAAATGAGATCCATGACTTTGTCTCAATCATTCAAATCGCGAATCAATTTGAAACCCGCTGTCGCTTTCACACTCCAAATAAATCTATTCATTTCCTTATTCAAGACGGTAAAATAGCACTCTATCACAAACGGTTCTTCTCAATCTTTATTTCGACACTATCGATCTTTCCTATCGGTAGCTGGGTCATTACCGATAGAAATGAAGTGTGTAAGGTCGTAGGCTCCCGCACAGGTTCAATTCAGAATCCAATACTCGCTTCAATCTTCATAATTCAACAAGGAAAGATTGAATCACTTGCCCATAAAGAATTCTATAACACCAACCCTCATAATCAGGTAAAGATCACTAAAACCTTTCGCAATGAGCAACTTGAAACAAAAATGATGTTAGGCTTTTAAACCGAGCACCACACCATTCTACACCTCAGGGAAACAAAGAAACAAAACCTTCTTTGTAGCGTCCCCAGTATTCCCTCGCTATTAATAGAATGCTCAGTACCCTTGTCTATCCATGTCACCAGTTACTCAGCCCAAATGAGGTATTTTTTATTATTTTCATTTCAGAACAATAAAAGGATTTTCTATGAATAAAACACTTCTCATTCTAGCTGCTGGTGCACTTGTATTTACCAGTGCCTGTAACAAAGACGAAAAAAAAGCCGAAGTAACAAAAGCTGAGCCCACGACTAAAATCGAAGCTCCACAAACCAACCCTCATGCTGGCCATGACCATAACGATCATGCAGAGCATGCTCATGAGGCAGCTAAAGCAGAAATAGCTCCAGTGGTAGAATTTGTATTTCCAAAACCTGCCTCAAAAATCCTTCCAGACCCACTAGCAGGAATGATTCATGGAAAATACAATGACATATACAAAGCGCTCATTACTGATGATTATGCAGGCAGTGTTGCCGCAGCAAAGACATTTGCCAAAAGCTTAGCGAATGTACCGGCTAAACTATCAAAATCTATAACAAAAGCAACCCTTGGACAAAGTGTCAAGGAAGTGTCTCAAGCGAAAGACATTGATGCAGTGAGAGTTGCCTTCAAAAACCTTTCGGAGAACGTTATCACTATCTTGGTAGAGAATAGCTACAGTGGCGAACTTGCAGCAAATATCGCCTACTGCCCTATGTTTAAAAATGCCAAAAAGACCTACTGGATCCAACCGACTGATTCTCCGAAAGACCCCTACCACAATAAAAAGATGCGTCGTTGTGGCATTATGGGCCAAAGTCTTTAATACTTTGAATGACATAAGGAGCCTCTAACGGGCTCCTTTTTTATGCTCTTTTCTAAAAAACAACATTGATTCTGTAATATTTCTTCCCAAGATAAGACTAACCTCTGTTAAACAATTAAATGGAGTTACAATGAAATTCCTCTACATCATATTAACCAGTGCAGTCCTCTCATTTGGCTATACCCCATCCTTTACAGAATACAATGCACTCTTAAATAAAACAGTGTGTAATGGATCTGTTGATTACAAACGTCTTGTCAGTGATAAGCTTCTCGACAAAGCTGCATCGAATTTTGATTTAACAAAAAAGGCGTTCCAGTCGCTCCCTGACCCTGAAAAACTAGCTTACCTGATTAATGTCTATAACTATTACACATTAAAGCTGATTGTTGATAATTATCCTGTTAAGAGTATTCGAGACCTTGGCGGTGTATTCAGCTCACCTTGGAGCAAAGAGTTTATTACCCTCTTTAAAGGATTCAACAACTTCTCCCTCGATGATATCGAACATAAAATGATCCGCAAAGAGTTTGACGAACCCCGCATTCACTTTGCAGTTGTCTGCGCATCAATTGGCTGTCCCCCTCTGAGGGATGAGGCTTTTACTGCTCAAAACCTCACACAACAGCTTCAAAGTCAGGCAGAAACATTTCTCAATGACACTTCAAAGAATTATGTTAAAGGGAACAAGCTTTACCTCTCAAAAATTTTCGATTGGTATGGTGGTGATTTTAATAAACAACACGGAAGTTATTTGAGCTTCATTCAGAAAAAACTCAACACCAAGAATAGTGATATTGAGTGGCTAGAGTACGACTGGAATTTGAATAGTAGTACGTGTAAATAAATTAGAGCTATTCACAAGACGAATAAGAGTCTGAAGAATCATTATAATGACTCATCAGACTCTTTACGTAATTTACTTTTTGCCTTTAGCACCACGATTAATGGCGTGCTGAGAGTCACCCCAAGAGTTTTGAGCAACAATACGCTCTACAGAACGGATTCTGCCTCCAAGACAACTCTTACACTCTTCCACAGTATCATCTTGACAAGGCTTATCTTCATAGAGGAGATACTTAGTGCGTTGTTCAGTAGGTGTTAGCTGTGGCATAATGATATTTGCCCCATGCATTAACCCTTTCTCACGACCTTGTGGGTCGACTGTTTGCAAAGCAGTAGTAGCTGCGATATTTACATCTTTAAGAACCAGTCGAGTAACAGCAATCATCAACAGTGATAGCCGAACGAGGTCATCGCCTTTCACTTGAAACTGCGAACCATCGTTAGGGAGTGGTGTTGCCTTATGTTCTATATAAGGCCCCATTCCAATCATATCGATATCACGCTCTTGGAAAAAGAGAATATCATCTGCAAGCATTTCGTAGGTTTGCCCCGGTATACCAAACATCACACCGGTCCCTACTTGAAAGCCTACTTCTCTAAGCCAGGTAAGACACTCCATCCGTTCAGAGAGTTTCTGATTATCAGGGTGCATCGAATCAAATATCTCTTGAGTTGTTGACTCAATCCGCAATAAGTACCGGTGAGCACCTGCATCATAAAATTCTTGATAGACCTCTTTGGGGTGTTCACCCACACAAAGTGTAATACCAAGACCTTCAGGTAGCTTTTCAGAAACAGTCTGTTTCTTAATTTCTCTAACCATGCGAATCACACTATCGACAAACTTCCGATCTTTGCGTTCTCCAGATTGTAATACAACTGACCCATAGCCATTTTCAGCACACCAAATCCCTAAGTCAACCACTTCCTTCTCTTCAAGTAAAAAGCGTTCAACTTTTGTATTACTCTTACGGATACCGCAGTAGTAACAATCCAGATGACAAATGTTTGAAAATTCAATCAAGCCCCGATAATGGACCGCTTCACCACAATGGTCAATAACAGCAAACTCTGCAGCTTCCTGGATATATTTGAGCTCATCTGGATCTGTTGTTTGAAGTAAACGGGTAATATTTTCCCGTGTAAAATTTTCGTTTTTAATAATCTCTCTAGCAGACATTTAATCCCCAAAAAAGAGGAATGCTCTTTGCGCAAACAAAGAGCATTCATTTTAGTTAATCTTTTGCAATAGCAAATTTAAGTGAATCATCCATTGTACCATAAAGCCCAATAACTTCTTGAGCAAGCGCTATCGCACTCTCTTGCTCTGAAGCTAATCCAGCCTTATCACCAGCTTTTGCAAGCTCAACGAGTGATTTATATTTTTCATCAATAAGCTCTACACTAATAAAAGCTCTAATGAATCCGGTAAAGACTTCATCAGGAGTATTAGCTTCGATACTTCTGGTAACCAAAAGCATACGTGAAGTAGCAAATACGAGATTATATATCTCATTACCGAGATCAAGTTTTTCACCTGCATTTAGTTTTTTAACAATGCTATTCATCTCTCTCTTATCAACATCAATCATATCAAAAATCGAAGCAGCACATTCAGCCTTCTGACCTTTCAAAATACTGAAATCTTCTGTTGCACTCCAATCTCTGTAATATGAGGCATCTTCTTCGTATGTTGGTGCTTCACCAAATGTTTCGAGAAGTCCTTTTACTACAGCACCTTCACCTTCAAGGAACCAATCACCAAAATCTTTTTGACCATTAGTATCTTCGAGGAATTTTCCGAGAAGGGCTCTAATAAACTCAGGCATGTTTTTAGAAGGAACTATACCAACTTTTTGAGCGAACTCTGCAAGCCCATTACTGATTTTTGCACCACCGATAACATTATATCCAGGGTACATTTTGCCCTCTTTACGAACCGCTTTACCAAAAAAGCCAAGGTCAGCCATATGGTGTACACCACACGAGTTTGGACATCCTGAAATGTGTATTTTGACATCTTTCAACTTATCAAGTTCAAGATCACTATCATTTAAAATTTTAATAATTTCTGGCTGTACTCTACGTGGCAAGCACAGACCAAGTTTACAGGTATCAGCACCAGTACAAGTTACGATATTTCCGACAACTTCAGAACTATCGAAAAGTGATGTCATAGTTTTAATGAACTCATAGACATTGCCGACATATTCAGCAGGTATATTTCTAAGATGTAGGTTTTGGCGAATAGAGATACGAA
>JAOPTW010000106.1:0-3196 GCA_051532035.1 Fibrobacterales bacterium | reverse complement strand
TTTTAATATTTATTCACCTGCTGGTGAGGCAACTTTCTATGTGGATAATGTAGTGATAAAGTATGATTAGCTTCTTTGATACCTGCAAGTTTACGTGAGTTTACATTGACGTGGGCAATCTCAGTCATACCATGTCAAAATTCTCGTATGTTTATGTAAACTATACACAAACCTTGTCCTAAATATTCATTTATCATTGAGTGTTACCATATTTCGATATATATTGTTGCTACACATACATTATTGATTGCGGGGGCACACAATGATCAAAAGTATCTCGATACTTACTTTTCTGGTTTTTTCTTTATTAATCGTAAATTGTGCAGAAGGTATTGAACCTCTTGCTACCGAGGTAGCGGAAGAAGATACAGAAGGGAATGGTACTCTGAGCTCATCGGATGAGAGTATTGATCTGCAGAACCAAATGAAAGAAATTTATGATTCTATCGTGACCATTGATACCTATCTTGCGGATTCATCTGCAGTACCGGTTACTATGCTTCCTAAATTCAAAGAAAAGAAAGAGAGCCTTCAGCAGGACCTGATTACTACCGCTACAGCATTGGCTGATGAGAAAGCGCAAGAATTGATTGATGCAGAATACCTCCATGCGTCATTGGTTGCGAGTGGTGCAGCTGCTGAAGAACTTGCCAAAGCAGCAGAGGAGATTCGTCTGGCGCAGGAAGCGTTAGAACAAACTCAAAACATCGTTGATGCCCTCGTTGATGAGGTAAGTGACACCACGGGCTCTCCGAATACCCCCCCAGTAAGCTCTCAGCAGGTCATCTATAGCTCCGAGGAAATTGCGCATGTAAGTTCTTCGGTACAGATTGTGTATTCATCACAGTCTGTACTTGATTCGACGACCGTCGTTCAATCATCAGTACAGAGCCTATCAAGTGCAGTAACACAAAGCTCACATTCGAGTGTGGCGCTTTCTTCAGCTCCATCTATTGAGTCTTCGGCAGTACCGGTATCATCGACTGTCCTTCTCTCGTCTTCTGCAATAGCTCCATCATCGGCTCAGATTGTATCATCATCATCCTTATCTTCAAGTCTCTCTGTAGCGGCTGTATCATCGTCGTCATCCGTTGATCTTTCTTCTGTTGCACTTTCTTCTTCTTCTTCTTCTTCTTCTTCTTCTTCTTCTTCCTTAGCAATTCCCAATACTGCTCCGAGCATTGTAGAAGGAGAGACCATCGTAGAGAGTCATAATGAAGATGATACTGTTGCAGTAACTATGACTGGTAGTGATGCTGAAGGTGATGCGTTAACCTGGTCTGTGGCGACACCTGCTTCAACTGGAGCTGTAGTAGTTTCGGGGACTGGTACATCTCCTCAGGTAACGTATCAACCAGAGGGTAACTATAGTGGAGAGGTCCTCTTTTCTGTTGCAGTTTCTGATGGAGAATTCAGCGATACTATCGCAGTTACCTTAACCCTTCAACCGGTTAATGACGCGCCAAACTATACAGGGCCCGCCACTATCAAAGGTGATTTGGTAGAGAATGCAACCCTCACCCTTGATGTAGGAAGCACGTGTACTGATGTTGAAACAGCGAACCCTACCTTGAGCTATAAGTGGTACAAAGGGAGTACTGGGGGTGTTGATGAAGAGAAAAGTAGCATTGGTACTCATGCCCTCATGGATACTGATGTCGGAAGTTATTATTATGTGATCGTTCAGTGTACTGATGATGATGGTGTGGTCACCAGTGATACGAGTAGCCATACTGCCGTTATTAAAGAGACTCATGGGTTAACATTGCAAAATGTGTCGGGTGGTACTGTTGATGGTTCACTCAGTAGAGTAGTGGTTGATGGTGAGGCTGAGAGTATTTCTGTGACTCTTGCTAGTGGCTATGGATTTAGGGAGTGGAGTAAAGTGAGTGGTACGGGGTCTGTTACATTTGGGGATAAAACAGCGACTTCAACGACCGTAATCCTTAGTGGAGGAGATGCCGTTATCGCTCCATCATATAAAGATGACTTAGTAGCCCCAACAGTTCCTGCGGGCTTAAGGTCGGTACAGAGTAAACATGGCAATGCCCAGTTCACACTGGAATGGAATGTTGCTGTAGATAATAGAGGTGTGACAGGGTATAACGTATATATTAATGACTCCCACTACTCTACAGTTGTTACTCCATCGGCAATTATTCCATATGCAGACCGTGATTTCAGCAAATTCAGCATTACAGCAATAGATGCAGCAGGGAATGAATCAGGCAAGAGTAACGTTATGTACCATATGGAATTGGAGCATGCTGACCGTTATGAAAACTGTCGCTTAAATACTTATTATGTAGATGAACTTACTTCTGGTATGAAGGAAAAGATCATGTTCGACAACAAAACGCTCAAAGCCGGTTCATATGAGATGAAGGTACGCATGGCTGATTACAGCAATGAAAATGCATCCAACCAGGTAATGCTTTATTGGAATAAACAACAAGCGTCGAATAAATATATTACTCAAGTTGCAAGTGATAATCATAATACTGGCGGCTGGGAAGTGTGGGCTTATGAATATAGTGATTTCAATTTTTCAATAGACTCAGGAACTGGAACAATTTGGTTTTTGTTCGAACATGATAATTTTAATATTGATTGGGTTGAATTGATTGAGAAGTAAATAAGTACCATACATCTATGGATACGGATAGATGTATAGAATGAATTGGCTTGAATTAGAAAACTGAAACAATTTGTTCCACTCAGAGGGGCTACCCCGAAAAAAATCTAATCACTTTTAGGGGCCCTTTATTTAAAAGGGCCTTTTTTTGGCCTTATTTTTGCTCTGTATAAGGCGCACGCTTAGGGGATTAAGCTGTGTAAAGTTAATTACGTGTGGGAACGTTACCACACACAAAGGAGCAAACGTGAGTAAATATTGGGACATCCTAAAAAAAACATTGGGCATTGGGGTACTATCTTTGGCACTGATTCAGTGTAGTACCGAAATTACTGGTACTGATGAAGAGAACACAGCCCTAAAAAAAGGACGTGGTGGCCAGCCTGCCAGCCCGATAACGGCATCTTCAATCGTAAATAGCTCGTTTGCCGCAGAATTAGCCTTTGATGGTGATCAAAATACCCGATGGGAAAGTCAAGCGGCAGACCCGCAATGGATAAAAAAAGATCTGGGCAGTGGCCAGCCAATTCAAGAAATTCAACTCGATTGGGCGGCGAGTTA
>JAOPTW010000105.1:0-9002 GCA_051532035.1 Fibrobacterales bacterium | reverse complement strand
ATTCTCCGAGGTATATGATTGTACCTGGGGAGTAATTAATGCCTATACCAGCAGAACCTTTGCCACAGGGTGTACCCATCCTGTTCGCAAAAGTAACATTTCATTAACAAAAGCTCTCTGCCCCACAATACAGATGAGAAAAAACCACCAAAGTTTATATTACCGTATAAAGAAACTTCGTACATACTCAATATAAAAACCGTTAAATTTTAAGGCCCTCATATGACTCGCAATTATATTCTATCACTCTGCCTGACAGGGATACTCTTTGGCTGTAGCACAGATATCCAAAACCAAACAGATGAAACAAGTAGTTCAGATACAGATGAATCATCGGTGAGTATTCTTTCATCAGAAGATGAAAATACCTCGAGTACAGAGTCATCTGAAGGTACCGAATCATCATCAGAAAATGTAAGTAGTGCAGAATCATCAGAGGAAGAGAGCAGTACAGAATCATCGAGCATGGTATCTTCTTCAAATAGTGAAGACTCTTCGAGTAGTAGAACTGAGTCTAGCAGCAGCGAAGAACTCTCATCATCGTCGTCAACCCCTACTGACCCGTATGCGTTTGATCCGGAGGAGTTTCCAAAGTACGAAGGGTTTACCCTTAAGATTGCTGAAGAATTTAATGGTTCCCCTGCAAACCCCCTTATATGGAAATCGGGAGATGGTAGTTGGGATGGAAATCTTTGCCGCTTTGGTCCAGGTGGCATAGCCTATAGCGATAGTTCTATGTTTCTTAAAGTTACAGAACAATTTGTTGCAGAAAGTTTTTCAAATACCGAAGATCAAAATGTGGGTGACCGTGACTATCTCTGCGGAGAACTTGCTACTAAAAAAATGCTCTTTACCTACGGTAGGCTCGAAGGACGATTCCGTGGTCCTCAAGGATCTGGCTGGGTAACATCACTCTTCTGGTTTCACTTTCCTAAATCACACTGGCGTGAACTGGACGTAGAAATTGAAGGGCAATACCACAACTCGTATAAAACAAATATCTGGAAAACAGATGGGACCCAAAACAGTAGATCAGAGAGCCCAACTGATTATGAGATCCATAATTTTAATGTGTATAGTATGGAATGGGGTCCTGGATATGCAAAATTCTTTACCAACGGTGAACTCACCCGTGAAATTTACGGCAATGATGAGAATGATACAGAATGGGTTCCCAATGAACCACTCGCACTCCTTGCGAACTTTTGGATCGGTAGTTATGGTGAAGGATTTGGCGGACCCAATGATGGCAATACCTATCCTATGAAAGCTGAGTACGATTGGATTCGGTATTATGAATTAGATACCCATCCTAATAACTGGGAAGAGATTTTATCTGAGTAATAAGAGTTAAGGGTAATAGTAACGTTTACAAAATGTAGGCAGCGATTTTCTTCTTCCTATTTTGAAATAAATCACAGCCAAACGTTGGCGAACTGCCATAAAGAAAGTCATATTCCTATCTCATGTTGACTCTTTTCGCCCCAATCATGTGATCATCAACCGGATATTTTGACCTGAGACAAGGGGTACCCCTAACACCCCTACCGCCCAACATAACTCCCCACTCCCTGCCCCGGCAACTGCCCCATCACCGTCAGCATATCAAACACCACCTTGGCAAAGTTCTTCGAGTGCTTTGGGATAATCACCCAGCATGGCTTGTTCTGGGGTGTTATTTGAGGTCTTGTCTTCTGATCTCTGAGAGGCGGTAGTGGCTCATGATGACGTTTTCGAGGTCGAGCACATCTTCTTCTATGATCTCTTTGCGGAGCATGGGTCTGAAGTTATGATGTCAGACTCGTTAAATTGATACCTAACGATACTACCGGTTTCGGTTGTCTCACCTGTTCAGCCACTATACTACCCGCATAGAAAAATGGAATGAGTTGTTTCTAATAACAAGAAAGTGAAGCAACTAATGGAAGCTTTTATAGCCAGTGGTGGCATAGACAAAGCACAAGATAAAAATGCTTAGGTAGGACCATGATCTAAAGCAAAGTAATAAATGACACCTCACCATCAGCATCTCCAACGCCCCTTATCGAGCTTTGAAAAGGCAAACCAACTTTTACCTAAGTCATTAAGTAAAGCCCCCACCAGAACTCTGGCAGGGGCTAATCGTAGTGAGAACTCAGTTATGAGGTATTAGTTTTCTACTAATGTAACGTTGTCAATATTTACATCAATAGTGTTACCGCCAACGTTGAATACAATACGTGCATTCATGTCAGTAGCTTCTGTCATTGTAAAAGTATTAGTAATGGTAGTTGAACCACCATTGATAGCGTACATTGATGTTGTACCAGAATAAGGAGTCCATGGTGAACCATCTTTTTCGAGTTTTACTTCAATGTTTCTTGGGTATTGTGAGAATGCTTCAAATGATAAGGTATAGGTTTTACCGATTACTAACGCAAGAACACCTTGTTTGAATTGAACGTTCCAACTTGCAGTACCAGCATTGCTAATGGTAATTTTTCCATTACCATTTACCACTGATGCAGAAGCAGAAGCACTCTCAAAGTTTTCAAGGCTCCAACCAGTGAGCTGTTGCATGAAGTCACCATTAGTGATCATATTGACGCTACTCTCAGGATTGATTGTAAGTGATGCGGATTTTGTTAACCCTGCAACAGCACAAGTATACGTGTAAGAACCTGCAGTGTTTGCAGAAAAATAATTCATACCGACCTGTGTAGCAGCAGAAGGTGTGCTGATTGTGTAACTTGGTGTTTCTGTAATGGTGTATGCTTCACCATATTGATCTAAACCAGAACAACTTACGGTGAACATATCACCAACAGTTGTAGTAACAGGATTCACTTGTAAGTCTGCAAGATATGAAGGATCACGAACACCCTCAATGCCATATACTTGGAATTCATAGAGTGAGTAACCCCATTCTGTAGTACGCTGCGTTCCATGCATTCTGATTTTAGCAACATTTTCTTCGTTAAAAGTAAACTGATCATTACCACCGTTAGCATTAGTAACCGTTTCGATTGCATGCCATGTAGACCCATCAGCAGTAACTTCGATAGTATAGTCTTTTGCTGCAGCAGTTTCCCAGTTTAATAAAACGCTTGTCACAGTGAATGTTCCTTGAAGATCAATTTCAATCCACTGAGGATCTGCAAAGTCTGAACTCCAGCGAGTTGTTGTAGAACCATCATTTACATATGACTTTAAGTTAGTCCCTTCAACTGAACTTGCATTTACTGGTTTGTTTTGAGAGATAAGTACTGGATTATGCTCTTCAACTACCGTTACAGGAGCGCTTCCACTAATGTTTTCACCATTCCAGTTAAAACTAACTGTGGCAGTACAGGTCCCTTCACTATTTGCTCTAAAGATAAATTGACCAATATGTGAACAGCTTGTTCCTACGATAGAGAATGTAGGAGGGACTGATACAGAAAAATCGTTTCCAAATTGGTCGAGCTTTGCGAACGTTGGAGAAAAAGACTCACCGACTAATACTGTTTTAGGGTCTACAACTACTGAAGTGAATACTGGAGGCTCTTGACTTTTTTCGGTAAGAGTGATGTTGTCGAAGTAGAGGTTGCTTGAGCTTCCACCTGCATTGATAACAAAACGCGCGTTGGCATCGGTATACGCTGCTGCAAATATTTCAGTGTATGTGTCCCAGCTATTTGAAATTGAGTAAGTAAGCTGAGAAGAGTATGACGTCCATGGGCTTCCATCTTTCTCAACAATAACATCAACAGAACGTGAAGATTCTGCACGAGCGCTAAAAGAGAGGATGTACTCTTTTCCGGCTTCGATTGCGATATCAGTCTGTTTGTACTGTACGTTCCATGCATCTGAACCACCGTTGCTGATCGCAAGGTGTAGTTGGCCACCAGCAGCTGAGCTATTAGCTATTGCACCCATTGAATTACTGAGAGACCAGTATAGTGGACCATTAGAAAACTCACCGTTTTTAATAAGGTTTTCTGCGGCATTAGGGTCTACAACAGTAAGTGTTGCTGAACCTGAAATTGCACCTGCATTAATAGTTAATGGGTATGTGCCAGGAGTGCTTCCCGCTTGGAAGAAATCTTGATTAACATATTGTCCACCAGAACAATCAACACTTGAAATTACGATGTTCATACCATTGCCAAATTGATCATAGGCAGTGTAGTCTAGGCCTTTACCTTCATCAACATTATAGGTCATGTTGTTTACTTGAATAGAAGTGAGCTCAGGATCCTGAGGAGTGCCTGGAACGCCATATACTTCAAATGCGTAGAGTGAGTAACCCCATTCTGTAGCGCGCTCTATACCTTTAATACGCATGTGATTAATGCCTGTGAGAGAAAGTGGAATTTCGATCACTCCAGGTGCACCATTGTTGATGAGTTGCTCTGTGTGCCAGGTTACTCCATCAATTGATGATTGTACTTCATATATACTTGCACATGCAGTTTCCCAGTTTAATACCACTTTAGAGATGTCAAATGTTCCCTGAAGATCAACGGCGATCCACTCATCGTTTGTCCACAAGCTCGACCAACGAGTAGTAGCATTGCCATCAATGGCGTAACGATCAGTTACCGTTGCTGTTTCATAAGAAGATGATGTTGCTGATTTATTGAGTGCAACGTCAGTTACTGGTACAGGCGGCTCAGTGAATGTTGCTTGAGGATCACCAAATAGAGTAGTTTCAAAAATACACCAGCGTATAACTGGATTAACCGCACTGATTATATTGTCTTCATGGCTGTCTGCATTGAGTGCGCCAAATGTACTAAGGCCTTCATCAAAATAGCCATCCCAAAATTGACGGTGCAGCCTCTGACTTGCTCCATTGGTAGAGTTGTGAACACCCCATCCAGATCTTGAATTCATAACAACTGCATGCATACCATTACGGGTAGATGTGGTTAATGTCTCTGCAATACAGTCGCCATCAAATTTACCAGGGTTACACGCTTGTGTGTATACAAAGGCAGGCTGTGTGTTAGTAAGAGCGAGAGCATCGTCCATGTTCAGCTTCAACGCTATGTTGGGGGCGCCGTGGCCTAAGTGATTATAAATGGAGTAGTCGTTGTTATTTATGTGATTGATTAATTCTGACTCATGCCACGTTTGATCATAATCATAGAGTGTTTCAACAGAGAATTCAGGGTTTGCTACGAAACCTGCTGTTACGTAGCCATGATTGGATGACCCATCTCTGATCTCATCCATGTATAAATGGGCATATTTAGAGATTCCTTCCCAACCCAAATGTTCACCTAGCATAAGTACTTGTTTACGAAATGGTGCATCAACATCAAGATTTGCGTGAGCAAGTGTTTTGAAAACAAAGTTAGACATCTCTTCAGCATTTTCAGCAGAGGCTCTACCAATAAGAACTTCTGCCATCATGTCTATGTCACCACCATCGATTCCATCATTTGTCTCTCCCCATATGTTATCGCCATCATTATTCCAGGTGCCATTAAGACACTGAAAATAGAGGTCTGAAGCTACATCTGCAGTTACGGTGCTCACTGTGAGGCGAACTTGTCTCATTGGAATGATGTTTACATCACCACCAAGGAGTACATAGTCAGTTTCCCAGTTGTTATATGCGTCAGTTATGAAGTTTCTAAGCTTTTCAGCATCATCAACACCAGTGTAGCCTGCGAGTACATCCTCAATAGCTACGATAGTAGCAGAGGTGCCGTTCGCTTCTTTGTATGCAACAAGATCACGAATAGTTACATCAGTAGTTGCATCGCGAATTGCTTCAGATGTTACTACTACATACTGATAGCTTTCTAAAGGATCAACCAATGAACCTAGTGGCTGATTGAGTGTTAAGGGAGCTGAAGTAGAATAAGAAGAGAGATCTTCAGGGTTTTCTACATTCATAGTTGCCGCATCTACAGGAGCTACACGAAGCTTTATACCTGATGTAAGTGTGGCATTTTTTGAGGTGACAACTTCTACAGTAATATCTGTGTAGTATGTTATTACACCGCTTTTAGGCTTATACTGAACAGGGTTAATCTGTAGAAATCCAACGCGAACTCCACGTTTTTCCTGTATGCTGATCACCTGGTGTGATGCCGCTGGAAAAAGAGCGTCAGAATTATAAATTCCAGCTTTAGGTGACGCTTTTCTAACATTTCTCCAAATAGATGATAGAGGAATGGCTGCTTCGCCATGCTCAATAACATGTGACCCAGGAACAACAACTTTCCCGTTTCGTGTTACTTGTATCTTCTCTAAGGTTTCACCTTCAGGAATGATAAACTGCACAGGGATTGTTGGGAGTTTTGGTTCCCCTTCTTCGCTTGTCAAAGGAGTATTTCCAAGTATGAGTGATTTCTTAGTCTCTCCGCTAAGAGTTTTCTCAAGTGAAATAAGCTTGAGGTCAGGTGTAGCATACCGTAATTTTAGGTTTTCTGTTTTAGCTGATTCACGCTTGACTAGTATAGATGTTTCGCCCTTCTTTTCTTTCAACGCATGTGAAGGATGCCATGTATCATTTGCCGTCTTTGCCGAGAGCGGTGATAAGGCAATCAGACTCGATATAAACATCCAACCTATTTTATTGAACAATTGTCTTTGTTTCATTATTTAATTTCCCTTGTATTTGGTTTGTGTCCCATTAATTATTTTCTAATTATTTTTGGTCAAAAACGGTGTATTTATTTTCAACCCGCACAGCGTATAAATATACTGAAAGATTGAATTGGTAGCAGTCAAGGCTTTTAAAGTTGGGTAAAAAGCGTTTAACAAGTGTTTAAAATTGTTTGGCTATTTAAATTTCCCGGTTCATTCAATGGGGGCAAAAACACAATATACAACCTCTACATAAATCGCCATTTAGAACCTCAAGGTGGCCTGTTCTCTAAACTCGATTTTGCAACGATAACAAATCTTACTTTACGCAATGCACAAGTCTTATGTAAAAGGAAATGTGGAACTCTTGCAGGTTACAACAATATGTCAGATATTACTGATGTTTTTTCCACTGGTTCAGTAATTGGAACAGATGGATACATAGGAGGCCTTATTGGTGATAATAGCGGAGGGAATATTACGAACTCCCACTTTGTTGGTAAGATAAAAGGAACACATATACTTGGGGCACTCGTATTTGTAACTAAAGTCCCGCTTAACAAATATCAATAGGCTTTTTAAACCTCTCGATTTCGATAGGTTTACTCTTTCAACCTATTCAACATATCCAGTGCCTCCTATTGCCCCTTCTTTTTTATGTTAAAGAAGCGTCAACTTTCCTGAGAGCGGGGGGTAGTGATGATATTCTAATAGTTTCTAAGTTTCAAACAACCCTTTCTGATTAGATATCTAGAATTCAGAAAAAAATCATTTTAAACACTCGTTAAACAGAAATGTAATCGAACATTGTTTAGAATAAGTATCTGATAAATTTTAAAACTACTATTAATTTATAGTCACAAATAACGTTGCATTTATAGAGCAGCAGGCAATAGAGTTATGTACACAGCGCCACAGACCCCTTTAGATCACTCCATTTTTACAAATCACATAGATTTTAGTCAACCTTTTAATGACCACACAAATAATCGCTATACTGCGAGAAGTTTCAGTAATGGTTGTATGCCAAAGGCTCAAAAAAAAGAATCAGTAATTTCTGATAGTGAAATCGAAGCGGATGACGTTATACTTGAACATGAAATGTTACCGGAGAATCTCATACATTTTATAAGTGCTCATTTTATCGACTCACAGGCAGCTAAAATAGATGCAGATATCGAAGTTGAAATTAATTTTGAATACCTCACCAATAGAACACCTCCGTTTTCTGTATATTTGATGACTACCTATAATGGAACAACAGAAATTGGACCGAACATTTCCCCGAGCATAAATGGGAATATGGCTACTACCACCTTAAACTTGAAACAACCTATCGATTATTACTTTAGTTCTAAAAGTACAAATACAGAAAAAATAGAATGTCGTTTTGGTGTTCGATGCGAAGATACCAATGAATGTATATCTGAAAGTATATTCCTGAGCGAAAAGCCTTTTCAAATATCTATAGGGGAGATAACAGATACACTCTTTAATACTACGAGTACTATACCTCTTCTGGATGCAGAAGGAGGATTAATAAATAGTTTAGCTGCCTGCTTTGAATACTGTGCAGAATACCCTGATAAAGAAATCATTTGCTATGGGCATACAGATACCACAGGTGAACCTGATGCAAATTTAAGCGTGTCTGAATTTAGAGCTCTCGCTGTTAAAGCATTGCTTTCTAATGATTCAGCTCTTTGGAGAGAATGTATTAATGCTGGCGCTCAGGTCATTGACTATCAAGCATTTTTAAATAATATCTGTCACTATTCAGAATGGGATTGTGATCCTGGACCAATAGATGGTATCGATGGTTCTCGTACCAAACAAGGAATTAAAGAGTTCCAAAGAAATTACAATCAAGATTATTCTGGAGCACTTGTCGTGGACGGCATTATTGGACCAAACACATGGTCCGCAATACAAGATACCATTACTACTCTTTCAATAAAACAATCGGGGGCTGATCCAAAATATATTAATCCACGATTTTACTCTCCCAACGGAGGTATTATGCCTTGTGGTGAATCGTGTTCAATTGAAAAAATAGGCCTTGATGGTTTAGTGAGTATTAATGACAGGCGCGTGGAAGTTCATTTTCATGAACGCCCAAATCCTCCTTCTCTCCCTACTCCAGAACCACAAATAGACATTTCAGCAATAGACAGTTACAATAAGGAAATTACAGATATTCATTATATCTCAATTAGCTCAATTGATGGAGAAAATTGGCTCGATATTTGCCTTAAAGGACAACCTAAGGGTGCGTATAGTAACAAACCTTTTAAATTAGTTTTCCCTGATAATACAGAATACAAAGGGAGGCTTGATAATGGAGGATGTGCATCAGTCTCAATCGGTACAGCTGCAGAAGCAGCATTTTATATCATAGATGAAGATGAACGTGACAACATGGATGATAGAGATGATGA
>JAOPTW010000104.1:0-19331 GCA_051532035.1 Fibrobacterales bacterium | reverse complement strand
TGTGCTTGACCGGACGGTTACCTGCGTATAGTGGTGCTACAGTTGGAAATAAGTAGAGCGAAAAATAATATTAGTACTTTCATCGTGCCTGCTTTTAAGTGTTCAAAAATTCAATATGATAGTGATAGAGTAAAATAAATAAAAATTATTTATTAGAAAACCTAAGGATATATATCCCATTAGATAAATCCGGAATGTGAAACTCAGAGTTGTCATTTATTTGTCCGCGACTTAGCACTGCCCCATGGATGCTAATGATATGATAACTAACTGAGTTTTTAGGAATCAATGTTTCTGGTCGGGTTTCGGAAGTGATGTGGATAATGTAATCATGGTGTATATAATTAGGTAACGTAGATTTGAAATTAGAAACATAGGCTGATGATGAAATCTTTAATATATAATCGTCTGTAAAAGGCGTGATACTAGACAGAGGTTGTAATTGGTCCGGACTGCTCATATAACTAGAACTACTATAACTTATAACGACGGGGATTGTATTATCACTATTTATTGTATCAATAGTGATAGAACTAGATGATAGATTGTTGAGCATGTTCGAAGAAACTGCTAATTGAGAGCTTGAGTTTTCTTCAGTAGTTATAACTTCGATACTACTAGATGTTTGGAGATCACTGCTCGATGAAATGGTTGAACTAGAAGAAAGGCTGTGCTCAATGATTTTAATTTGCTCACTATTTTTATCAACAAGTTGTTTATCGCTTTGCCCTGATAGTATTATAAAAACTGAGTCTGCAGTTTCTTGAGGGACAATCCAGTCGTATGTATTTTGATTAGTTAGGTTTTTAACGATTGAAGTGGTGGTCCTATTTTCAGTATAGTAGGATAGATTTATTGATTCAATATTGGGAGTACTTTCCCATGTGATAGATAGAGTGTCTCCTGCTACTACGCTGAGTCCATTGATTGAAGGCTTTAATCTAAGAACAGATGGCCCTAATTGAAAGAGTGGGTTTCTGAATATAACTAATTCTTTGGATTCAAATTCGGTTAGAATGTCTAGGTCACCATCTCTGTCGATATCGAAGATAAACAAGATTCTATAGTTAGGTGTTTTCATATTCAGACCTCTCCCATCACCATCTATGTATGCAAAATTTTTGTAAATACTGTTAGAAATGTCGGTACTCAAATCTGTACTTTCGAATTGATATATTCCTGCGCTCATGGTATAATAGGCTACCTGTGACATAAAATCTTTACTTTGCATGTAACCTACAGTATGACCGGTGTAATGCACAATAGTGGATGTTAGACGGCCTAAAATTAAAGTAGAGTCTTTATCGATAAGGTATAAGTATGAAGAGCCATTCGATGTAGATCCTGATTCATATAACAAATCATTGCCATCAAAGCCATCTATATTAGAAAGCTCAATAAATGAAACTCGGGAAAAACTTTTGACAATAGTAGTACTATCGGTAAATGTACCGGAGCCATTGTTTTCTAATAGCCAAATTTTATTAGTACCATAATTTCCAGCGCCTGATGTATATCCATTGATTATTAAGTCAAAATCACTATCGTTATCAAAATCTGTTATGGTAGAAAGAAGTAAATTGGTGTCATTCTGCCATAATTTCGTATAGATCCCAGAATCAGAAGAGAGAAATATATTTATTTTAATTCCAGGTTTTATGAAATCATACTGTCCGTCGCCATTAAGATCACAAGGAATGAGTGTAGTACGGTATCTAGTGTCAGGAAATATGTTGAGTGAATCTAATGTAAAGTGTTTGTAATTTTCATTCCTTAACCAGAGAGCGGAATGCATCTCTTTTGTATGATTGAGTATAAGATCTAAATCTCCATCGTTATCAAAATCAACTAAAGAGCTATTTTTATAAAATGAGTCATCCCATGCTCCAATGCTGTAATTTATATCTTTAGTCATGCCATGTATTGGTATGGATCGTTTAGTGTACGAGATAGAATCGATTGATTCGTTCCATATAAAATTATGAAATGTTTCATTTTTCGCAGTATCTATAACTTGTTGAATATTTACATCAATGATATCATAATCGCCATCTAAATCAAAATCCATAAGGCTATAGTCTTTAATTTCACGGTAATCATATTGGGTGTCAAAATTGATTTTTTGAGCAGTAAATTCAATAGCCATTAATTGAAACGGTATAATACATAGAATGATTATGCTTAGAGTATTACGAGACATAGGGGTGGCTCAAAATAAAATATGAATTTTGAATATAAAAAAAATATAGTTATTATCAAATATGGGTGTAATACCCCTTTAAACTATAACCCTCCCGGGCTAGGTGGTGCCAAGGATAAGAAGGAAGAGTATAGTGGCTGAACATATGAGACAACCGAGGCCGGTATTATTGTAAGGTATCAATTAAATTAACCGGATATTTTGACCTGAGATTAGGCCCGCGCTGAATGAGATAGTAATCTATTAGTATGATAGATAAATGTGTATGTTTGATATGCGACGCTTACCCGTGGTAAACATTAACATCTTCTCAGTGTTTTTCTACTTTATGTGACAGGTTATAGATAAATGAAGTCTATACCGAGTGTAATGACCATGAGGGCTATCATGAAAACATTCAATCTTTTAAGTGTTTTACTATTCTTGTTTTTTCTCTTTTATCCAGTATTCCTTATTGCTCAAGATAATTGGACTATGCATAATATACTTTGGGGAGAAGATGATCTCATAAGCGTGGACTATGAAAATGATCATTTTATTGCGAGGGGTAAACTTAAAACATCATTAGTATCCAAAGATGGAAAGACATGGGGAATGGTTCCTAGCGGTGATTCAATTGCACTGGTACAGCCTATAAAAATTGGCGAACACTATTACAATCCATGGAGTCATAGTGTTTCAGATGATATGATCAATTGGGTGTTTCTTGGATATTTTTCATATTTTACGAATACTAAAACTATTGATAATAAATTGTATATGGTGGGAAGTAAAAGTTTGATTATGAGTAGTTGGGATGCTCATTATTGGGAAAAACACACTGTGTCTAATGTAGGTGATTTAAATTCCGTTCAAAAATGTGGGAATGCAATTTATGCTGTTGGAGATAGTTCTACAATTGTGGTTTCGTTTAATGGTAAAAAGTGGCAGAAGGTAGATGCGGCCTATCGTGATAAAGATGACTTAGAAGCTTACGAATTGCGTGACGCAACCTTTAATGATATTGCATGCAATGACAGCACAATGGTTATTGTGGGTGAAAACTCAAGTAGTTACAGTGACAAAGGTATTGTACTCACTTCTAAGGACGGCGTGGAATGGGATTGGGTATTTAACACCCGTGAACCACTCAATAGTGTTACCCATAAAGGAGATGTTTTTATTGGTGTCGGGGATAAAGGGACGGTGGTGTATTCTGATAATATTGATTCCTGGGAACTCTTTATTAATAAAAATATCAAAGATCCCATTACTGAAATTTTTGTAGATGGGGATACTACCATTGCCTTAAGAAGGTTAGGGGGACATCTTTATTCTACAGATGGAATTGAATGGAAATCGACTGCTGCTACCAAATATGAAAAAATCTGGGGTTATACACAGTTTCAAAAGATTGATTCCCTGTATTTTGGAGTGAATGAAAGAGGGATGGAAGTTCTCGATAGTACATTTGAGAGAATCAAGAAGCCAGAATATTTAAAGAATAGAAGTGTAGGGGAGCAAATGATTCAGTTTGTGGGATCAAACGTGATTAAAATTAATGAGAATTATGTGCGATTTGGAAAATTTCACTTGGATCAATTTGGATTTGATTATTCAATAGATGGCTATAATTGGAGAAACACTGAACTTGATTTTGATTCAAGAATGGAATCTGTTTCAGTAGCGTATAATGGAAAAGACTATTCTATGGTCGATTGTCTGGAAGGATATCACTCAACAGATGGCGTTGCATGGAGTAAAGTGTTTTCTGGAGGAATGGATGACGGTGTTGGTTGCTTAACTAAGGTAATTTGGGTAGATACAGTGTTTGCGGCAATTAGTACAGAAGACACTCGTGCTCCAGGTTTTGCATTATCAAAAAATGGTATAGATTGGGAATTCGATGAATTTATGATTAATGGAAAGAGAAGTTACTTTAAGGCTTCCGATTTGGTATGGACAGGTAAACAATTTGTCGCCACGAGTATTAATGGAGAAATTATCTCATCTAAAGATGGTAAAGACTGGCAGGTAAGGGCCTCTGATATCTTTCTCGGAACAAGAATTGAAAAATTGGTATGGAATGGTACCTATTTTATTGTAGTTTCAGGAGGGGCACTTGCTACATCACTTGAAGATTTGGACGTTATTTCTTCAGAGTCTCTAGATATATATGGAAAAAATATAAATCCAATCGACACTCTTAATTGGGAGGATATACCAACGATTTATGACCCTGATATGCTCCTCATTGGCAACACATGGGTATATGAATACAATCTATCCATTTTTGGCAGTACAATCTTAGATAATGGTCAATCGGTAAATCCTACGGAAGATAAAACTAAAAGTATACTTACTTATTCCCTTGTTGATACAGTAACTACAAATGATAGTCTCTATTTTAAATTTAATTATAAAATGGAAGATGTAACAAGCTATAGAAGTAGCACTATGGGGGGGGTAAGGGATGAAAATTATATTCCATTTGTTGAGTTTGAACTCGATACAATGCAAATCACAGTATGGTTTAAAGTAGATAAAAATGATTCGCTGGCTTTAGAAGGTTTTCCTTATTTATTACAAGGGCAGTATTTTGAAGATGGTATCTATAGTAAACCTATTTTTGAAGATGGTCCCTATATTTATCCTGTACGTGAGTCAAAAATCATGAATAGTATGAGTCGCTATCCTGATGATTACTCAGATAAGACTCATTTATTTATGGGGAAAGAAGGTGAGGTAATGCATTATAAGAACTTCGGTATGCTTTATCAACACAGCTCCGAGTATGGAAATGTTGATCTTATTGAGTTTTATAATGTAAATGATTATGGCGGAACGTATATCAGTTCTTTTGTGTGGGCTGATTCTACAACAGAGCACTTGAATCAAAAACAAAATTATTTTAATAAGGACAGTACTGGACTACCTAAAGCAGAGAGTGATCTAGCTGCAGATAGTACATCTAATACTAATGCCAAAGATAGCACGGCTAATTCTGAAATCATAGATAGCACTGATACCATTGAACAGAATATTATCAGTGATAGTACCCAGGTAGACGAGCTATCTGAAAGGCACTCTAAGGATAGTGTTCCTGATACCGGAATTTCAAGTATCCATACTTTGTATCAGTCAAAAGGAAGAACAACAGTTCTGGGAACCTTTTATCATGTTAAAGGCAGAAGCGAAGAATGGAATGCTATACATTCTGAAAGTTTAGACCAAAATAGTATGGTAGTATCTATAAATGGATCATGCTACAACTATTCCAAAGAGTTGATGAGCTCACTTCCTTCAGGGGTTTATTCAATTGTAGCGTTGGATAAACCACAGCTAATACAATAAGAGATACTAGACACTCTTGAACGTACAAAGAAGTGAAGGCCCAAAAGGACGAACTTGAGGTTTTCCGTAAGGAACTCGGAACCTATGTGCGCTATTTCGAGTTTATGTCTCAGATAGTAGACTTTGACGATGACGACCTCGATAAGCTCTGCCTGTTTGCCAGGCACATCTTCTTCAATGCTCCGTGAAGAGATCATTGAAGAAGATGTGCTCGACCTCGAAAACGTCATCATGAGCCACTACCGCCTCTCAGAGGTCAGAAGACAAGATCTCAAGCTCAAGGTAACACCCCCGAAGAAGCCATTATGGATAGCGGCGAGGCGCACTCTAATCAGATGATGCAACTCCTTGGAGATCCTCAGAAGTCAAAGGACTTTGCTCAGGTGGTGTTTGATATGCTGACGGTGATGGGGCAGTTGCCGGGACAGGGAGTGGGGAGTTATGTTGGGCGGTAGGGGTGTTGATGGATTTATTGCTTGGGGGATAGGTAGCGCTATTAAATCGTACTATTACTATTTGCTATTGCACACTTGTGCACTAATGGCTATATTCTTTTCTGTGCTTATAATCATAAGTGCTATTGGTACGACCAACAAGGGCCTTACGCGTGATGGAATTACTTATTCTGTCACCCCGAAGTGTGGTGATCCACTAGGATCAGTCTACGGAGGGTTAATCAAAGCTATTCTTGAATAGCGTGGTTGAAACAAATTATTTTATTGAGCAAAATGATTAAGTTCAACTATCTACTTGCCTGCCTATTTTACAATATATGGAGAACGTATGGATAGTTTGGTGAAAAATGACGCTTTAGAATATGAGTTTGACTTAGAGTCTAGGATTTATGAGGTTAGAGGTAAACAGGTCATTTTTGATAGAGATCTCGCGAAAATTTACAATGTCGAATCTAAAAGAATAAATGAACAACGAAAACGTAATAGCGATCGTTTTCCAATAGATTTTTGTTTTCAATTGACTCAAATAGAGGTTGATTCTTTAAGGTCGCAAAATGCGACCTTAAAGAATGGTAGAGGAAATCATAGAAAATATTTACCCTATGTCTTTACTGAGCAAGGGGTAGCAATGCTTGCAACTGTGTTAAAAAGTAAAGAAGCTATTCAAGTGAGTATTGTTATTATAAAGGTATTTGTACGAATGAGACAAGTATTGCAGAATAACGGAGATGTCTTTTTAAAGCTACAAGACCTTGACGTTAGGCAGAAAGATCAGGAATTAAGGACAGAAGTACGATTTAAGCAGGTGTTTAATGCACTCGAAACATATGGCTTACCTAAGCAAGGAGTGTTCTTTGAGGGCCAAGTATTCGATGCGCATACCTTTGCATCAGACCTCATCCGCTCGGCCAAAACATCATTACTCCTCATTGATAATTTTGTAGATGATACGGTGCTGACCCTGTTGTCTAAACGTAATACAAATGTCTCGGCAAGCATATACACTAAAAAAATATCAAACCAACTGGAGCTCGATCTTCAGAAACACAATGAACAGTATCCTGGAATAACGATTAAGCAGTTTTCAAAGTCTCATGATAGATTTTTGATTATTGATGAGAAGGATGTATACCACATTGGTGCTTCGCTTAAGGATCTCGGAAAAAGCTGGTTTGCTTTTTCAAAACTCGATAAAGGGGCAATGGAGATGGTGATTCGGTTGGGGGTGGGGTGATGTTACGGGGTTCGGTCCTAATCAGGTTTAGCACATGCTTCCCCTGGGTAAACATGTGCAACAAATGAGTAATTACTATATTTCATACATGTCCTCTACCCTTAAAAAAATCATTGCTATTGCCTTATTTTTGTCACTTGGCAAGTTTTTATTGAGATATATGCAACCGGATTATGCGTATTTTCCTTTAAAGGTACTGAGTGGTATTCTGGAAGTGATAACACGAATTCCATTTTATTGGATAGATTCCCATGGCTTTCAAAATGACGGCCTTAATATTGTTATTGATCATAGCTGTATCGGGACTGGTTTCTTTATGTTACTATTGTCTCTAAGCGCATGGTACTATACGAAAAAACTTAATATCAGACCATTTTGGTATATCATGATTTCAATAGGTATGGCCCTACTGATAACTATGCTCTCAAATGTTTTTCGACTCACTTTATTATTGTATGCCATTCAAAATGTACCTTCATTACAACAGTATAAGGGATTGCTCCATACTGGGGTCGGGGTAGTACTCTTTACTGGAATGTTGTTTACTGTCAATCATCTCATTGTTCGAATTACTCAAAGGAGTATAAGAAATGAAACCTGTTAACCACCCTGCATGGATAGTTATATCAATAACTGCACCGCTCACTCTTCTCTTATTACTATTCGGCAATAGCTTTCATACGCTTTTTTCTGAATTAGATACTACACAGATGATTCTCTGGATTTCCATGGTATCTACGATCCTACTATTAATGGGGGTGAGTACTGGTTATGCATATCAGTGTATTAAGGCTCATAAAACGGTCTATCCATTGTTCGGAATAGGGGTCTCTATCATTGAGATTATATCACTCTTTGGTTTGATATTTTCAATGAGTGATTTGATTCCTTCAAATGTTGGAGGGTGGGTAGTTAGTTCAGGCGATCTGATAGGGTATGGTTTTACTTTTATGATGCCTGGTATTATATGGGGTATGATGGTTCTAGTGATTTCAAAAGAAATTACTCTGCAAAGCTTAAAAAAGCATACGGGAATAGCAATAGGAGTACCTCTTTGTTGGTATCTATTTTATGCGGTCGTATTACCAATAATTGGGGATAACCCAATTAATACTATAGGGGTTATCTTTCCGGTTATTCTCATTACACTGACGAGCATTTTTCTCTTTAGCGTTATGAAAATTGTGTATGGCATGATAAAAAACAAAAAGCTTACGGACACCAGGGTTCAATGGCTGCTACGAGTGCCTTCGCTATTAGTTTTGCCACTCTTAGGACTCTATCTTAACCGGACAATGCCTTTTCCTGGTGACTTTTCTTCCCCATGGTTTGTAGCGCTTACAGTGATGTCGGCAGCCTTATTTTTGATGCCTGACTTTCCAAAAAGCTGGGGAAGAGTAGTACTCTTCTTTTTGCGATCTGTTTCAGCAGTGTTCTATGGGTATTTTTTCCTTGTGTACCTACCGTTCCTGCCTCTCTCTGTAATAGCAATAGTTGCCTTGGGGATGGGCTTTCTCATGCTTTCACCACTAATAGCTACGATATTTGTAACAAGTCAACTCTATGATAGTTACGTGATATTGAAAAAAGAATATAGCCGCGGTGTAGTTACGCTGATATTCATACTGGGACTTAGTGTGTATCCCTCTATTGTTGGTGTCTATATCTATAATGATCAGGTGAATTTTAACACTCTTATGAATTACATTTATGCAGAGAATGGGCATAGTATTACTCTTTCTGAAAGTGATTTAACACGTGGCTTAAATAGCCTTGAGCTATTAAAGGGGATTCAGAAAAACGGTAACTCATCCACCAGTAAAAACTACTTACCCTACATATCACAATGGTATAATTCGTGGGTTTTTGACAATCAAACCCTATCAATGCGAAAGATTGAAAAGATGAATTACCTATTCACAGGGAATAGTGAAAATTTAAAGAGAAGATTTGTACGAAGGAATATACCCAGAAATAGTGTTGAGATTGTGAACGTAACGTTTGCGCCAGATACAACTCAGTCTGACAGTATTCATCATAGTACCTGGGTGCATATTGAGCTAAAAAATGAAGGGGGCAATAATGCTGAGTTTAAATCGATGCTTTCTCTTCCTTCTGATGTCTTTATCTCCGATTACTATTTAGATGTATTGGGTACACGCAAATATGGAATTATGGCAGAAAGAAAAACAGCTACCTGGGTGTATCAAACAATAGCACATGTTATGCAGAGAGACCCAGGATTACTTAGGTATTATAAAGGGAACGATAAAATTGATTTTAGAGTGTCCCCCTTTCAAGAAAATGAAACTCGACTCACTGGATTTAAGATTGAGCATACAGGGCCAGTGGAGATATTCATTAATAGCCAGCGCTTTTCCTATGAAACCGAAATAAATGAAATGGAGTCATATACAGGTCAAAATGGAGCTGTACTTTCCTCAAATATAATCAATAGCTTACAAGATACGATACTACCAGTTAAGTATCATATGGTTATTGATAATTCACAATTGGCTCTTGAAAAAGAGCTTGAAATAGTGTCTGTGACTAAAACAACTCTACAAAACCATTGTTCGGGTGATGAAGCAACTTGCGATATTTACTTGATGAATTACAAGGGGAGTCGAGTCGAAAAAGCAAATTGGGAGCATACCTTTATGGATAGTCCTAAAGAAGGTGGGATGTTTGCTGATCGAATCATAAAACATATTTTAGTAGAAGCAGCAAAAGTATCTCGAGATACTTCTCATGTGATACTCCTTATTACTAATAGTGACACGTTGGTATCAATAAGTCATGACTTGGGGCGTTTCTCATCTCTCAATCCAGCCTTTCCTTTTGTGTATCGTCTTAATACTTCAGGAGAACTGTACGAGCATTCTTTAGATAGTATCTATAGCAGAGGTAGAGAAATTAAACAGATAGATCCTCAAGTATTAAAAATATTTAATTCTGAAAATCAGTCCCCATATTATACTGCCTCTAAAAGTAATGGAGCTATAATTCCTAACCTCATTCCAGATTCAGGCAGCGGGCATTCCTTCGACACGACAGGGGTAAGTGTATGGTTAAAGGGGGCGCAGTTGGCCTTATATGATCTTAAATCTACAGTATATCCAGCTGAAGCTCAAAATGAGTGGTTACAAACAGTAAGGGGAAGTATAAAGTCAGGGATATTAACTCATCAAACAGCCTACATAGTGCTAGAAAATGGAGCACAAGAAAAGGCTCTTTTAAAAAAACAGAAGGAGATCCTCTCTGGCAATAAAAACCTTAATATCGGTGATGAGGATCAAATGTCTGAACCTGAATTGTGGGCAGTGCTATTGATTGGTGTAATGATAGTGGGGTGGAGAAATCGTAGAAAGGTTCTGGCTACACTGTACTAGTGTACAGTGGGCTCTTAAAGATTATATTTTTGATAATAGGAATTTAAGAATAGGTGAATAACATTTTGTCTGCAAAATTAGGGCTATCATTCGTAGAGCATGTGTAATCCTCCCTTAAAACCACTGTTAGTTTAAGTAGGATGCTCTCACTATTTTAGTACTTGAAAATAGGGATAATTACAATTGTCTCATATGTTCAAACACTATATTGACCAAGAGAGTAAACCCTCTCGGGCGAAACCCGGAGATAATAAAGCTGCGGATGTAATAAACAACTAATCATATTCTCCCATTCATTACATCTGTTAAAAATGAGCATACCATATCGTTTGTCGCTAGTTTTGAGTTTTTTAACACAATACTTCCAAAGAAGTCGTAAAAACACAGTTTACAATAACGTAAGATTAGTTTGATTTTGGTAATTTTATTCAAGATAGATTGAGGGTAATTATGAAATATTTTAAACTTTTAGTAGCAGCGGTTATGTTTGTGCAGATTTCTGCATGTGACCTTTTTGATTCAAATAATAATTCTAAACCAGCTGAGGTGATGATAGGAGGGGCAGAGTCTTCAAGTAGTACACTTCAAGATGGAAGTAGTGCAGTACAATTACATACGGATACTGATCCGTTAATGAGTGCAAAATTAGTTACCACTATAGCTGAATTACCTGTATGTGAAACCACTGTGGTAGGACACCTATTTTTTATTATTGAAACTGATCAATTTCAGGTGTGCACAATTTCAGGTTTTGTTTCCGTTGATATTGCCGGTGAAAAAGGTGATTCCGGTGAAAAAGGTGATTCCGGTGAAAAGGGTGATGCCGGTGAAAGAGGTGATGCCGGAGAAAGGGGTGATGCCGGTGAAAAAGGTGATCTAGGCGGAAAAGGTGCAGAAGGTGATCAAGGCACTTCAGGGAAGGATGGAGAGTCTTGTAGCGCAAATTCAATTGAAGAAGGGATAGAGGTTGTCTGTGGTTCAGTGGTGATTGATACTCTTTATCAAGCTGAGGATGGTTCCTCATGTATGATTATTGATAATGGAAATGGCACTCACACTCTCGGTTGTGAAAATGGAAGTTCAGTAACTCTTAAAGAGGACCGATATATTGACGGTGACCCACTCCTACTCTCTGGTTCAGGTATTCCCGATGTAAATTTAGGCTATGACGGCAATAAATATTTAGACCTAGATGTTTTGGTCTCTTTCGAAAAAATAGATGGAAAATGGAACGTAACAAATACAGCTTTTGATTTAGACAATGTCTCACTGGAGTATCTCTTTCAAGTAGGAGCGTCTGCAGGTGATGTGTATCATAGCGGTGCTACTATTGTACAAATGAAAGAAGCTGGGTTTTTAGATGAGGCAGCTAATGCAGGTGAAATTATTGATGAACGTGATGGTGCTTTGTATCAGTGGGAGCGTATTGGTGATCAGGTTTGGATGTCACAAAACCTTAATTACTCAGGACACGATGATTTAGAAAACAAAACCTATCAATTAGGGTACTGTCACAAAGGTGATGGGGTGGAAATTGATTATAATGATCACAGTGATAATGAGAATTGCGATATTTACGGTCGACTCTATACCTGGGCAACATTAATGGATATTGATTCTAAGTACAATACTGAAGAGTATGGCGAAGTTGAACAACACCAAGGATTGTGTCCATTGGGATGGCATATAGCAAGTGCAGAAGAGTCTTATATACTTTTAAATTTTGTTGTGAAAAACCCAAGTTTTGAGGAAAATTCATATTCTAAAAAGTGGTTAGAGGTCGGTGAAAAACTAAAAGCAACAGAGTTATGGAGAACTGAAAGCACAGAGGGCGATCTATTTGGTTTTAGTGCCTTACCTGCAGGTAATTTTGTCAATTACACAGGTGAGTTTGATTATCTTGGTTGGACTACTGATTGGATTACTTCTACCGAAAATGGTAATGGTGTTATTACTTTTGCTATTCCTGATGAACTAAATTGGCTTGAGGAATTTTTTGAGGGGACCAAAGAATTTGGTGGCTCAGTTAGGTGTTTAAAAGATACGGTGGTTGAATAATTTTTATTGGGGTGGGGGCATCGCAAAGAAAATGAATGTAGTACTGCTTGGCGACATAAACATGTTCCTAACCGTTTAAATAGTTGGACCAGTCCGTATCAGTACAAATGGACGTAAGTCTTGAACAACCGAGGGCGTGTTGGATCACGGATTTAGTGCGCTACTTTTCTAATTCTTAATAAAAAACCGCCGAATCTCAAACGCCCCATCCTTAGCTCGATGCGACGGTAGCAAAAGAGAAAAGCAACAACCTCAGCTACTTCGCCTTTACCGCAACTCCCAAACCAAAAACACTCGAACTGTTTGGAAGATGCCCCAATCTGGCAGAACAACCCTCCGATACCAATAAACCCATGGCGTATCATGTATATACCATGCGCCAAGCTATCGAAGAGGGATTTATCCTTGATGTACTCAAACGCTATACCAATTATAAGGTGGCGTATAACCTTGCCTTCAAGATGGAAGGGAGTGACAAAGAGGTCGATTCCAAAGAGGCAAAGGCAAAACTCACCAAATGGGCATGACTCCATGACTATAATATAGCCCAAAAGGTGCAGGTGATAATAGAGCACTATAAGAACCATGTGATGGGCATGCTCGGTGGTCAGGCAAAAGCCATGGTGGTAACCAGCTCTCGTAAAGAGGCAGTCCGCTATAAAAAGAATTTTGATAAATATATCGTAGAACAGGGGTATGAGAAAATCCACGCAATGATCGCCTTCTCAGGTGAAGTAGAGTGCAGCGAGAAAGACCCTAACAGCGAAGGGCTCCTCGGAGAAAAATTCACCGAAACCTATGTACTCGACTTCTTTAATGAGCCAGATGAGGTACTCGAAGCATTTCAACCATTCTTCCAGACTGCGGCTCTCTCAGAAGTATCTGACCCTAATATGGTATACACCCTCTTTGAAAAGCTCAGAGGGGCAGGGATATTTAATTGGCAGGAGGTGACCCAGTTCTATGATGCCTTCATGCAAAACAGCAAAAGCAACGCCGCTCTAGCCAATATCTGTAAACCAGCACTAGAACGATGGAAGGTTCGCTTTGTAGCGGCCCGTGATGCTTATAATGCTAAAAGAGACACTCTTGAACGTACAAAGAAGTTCAACGACCCTGTGTTACTCACCAATGCAGAAAATGACCTGAAAGAAGTGAAGGCCGAAAAGGATGAACTCGAGGTTTTTCGAAAGGAACTGGGAACCTATGTTCGGTATTTCGAGTTCATGTCTCAGATAGTAGACTTTGATGATGCAACTCCTTGGTGATCCTCAGAAGCCTAAGGACTTTGCTCAGGTGGTGACTTGAAGTCGCAAAATGCGACTTCAAAATAAACTGTATTTTATCCATTGCGCATCCGTGCACCAATACCTGCTTTGTGTTTAAGTGCTATTTGAAGATACGGTATGGCTAACCCAGAAACTCATTGGTGAGCTGTTTGGAAAAAGTAAAAAGACCATTTCAGAGCACCTGTCAAATATTTTCAAGGAAAACGAATTAGAACAAGATTCAGCAGTCCGGAATTTCCGGACAACTGCTACTGATGGAAAAGAGTACCAAACAAATTTCTATAATTTGGATGCTATAATATCTATAGGTTATAGAGTTAATTCTAAAAAGGCAACTCAATTTAGGAGATGGGCGACCTCCGTTTTAAGTGAATTTGCTATTAAAGGGTACGTTTTAGATAACAAGCGCCTTGAAAATGGCAGCTTTTTAGGCAAAAACTATTTTGATAACCTGCTTGAAGAGATTCGTGAGATCCGCCTCAGTGAAAGACAGTTATATCAGAAGGTAACTGACATTTATACTACAAGTGTAGACTATGATAAAGATTCGGGGACAACGAATGAATTTTTCGCTAAAGTTCAGAATAAACTTCATTTTGCAATACACGGAAATACAGCAGCCGAAGTTATCTATAATAGGGCAGATAGTAAAAAAGACAAAATGGGTTTGACTTCATGGGATAGAGCACCTGAAGGTAAAATATTAAAGAATGATGTGTCAACAGCTAAGAATTATTTAAGTAAAGATGAAATTCAAACGTTAGGCAGAATTGTGAATGCCTATTTGGAACTGGCAGAAGAACGTGCTCTAAGAAATATACCTATGACTATGGAAGACTGGGCAACACGTTTGGATAGTTTTATAGAGTTTACAGATAGAGATGTGCTTAATGATGCTGGCAAGACCTCTGCTTTGGAAGTTAAACTACATGCTGAATCAGAGTTTGAAAAATACAGAATAACCCAGGATAGACTGTTTCAATCAGATTTTGATAAGCATATTATGAAAGAGCTTAAGAGCAAGGGTAGTAAATAATTCAACATCTAAAATAGATAGGCTAAATAATGAAAATCCAAATTATGAGTGATATTCATCTAGAGTTTGAAACACTTTCAATAGATACGTCTCAGGCAGATGTGGTTATTCTTGCCGGAGATATTCATGTCGGTACTAGTGCCATTCCCTGGATAATAAAAGAAATTCCAGACAAACCAGTAATCTATGTCCCTGGCAATCATGAGTATTATGGTTATATATTCCCTGAATTAACGAATGAATTAAAACGAATATCTAAAAATACCAATATCCATCTCCTTGAAAACAACCAGGTAGAAATAGGTGGTATCACCTTTATTGGGAGTACATTGTGGACAGATTTCTCACTCTACCAAAATCCAGTACTGTCAAAAGAATTTTGCTGTTCTGGTATGCTTGATTATTCAAGGATATATACAGATAGTAATAGATTCCTAACCACTGAAACTGTAGCGTGTCAATTTGATAAATCTAAAAAATGGTTAACAGAGGTATTGGCTAAATGTAATTCAGCTAAAACCGTAGTCGTAACCCATAATGCTCCGTCAGAAAAATCAGTTCCGCAAAAGTATAAGGGAGACCCGTTGACGCCAGGGTTTGCATCTGACCTTGAAAGAGAGATTCAATTATTTCAGCCAGCACTGTGGGTGCACGGTCATATGCATACCGCCTGTGATTATAAGCTTACAGATACAAGAGTTGTGTGTAACCCCCGAGGATACCCCTTTGAGACAGGAAATGGATTTGATAATTATTTAATTATTGAATTATGATTCTCTGAAAAACGAGAGATCGTTGCCTTTAATGCCCAAGTGTCGGACCGTGAACTAACCATCCTATTCAATGTACCCAGATGCTAAAAGAGCTCAAAAGACTCCAAGCTTACCGTGAGTGTGTCTGTATTTGTTTTTTTATCGTGGCTTAATTCTTTAATGCCCTCAAAATGAATTAGAATCTAGTTGTCTTAAAGTAAAGAGCTTACTCAATATTGTCTAATGTGAAAGGAGTGAAAAGAATAATAATTTTTCGGTACGCATTCGGAACGGTATTATTTTTGAAACAGGGCAAATGACCAGGTACCCCAGTTTTAAATATCTGCATTTTCTACATTGCGGCCATCTATAAAATATAGACCAGTATGATACCAAACGGGGACAGTTTAGGTATCAAGTCTGGGGGCTCTTTAATAACCACACCTTAAAGAGTCCAATCCAATGCCCCTAAAAAATAGGAGATAATTTGAAAATCAAATCAACCATTAAGAAGGCGTCTACATTCTCGCTTTTTACCGCACTCAGTGTTTTTGCTTCTGGCTTTAGCCCTACATCAATAGAGGGGACACTCTCACCACTTGATGCACCCATAGACAAAACCACTACATTTACCAATACAACCGACAAGACGGTGAGCTATTCATATCGCGCACGTCAACTGACCAGACCAGCGAGCCAAGCACAGGCCACAGCGGCACTTTCTGTTCCTAAACCAGAGATTACCGAAGACTATTTGGATGGTAAAGAATATGTAGAAGGCCGCTTTTTTGTCTCGATCAATGAGTTTGCAGGTTATAGAGCATCATCATCTCTTCCTGCGGTACTTTCAAAGTACAAGATTAAGAAAAGTAAAGAGATTAACAAAAAGAAGAACAAAGCGTTTAAAGCATTCAGTGGTATTTCAAAGAAATCCTACGTAATCACGCTCGAAGACAAAAGTAAACAAGCACTTAAGAAAGCGCTCAAAGAGCTTTCGAAAGATCCACAAGTAAATTACGTACATCCAGACTGGAAGGTATCACTCAACGCAACTCCTAACGATGAGAGTTTTGACAATCTATGGGGTATGCATAATACTGGGCAACTTGGTGGAATACCAGGTGCCGATATTAGCGCTGTAGAAGCGTGGGATATTTCCACTGGAAGTGAAAATGTAATTATCGGTGTAATCGATTCTGGTGTTGATTACCTCCATCCTGATCTCAAAGATAACATGTGGGTCAATGTAAATGAAATTCCAGATAATGGCATTGATGATGATGGCAATGGATACATTGATGATATCAATGGATATGATTTCTACAATAACGATGCTGATCCTATGGATGACCACAATCACGGTACTCACGTATCGGGTACTATTGCAGGGAAAGCTAATAACAATATTGGTGTTGCTGGTGTTATGTGGAAAGCTAAAATCATGGCACTGAAATTCATTAGTAAAGACAATGAAGGATCACTTGAAGGCGCAATCGCAGCAATTAACTACGCAACTGATATGGGGGCAGCATTAACGAATAACTCTTGGGGTGGCGGTGGATATGCGCCAGCACTTGAAGAAGCAATCGCAGCCGGCCCTCTTTTTGTTGCAGCTGCAGGTAATGATAATGTAGATAACGACCTGTTCCCACACTATCCTTCAAGTTACGATTTAGATAATATCATTTCTGTTGCAGCTTCTGACCGCTATGATCATCGCTCCGATTTTTCACAATGGGGTTTGACTACAGTTGACCTTGCGGCGCCAGGGAGCTCTATATATAGTTCACTTCGCAATAATACCTATGGATCGTTTAATGGGACTTCAATGGCAACTCCTCACGTAAGTGGTGTCGCAGGTCTCATTAAATCCATAAGTCCAACATTGACTGCAATAGAAGTAAAAAATATATTACTTTCTTCAGTTGACCCTCTTGATGCTTTTGCTGGGCTTACCGTTACCGGTGGAAGATTAAATGCACATACATCGCTTATTAATACAAGCCCTAAATGGGTAACTATTACTGATAATGGCAATGGAACTCTCGCTCCAGGTGAAAGCATAACACTTTCTATGACCTTTGATGCAAATGAATTAGATGCAGGCGCATGGACTTCTGTTCTCGACTTCACTACCAATGATGGTGCTGAAACAGTCCATACACTTCCTATAACCATGAACGTTCTTGAATGTCGTACCCTTGATTTTGACGCTCAAAGCGTTACCTTCCCTGATACATGGGTTGGCGATTTCAGCATGCAAACAATCAGAATATCTAATACCTGTAATGCTGCGACATCAATAAGTAGTATCATGGCTACCACTTCAGAATTTACTCCAAATATTGCGGCACCTTTGGTTATTGGCGCACGCTCATCAATTACTATCCCCGTAACCTTTGCACCACTCGACGAAACAAATTACCTCAATGAGCTTGTTATTCTCAGTGATGCAGAGAATGCATCAGAGATAACAGCAGAACTTATTGGAACAGGACTCTTTGGGCCACAAGTCGTTATCAATCCAGTTGAAGTTTCTGAGGTACTTGAAGGTGAACAAACATCTCATATACCCGTTGTTATTTCAAACCCTGGTGCACGTGATCTTATCTTTACTCTGAATGATGCCTTTGCAGATAAAAACACATGGCTTTCATTTCCGACACAAGAATTTACCGTTGCTTCTGGTGATGCAGAGACAATTCAGGTAACTCTTGCGAGTGCAAATCTGTTGGGTGGTGTGTATAATGCATCGATAACGGTGAGTCACAATGCTGTAGGTAATAAAGTATCAACAATACCGGTAACTCTAACGATCGAAGCGGATAACTTTTTTACTCCTGTAGAAACAGATCTCAATTGGGGAACTGTTACGAACCCAACACAACCAAATTTTACTTTTAGCCCTGCAAATGGACTTGATAGTAGTGATGGTGGATTTACCCTTGTTGATATGGATCAAGACGGTGATCTTGATTTTCTCGCATCATCTAACTGGGAAGATCCTTACAGAAAATTAGATTATGCAACACTCTATTGGGTTGAAAATACTGATGTATGTGATGGTCGTTGGGTTGAACACAAAATCCTTGATGAATTTATGGGTATGTACTACGGTATGGATGCTGGTGACATAGATGGTGATGGTGATATGGATATCATTACTCAGACAGGTTACAGGGGGCATGGTAATGAACTGTTTTGGCTTGAGAATGATGGCAATTTTAATTTCACTCGTCATGATCTCAATGGTCCTAATATGCTCAATAATATTAAGCTCATGGACTTTGATAACGACGGCGACCTCGATCTAACTGCTAAAAGTGACTTTTATACAGATCCACTTATAGATATTTTCATAAATGATGGTTCTGGTAATTTTGTTGAACACCAATATTTCACTGGCTCATCTGCTGATATGCAAATTTTAGATTACAATAATGATGGGTTTTTAGATTTCGTTGGAAACGAGCGTGACAATGATCTTGGTGTATCGCAATATGTTTGGTATGAAAATGGTCAAGACAATGCAACCTTTACCAAAAGAGTACTTATCGCTGACCTTGGTGGATCAAAATCAGA
>JAOPTW010000103.1:0-939 GCA_051532035.1 Fibrobacterales bacterium | reverse complement strand
AGCTTACGCTACGGGCTTTTTTTGTACCCTCTCATATATCTTATATATCTCATTTTGAATAAACTCAATATTCGCTATCGGAATTTCACCCAATGATTAATTGATTAAAACTTTTTGGACACTTGCAATGCGAATGATCTCTGATCCAATGCAGTAGATCAATTTGATCTACTGCATTGGATTGGTGCCTCCTTAATGAGTTTATAGAGTAGTCTATAAACTCATGTATTGTTCTTACTCAACATCTAAGTAGCACAGGCATAAAACTATTAAGAATGCTTCAGGGGGCAGTTAATTCGAGAATGCTACTTGTGCCAATATTTATACTTTTAGTATATGTAAAGACTAAAAACATCTCTAAATTCTTATCTACATTCGTAGCATGGTTTATTTTAAAATGCAGACTTAGGATGAGAATTAGTGAAAAGATGGAGCATCTTAAAACAATAAACTGAATTAACATGATAAGTATGATAGTAGTGTGGGTTTTTATATAATATACTGTTTGATTAGCAATATATTTAATGCTGATCAGTCTCAAAACTGGTAAAATGATCGTTTTATGAGTGTGTTTAAAAAATACAAATAACACCCAAATAAGTTTGATTGGTAATATTTATTCAAAAAATGATTCATTAAAATTTCTGATACTTGCTTTTTTGTGAAATTTCGATTTATAAATGAAATAATTATTGTTACAAAAATTTCGATAATGAGCTTCATCTGATTAATTTGTCGAAATAATGTCTTGTGTAGCTTTAATTTTGGTTAAGAATGTTAGAACATTTTATTTGTATATGAAGATATTAAAAGAAGCATGTAATTACGATAAGCCTTTATAGAATGCAGGGTCAAGATTTTTTAGTATAAAAAATGTCAAAACTTTTGTAATCTTCAATTTAAAGTTAAAATTTTTATCAAATATTTTAACAATTTCTG
>JAOPTW010000102.1:0-1415 GCA_051532035.1 Fibrobacterales bacterium | reverse complement strand
GTTATTTAAAAATTTATTGTTAAAGTCTTTAATTTTTTTCGTGTAAGTTATAATTTATTATAATTTATATAAAAAACAAAAAAAATTTTATTATCTAAAAATTTTCATTAATTTATTAATGAGATAATATATAGATAGAACACAACTATAGTATTAGATATATTTATATATTTAATAAGATAGTAGTCAAGGAATAATCATATAATGTTAAAAACCGATATCGAAAGATATCAATTTAAACTTTAATTGCAACTAAACATTTGATTTCGATCAGATGTTTTTTAAATAAGCTATTAAGGGCTAATGGTGGATGCCTAGACTGTAAGAGGCGATGAAGGACGTATTAGACTGCGATAAGTCTCGGGGAGCTGTCAAAAAGCTTTGATCCGAGAATTTCCGAATGGGGCAACCCAGCATGGAGCGATTCATGTTACCCGCAAGGGGGCGAACCTGGTGAAGTGAAACATCTCAGTAACCAGAGGAAGAGAAATCAAAAGAGATTCCCATAGTAGCGGCGAGCGAAATGGGATTAGGACAAACCCAATGCTTGCATTGGGGGTTGTAGGACTACAACGTGAGACTTAAGAAGATAGATGAATCAGCTGGAAAGTTGAGGCGTAGAGAGTGAAACCCTCGTAATCGAAATCTTCTGAAGCTCTAGTAGTATCCTGAGTAGGACGGAACACGTGATATTTTGTCTGAATCTAGGGGGACCACCCTCTAATCCTAAATACTACTTACAGATCGATAGTGAACAAGTACCGTGAGGGAAAGGTGAAAAGTACCCCAGTGAGGGGAGTGAAATAGAACCTGAAACCATTAGCTTACAATCATTCGGAGCCCTATGTTTTATACAGGGTGACGGACTGCCTTTTGCATAATGAGCCTGCGAGTTGTGGTGTCTGGCAAGGTTAAGTCAAGTACGAAGCCGTAGCGAAAGCGAGTCTTAATAGGGCGAATTAGTCAGATGCTGCAGACCCGAAACGAAGTGATCTATCCATGGGCAGGTTGAAGCTGGTGTAAGAGCTAGTGGAGGACCGAACCGATAGGCGTTGAAAAGTCTCCGGATGACCTGTGGATAGGGGTGAAAGGCCAATCAAACTTCGTGATAGCTGGTTCTCTCCGAAATATATTTAGGTATAGCCTCTAGTAGTAGCATGTAGGGGTAGAGCACTGATTGGGCTAGGGCTGCTTACCGCGGTACCAAACCCTGTCAAACTTCGAATACTACATGTGTAATCTAGGGAGTCAGGCGTAGGGTGATAAAATCCTATGTCGAGAGGGGAACAACCCAGACTAACAGCTAAGGTCCCAAAGTCATATCTAAGTGGAAAACGATGTGGAGTTACTGTGACAACCAGGAGGTTGGCTTAGAAGCAGCCATCCTTTAAAGAAAGCGTAACAGCTCACTGGTC
>JAOPTW010000101.1:0-8090 GCA_051532035.1 Fibrobacterales bacterium | reverse complement strand
TCGCAATCAGTATGCTCTCTTTTCCCTATTATGGTAACGTATTGTATCCAAATACCGATAAGCCGGCGAGTATGGTAGTTGTGCCTGAATACAGGACCGAAATCACTATCCCCATTACAGATATGACGTGTGCCAGTTGTGAAGCCCATATTACACACTCAATATATGCCTTAGATGGAATTATAAGCGCCCAGGTTGACTATACTCATAAATCTGCCTATGTTACCTATGATAACAGTATCGTCACACTAAAAGCACTGTATACACAAATTAAGAAAGCCGGATATACACCAAAGGAGGCACCATGAGTTGCTGTTCCGATACAAACTGCACCCCACAACCGGGAAAGTCAAAAGCCTGCCCTACATGCAATAATCAAGCAAAAGGAGTTGAGCTCAAAACAGTAAGGCTCCATGTAAAAAAACCATGGGCTACCCACTTAGCAGAAGAAAACTATTACTATTGTAAAACCCTGTCGTGCCCTACGGTATATTTCAATGACTCAGGAGCAATACTAACACAACAAGATCTCAGGCGCACCATCGGCGTAAAAGATACAACATCCAATAGACAGATCTGCTACTGCTACAATGTCACCCTCCAAGATCTTCTCGACGAGGATGCTGCAGGTAACACGGGAGCAATCAAACACTATGTCGCAAGTCAATCCAAGGCAGGAACCTGTGCATGTGACGTCAATAACCCATCAGGGAAGTGTTGTTTAGTAGACTTTCCTAAAGAGATTGTGTTACCGGAGGAGCAATCAACAGTAAATGAAGAATAAATCCACCCCAAAACATGAGCGTAAACATTTTATTCTCAAGCGTAGGATTCCGTATCATTCTATACGGTAAAACGAAAAAGGGAAATGCCACACATACCAGTGTTTTAAGCTTCGATGACTTCCATTGGGTTACGATACTGATAATCCATGGAGTGAAAATCACAAATCCTAAAATAATAGCGAGTACGGTATCGGGCAAGTCATAGCCGTTCTTTATGGCAATATTAATGGCCCCAAATAACGCGATAATTAATGGAATTCTATGCTGTATCAAATACTGGTTCATATATTAACTTCTCACAAAATAGGGAATGACAGCGAGGCTAACCCCTACCCCAATGAGCCAATAGATATTGGGCAAGAAATAAGGAACAATGCATAAACTCAAGCCAACGATAATAGGTACCAATAACCGTTTCTTTTTTCCATATACAAAATAACCGCAGCCTATTGCTCCGAAGAGAACATGTAACATAAGTAAACTTGGTTCTGGCATACTATCCTCTTGTATAGTGTTCGCATCTAAAATAATTAATTATGCTTGACCAAAGGGAGTTAAATGAGTTGTTATAAAAGTGTGATCCATTGGTTTCCGCTAGATGGATTGACTGGGAAATGAAACTTCGAGTATTACAACATCACCTTCGGCAATAAAAGGACCATGAATTTCACCCGGGGGTCGACTTGCAAAGTATCCAGGTTCAAGCCACATATCAAATGCCTCATCATACAGCCTTCCTGATACTACAAATATCTCTTCTGGATACTCATGACTCTTAGCGCCGAATCTTTTTGTATTGTAGCCATTCAAAATTTTTGTCAAACGAGTATAATCCCCCGTTTCGATGTCTTCAGCAATGGTTATTTGCCACAAATTACCTTCTGAGTTCTCAATTTCTTCCCAAGCACCAGCATTTTTAAGGTCAAGGGGGTTCCAATATGTCTGTGTAGTCTTCATGCGTTTCCTAAGGTATTATGACCAGTGAGAAGTTACGTGAGACTAAATTACTAATGTTCTTAAAATAGCTCAATAGTACCAGATTGGGAATATCATTTATCATGGTATTTGTACCGGTCGTTCTAAGGCATTAACGACATTATTTACTATAATGGCCTCATTCTGTTTTCTTTTAGCGTTGTTCATGTCGATTAAAGATAAAATTATAGATGAAGCTCACAAATTTCGTACAGCCCTTGAATTGGTGTCAGCAACCCCACAATGTAGGGAATTTGTCTGTTTCCCCAAAGGGAATTGTCTATCCGCTTCAGTAAACCTGGGAGTCCATCTAAACAAGTTACATCTTGGAGATTTTAAATTAGCAGTAGCTGCCCAAGGTCTCAAAATACACGTATGGCTTGTGGACGACACCTTAATGATAGATATTACCGCTGATCAATTTGATGATGAGGACAGTACAGTAATTGTCGAAAAGAGAGGGTGTTCTCCATGGCATGACCAGTGGAAGGTCAGTGCCGTCCGAAGTATTGATGCAGAAGACATGGAAATTTGTGGTGTACGAGAAATATCTGAGGTGATGCAAACAAACGCCTTTCTCGACAAATAAATTGTGAGATGGGTACAGCACCATATTAAAAAGATTGAACGAGCTTTTTGATTTTGATCGCTTTTTCAAAGTGATCAAATTGGTTCTCTTCAATCCACCACCGGGCAACGGTCATTAAGGTTTTAGGATCATCATTTTTGTTCTTAAAAAAAGCATAAAATGATAAACCAACAGTATCACCTTTTGAAGCAATTTTACTCTCACAAACATCAATAATTTTTTGTTTAATAGACTCTTTCATTTTGTGATCCTTTTTTAAATCCTTTCTGATGCAAAGTGCTTTTCTATATGCATAAGAACATCATCCTTTGACACAGATTCAAAGTATTGTTGGTCTTTTACTTTGAATAGGAACAAAATTGTTTTCGTGTTATCCACATACACATCACTAGAAGACAAGTCAGCATTTAGGGGCATAATATGCAGCAATTGTTTCTTGTGATTCGTGAGACCAATTCCCGCTGGGCTGCCTTCTTCGCCCAGTTCTTTTTCTCTTTCTAACTCAGCCTTCCAGTCATGCTTTAAAAGCAAGTCTTTCACCTTATTAATATCAATCTTCTTATAGTCAGTCGCTTCAAAGTTAGACAATTGAATCCATGCGTCCATAGGTTCCTCGCTTATGAATGAGATGTGTGATTTTGTAACACGGCATCTTAAATCTAGTAAGACCGAATAAGTATTTTCCAATTATCATTCATGAGTGTCAGTATCCAGATATTTTCATGTTCGCTTATGATAGAACCATCGGTGCGGTTTCGAGTATATTTGACGTTAAAATGAACTTTGTTTGTACTGACCAGTATTGGTTTTTGATAGATAACCTCAGTGTAACCCCACCCCTGTGCTTTGAGGTCGTCAAAAAAGGCACTGGGGAGTTGCCCTGGTTTTCCCCATATAATGCTCTTCTCACCACTGATTAATGTATGAGGAAAGTGTAATTGATTATCCATGCCCGCTAAATCACACGTATTAAATGCATCGCCAAACTTCTCTAAGCATTCCAAAGCCCCCGATATCATTTCGTCTTGGCTTGTTGTATTGTTATGAGGCTTAAATACTTGTATGTAGTCTGAATTACTCATGAATGGTAGTTCCTTTGCATTATGCACAATGAGTACTAAAGAATAGAAATATACCACATAAAACTGAATGATCATTCTTTTTTATATATGTTTTACTCAGACATTGTTAAAACACCTTAAATGTGACCCGTTATGCCCAGACTACAAAAAAGTAAAGATAAACGAGACGCGCTGCTCAAAGCCACGTTAACGCTGATTAATACTGTGGGAATACAGGGAGCTTCTATGTCTAAGGTAGCAGCGCTGGCTAAGGTATCACCAGCCACCATCTATCTCTATTTTGAAAACAAACAAGACCTCGTTAATCAGCTCTACTTACAAACTAAGGCATCATTCAGTCAAATGGCTTTTAAAGGGCATGATACCAAACAACCCGTAAAGAAGAGTTTTGAGAAAATCTGGTATAACATATCAGATTTTAAGTTACAACAGGTTGAAGAAGCGTCGTTTCTATCGCAATGCGACAACACACCTATGATCGATGAAACAAGCAGACAAGAGGGTTTAAAACACCTACAGCCACTCATAGACTTATGGGACCGAGGGCAAAAAGAGGAGATCATAAAAGACATTTCTCCTTACTTACTCTATGCCTACACGATATACCCTCTTGCTTTTTTAATGAACACCAGAAACAGAGAACACTGCCCAATGGCAAAGAAGACATTAGCAGAAGCGTTTCAGGCGGCTTGGGATAGTATTCGCGTTTAAATTTTTTTACAACAAAAAAGAATGATCATTCACTTAATAAGGAACACACATATGGAATTATTAAACAAATTACAATGGCGCTATGCAGCAAAAGCTATGAATGGCCAAAAAGTACCACAAGAGAAACTCGATACTATTATCGAGGCAGCATCACTCGCACCAACGTCGAGTGGCTTACAACCTTTTGAGATAATGGTCATTAGCAATGAAGAGGTTAAGAAACAGATAAGAGCTATTGCATGGGACCAATCAGTGGTTACTGACTGTTCGCACCTCTTAGTATTTGCAGCATGGGATACCTATACAGCCGATCGTATCAATAAAGTGTTTGATCTCACGAATACCGTACGCGGCTTCAAGAATGAAGGGTGGGAGAATTATCGTCAAATGCTTTTGGGAAGTTACCCACAGAAGGATGCGGAAGAGAACTTTCAGCATGCAGCAAGACAAGCATACATATCATTTTCTCATGCTATGGTAGCAGCAGCCTTTGAAGGCGTTGACTGTACTCCAATCGAAGGATTTGATCCAGCCGAAGCAGACAAAATTTTGAACCTCAGAGAGAAAGGCCTACGCAGTTGTGTATTGCTCCCATTAGGCTATCGTGACGAAGCCAATGATTGGCTCGTAAACCTCAAAAAGGTTCGAAAAAGTAAAGAAGACCTCATTACGGTTATTGATTAATAAAGGAATACATCGCGCCAGAGTGCTCTCGTACAATACTTGAAGCGGCAATAGTGTAATTGTATTTATTAGAATGTCGGCACTGTTTTTCGGTTCACTGGAAAAACAGTGCCTTTTTTCACCCCTACCTACGTCAATCGAAAAGTATTCAGACTCAATACAAGCAATCTCATCAATGAATTGAATAGTGACCTTGGTTACCGAGTACCCCCAATTACTCAGGTCAAACTAGGGTCAAAAATGATCAAAAATGACCCCACTCCTTACTAAAACCCCACAGTATCTCCTGTAAACATGACAAAAATATCGCTATATTACGGTATTCATTCAAACGGGGACACAATGTCAAATAAACTTACCTTACTTACGCTCGGACTTTCCTTTAGCCTATTTACCGCTTGCAACCCTTTCGGTTCTACAACCACTACCACAGGGGACGCTACCTCAGCCCAAGATCATTATCTCGGGGCAAAAATAGTCGCATCAGCCGCTGCACTCCCTTTGTGCGATGCAACTACTCTCAATCACCTCTATTATGTCATTGAAACCGAAGAGTTTAATGTGTGTGATGTCAATGGATATACTGTCATTAACCTTAAAGGCACCAAAGGGGATACAGGACCAGTGGGCGATGTTGGACCTGGTGGGGAAATTGGTCCCACTGGAGAAGTTGGACTCACCGGAGAAACTGGACTCACTGGAGAAATTGGACTCACCGGAGAAACTGGACTCACTGGAGAGGCTGGACTCACTGGAGAAGCTGGACTCACTGGAGAAACTGGTCCAGCTGGAGAAGTTGGATCCGTTGGCAATACTGGAAAAACTGGAAACACTGGGGATACGGGACCACAAGGAAACGATGGTACTCACTGCACCGGAAATGCTGTTTCAACCGGATCAGAACTCGTCTGTGACGGCATTGTGATTGATACCATCCGTGATGGATTTTATGCTATTCAAGCTGCCAATACAGCAACATTTACACTCGGTGAAGGTATTCCTGACCCTGCAACAGGGTACCTCAATGATACGTACCTTGATATTAAAACCAGTATCTATTTCAAAAAAGACGCTACGAAGTGGGTTGTAATGAATAGTGCCCTCGCCATTACCAATGATATGATTGAATATCTCATAGCAGCAGATATAAGCATCGACCGTTTATTAGCAGAAAATGTAACGATGGAACGTATTCTAGTTGCTCAGACTCTCCCTGAACTCCTCAGCAAAGGAGTAGACATACGCCTGCTCTTTGACAACGGAATAATGGTAAAAGCCCTTTTAGATAATGGCATTACAGTCGACAGTATTATTACAGCTGAAATAATGGGAGTTGTTATTGATTCACGTGACCAACAAGAATATTTGTGGACCACCATAGGTGACCAAATTTGGATGGCAGAAAATCTCAACTACTCGGGTGATGATACCAAAGGCAATAAAACATTTACTCTCGGTCTTTGTTATGGTCAACCAGACGGTTCTGACAATGCACAGTGTGATATATCAGGGAGAATATATACATGGTACGAAGCAATGAATGGTAGTTCTAGTGCGAATGGCACTCCTTCTGGCGTACAAGGCTTATGCCCTACCGGTTGGCATTTCCCTAGTTCTGATGAATGGACAACATTTGCAACAACAGTATATGCCTATGTTGGGAGTAGTGATCGTGCTGCTGTAGGTCAAGTACTTAAAGCAACTGCAGGATGGGGGGCCAATGATAATGGCACCGATGACTTTGGTTTTTCTGGAGTCCCCTCTGGAGCATGGTCCTCATATCAACAACCTAGTTTTAGTGGTATAGAGGGGGTCTATTGGTGGACTGCCACACAGGGCTCGTCTAACGATAGCCAACAATGGATCATTGCACCCAGCGGCTTTAGAATGGACTGGAACCGCAGAATCAATGGAGAATCGGTCCGTTGCCTAAAAGACTAACACCACAATAACCCATTACATTCGGGTCATAAGAAAATATCACAAAGTTCTTATGACTCGAATACTACCTTTTAGAGTGTTCTTTTCCAACTAAGCGCATCCACTTATGAATACTCCTATAGAGAAGCCCAGAATTTTTGAATACCTCGACCCTGTCAGTTACCTCAATGATTTTTGCAATTGGAAAAGTGCCACGACTCAAACATTCAGCATTCGTAATCTTGCCACTAAACTTGCCATTGACTCCAGTAACCTATTCAAAATCACACAAGGATCTCGCCCCTTTCCCGTTAAGGCCATAGCGGCATTGAGTACCTTTGCACGATTTAAAGAAAATGAAACTGAATATTTTACTGCCCTGTTGCTTTACGCCAAGGCAAAAACAGAAGAAAAAAAAGCACACGCCAAACAGGTATTAATAAACTTGCAAGAACCGCTTATAAAAACTGTTTCAAATGATAAGCACGATTTCTATACCAGCTGGTATCACTCAGCCATTTATACCCTGCTCGACTATTACTCGTTTAATGGCAAAAACTACGCCGCCCTCGCCCGCACACTTAACCCATCCATTACGACCGAAGAAGCAAAAGAGAGTATCGCACTCCTCTCTCGACTCGGATATATTTATCAAAACAGTGATGGTTTCTATAAAAATGTAGAGATGGTACTGGGTACCGGAGCAAAATGGCGTTCTGAGGCGATATCTACCTATCAAAAAAACCTCATTCAGCTTGCAGAACAATCGATGGATTCGCAGAAACGAGACCAACGGGATATATCGAGTATGACAGTCTCCCTAGCTCGAGAAGATATTGATGCTATTAAAAAAATGATTCACAAACTTCAACTTGATGCACTCAAACGTGCTCATAAATCAGAGCAGAGTGATGCAGTGTATCAGCTCAATGTGCAGTTATTTTCTTTGACCAAGTGAATCAACCTATATATTGTACTCTTTCAATTTTCTATAGAGAGTCGCTTCTCCTATACCTACAATTTCGGCCGCCTTCTTCCGATTTCCTTGAGCAACATCTAATGCTCTGGATATGGCCTTCTTTTCATACTCTTCTATGGTTAATAGAGTACTCTCATCGTTTTCTTTTATTTCAGAAACAGTCACTTCGGCAATCCTATCATCATCTTGAGCGACAATATCTTCATACAACAAGGAATCATCTTCACCAAGTGCTAATGCCCTAATAATACCATTTTCGAGTTCCCGGATATTACCCGGCCAAGAGTACACTTTAAGAGCATTAAGTGTAGTCTCATCGACATACTGTTCAGAATTTGCACTCGAGTGTCTCGAAATAAAAAAAT
>JAOPTW010000100.1:0-11162 GCA_051532035.1 Fibrobacterales bacterium | reverse complement strand
CTGCACCAGTAGATGAAGGAATAATGTTTTGCCCTGCACCACGTCCGCCTCTCCAATCTTTAGCAGAAGGAGCATCAACAGTTTTTTGTGTAGCTGTTGTAGCGTGAACTGTAGTCATAAGACCATCTTTGATACCGAAAGAGTCGTTAAGAACTTTTGCGATAGGAGCAAGACAGTTAGTTGTACAAGAAGCGTTAGATACGAAAGTTTGACCAGCATACTCTTCGTGGTTAACACCCATTACGAACATAGGAGTAGCGTCTTTAGAAGGAGCAGACATAACTACTTTTTTAGCACCAGCATCAATGTGAGCTTGTGCAGTTTCTTCAGTAAGGAAGATACCGGTTGATTCAACAACGTACTCAGCACCAACGTCACCCCATTTAAGATCAGCAGGGTTTCTTTCAGATGTGATACGGATTGTTTGACCGTTTACAACAAGGTTACCATTTTCTACAGCAACAGTTCCATCGAAACGACCGTGAGTAGAATCATATTTGAGCATGTATGCGATGTAGTCTACATCGATCAAATCATTTACTGCAACAACTTCAATGTCTTCACGAGCCATTGCTTTGCGGAATACAAGACGTCCAATACGACCGAATCCGTTAATACCTACTTTAATAGCCATTATTCTATCCTTTGTAAAAGGTTAATTTTTTTGTTGCTGACAGTTTAGAAATTAGTATACCAAAAATCAAGTTCTATTGTGAATTCATTCACATTTTAACCAATATATAGCAGGGGGTAAACGTGAATTCATCACATGAAATCCTTCGCAAATGAACCTCACCGTTCCCATTGTAACAGCTGCAGTTCGCCTGCCCATCTCCCACCGTTTATTACCGAATAAAAGGTAATATTTAGAGAAAATTGTACATTTATAATGGCAAAACTTTTACGAGGTACTGCATTGTCTCTGCTATCATCCATCCTTTCTCTATTTACTGCTTCACTTATTTTTATTTCCTGCGCTGGGACCGCTCAACGTTCATCGACTTTTGGAGATATGAATGATCCAAAATCAGACACCTCAGTCAGCGTTACCCCGGTAACGATCAAAACAAAAGACGCAACTCTTACCCCACCTCATGAACTCACAATACTAAAAAATAGGGGAATCCCTTTCGCACAATATCATTCAACTCAGTTTGGCTTTACCCTAAATAATCAAGAACTAGAATTATTTCAATGGACAAATGTTTCTGAGTTTGCACCCGAAGTAAGTTTGGGACTCATCAATGAAGATGAAGATCTCTCTTTTTACCTTATGGCCCATAAAATAAGTGGGACCTCACTTCGAGCCAAACAGCTCCTCATTCATCAACTTGAACTCATGAATATTTCTACAGCCTCAGCTTCGTTCAAAAAAATTGAGGTGCCTTATGCAAAGGAAGCTTACTCTTTTAGTATCAAACGAGTAATTCAAACTATCGATTTTGAATACCGGGGCATTTTCTATTGGGATGGCGTACGAGCGATAACACTTTTCGGGTGGACACAAGGAATTACTTTTCCACAATACCAACAAGGTATCGAGCAGCTATTAACATCATTCACCCCTTTAGAAAAATATAGCGAACATCTTACGCCAACAGAAAAGATTAATAGTGCAACATTAATGAGTAGTATAGGTATTCACCATTTAAAAGACAACGAACCACTTATTGCTCTCGGTTATTTTGAAAAGGCAAATTCACTTAACCCAACCGACACCTTACACCTACTCAACTGCGCATATGTTTATCAAGAAAAACAATTCTTTAGTCCTGGTATCCAACACTTCGAAGAGCAAATTGAGACCGTTAAAAAAAGTGCAAAACTATTAAGCGTACTCGCCGAAATGTATGAAGCCACCAAACAGTACGAGAAGGCCCGTCAATACAATGCACTTTCATTGGAGCTCAATCCAGTTGATAATGAAGCAACTATAAATCTCTCAGATGTACTTTGGGCTCAAGGACAACACTCTCAATCACTTGTTGTAGTCAAGCAGTTCTACGAGAAGCAACCATCATCCCGAGTCGGCCTCTACTTAGCTCAAACCTATATGGGATTGGAGCATTACTCACAAGCCATAGAATTGCTGTACCAACTTAAAGAACACTTTGGCATATCTGAAAAGCTTGCAGGATTTCTCGTTACTTCTCTGATTGTTCAAAAGCGGTACGAGGAGGCCCTTTCTGTAACCCAAGAACTCGCAAAAACTCAGGGACCAAGTTTTCACTCATGGCTCTTTAAAGGTAAATGCCAATACTTTTTAAAACGGTTTCGTCATGCACAAGAATCTCTAAAAAAAGCGTTAGCCCTCAATAAAGATCATGATGAAGCCCATAGCTTTTTAGCTGCGACTAATGGCTTTTTAGGAGAGAGTGATCTTTCTGCACTTAAGAAAAAGATTAAACCCGTTGGACAAACACGTGAGACATCTACCCTATTAACCCCTACCCCTACCAGCTCAAAAAATAACCACGCCTTTGTACACTATAAAAGTAGCAGGCTCTTTTTTAAACCGGCCACAAAATGGCGACACACCCAAGAGATCGTTGTTGAAATTCTCGATAGTACCGGCATCAATATGTATAGTGAATTGATCTTTCCCTTTGAGCCTGGATATGATTACCTCTATGTAAATAATCTCACTGTGATGACAAGAAAAAACAGCCGTTCCAAACAGGTCCCTTTTAAAGATTTTTACATAAGTAATGAGATGGATAATAATGCAGCAACTGGTTCTCGACTTGCTCATCTCCCCATTAAAGGTCTAACCATAGGTGATGTAGTACATGTAACACTGACCCGATCGAGTGTTGAGAAGAGCTATGAAATACCCTTTTATGACCACAAATCTTCACTCAATATTCCCGTTCATATAGATCAATTTACTGTCTTTGCTGACACCAATCATCTAAGCTATGAAGAGTATGGCGACAATAGTAAGAAAGTCCACAAGGGCGGAATCACTTGGACGAGTACTCAACCCAAAGTTATCCGCAGAGAAAAATTTATGCCACACTATACAGAATATGGGACAGGGGTACGCCTTTCCCATAAACAAAGCTGGAAAGATGTGGGCAGTGGATACCTATCATCGATAGAACATCAATTTAAAAGTAGCCTTGGTATAAAAGAAAAGGCTTTTGAAATTCAAAATAATTCTTTAGACACCCAAAAAGTAATTGATGATATTATAGAATGGGTTCGTAAATATATTGAGTATCAAAACGCACCATTTGGCGGTCATGCTATTGTACCTCGACGATCAATCATCACACTTAACCAAGGATATGGTGACTGCAAAGATCAATCACTCCTTCTTAAAGAGATGCTCGATGCTATTGGAGTACCCTCACATTTAGTACTTCTGAACCAAGATGGCCCAACCTCTGTTGCACTTCCAACAATACAACAGTTTAATCACATGATCCTCTATATACCGCAAGGAGACCGCTGGAGGGAGCAATACATAGACATCACTGATAATATTGGTTCACATAGAGCAGTCCCCATCGGACTTGAAGGGAAAAATGTTTTACTCATTGATGGGAAACAATCCCGGCTGACTACGACACCACTGTTAGAGATAGAACAGGAACACACAGTAAGACTTTTTCATACTATCGTAATTCACAAAGATGGGAGTAGTGAATTCAAAGATAGCATTTCTATTGACGGTAAATTTGCAACACAAATTCGCGAAGCGCTTTTTGATCTTTCACCAGACTCTCGACATCGTCAAATTATTGAGTGGCTCAAAACTGATTTCCCTGATATAGCCATTAATCATCTCGAAATAGAGAACCTCACAAACTTTTCAAAACCTGTAATTATGAAAGTGATTTTTTCAACGCCAAGTTACTGGTCTATAGCCGATGATTCGCTTTCCGGAACAATACCAAATTTTTGGGAACAGAGTTTTTTAAAATTACCTATAGTCGCTACACGTCACCACCCCATAAAGCTCCCCCACCACGCTTATTTTAAATCGACCACAACGATTATCACCCCTGAAGGCTATACTGCCCTGTATAAACGAATGTATCTCAACAACAATTTTACCTATATCACCTTACAATCGTCATTAAAAGAGGACACTCCATTCATACTCAATACTGAATGGAGTACCTACCCACTCTATGCCGATGCTTCGGAATATAGTGCAATTCAAAAAGAGTGGCGTACCATTCTTGATGTCACAGCGCAAAATGTTACCTTTGTAAAAGATTAAAAAAGGAGATAGACATGCTTAGAATATTACCCGGACTTGGTTTTCTTATTGAAGGATTTCTCTTTTTAAAATCGCATAAAACATTATGGAAGTATTGTTATTTACCAGCCCTCATATCACTTCTACTCTTTATACCTCTGGTAATGAATCTTGGTAGTATGGTCGATTTTTTTAATGAGCTCATTATACCAACCTCTGTTATAGAAGAGAGTGAAACAGCCATCGAAGTCCAAGGTGAGCAAGGTCTTATTGACACCATCGGTGAGGTAGCAAGCCAAGGATTCTGGAAGTTCATTGCAATGATTGCAAAATTAATTATATGGTTTTTCTCAATAATTATTGCACTTCTCTTTTACCTTATAACACTAAAAATTCTTAGCGCTCCATTTAATGATATTCTTAGTGAAAATGTTGAAAATATTTTATTACAAAAAGAGCCTTCAAAAACAAGTTTTAAGGAGTTTAAAGATAGCATTCTTATTTCCCTCTTTGCCGAACTGCAGGGGTTACTCATATTTCTTGCTATTTTTCTTCCCCTTTGGTTTGCCTCATTCATCATTATAGGTCCTGGCCAAGTGATAGTAACTATACTCCTCATTGCCTACGCCAGCTTCTGGTTAGCCTATGATGCAATGAGTTATTCTATGGACCGTAAAAAATGGAAACTCGGTAAACGAATTATTTTTATGATCAAACACCCTTTTAATTCATTTGGATTTGGCTGTTGTCTCTATGGACTTGCAATAATACCACTTCTCAACATGTTTCTCATGCCACTCTTCGTATCGGGTGGAACCCTCATGCTCCATGAATTACATCAAGATGAGATTTAATATTACCCAGAAATATAATTATGTCCCTCCATCTCTTTTTTTCAACTTATTGGTTAGTGTCTGTCTCGTTAATCCAATAAGTTGCGCTGCTTGAGACTTGTTCCCCTTTGTTCTATGAAGCGCTTCATCAATAAGCGCCTCTTCCATACGTTCAGCATTTGGCAAGTGCGCCAATGTTTTTAAAATTTCTCTTTCTGTCTTATTGTTATCATGGTCAATTAATAATTCGATTTCACTTTGCGTTTTGGGATCATACATTTTATCTTTGATTGACTTCAACGAAAGTACACTTCCCTGACTACGACTGACACTATCAAAAACAAGTGACTCTAATTCTCTCACGTTCCCAGGAAATGAGTAGTTATTGCATAAAGAGTAAAGCTCGTCGGGAATATGAATGTGTTGTTTATGCAATTCAGCAACGGCATGTTCTACAAAAGAATGTATTAGGTAAGGGAGATCACTTTTTCGTTCCCGTAAAGGTGGGATAGTAACCTCATGAGCTTGCAGCCTATAATAGAGGTCTTTTCTAAAATGGCCCTCGTTTTTGGCAAAGGTTAGGTCAACATGAGTAGCAGTGACAATTCGTGCACTACTCTTTTTAGGAGTATCTGCACCAAGGGGGTGATACTGTTGTTCTTGTATCAGCCTCAATAACTTAACCTGACTTTCATGTTTAAGGTCACCAATCTCATCCAAAAATATTGTGCCATTTTGAGCTTGTTCAATAAGCCCTTTTCTCTCGTTATCAGCTCCCGTGAAGGCACCTTTCTGATGTCCAAAAAGAGTATCTGCAAAAAGAGTGTCGTCGACACCCGCAATATTTACAGCAACAAATTCTCCAGTGCGCCCACTTCTCTTATGAATTGACTGTGCAAGTAACTCTTTACCTGTCCCCGTTTCTCCCCGAATTAGAACTGGTGCATTTGTCTCGGCAATAGCATCTATATAAGAGAATATTTTAAACATATGTTGATCTTGGGTGACCATAGTTTCAAATGCTGGGTCAATATTTTTTGTAGAATCAAAAAGAGTATTCTTTAACTGCAGAGACTGATTCCGTAAAACGATATGTTCTACGGCTTTTTTTAAGGTCGTTACCAGAGAATCTGGCGTAATTGGTTTTTGTAAATAATCAAAAGCCCCGCCTTTAATTAAGCTCACCGCCATTTCAATTTCATTAATTGCTGTTATCATAATGACTAAAATATGTGGATACTCACTCTGAATGTACTCCAGCAATTCTCGCCCGCTCACTCCAGGCATCATTACATCGAGAAAGACAATTGCAATATCATTTTGAGCAAGAATATTTTTCACTTGGGTACTGTCGCTACAACTGATACAATTTGTATATCCTTCTGTTTTTAAATAGAGTTTTGCTGAATCTATAAAATGCTTTTCATCATCTACAAGTAATATTTCAAGATCATATCTATTACTAATCATAGTCCCTCCTGTAATTCAGGGAGTGAAACTGCCACCGTAGTCCCCTCACCTTCTACTGAATCAAATTGCATTTCCCCCCCATGCTTTTGTATAATCCCATACGAAATTGATAACCCTAATCCTGTCCCCCCTACCTCCCGTTTTGTTGTAAAGAAGGGATCTAAAAGTGAATCCATATGAGAAGTTGGTATGCCATCTCCATTATCAGTCACAATAACAATCACCTCATCGCCTTTAAACTGAGTTGCTATAGATACCATGATATTCTTTTTTGTAGACGATTGACAAGCGTTAGAAATAATATTTATTATTACTTGCTCTAATTGCAAAAAATTTCCTCTCACCAATGGAAGTCTTTTCTCCACTGTCAGTACAAGCTCGACATTATGACTTTTTATAAGTGTGCTTAAAATAAAAAGCGACGAATCAACCACTTTGTTTAGATCTATGGTATCACGAAATTTCCCAGAATCTCCTTGAGCAAAGTCCTTTAAACTCTCTACAATATTTTTTATTCTAAAAGACCCTTCTTTCACCCCTTCTATCAATTTGGAAAATTCAGATACAAACTCTTGCTGAGAAAATGCGCCTATCAAAACATCTTCTGGAATACATTGTGTATTGAGTAATTCGTTCCAGAACCTGGTCAACAAATCACCATTGAATGCAATAAGATTATTTGGGTTATTAATCTCATGCGCAACACCAGCAACCAATACTCCGAGACTTTTCATTTTATCTGCTTGGAGTAACTGCTGTTTACTCAGGTCTCTCTCTTCACATACTTGTTTATATTCATGGATATCATTAACATACCCTTTGTAAGAACGTATTGATCCATCTGAATTATAAAATAAGACTGGCGTTATACGTATCCAACGTCGCTCTCCATCTTTACGTATTATCACATGCTCACAAACACCGGGAAACCCACCCTGTGCAATTGTTTCAGTAAAATCAAGAAAGGTTTTTTTATGCTCCTCTGGAATCATACTGATCCACAGATCCGGTAGTCGTTGATACTCCTCTGGAGTAAACCCCGTAACATGTGTACACGACATATCATGTACTGCCTCTACAGGCTTTCCATTTTGAAATTGAACAGTATATACATAATCTGACAATGCTGAAGTGACCGTGTTATGCGCATTCTCACCTCTGCGGAGTAATGCGTTTTCATGTGTCAAATCAGCAAGAGTCCGCTCCAACGATTGGATACGCTTATGAAGTACATGTACTTCAGCACTTTTTTCATCACCACTATTTGACATAATAAACCCTGAGTATCAATCTATTATACTGTGATATTGAAAATTGAGCAATCTGTCACTACTCAACTGATGTAAACAACGCCCTACCTTCTAAACATTCTCAATCTATTAAAACATACATCCCTCAAAATGCCTGTTTTTACTAAAAGAGGTTTACCCCAACAGAGAGTGCAAAGTGAAATAGACGAGAGTTTTCTGTCATTTCTACTCGTTTTATCTCTGGAACAACGCTATTCCCATCTATTTGATACCCATTCCAAAATGTTTGAAGTGTCGTTGTAAATTCTACAAACCAAGGTGTTCCCGCTATGGGATTAAACATATTACCAATACTAAACCCAAAAAGTGGACCCTCAAATTGGAACCGGTAGGGTGCTAATTTTTCGTAACCTTCATCAAGTGCAAATAAAAAACCAACACCCTTCCCCCATCCTTGGAGTAACTTTACATAAGGCATAAATGTCGGTGTAATTGTTACATTAGGTAGAAGAAACCTTACAGCCCAAAAGAATTTTGTATTCCAAAACACCATTTTACCTAACTCTTCATTTGCATTTTGAGCAGGAATTTCATCGTAAAAGTCCACTGCAACCATCGACCCAATTTCAAATGAGTACAAACTCCTCGATGCGTACCCAATTGCGGTACCAATATGCATACCTACATTACCATCAGTCTTATCATGATTAGCTATCATGCTTCCACCATTTAGGCCAGTAGAAACCAAGTAATACCACCAGCCGGCCCTGCTCTTCTTCCATTGTACGGGAGCAAATTGATTATCTAAAATAATTTTCATATACTTTTCATCAAGATCTCCATAAAGCGAATCTTTTTGACTAAAAATATTTAAATGATCATCGCACTGAGTTGGCTCATTCGCGAACACAACCCCACAGATACAGCCTAAAATTAAAACAATATTTTTCATAAAGTATTCCCTTAAAATTGTGCTATAAATTGATAGCCAACATATGTAGAAGAAAGAGTTGGGAGAGACACGACTTTATATGAGGTAAATGGAAACAAGGCAAAAGGGCATAATGCATATCCTATCACTTGTGCTGGTATAAAATCTGAATTGATCAATTTAAGACCCAAGTATTCTGTAGACATCCCAAGAAGTGCCCCTAATACTGGTGTCTGATAAATATCTTGAACGCTTGGAGCTTCTGTTACAGTCTCTACGGTAAATTCAAACATTAAATGACTCAAAAATGCCCATGTTACCGAGCTCTGTTTTGAATAACCTTGCGACCTAAAAAAATGATAATAATAATTCCCAGTTAAGGTATGGAGAATTAGGTTATAGTCATAACTGTCCTTGTCAAAATGCAATTTTGGCATATTACTATACCAATTTTTAAAAGAGCCATGCTCTTGAATAGTTTCCCATTGACCTGGAATGTAGTATGCCCATTGAGCAGCATAAATTAAACCGACATTACGCAGTTTTATACCTGATGAAATTGAATCTTTATTAAGATGCACAACTCGTTTTACAAAATGCATTTCAGAAATTTTTGATGAATCAATTTGGGGGAATTCTTCTGCAGCAAAGAGTTGAAAAGAACTCAAGATATACAGTAAATAAAGAGCTAATATGTTTTTCATTAGTGGCATGGGTAAATCATCTCATGTAAAAGAATAAAAAATTAAAGTAAAAAGTGTTTTTAAAATATAAATGACACAACAATTCTATCAATACCAGTGTTGAGTAAAAACCGACTATTCATGTGTACCTGCGGAACAATCCACCCTATGAAGGCACCTATTCCAGCTCCAACAAATGCATCTGTTGGATAATGCTTTCCAGACTTTACTCTGAAATATGATATTGCTGAAGCTAAACTATACGTACTCAACGCCAACCACTTAGTGTGAGGATGATCGGGATATTTTGTTGAATAGGTGGTAGTTAAAAATGTTGCGACTGCAAAGGCATCGCTCACATGCCCAGAATAGAAGGACCCTGAACTAGAATTATTTTCAAGATCTTTTTGAGGAGTTTTTGTACTATAAACCGAAGGTCGTGGCCATAATTCAGAACTCCGTATAATAAAATTTATCCCAGCACTAAAAGTGAGAACTTCTAACAACATCACACCATCACTAAGTAATTCAGTACTTTTGTTCCAAGGAACAGTGCTCTCTCTATACGCTAAAAAAAGAGGAGCAATACTGAATAAAGGCAATAGATCACTAACTATTTCTGCATCTACATTGTAATCCCCCCTGAAAGGCCTATCCCATGGTAAGTTATAGACACTTTTATTGGGCTCCCAACTATCCATCTCTGACAGACGCCATTGCCCAACACCTAATACCAAGCCACCAGTGAGGAGCATTGGAATATCTATTTTATAAGAAAGCTCATAAGGGTATTCATTATTTTGAGTTTCTAAATCGGAGCTCATCCCCCAAGAGAAAAACAATACTCCTACCACTATAATCTTATTTATATAATAGCTGATAGAATTGTTCATGAACAGTCTTTGATAAGGTTAGTGGTATAAGTATAAAAAAAGCCGACTGGAAATCCAGTCGGCTTTTAAATAGTATCAGTATTGAGCTAATGGACTAGAAACGATTCTTTTTCCATTTTGCTGTTTTACCAAGCTCTTCTTCGATACGAAGAAGTTGGTTGTATTTACAAACACGGTCTGTACGTGAAAGTGAACCAGTTTTGATTTGGCCAGCACCAGTACCAACAGCAAGGTCAGCAATGAATGAATCTTCAGTCTCACCAGATCTGTGTGAACAAACAACACCGTAGTTTGCTTTTTGAGCCATTTTAATAGCATCAAGAGTCTCTGTAACTGAACCAATTTGGTTAACTTTGATAAGGATTGCATTAGCAGTATCTGATTCAATACCTTGTTTAAGACGAACAGGGTTAGTAACAAACAAATCATCACCAACAAGTTGAAGACCTGGAGCAGCTTTTGTGTGCGCCTGGAATCCATCCCAGTCATTCTCATCTAACCCATCTTCGATAGAGTAGATTGGGTATTTTTTACAAAGACCTTGGTAGAAAGCAATCATCTGTTTAGAAGATTTTTGTGCACCAGTAGATTTTTTGAAAACATATTTTCCAAGTTTTGCATCATAGAATTCTGAAGCAGCTGAGTCAAGAGCGATTTTGATATCAACACCTGGCTCGTATCCAGCAGCTTTAACCGCTTTAAGGATATATTTGAAAACCGCATCAACATTTTTAGCGTTAGGAGCGAATCCACCTTCATCACCAACAGTTGTTAGGTGACCATCTTGAGCAAGAATTTTCTTAAGAGAGTGGAAAATTTCAGTACACATCTGAAGACCATGAGAAAATGATTTTGCGCCAACAGGAGCAACCATGAACTCTTGAATATCGAT
>JAOPTW010000099.1:0-3076 GCA_051532035.1 Fibrobacterales bacterium | reverse complement strand
GATACTAAGATAGGGCAGAGCGCAATTAATAGCAGAGACATACCAGCAGATGCAGTAAGCCTTAAGATAATAGAAGCCCGGGCGACCTGGAATATACGCTCTGGATTGCGGTTGAGCGTGTAGAGGATTCCAGGGCCCAGGGCATTTTGAATAATTTGTAAAAATGCCTGAACAGTAAGAAGCAGTGAATAGTCAGCAAATTGTGTTACTCCCAGTGATTTTGATATGAGAATAACGCTCCCAAATGATGATACAATATTGAGAATATTGGCTCCGAGTACTTTGAGTACGGGGAGGAATTGTGGGTGTGACACATACTGACGCATAATGATCCTAACAGGTTTGAAGGACGTGTGAGAGCCACTGCTCATAGTGGTTGATTTTACTATCCCATGAAAAGTTCTGAATCAGTAATTCTGGTGAAGGCGGTAAATTATACTGAGCGGGAATGGTATCTTCAATAAATGTTATATAGGGGTGTAATGGTTCCCATGCATCAATTTGAAATGAAAATACGGGAAGGCCACACCCGAAATACTGTAATATTTTGAGTGGGTCAGACTTTTGTATTGATGTGATATTTCGGTAGGCTATAAGACCACCATCATATTGCTTAAGGCTTGAAGGGAGTTCTCCATAGGGTATTGATCCTTGATAGTGTATAGATGGATGCTCAGCTAATACATGTGTTATTGGGTGGTAGGGGCCATAAAAATCAATTTCTATTTCTGGATTGTTAGCTAGATGTGTGATTTTTTCTATATCAAGCCGTTCATTCAATGCTCCGGCAAATACCAATTTCCGGATTGACCTACAAGGCGGTTTTGATGTATGATGAAACAGGGTCTCATCATACCCATTAGACAGCGCAAGTGATTCAATGGTGTTATGGGGGTTGAGCTGAGTAATAAGATGCTGATTTATTGCAGAAACTGCATCAATTCTTTTGAGGAGTTGTTTTTCCCAGTGACCGACTGTTTCTCCTACTTTTTCATTTATGAGGTCATGAAACGTTGAACGTTTTTCATCAGCGCAATCATAGATTCGGCGACTTTTAGGAAAGGCATTGATAAACAGTTCTTGAATCCATGGTTGTGGAACACCATAAAAGAGGAGAATGTCTATATCATTTATATCGGTGCATGCCTTGAGCAACTGACGCTTAAGGAATAACCGGTTGGGCCGTTCCAGAATAGGGAATCGCGCAATGGGGAGTGAAGTTATATGAGACAAAACATTTACACCCTGATGCTGATAGGGGGCCGAATAGGTACGCCTTGATTGTAAGACCGGGTCTATGGCATCTACATACCAGACGCTATGTCCTTTTGCTGCAAGACCTTTGGCGAGGTTTTGGGCCCGCCCCCATCCCAACTGATAGGTTCCTCCAAATAAGAGTGCTATTTTCATTGTTTGTTCCCTCCTGTTGTGTAAAAACTTGATTCATACCGGATAACATATCGTTTGAGTGCTATTGCAATGAAGAGTACGAGCCAGTAAAATTTTGAATATTGTGCGGTAAGAAATATGGCTGTGAAAGCATACCCGTAAATACCGACCTTAAGGGCAAGGGCCTGGGAACTAATAATTATTGAATCTCGATGGTGACGGATTATAGTGTTTAAACTTGAGATGGTAAAAAATAATATACCAAGAAAAAGCAGTGACCCTAATGTACCTGTTTCTCCTAAAATTTCCACATAGGTGTTGTGTGCAACACCGGGACCGTTAATTTCCCAGAGAATAGGGTTGTAGACGGCTGACTGACTTTTATAGTTCCCCAAGCCAACACCAAGCACCGGATTTGCGCTGTACATGAGGAGTCCAGCCCGGGGGAGTTCGACCCGTCGTTTATTACTAAGGTCATCTCCAGCAACTTCTGTCGTTTCTTTTACTGAAACTCCTTTTTCTAATCTCGTCCAGAAGTTGTCGGGCATAAATAATAGGCCAATAGTACAAATGAGAATGGTGAGTATGGCACTCCGTATTTTTTGAGTAGAGTGCAGTAGATATATCCCTATAATAATCCCGAGCCCCAGCATCCCGCCCCTACTTTGCGCCACCATCATACCACCGATTATCAGGAGCGCGAGTGTAAGAACGATAAACCGTTTTTTTCCTGTTATTGTGGTGTAAAGCGAGCGTGCCATAGGGAGAACCAGTATCGCCGCAATACAGTAGTAGTTAGAATCACCAAAGCTGCCTCTTGGACGAAACCCAGTAAATACGTTTTTCAGTAAAATATACTCTTTGTACATATAGAGGGAGGACCAAGCCATTGCTATAATACAAGCCCAGAAGATTCGATCAATTTTCTGCGGACTTGAAATGATGGTTATTGCAGTGATATAAAAAACAAGAAAAGAAACGAGGCTTTTTATTGCATCGGGGCCTACAGTCGAGTGCCAGAAGAGTGAGAGGATGAGTTGAGAAAAAGTAAATGATAAAAAGAGTCCGGATATGAAATCGATGGGTTGTCTCTTTTTGTTTTTTGCAATGAGCTGAAATGAATAGAAGAGCGCCATAACCCCTATGAGTTTAATGGGAGTAAAGCGGGGGAGTATATTCATGGAGAGTAATGGGTGGTTTTGAAAAGGAATAAGGAATATGAGGAGTTGTAGTAGTCTCATGAGTTACTCCTGGCTAATGTGTGGAATGGTTCCTAAATAGCGACACTCAAGAATATCTTCAACATCTTCTCTGTCCAAAATGCGCCCATGTATCATTTCTATCAGTATAAGTACCATAATAAAAATACAGAGTCCTGCAAGCATACCACCAAATAAAAAGTTCTGTTTATGGGGGTAATGAGCCCATAGAGGAATTACTGCGGGGGTTAGAATACTATATCCGGCATTGGCATCTAAAATGGCTATATCGATGGAGTGTTGAGCGTCCATGTATTTCTTATTGAGTTCTGCAAAGTTTTTTTGATAGAGGGAAATGGTGTTTTTCATTTCACTGATGTTCTTTTCGATGAGCGGAATCTGTTCGATATTTACTCTGAGGTTTTTCAGTATTGAAGAATATTCGTTTGACCGAACCAGCAACATCTCGCGTTCAAGAGTCAATTCTT
>JAOPTW010000098.1:0-2003 GCA_051532035.1 Fibrobacterales bacterium | reverse complement strand
GGGTGAAGTCGTAACAAGGTAACCCTAGGGGAACCTGGGGTTGGATCACCTCCTTATCTTGAAGTAGAAATGATTAATGGAATTCTTTCGGGATTTCACGAGTGTTCACACAAATTGTATGATAATGAAATGAAGAAGAAAAACCCACTAAGGCATTTTATGCTTTAGGCGAGTTAATTCGCTTTAGTTCAAGGCGTTTGAGTTTAGCTTGATTGAATGTAGTTCACTACATGATTGAGAGGTAAACGAAAGCAACGCAGGAATTAAGTGAAGTGACAAGCATAAATGGGGCTATAGCTCAGCTGGGAGAGCGCCTGCCTTGCACGCAGGAGGTCAGCAGTTCGATCCTGCTTAGCTCCACCATTACGATCTTTTCGTTGTTATTTCGATACTCGCATAAGAGACACTATGCGTCGCATCAAAATGCCTAGAAAAACTTCGCAATGGATATTTATCTTCTTCACTAAAGAAAGAAACCAAATTTAAGGTTGTGTAGGTCGATGCTTGCCTCGACAAACAAATTTTAAATTTGGTTTTTAACCAAGTTACCACCGAATGCGAGTGAGTAACAAGTTCTTTAACAATCTGGAAAGCTGATATAAATATCGGTATTTATATAACAAACACGGTGTCGCGCTGTTGTTTGTGACGTTATAAATACCAAGCTGTTAGTTCATTCTCTTATCGTGAATGAGTTAATGGTGATAGTGCCTCCCCCCAAGGAGGTATTATCGAATTCATACTACTCGAAAGAGTAAGATGTCTTATCAAGTAACTCATCATATATCTTACTTTTTAAAGTAAATATATTGAGTACGTGAAAATGTCAGACTTTACAATTGCTTTGGTTTAGTCACCAAGGCGTACTTTGTGTCTCAATGAGACTACTTAGGGTTGTATGGTTAAGTGACTAAGCGTATGTGGTGGATGCCTTGGCAGTTAGAGGCGATGAAGGACGTGTTAATCTGCGAAAAGCGTTGGTGAGGTGATAAAAACCGTTATAGCCAACGATGTCCGAATGGGGAAACCCACTTAGCATAAGCTAGGTATCATTATCTAAATACATAGGATAATGAAGCGAACCGGGAGAACTGAAACATCTAAGTACCCCGAGGAAAAGAAATCAACCGAGATTTCGTTAGTAGCGGCGAGCGAACGCGAATCAGCCCTTAAGCAGCTTAAGTTTTAGTGGAATGTTCTGGAAAGGACAACGATACAGGGTGATAGTCCCGTACACGTAGGAACTTTTGTTGTGAAATCGAGTAGGACGGAGCACGTGAAACTTTGTCTGAATATGGGGGGACCATCCTCCAAGGCTAAATACTACTAACTGACCGATAGTGAACCAGTACCGTGAGGGAAAGGCGAAAAGAACCCCTGTGAGGGGAGTGAAATAGAACCTGAAACCGCATACGTACAAGCAGTGGGAGCCCTTTTTGGGTGACTGCGTACCTTTTGTATAATGGGTCAGCGACTTATATTCTGTAGCAAGGTTAACCGATTAGGGGAGCCGTAGCGAAAGCGAGTGTTAACTGCGCGTTTAGTTGCAGGGTATAGACCCGAAACCCGGCGATCTACCCATGGGCAGGTTGAAGGTTGAGTAACATCAACTGGAGGACCGAACACACGTATGTTGAAAAATGCGGTGATGACTTGTGGGTCGGAGTGAAAGGCTAATCAAGCCGGGAGATAGCTGGTTCTCCCCGAAATCTATTTAGGTAGAGCCTCGGACGAACACCATTGGGGGTAGAGCACTGTTAAGGCTAGGGGGTCATCCCGACTTACCAACCCTTTGCAAACTCCGAATACCAATGAGTGATATCCGGGAGACACACTGTGGGTGCTAACGTCCATTGTGAAGAGGGAAACAACCCAGACCGCCAGCTAAGGTCCCAAAGTACTAGTTAAGTGGGAAACGATGTGGAAAGGCATAGACAGCTAGGAGGTTGGCTTAGAAGCAGCCATCCTTTAAAGAAAGCGTAATAGCTCACTAGTCGAGTCGG
>JAOPTW010000097.1:0-2704 GCA_051532035.1 Fibrobacterales bacterium | reverse complement strand
CAGTCGCGAAACGAATATCTTCTCCATACCCCCTTGCATCTGCAAAAGTGAAGTCCCCGCTAGTAAGACTAACAAGAATTGGAAAATCAGTAAGGGTACTTGTCACGTTTGCATACGTAGCTGTTGTGTTGAGGGTATAAGTGGTAGTATTTGCCCAAGTAGTGTAATCAAAGTAGGCAGTGATCGTTGCATCTCCGCCGGTGACGGTTACCCAGGTGGTATCATTGGCTGCATCACTAAAAGTGACGGTTCCCGCACCTGCAGTTTTGGCCCAGTATTCAAAGGTGTAGTTAGCACTTGGGGTCGCTACTATAGGAAAACTCTGACCATCGGCTACGGTCTGCGCTCCTGTTGGAGAGAGAGTACCGTTGCCGGCTGAAGCTATGGTAAGGGTACGTTCTGTATAACTACCCACCCATGCATCAGAATTCATATCCTGTAACGTACCATGAAAGTTACTGCTATGTGAATCAATCAACTTTGACCCCAGTACATCATTAAAATCCCAGTAAGCTACAAGGCCTGTTTTATCAGCAATTCCACCATAGGTCTTTGTCATGTTCGACTGAAGTTCAGACTCACTTCGTACATCATTCCAAAAGCGAAACTCATCAAGTTTGCCATCAAAAGACATATTACCATCACTTGCAGAACCCCAAGCAAACCTCCCTGTTGTCCAGGTGGTATTCGGAAACGACCGTTGACCGGCATCAGTATCAATCAGTAAACCATTTTTATAGAGTCGCCCCGTTGCAACTCCACCCCCAGTCGGTGTTACCGTATACGCAATATGTATCCATTCATTGAGATCAATAATATCAGTTGCAGAAATCCATTCTGAACTGGTCGAATTTACCGTATTAAACCTGAGAGTTGCATTGGTAGCATGATGCAGTATTTGAAAACTATTAGTACCATCACTGATACTTACAGGGTGTGCCCAATTTTGAAGTGCGTCAAAATAGAACCACCCTTCAAAGGTCATACCAGCCGAAAAATCAATGGCCATACTTGGTAGAACTACATATTCGTGAGTACCTGCAGGATACGACCCTGCTACACGTGTAGCCCCTGTAAATTCAAGGGCATTCCTTGGTTCAACAGTCACTGCATCATGAGTGGCATTCCCCGACAGATAGAGCGAATTATCATCACCATCAAAAATAGCAACGGGAGTACCCGCCACATTTTGAATGACCATATCATCGCCATCCATAGTAGGCAGTGTCGCAAAGTTTGGATAGACCTTACCACTAAAGTAGGCATTGGTGGCATTGATTACAAAGATCTCATCACCGGCATCTTGAATAATTAAGCTGTTGGCAAAGGGACCCGTAATAGCAGAAGAGACCGCGATGGCATCTGCATCCAGATACATGTCACCGTCTTTATCTATGAGGAAGATGGTTGCATCACCTGCAACATTTTTGATTTCGTACCAGGGCATGTCGTAAGTGACGCCATTGATAGATTGACCATCGGTCATGGGTGCAGCATAAACAGGCATTAACGCACATAAGACGATAGATGCAATAATTACCCCAAAGGATGTTTTATTTAAACAGCCCAAATCAATTCCCCAGTGAACAAACAAAATGTAAACTTATTGTTTACTTAATATATGCTATTTTACTACAATTTTCGACTAAATGCCACTTACTATTGGGTTATTTGGGGGTGAGTCTCCCATAAAGTGATATCAACCACAGTAACCCACTCTCACAATACCAACATCAAAACTTTCCCTCATATCTGTAGAGCTATTACTGAGCAATGATCGAAACGTTATCAATATAGACCGTATACGGTGCCAAGCCAGCCTGATCTACCCCACCAAATCCAATATTGAGAAACTTATAGTTGTATGCTCCTCCATGGCTCCAGGTAAAGCTCACCGTTTGCCATGATGTAGTAATAGTTCCAGACTGTCCACCGAGTGCACCACTCGGAGACGTTGTAGAACTGGTATGACCGTACATTTGTGCATGATAATCTACTGATGCTTTATTGGCCTTAATATCAAAACTGACCGTATAGTTGGTACTCACCAAAATTTCAGTAGTTCCACTAAACTCTTGCATAATATTATTATTCCAACGATTACCATCGCCACCAGTACCGGTTACCGCTATTACTGCCTCACCTCCCACTACAGAGAAACTCTGAGCACCGCTTGAATGGGTCAAGTTTGTCCATCCGGTAGTACCACTATTAAACTGAGCATTATCCACATAGCCTGGATCAAAATCAACATCAAAACTCCCCAGTATACTACCATCACCTCCAGAAATATACACCCAACTTGATGCTGCTGCCGCGTCACTAAATACCGGTACTACACCGCCACCACCATCAATCCAATTGGTGAATACATAGCCCACATCAGGAGTGCCATTAATATAAAACCATTTCGTATCCATAACCGTAATTGCACCATCAACATTGTTACTCCCATTTGCAGAACTCGCAACGGTCAGTGTACGCCGTGTCCATGACGTTACCCAGTCTCCTGATTCCATATTAGTGAGTGTACCAGTATAGCCACCCACTTCATCTTTAAGCAAGGTTCCAGAGACTTGATTCGCATCCCAATAGGCCACTAAATTATCCGTTGAGTTAAGATCTTCATAAGCATTATAGTGATCATAATAAATCTCACTTGCAGTCCGCACATCTTTCCAGAGACGCACTTCATCAATATCAC
>JAOPTW010000096.1:0-15373 GCA_051532035.1 Fibrobacterales bacterium | reverse complement strand
TTTCAAGTGAGCTAGATGATGTCCGCCTTGTCTCAGGTCAAAATGTCCGCTTGATTACCTAAATAATGGGGCGAAATTGAGTAATAATGAGACAGAAATATACTGGAAGAGAAGAGTTCTTAAAGAGAATCAAAAAGCCTGAGTGTCCATCCATCAGGGTTTTATCAGAGGAATTGAAGATACCAAAAGCTACATTATACGCCTGGAGCTATAGTGAACGTAAATCTAAAAATATATTTGGTATGAAAAAGAAAACATCAAAACGATCCCCCATAAAGAAATTTGCCCTTCTCGCTGAAAGTGAAGACCTAACAGGTGACAAGTTACAAGCGTTCTGCGATAAGAAAGGTGTAAGCCTTGAGGAATTACTGTCATGGAAAGATTTGGCCCTTGGGGCTATCGAGCACTCTGAATCAGGAGCCGTAATTTCTAAGAAGGAGCACGACAAGATTGTTGCTAAACAGGAAAAAGAGCTGAGGCGTAAAACAGATGCTTTAGCCGAAGCGGCAGCCCTCTTGATTCTTCAAAAAAAAACATCGGACCTATTTGGCGACGAAAGCTAGAGGTCAAAATGAAAATGATGATTTTAGAAGCTGTTGATACAGCTGTTAAAGATGGTGCTCGGCAATATAAAGCTTGTGCAGCAATTAGTCTGTGTGAACGACGATTGAGACGTTGGAAACAAAACCCAGTGGATGGTAGAAAAGGTGGGTACCGTGCGAAAAGCCAACAGCTTTCTCCTCTTGAACAACAATCTATCATAACGCATTTTAAATCTGATGAGCTCGATGGCCAACCAGTTCGAGTTGTCCATGCAAAGCTTATGGATAAAGGGATATATATTGCATCACCCGCATCATGCATTCGTGTGCTCAATTCAATAAAGTCAGTTGATGAAAAGAAGAATCACAACAAAATCAGACGAATTCGACCAGAATTAAAAGCGAGTTCCCCTTGCAAAGTTTGGTGTTGGGACATAACATGGCTTCCATCAAATGTACGGGGCAAATACTTCTATTTGTATCTTATCATTGATCTCTACTCACGTTTTATCGTCGACTGGGAGATTCATACAACAGAGGATGGTACGTATGCTCGCCAATTGTTTGCACGAGCATTTGCTACACATGATATTGTTAAAGAAAATATTTTAACAGTTCACGCAGACAACGGTCAGACTATGAGAAGCGTAACCCTCAATGAATTATTTAATGATTTGTCAGTTAATGCAACTCACAGCCGACCTCATACAAGTAATGACAATGCTTTTGCTGAGAGCATCTTTGCAACCATGAAAGGCCGGGTTTTGTATCCTGACCACTTCATGACAATTGAAGGCGCTAATAACTTTGTAGAACAGTTTGTTGAGTGGTATAACTTTGAGCACAAGCACTCTGGCCTTGATTATTTGAGTCCATATGAGGTTCATTTGGGCTTGGAAAAAGAGATACTAGAAGAGAGAAATATACAGTTGGATTTAAATAGAGTCGCTCACCCATCTAGGCATGGTCGTAGAAAAAAGGTGTATGAAATTCCTGAGATAGTTGAACTTAAACACCACGTAACCTTGCAAGCAGCGATGTAGATATTAAATTATGCAAAACGGACATTTTGCCTGAGACATACCGCTCCCTGAGTTGTTCAATAGTGATAGTGTTTTTTGGTTTTCTCCAAAAAGAAAAATATGTATCAATAGCATCTTCTGTTCTTAGCGAATGTTTTCTTGAATCATCGCTGAAATAAGGAAGGGTTGGGAGAGCTTCTGATGTGTCGGGTGCCATTTCAGGGAGGAAAAAATTGATATCTTTATGATACTGATGATTTTGGGTGTCATTGCAATATATATGTTCGCCTAGTCGATAGGATTTGCATTCATAGTTAAAAGTACCAAAACTTTAATTTCAAAGAGCCCATCACCAATTTAAGTTTTGGAGCTGTCTTTAAAATAACTCAATCCTGAACTATCCCATCGTTCACCATCGAATGTATTGTTTTTATGTTTAAACCGTTTAAATGGCAATGTACCGTTCTTCCAATACTGCTCATTCAAAATAAATTCAAATTAAATTCCTAATGAGCAAAAGCTTAAAAAATATACTTTAATAGTCTCTTCAATATTACTTTCCTCACTGTTATTGTTTTCATGTGTTATTTGAATTCTTGGAGAATGTGAATAATCCTTTTTATTTCCCATGATTTTAGCTTCTTCAATCGTAAGATCCGATTCCATTTTGTTTTTTATTGTTTTGCAAATTATAGAAAATGCTTTCGACCCATTTTTCTTCATTAGACTGATTTTCTTTTCTATGGGTACATGAACTGTTGGCATCATTGGCCCTGTAGAAGAAGTATATAACCCGCTGTCAGTATTAGTCCATGGCACGATACTAGAAAGGGGGGGGAGTTCACATTTTTTATAAGCATCTAGCACAACTGAATTTACTTCGCCAGAATTTGTTCCCTGTAGTTTTAATAATAAATTACAGGACTCAACTGGAAACATCTTATATAATGTCTCAGGTGTAATTGAGGAATTACTTATTATATTGGGAAGAGCATAATCGAGTCGAAAACGATCAATTACAACTTCTCGTTCTTCATCATTTACTACTTCAGTTGACAATTTTAAAAGACGGTGGAGATCTGTTACTGATGTTTGGGTATAATCCTTTAATGTACTTCCTGTTGGTGGACTAGTGTTAGAACTCGTTGTATTCATATAAGATTTTATTTTAAATTTTCTACTGCGTAATTGGTCAAACATATACATATAACTGGAACCATATTTGATTTCATTACTCCCAACTAATTGCCGAGCACAATAAAAAGGGGAATAATCAATAACCTGTTCGGAACTATCTTCGAAAAAAAGTTTTGAATCCTGTAATAATGTAAAAGTCTTTTTCATATATTCTTCAAGGCTTGAGGTAGTAATTTCTTTAATGATTAATGCAGACATAATTCCAATTCCAATTACTGCACCAATAGGCCCTAAAATCCCGCAAATTCCGGCAATGGCAGACCCTGATACACCTGCAGTTAAAGCTGACCCTATCCAGGCTGCCATTCCTAAACCAGAACCAATAGCTGAACCTATGTTAAGCCAATACTCCCAGTCATCTCCAATTTTATCTGCCTGCATTGCTGCTTTAATATCCATTGCAATACCGATAACTCCTAAAAGTGTACCTAATTTCATCCCTCTGGGCCAACTCCCCGATAGTTTTTCAATGGATTCAGTAGTAACTTCCCCAAAAAACATTTTTTTAAATTTACTGGATAATAATTTCTTAACTACCTTACTATGCACTAGTTTAGGATCGATAATTTCAGTAGCTAGTGTATTGCTTTTTTCAAACATTCTAAGGAGGCCGCTAAATCCCGTTATTGCAAGAGCGCCACTGCCTACTGCTTGAGTAATGTTTAATAAATCCCAAATGTCTAAATCAAATTCTCCATCTTTACCAGGGACTGCTTTTTCTTTATAAATAACATATAGTTGAGCTGTCGCAACTAAAGTACCTATAGTTGAACATAAGTAGTTTCCAAACATCCCTAACTTTTTATTTTCTATTTCACGTACATAATTACCTTTATTGATATTCATATGATCAGTGTCAAGCTTGTTAACATCCTTGATAAGTTTGGATATCTCAGAATCTTTAAAGTAATTATACTTATTGAATTTAAATGAATCATCATTTAGAAATGCTTTAAGATCTAAATCCTTTATTCTTTTAAATACGTTGTTTGGTGCGCTATTTGGTACCCCTTTTAATTTTCCCCCTCCAGTATGATCTTTATTTGTTCTTTTGAATTGACGTTTAGTTGTGTTTTTTTGCTCTGTATTTGAACCATTATTAGCTGTGTCCTTTTTTAGTATGTCATCCTCCACGAGCTTAGAAATAGCCACCTGTATATTCAATACAGCATTATTTATAGTGATTTTACTAATTCCTCGCAGCTTAGGAACTTTGTATTGGGCGTAATTTTTTAATACCTTAGTAATTATAGAATCGGGCCCTGCTTGTTGGTTTCCCCAAAGTGATGCTACCACTCCACCAATTTTAATAAATGAAAATACTAAATCATCAGGTCTATCGTCCTCAAATTTCTCCTTCCATAAGGCATTTTCTAACATGCCGTTTAGGTTTTTTTTTCTGATTGTTTCGTTAGCAGCGGAAATGTTGTAATCGATATTATCAGCAATACCGAGTTGTTCCATAAATTTTGGACTCTCATCAGGATCAAAAGGAAAGAGCCTCAAAAAATCTTTCCTTTTCTTGAGTAAATAATTTTTAATTTCATCACGATATATAACATCAGCTATATTATTATATTTCCCATCCTTAAATGCAGTCATTGCATTACCTATAATTTGGATCGGAAGCTGGATAGTACTTCGGAATTTAAATAAATCCCGAGTCTCTTCAATTGTCATTGCAAAGAGCGCAGAACTTTCAAGTAATGATAAATCACTAATCTCTAAGGTTGAAAACATTTCATTTTCAGAATCTTCTGGTGACACTAAATATGCATAATAGTATTCATACTCTTTTTTAAACTTAATGTCATTAAAGAGGGACCATAAAATATCTGCTGCCATTTTCATATATGTTATATGCGTAAATGATTCTTCAGTATCAATGTGCTTGTAAAGTGAATTTTTTTGTTGCAGTGTTCCAGGTGTATTGGTTTTTCTAATTCTATGCGCCATTTCACTCCAGGCACGCCAGAGTGGTCGATTTTCTTTAATTGTTGGATAAGTGTCTGATACACATCCATCTGGGTGTTCTTTATAGTTAAAATCTTTATTTTTCACTGAATAAGTAGACATCATTTCTGTCAGAGTACTAAGGAGATCTAAAGAATCACTGTGATCATGCTGTTGTTTCAAAACAGAACTCGATTGTAATATTTCTAAATTCACAAGACTAGTATAACGGCTGATTAAACCTAAGTGTTCACTAAAATGAATCGGAATTTCTATAGGAGTATTTAATTCTGTGATCTCATCTATTCTGATATGGGTTAACCAGCTCTGAGGAATAGTATTATAATCTATTTGAAAGTAAAGACTATCATATACGAATGATTTTCGTTTGTTAGGGTCTTTAAATGCATTTATACTGATGTGAACATTCTCACGGTTATAGCATAGTGTATCCTCCTGGCTATTTAATCGGTATACTGCTATTTTTTGATTTATCATTTCAAGGGGTAAGTAACAAAATGCTATGCGATCACAATCAGAGTAATCTATGAATTGATGTTCGTCTAGGCAGTTAGGCCAATAACTAGTTCGTTGGCGTATTTTTTCATCCGCTACCCAGTCTTTATTTGATTCATCGACTTCCCTTGCTAATGCAGTTTTATTTAAATAAGTCATCCACCCATATTCAGAATGCCTTACTGCAAAATCATAACCATATTCTGTTAATTCAGGTGGAGTTAATGGAACAAAGTCTTTACCATTTTTTTGGGGTAATAAAGCACAATAAAGGTCTCTTATATTGCCATTAATGTCGACATAAAAAAGCCCTAGATCATCTGCCTCTCCTGCTGCATTGATTTTCCAACCATATATATACCGTCTCTGAGCAACTCTTTGCTCTTCTCTTACAACATCATTTTCAGTTAATGTTCTATGATCATATTTAAAATTTTGGATTACTTGTACAGAAACAAATGAAGTATTACTACTCTCCTTTGTGTTCGAGTTTACCTTAAATGGACGTGGTTGTTTGCTCACTATATCACTCTCTGGAAAATAAATGTTGATATTTTCAGGAAGTCCTCTGCCTCTATAGTCTTCGTATTGTAAGCCATTAAGTATTTGCTGTGATATTTGGCGTTCTACACTCAGTGTGTTTGTCGCTTCAAGTGCCACAGCATCAAATTCTTCACCTGTCAACGTTAACCATCGAGCACAGAGAGCTACATACGAATCAAATTTAGTAGTAGATAGAATTCTTTGAGGTTCAGGGGGTTCTGATGAGTTTTCTATCCCAGAATTTTTAACCTCATCCCACCCGATTTTTCTATTAATCATTTTAACTTCTGGAATAATCAACACCATCCCCTCATATAGGGTATACTTGTAGATTGTTCCACCGGCTATAATGTCTGCACTCGTCTTTGCAATTTCATTTTGTAACGATTCTTGAGTTTGATCGGGTAAATTATCAATAACCCTTTTCGTGATTTTATCTCTGATAGCAGTGCCCTGCTTAACAAACTCTCCGATGAAATGGGTTCCTGCGGAATGCATGAATTTTTTATAGCGTGCCCTTCCATTTCTTATGCTATCGATTTCGGTCCAGACTAAATTGTCTAGTTCATCACGGAGTAAGAAACATAGGTCTTCGGAATAGAGAACTAAACAAGGCTTTGTTCCTTCTGACAGTGCGAGTTCATGTCGAAACGCTATATCTCCATTAGAGAATACATATTTTTTCTTGACGATTGCCTTGAGGAGGCCTGCTTCGTCAATCCACTCCATTTCAATACTATTGGTTGTCCCTGCAATTTCATAGGCCTCAGGTAGGTCGGAATAGTCTTTGGGCTCCTTAGTTCTTTGCAAACTGATGCTTTGTAGATTGTTTTTATGAAGTGTAGACAATTGTATCATTGCACTGTTATCTGTAGTATCTTCATTAAAGTGCTCACGATCATACTGATCTATCATAGCCTCAATAGAGTTGAGATACTCATTTTTTTCAGCAATTTCATTTATCTCTTCGGCACTTCTTTGACCGATGTACGCATTAAAATTGACTAAATGTGATGCGATTTCTCTCTGTATTTTGGTTTTATTCGTTTCATAAATATCTTCTCGAGAAACACCATCATATCTATCAGCAATAAGCGTCAAGCTATCACCCGCTTGAACGGTGTATGTCCGTAGTGTTTGTTCAGATGTTGTAGTAGTACTCATAGGTAATCCAATAGTTTAAAGTCATTCAAAATATTGAGAAGCAAAATAGGGGTGGCTTACACTCAATAGTATTCATTTTAATAGAGAGAAAATCGATGCCGCTCTTTACTCAGCTTCTTCGGTTGCGAATACCGCTGTATCATCAACTGAATATCTACCCGGCATACTGTTCTCTACGACTATTCTGCCATCAGCAGGAACGGGTATCTCTTCTTCGGTACCATCAGGAGCAATAAGGGTAACCATTTTGCCTTCATACCTTCCTGCCACTCCAGGTTCTTCAACATATTCAAGAACAATCTCGTGAGCTACTGGTACCATATCAGATGTTTCTTTGGTGGCATAACACTCAACGCTATACCAATATTTTGGTTGGTAATACTCCCCGGCATCTGGCGCAAGTTCATTGTGGGTGTCAATCTCTCCTAGATCTTTTCCTAGTTTCTCTGACCAAGGCACTATTATGCTCCCACTTTCAATAGTGGCCTCTTGAGAGAACACAAAGCGTTTTTCAAACTCTGAGTACTGTTCATACAATTTTATTAGAGCTTTAGTGCCATCTGGTGGTCCTACAATATCACATTTGAGAAATCCTTCCATATTCTCCGAAATACTCTCAAGCTCTGCTTCTTCAGCATTCAAAAATCGCATATTCTCAATACTCACCGTAGGGAACACCCGCATGATATTACTCCTCGCAGAGAGCCCGTGAGCACTCATATCAACTTCAAAATAGAGCCCTTGTGTCGCATTGGGCGCAGGGATATACTCTTTACGAAACAGATTGTTCCACACTTTCCCTGTAATGGTGTCAACAAGATTATCCTCTCTGTCTTTTACATTGATAGTGATATCAGAGGTGTTGCCGACCCACTGGGTAAGAACCTCAATGGTAATAGTGCCACCTGCAGAGGTAGCACTTCCCCGCCATTTGGCATAGAGTATTCGAGAGGGGAGTTGAACGGTGATTCTTTCATCAGTTTGACCCGTAAAAGTTAATTCTGGCATAGGGGCTCCATAATAAATGATGTATAGAGGATAGCCAATTCATGTTTGCCGTACTTTTTAAAGAGCACTCAGGAGTGTAAAAAATAGAATTGAGAAAGCTGTCTATTCTTACAATGTATAAGGATTGTGAGCAAACATACCCTGGCTATACTATAGGTTCTCATAGAATATAGCTCTGGTATAGGGGAGAGTGAAGGTGATTGGAGTGGCTTTTTAAGGAGTCGTTCTCCATTGGCGAACGCTAAATTCCAGAGACGAAAATTACCTCTTTAAACCTTTGGATGGTGAGGTTGAAAGAGGGTAAATTAGGCTGAATATGGTGATGAAAATTGAGGCTGATGGGGTGAATGGCGGTCCCAACTCTCTTTTATGAAGATTATTTCAGGGAGTTTGACACACTATAGGTTATTTCAAGCTTAGGTCGGTCAGCTTCATTTTCAGCTTCTGATGAGTGTACATCAAGAAATGAATGTATTGAATCAGATTCGTTGATTACTCGGCTATTACTTATAAGTAGTCCATAATTGGTCGTAGAGTCGTCAAGCCACTCTTGCACTAGAGTGGTAATGCTAAAAATACAACATTCAGCTGGAGGCGCCTCTTCTCTGCTTAATGAGCTATATATTTTACTACTGGCATCATCATCATTTTCACCGACCATTAATTGGCTCCAATTGGATTCTTCCCCATATTGCCCCCCAAAACGATCTAAGGCTGTAACTCCAAAAGGTTCGGTATCTTGGTATCGCTCCCTATCATTAGACCCTTCAGTCCAGCTCTTTAATAGTTTATGAATGCCAAACATATATAAACTATTCGGATGTGTTATGTATTCAGAAGTCGCGGGTGTGAGAGTTAAAAAGGCGGTGGAAATTGTTGCATTATCTGGGATTGCAGATAATGCAAATTCAATTAATAACTTGCTCGTTATTATTTCTTCAGAAATAAGGTATGATTTATGTCCGATGTGTAATCTTGAGGTATTGCCAGAATTAATTCTGCTCATTTGAATTACCTCGTTGTTATTTTCCACGATTGCATCTTTGTCCGTATATAGGGTAATGGACTTTACCTCAGGTGGGATTACTTTTATTGAAGAACTTGAAGTGATTAAACTAACTTCCTCACTACTTGAACTTGATACCCTCGATGCCTCTTGAGTTGGAAGGGCTTCTGCTAAAGAGACCTGTAAATCACTCAGAGTATAGGTCGTAATAACACTGGCATCATCAACAGTAAAATAATTTACTACATCGTCCAAATAGAAGAGAGTATGGTCAGTCGCATAACTCTCAATAGGAATATGATAAAAATAAACATCGATATCCTCATCCCCAAAATCATAGGTATAGCTCTTGAACTCCCGGAGATTAATATGAAGAGTAGCATCTTCATTATCAGTAATAGTAAAACCTTCGGTAACACTACCATAAGTCCAGTCAACTGTCGAGACAACGGTATACCTCCCCGCAGGAATCTCAGTTATGAGGTAGTGGCCCGTAGAATCTGATTCCGTCTCAGTGATAACCGTTCGGTGGTCACCGTAATGTACCAGTGCAACCTTTGCAGCGATGGGTTGCCCACCGACAATGACGATTCCTGTTAATGAATTGGAATCATCAACAGTACCTTCTGAAAGCGAGCACGAAAGGAGTATACAAGAGCAGATGAGTAGGAGAAGTTGAATCATTTGTTTTCTGTGAGGTTGTCTTTACTTAGAGGAAAGAATTGAAGGTTGAGCTGCTGAACCTCTTCGACTTCTGGGTGTTCAAGAACGGTGTGATAGACATCTTCAATAAATTTACCCATAAGAGCCCGAAGCTTTCCGTTGAGTACCTTGTTAGAACCAAAGGTGATGGTCTGACTGTCGCTGGATTGCACTTTTCTGTTATCCAAAAACTGAGCCCCGAGCTGTATCATACTTTTTTGAAATGAGTATCCCGCAAGCTTTTTGAGTTCTGGCTCTATATAGATATCAAAGTCTTTCTGAACATAGAGCGTGGCCTCTTTTTTTACTAAACCGAGTTCAATAAGAAGCTCAACTGATGTCTTGGCCTGCTTTTCGGTAATCGATGGAATAACCAGTTTGCCGAGATACTTGTAGTCTTCCTTGAAGTCAATAACGCTGATAATCTCACGGACAGGGAGGGTGTACCAGTTTTCGAGAAGCTCAAACTCTCGGAAGGTTCTTTTGCGGTTTACTCCTGGGAGACGGTGTTTTTTGATTTTTTCCCAATAGAGTGTCTGTTCTGAAGATGTTTTGGCTGTTCTGAAAAAGACAAGGTTCGTGAAGTATTCGGTCTCTCTCTTGTTGAGTTTCAGCCCTTCGGTGAAATTGGTGATTGATCTTCGAGAGAGTTGTTTCTTGCCTTTTAATATCTCGGCAATAAAGCTTTTAGATTTAAAATTACACGCTTTTGAGAAGTTTTGATATGAAAAAGCGGGATTATGTTCTTTTTTGTGGGTATACCAGTCATTCAGGTAGCTCACATAGTCAACATATTCATCAATATTCAGTTTTTTGGTCTGTATAGGGGGCATTAGGGGTAGATGAGAAAGTAAAAGGGAAAAATAGCTTATATCTATTGTAAAACAAGTTGATTCTCAATTCTAACCTGCTTCAAAATAGGGGCTTTGTTGAATAGTATAAGAAGAGGAGTAAGGATAGCTTTTTGTAGTGGGCATTTCCTCTTGTAACATATAATTTACCTGTCAGCAGAATTAATTGCTCAGGGTATACGCTATTTCCAGTTTCGGCCTGTCTTCGGCAATCGGAGCTTCCGATGCCCAAACCTTAAAGAATAAATTGAGGTCATCAGTCGTGAGATCAGGTGACCAGCTTCGGAGAGCCATACCAAAATTTTCAGAAGGGAGCGTGACCCACTCCTGGACTAGTTCTGTAAGGGGGAAGGTAAGATAATCGTTAGATGGATTAATAAAATAACTGTCAGTTTGATTAGTAAAATATTCGTTAGAGGGATTACTCGCCATTGAAATAGTGGAATAGGCTCGTTCTGTGGCGTACTCGGTATTTTGACCAATATAATACTCTCCTGACTCTGTTGTTACACCAGTAGTATAGAGAGGTATGAGTAATGAGGCTTGGGTCCACTCCTGTAATAATTTATGTGCAGTAAGAGAGAACTGAGTGATGGACTCTCCAGGGTCTTTACCATATACGTCGACTTTCAATATTAATTGGGCTGAAATAATAAGTGCATCTGGAGGTATTTCGTTTAAATCAAAGGAAATGAGCGCTCTGGCTAGGGTGCCGGATATCCCTCCTAACTCTAATATTTCTTCAGTTCCATAGGGGGTAGTATCAATTGTTGTCGGTGAGTCATTGCGCCAATCAGCGTAAACATGACCGTCTTTACCAGTCTCTGGTCCGGGTTGTATGGTGATTTCTATTTCCTCTGTAGAAATACTTACATCAGATGAACTTAAGGGAGCCATTACCGATGAGCTTAACAGGTTACTTGACTCGGTAATAACTGTATTTGATGAATCGAGAGAATACATTATCTCCAGCTTCGGCCTCACTGAAGGATTTTCGGCTTTTGAAGAAAAGAGTGTGAAGTCAAATTCTTCGCCATTAGAATGCAAACCATTTGTTTCTTCTGAAATGGACAGTGACCAGGTTCTCAAAAGCATTCCGAAATTATCCGAGGGAGAGTTCACCCATTCCTGAGCAAGTTCTTTGATTGGAAAAATAAAGTGAATTCCAAATGAATTACTGGCGTCCATTATTGCTGGAGTTATAGTGGAATACGCATGAGTAGATGCATCGATATTGTCTAGCCCAATAAAGCCTTGCGTCCAATCTTCACTTTCATCTTGGGCCCCCCAATAGCGTTCTGAAGACGTAACACCATCAATAATCAATGAATTGTTTGCATGAGTATCTGCCGTTCCTCCATTCCAACTTTTTAATAATTTGTGTATCAAAATATTGCTGTCTCTCCCTTGGGCATGTGCATATGATGCAGTATTCTGGGTTGTAACAGTTAGCGTAGCAGAAGAAATTATTGCGTTTGATGGTATTGGGCTTAAATCAAAGGCAAGTAATGTGCGATACAGTGTAGGGAAATTCGCTCCTAAATGAAGAAACTCTGCATTGCCATAATTTATATTGTCCGGAACAAGGGGTTGAGTAGCTCCCGTCTTCTGTGCAGATATATAGGTATCTTGTGCCTCATTGGTTCCGGGTTGAATGATAATGGTTATCAGTTCTGCAGATGAGCTTGGCTGTATACCATCGTCATTGGTTTGATCATTCTGAACTGAGGAGATTAACAGGAGAGAGCTCGAACTACTTATTTGTATTGTTGGCTGTACCTCAACCACAGACGGAGTTCCATTCTGATTAATAATTGCGAACTCTTGAGTCGTATTAGGGGATGTAACCTGGTAGATATTCTCAGTACTATCAAGATAATAGAGCTGCTTTTCAGATGAATAGTCAGTAATAGGAATGGAATAAAAAGAGACCTGAGCGGTCGTGTCGGCAAATTCATGCGGGTGATTTTTAAAAGGAGCAAGGTCAATATTGAGAATGATTTCTGAATCTTCGCTTATGAGTAGGTTGTCAGAAACATTACCGTATTCCCAGTCAATCGTTGTAACAATAATAAATGAGTCAGCAGGGACATCGGTAAATGCATAGGTACCATCTGCATTGGTATAGACCTCTTGTACTATAGTATGTTTATCATCACTTCTGACGAGAGATACTTTTGCCGCAGCGGGGTTTCCTCCGACTATTACGATACCAGTTATAGAGTTTGAATCTGCTGAGTTGTTAACACTGCAGCAAACAAATAATATGAGTGCGAGAACTAATAGTTGAAAAGGTTTGATAGGGAACCTCTGGTAAAAGTGTAAACATAGCATTTTGCCGGTAAGAGTCAATTCAATAGATAATCGGCCCCCTTTGCCCGATAGTAAGTGGTCCGATCACACCGTTGGTCTCTCTTAGCAGTGAATCCTACATTAAAATGAATCATTCGACTCTTACCAATGCCATGCCAGTGAATTAAGCACTAAAATATACTAGGTTAGGGGTACGGTGAGATAGTTAGATACGACACATCTGCTTTGCCTATGCGTAAACAGTGTAGTAGATTGGAGATAATTCAAGATGATGATGAAAAGTAAAATGAATGAATCGTTTAATTCAGGTATATTAGGCGCAATATCGCAACTATTGATTTTTCTGTTTCTCGTTGAATTTACTTTTGAGTCAATGCAAGAGCTTGTTGAGTACTCAGCTATCTTAAAGCATACAAATATGCTCTTCACTGGTCTTTTTCTGTTAGAATATGTTCTCCGGGTATGGGCTTCTCCAAAGCCTCTGCGATATGTTTTTAGTGTTATGGGGCTCATTGATTTTCTTTCAATCTTGCCAGGCCTCCTCACTGGTGCTGATTTAAAAGGGTTGCGAATTATACGAATTGTGCGCATTGCTAAACTCTTGCGTAATAATAAACTCAGGCAGGCAAGTGACCGACTCTTTCTTGTGTTTTATAGTATAAAAAATGAGCTCGCACTCTTTTCAGTATTTGCGCTCGTATTCATTTACCTATCAAGTGTCGGTATCTACTATTTTGAGCATGTGGCACAGCCCGATGGCTTTGGATCAATACCAAAATGCTTCTGGTGGGCTATTGTTACACTGACAACAGTGGGGTATGGTGACTTTTATCCTATTACCATTGGGGGGAAGATCTTCACGGCTCTTGTAACGCTCATTGGGATTGCAATTGTAGCTATTCCTTCAGGATTGATTGCCTCCGGGTTGATTGAAACGAAGGGGAAGGAGTAGTACTCTTTTTATTGTGTATATTTCGAAATGTCTCATACGAGAATACTGTTGATCCCAGGTTCACCAGTTAAGCACTACAAGGTTGTAAATTTCAATATACTCAGAGAACGAAAGCGACTCTATTATCTATTTTGATCACGTACGTACTATCTAAATATTTCTAGAGCACCCCGCCTTCTTAAAAACACCCCTACAGAGTTTAAAGGTGGAGTACTTCTACAATTGGGAGCTTAATATGCATAGACTTTGTGTTTTCCTTTTCGGAATCATTACACCCTTTTTGTTCATTGCTTGTCTTGGTGCGAGTGAAACGGCTCATGCTCCTGATGAATTTTCCGATGTTGATGATACTACGGCATTGCTTTCGCTTACTATTGTAAAGGGTGATTTAAGCATGGACTCGATCTACTTGGTTATTACCGATGCTGAAGATGAATTTTTGGTGGTCGAAAATGGAGTAGAACTCGGTGCTGCAACGATTTTCTTTGAACTCACTGTTCCTCAAAGTAGAGATATTACTCTAGAATATGTGTGCTTTAATAATGGTGCTGTTGTTGCACGTAAAAATGAGTCAGTTGTAGTGCTCGGAGAACTCGCTCTTGAATCGGTACCCGATGAGATGCCAACACTATTTAGTGCAGGGAATGATACTATTATTGCCTTAAAAGAAAGATATACAGTCCCTATTGTATGGGAGGATAACTCATTTCATGTGAGCTATGCCATTCAATTTGTTGAATCTGAGGAATTTACCGAAAAAACGAGCCATATCTACAATAAAATTGGGACATACTCTGTAGTGGTTCACGCATTTGATGGATATAACAATGTATTTGATACCGTTGTCGTTACAGTCGAAAATAATAGATCACATGCATCAAGTTTTGCTGTTGCAGACAATCCATCAAGTTCCGAAGCGGTACCACAATCGTCAATGGTGTCGGTATCATCAGCTGAAAATGTGTCGAGCAGTGAGAATATTTCAAGTGGAACAACGCTTTCAGCGTCTTCTGAAACAAGTGCTATCAGCTCTTCCAGTAGTACCAATGGAACTATCAGTTCTGTTGCTGTCGTTCAAAGCAGTAGTGCACAAGGCACATCTTCAATGCAAGGGCCTTTAATTTCATCAGCTACAGGAGCATCGAGTCAAGAAATACTTTCGAGCCAAACAATGGTGTCGAGTCAAACAATGCTTTCAAGTCAATCAATACCATCGAGTCAGGAGACTCAAGAGTCCTCTTCCGCACCACAGATACTCTATACCGTAATTTTTGATGGTAATGGAAGTAATGCTTCAGTTCCTCCAGCTACTGTGGCCCCTGGTTCATTGCTCACTGAACCATCAGCTCCTATACAAAGTGGCTATACCTTTGATGGATGGTATAACGGAAATACACTATGGAGCTTCTCTCAAGGGGTAACTACTGACTTTACACTCCAAGCACGATGGACAGTGATAACCTATAGAGTCTCCTTCGATCTTAATGGTGGAAATGGCTCCATAGCTTCAGCTACGGTCAACGCCGGTTCTACCGTTGCACGACCAACTGCTCCAACCAGAGATGGCTATACCTTTATTGGATGGTACAATGGTGCATCAGAAT
>JAOPTW010000095.1:0-22798 GCA_051532035.1 Fibrobacterales bacterium | reverse complement strand
AAGTGGCAGAAGCAACAGAAACAACAGAAACGGTTGTCGAAGATTCAACAGCAGAATCTGACTCAGCAGATACATCAGTTGAGCCAGTTGAAGCTTTAGATGAACTTATTGAAGTTGATGAAACAGAGACTGTTGATCTAACATCGTTGAGTGAAGAACCTTTAGATGAAGGCATTATTGAGAAAGTAATAGTAACTGATGATACACTTATGGACTCAGTGGAAAATATTGATCAACCAATCGAACTTGATGAAGTTGAAACTGTAGATATGGCATCATTGAATCAAGATGCTTCTGAAAATGTGATATATGATGAGCCTGATGAACTTGTCTTGGAATCACTACAAGAAAATAGCACTGAGTCATTAGAAGAGCTTGAGATAGAGGGTTCATTAGATGTAGTCGATGAAAAACCTAATAAGGTGGATGAAACTGAATCAGAAGATGATACTGCAGTTTCAAGTCAGTTTTTTAATGTACTCGGTGATGAATCCCTTGGAGGTATTGATGAGTCACTCCTTGAGACAATTGATAGTGTTGAAGTGGATGAAGACCTTGGACTATTAATTGAAGAACAGGAGCATGAAAACGGTGATACAACAAATGACACTGAAGAGAGTGTTGTTGCTGAAGAACAAAGTGATGATGTCTCAATAGAAAAACCTGAAATAATAGAGTCTGATGAAGGCGAAATATCATCAACGGAGTTTTTTAATGTTCAAGGTGCAGCTTCAGAAAATGAAGTCATTGATCCTGATACATTGGATACAATTGAACATGTTGAAATAGATGGTGACCTTAATGATATTATTGAAGAAGCCGACTTAGATCAAGAAGAGACCTCTGTTGAACCGATTGATCCCATAGATCATGATGATGAAGACCTTAATGATGGCGAAGAAAATACCCAATCAACATTTTATACTGTCACGGGGGATAGCTCAAGTGATAGTGCATTAGATCTTGAAATTCTTGATGGCATTGACAGTGTTGAAGTCACTGAAGATTTAAATGAGATTGTTGAAGAGAATGATCTTGATGATACAGCAAGTAATATGGAAGGAGTACCGGTAAGGTCTGAAGAAAAGCCTCCTGAATTTGACGAAATTGAATCTGTGTCAAATGAAAATAATGACGACAATACAAGTGCTATAGCTGACGAAGTATTAGATGTTGACGCAACTGAAATGATAGATCTTGCGGCATTATCTGAAAGTATTAATGACGAACGAGAATTACACATCGATGAGGAAACGGCATCGATAATAGATACCTCTGTAGACATGTCTGAACTTGCGGATGATGACACATCTGCACTTGATGAATTACGTATTCAAGAGGTAGAAGAGGAGCAGAAGCAACAAAAGGCTGCTGAAGTTCCATATGCAATAGAAGATACAGACTATTTTACATCAATTGACCCCTCAGATTTACCTACACCAACAGTGACCCTGGCAGAGATCTATTTTGATCAAAATCTTTATGCACAAGCATTAGAGATGTATAGACAGTTAGCTAAGAGTGATCCTACTAATGAAGTTATCGCACTTAGAAAGAAAGAAATTAAAGAAATACTCACTAAAAAAGCAGAAGATTAATCTGGGCTTAGTGAGAAGACGGAAAAACAAACAAACAATAAGGAACATCATGAATTTTAAAGAAGTAAAATCACTGATGAGTTTATTAGATAATTCAGACTTGACTGAGATCGAGTGGAAATTTAATGATAACCATATCATTCTTAAGAAAGAGAAAGAAGTAGTACATACCGTTTCACAGGCTGCTCCAGTAGCCATGGCAGCGACACCTACAGCTGTAGTAGCACCACTAGGGTCTGCTGTTGATACTGCAACTCCAGTAATCGAATCGGGACTTGCAATCAAATCTCCTATGGTTGGAACCTACTATGCAAAACCTTCTCCTGATTCAGAACCATATTTGAAAGTTGGAGACAAAGTTTCAAAAGGCCAAGTTGTTTGTATTATTGAAGCAATGAAACTTATGAATGAAGTTGAGTCTGATATTGATGGAACTGTTGTAGAAGTTTGTATTTCTGATGCGACTCCTGTTGAATATGATGGTGTTCTTTTTAAGGTAGCTCCATAACCTTAGACTATTAAATTAATGACCATTAGAGCTTTAAAATGATTGGATCTAATTCCATTTCATTTTTTCTAATGGTATTGTGAAATTAAGGGTTACCCTAAACGAAATGAGAAAGTATGAAAAAAGTTTTAATTGCTAATAGGGGTGAGATTGCGCTTCGCGTGATTAGAGCCTGTAAAGAACTTGGAATTCAAACAGTTGCGATACATTCAACTGCTGATAACAACTCTCTACATGTACACTATGCGGATGAAGATGTGTGCGTTGGCCCACCATTAGCTAAAGATAGTTATCTTAATATAAAAGAAATACTGGCTGCAGCGGAAATTACCAATGCAGATGGTATTCACCCTGGATATGGGTTTATGGCCGAGAATGCACATTTTGCTGAAGTGTGTAAAGAGAATGGAATCGAGTTTATCGGACCATCTGCAAAAGCAATCCAAGAGCTTGGTGAAAAAACCTATGCAAAAGCTGCGATGAAAAAAGCAGGAGTTCCATGTATACCAGATAGTGAAGGTATATTACCTACTGTTGAATCTGCGCAAAAGAAAGCAGAAGAGATTGGTTTCCCGGTAATTCTAAAAGCAGTAGCGGGTGGTGGTGGCCGAGGAATGCGTGTTGTACATTGTATTGAAGATGTAGAAACACAGTTTAATATTGCTCGAGCAGAGTCTGAAGCCTGTTTCTCAAATGGCGATTTATACATGGAAAAATTCTTTACTGAGCCACGCCACGTAGAAATTCAACTTATAGGTGATAAATATGGAAATATGGTTCACCTTGGGGAACGTGACTGTTCTGTACAGCGTCGTCACCAAAAATTGATTGAAGAATCACCATCACCTGCCTTTTCTCCGGAAATGAGAAAACAGTTAGGTGAAAGTGCAGTGAGAGGAGCTCTCGAAGTAGGCTACCATAGTGCAGGCACAATGGAGTTTCTGCATGAGGGTGGTAAAAACTTTTTTATGGAAGTGAATACCCGAATTCAGGTTGAACACTGTGTTACAGAAGAGGTGACTGGTGTAGATCTCATCCAAGAGATGCTTCGTGTTGCTCAAGGTGAAAAACTTCAATTTACTCAAGATGATGTTGAATTAAAGGGGCATGCAATGGAATGTCGTATTAATGCTGAAGACCCGGCAAAGGACTTTAGACCATCACCTGGAAAAATTGAGCATTTTTCTGTGCCAGGTGGACCAGGTGTTCGTGTAGATAGTCATTGTTATTCAGGGTATGTAATCCCACCATATTATGACTCTATGATAGCTAAACTTATTGTACATGCCCCGACACGGATGCAAGCAATTACACGTATGCTCAGGGCACTTGATGAATTTGTTATTGAAGGGGTTCAGACAACAATTCCTCTACATAAGAAAATTCTGCAGCACCCGGTCTTTCAGTCAGGTAATTTTAATACGAAATTCCTCGAATACTATCCAGAGATTCTGGAAAGTCTTTAAGGGAGAAGCTATGCCACGCCACAAGTATTGGTTTGCAATTACACTATCTGTGTTGAGTATTGTTTTGTTTGTTCAAGCAACAAGTGCAGCAAGAATAGGACAGGTTACTTTTATTTCAGGTGATGTTTTCCTAAAACAGAAGTCGGGTAAGAGTAAAAAAATGAAAGTGCAATTTCCAGTTAAGGCGGGGCAAGTATTTATCACTGGATCAGAAAGTCTATTAGAAATCACCTACTCGAATGGCACTGTTCTTCGAGTAGGTGAAAATTCTGATGTTATATTAAGTGGGAAAAATAGTTCAGCACCTTTTTTAAATAAAGGTAAGGTTTGGGCTAATATTCGAAAGATGTCAAAGCGGAATGGTCCCTTTACCATTCAGACGGTTACTGCAACAGCCGCAGTACGCGGTACAGTATTTAGCGTCGAAGCAGGAGCTGACTCAAGTGCAACCGTTGCGTTATTTAAAGGTACAGTAGATGTTGGGCCGTCCGACACAACATCAATAGCTATTGATTCAAGTGCCCACTGGGGACCTCCTAAAGAGATTAAGGGTCCATATGAAGTATCTCTCGAAACTTGGATTACTCTGACACCTGGTCAAGAAATTCATATAAAATCAAATGGTAAGTATAATACTCGCGAGATAGATAGTACTGCAACTACTCAGTGGTTAGATTTCAATAAAAAACGTGATTCTGAGTTAGACAGACAATAATTTGAGTGATTATTCATATTTATCAGTAAGTCAAAATTATGTAAATGCCACATTTTGAACAGATAACTTTATTCATAACCTATTGAATTTGAAAGAAATGTAAAAAACCTCTTTACAAAAAAGTGTAACTGGAGCATCTTATATATATAGTGTTTCACAAGTAAGGGGTAATCAATGTCAGCGGCAATCATTCTCCATGATCATGAAAGAAGCAAATGCGAAGTTTGGACTCGAGTTATGGGCTATTATCGCCCAGTGAGTGAATTTAATATTGGAAAGCGTGCTGAGTATAGAGAACGTACCCCTTTTAATGAAATCAAGGCACTTTCTGTAACAAGAGAGTCTGCTGTTGCATAAAATACTCGTTCTTGCCATCGTAGTATTGGCTTGATGGCAAGAATGGATATTCACCTCAAAATACTCATTATTTTAAAGCATTTAAATGTGAGAATTTGTACAATCAAGCTATGAATAATTTGAAACTTACTCTATTGCTCAGCCTTTTAATGCTCTCTTGTACACAAGTGAATGATGTACCACAAGATGAGTCTATTCTTCCTATGGTACGATATAACTATAATTCGGATAGTACGGTATATGATTCTGCATGGTTAGAGTATGAAGATACTCTTTTAATTATTGAATCAGTGAGTAGTGTCGATACCTTTTATCTTAAAAGCCACTTTGAAGAACGTTATGTATATGGAACGGATTCCCTCATAAAAACTCAGGTATTTGATACGGTAATCCGGTCGTATAATCAAGGATTTATATATGAATATGTTACAGCTGGTGATACTCTTTCTGAAATAGAAAGGTTTCCACCTTTATCGAGTAGTTCAAGCAGTTCAAATATCGAGAGTAGCACGGTTCAATCCAGTTCAAATCAAATATCTTCTGCAATAAGTACTACGAGTTCATCGATTGTAGATAGCTCGGTGTTGGAGTCAAGTACTACTACTATTTCAAGTAGTAGTAGTAGTATTGAACAATCCTCTACTGAGTCGTCGTCCTCAATGGACGATTTACGTTATATAAAGATTGATGTAATTTCAAAATCTATAATTACACCGGCCCATATCGATGGAAGTAGTTACAAGCTGTATTTGCATATCCTGTATGATGGCGCTGGTACAGAAATAGACGTTGACCTCGATAACCTTATATTGAGGTATCAAGAGGACTATGCCGAAGTAAATGGGGTGAAATTTGATAGTTTAACTTTTGCTACACAAGATACTGTGCTCTACAACTCAAATACAAAAGAAATTACTCTTGGACTAAACGATACCGCAAAAATCCAGATGTATTACCCTGTTGACACCACTAAAACAGTAATGAAAATCGCCTTCTCTAATTATGACAACTATTTTTATGGAATTGTAGATTCAGTAGCATATCAGCAATACCTTGATACTCTGAGTCAGTAAGGACAACAATGTTAAAAAATGTACTCTCAATAGTAGTTCTCACTGCATCATGTATAATGGTTCATACTTATCGATTTGAACTCGCATCAAGTTATATGATACATACTATGGATTTTGATTTAGAGACCTATTATTTAGAGGTCGAGTTAAAAGAGCTACAAAAGAGTATCGTGCATCAACACATTTCTATCGCTCGATTACAGAAATAATATCCTAACAGCCTATCAACCAAAATTACATACCCTGTACCCTTTTTATCAATAAAAAAGCAATATAGTGTATCTGTTGTTTTTGTAAGTACCATATAGTGTGTGATAATTGATTTACACACTTGTAAATTCACTTGATACAATCTATCATTACTCCATTAATAAGGAGATGAAACTATGACACGCACTATTATAAAAGATTCAGAAAGAACAAAATGCGAGATTTGGACACGCGTTATGGGTTATCACAGACCGGTTACGGAGTTTAATATAGGAAAGCAGTCAGAATATGCTGAACGTACTGTTTTTCAAGAAATAGTTGCAATAAAAGCACTGCCAGATATTGCCGTTGCATAACGTTTTCTTTCAATGAAAAGGACCTTCACTGTGAACGTAGGGGTTGATTTTTGTTTATATTGGGCTTTTTTTCAAATACTCACGAATCTATTGTTCACGAAGTGTGAACGTTTTTGTGATAAATTCTAAATCCGATAATTAAAATAAATTACCGAGATTCTATATTTAGGATAATTAAAAATGGAAACAGTATGAGATATCTAAATGTTTTAATTACCCTGTCTTTACTTTTTTTGATAAATGCTTGTTCAATAATTTCTGAGGAACAATCAAGTGGTTCTATTTCAGGAATTACAATTACTGGTTCGAATAAAACCACGGCGACGCTCAAAGTTGCAAATACAATAGACTCACCAAGGCTAGCGAAACAAGGGGTTATGTTATACCTTTTTGCAAAAGGTAATGAGCAAAAACCTGTTGATTCAACTCAATCAAATGTGAATGGAATATTTACATTTTTAAATATTGAATTTGGTGAATATGTACTCATGGCAGATTTCAGTGAAACACTTGGGGCTATAAAAAGAAATATAAATCTCAATAAAGACACTAAAGTTGTTGATGGCCTTGAGATAGCAATGAAACAGTATAAAAGTAAACTACTCAAATTTGATAACAAATCAGTCTCTGCTATAAAGTACTTTCATAAAGAAATTAAAAAATCCAATGATCAATTCTATCTGCCGGTACTTGATGGAGAAATACAAAATATCACCGTTACTAAAATGATTGGTGGGACTTTAGAGGTAAGTCAATATGTATTAGTTGTTATTGAACGTGAGGGAGTTGTTGTTTTAATTCCAATTGACGAATATATTTCAAGTAGTATGCTTGTTTCATCAAGTGAGATGATAGGCGGAAGTAGTTTCTCTTTAAGTAGTAATGATTTTGAGGTAAGTTATGCGATACTGAGTTCCATTGAACAGTTGTCGAGTAGTTCTTCTTTGAACTCACAGAAAATAAGTAGTTCTTCAATTGATAATTCACATTCAAGTGTACCCGTGTGGTTAAGCAGTGATTTTCAATTAAGTAGTAACTCTCAATTAAGCAGTGATTATCAATCAAGTAGTTCAACTACAGATATATCAGCTCAATTACTTACCTATTGGAAGTTTGATGACTCTTTTATTGATGAAGAAGGAGTTGCTGATGGCTATGATATTAATAATAATGTTACGTTTATTTCTGGGGTTTCTGGGAGTGCGGCAAAATTGGGAACGAATAATCAAAGTATTAGATTCAATTCTGCTCCCGAAGTATTACATCTTCAAGAATTTAGCATAGTGGGATGGATTAATTTACAAAGTTTGAAAGAGTATCAAATGGTTTTTGGTAATTATAAAGTACTACCGGGTGTCTCGGAGGGAATGGGGATTCAAATACGTTCAAGCCAACAGTTAGAATTCTCTTATGGCAAAGGTTCATCTTGGAATTCTATATGGTCCAATGAGACGATTCCACTCGATACTTGGGTACATATAGGGGTTACTAAAGACCACGATGTGATGTCACTCTATATTAATGGTATCAATGTGAAGACACAAGCTGCTCTTGAGCCAATTATTCACTCCTCACCAGGGCATTTTGGGAAAGGAATAGATTCTCTTGAAGCAAATGACTATTCATTTGATGGCAGTATTGATGAATTTAAGGTTTATAATTATTCTCTTCAAAGTGAGGATGTACTTATTGAGTATAATCGTTTAAAACCGCAAATTCCTATTGAGATTGTTATCCAGCCTGGTCCAACAGAAGGGAAAGACTCAAGAATTGTGTATAATGGATCCGAAGCCGACAATATCTATACAAACCGAAATTCAGGTGGATTTAAATGGCTTAATGTTGGAGGGTATGATCCGCATAATCGTCAAAGAACGCTAATTGCTTTTCCTTTAGCTACAGCTCCTGTTGTAATGGTATCAAATGCTCGAATGGTATTATATAGAGATACCACTTATACAAAACATTTTGATATTGATTTTCAGATTGATATGCATCAAATGCTTCGTGATTGGAACGAAGGGACCTGTGATATTGTAAACGGAGGAGAAAATAGTATTTGTGATGGTGCGACAGGAGTGGAAGCGATGTTTGGAAGTCCTTGGAATGCGGAGGCAGTAGCATTAGATGGTACAGATGCAACTGCATCTTTTACTTCTGTGTCAATTCCTGTTGAGGACCTTTGGTCAATTGATACAGTGAGTTTTGATGTAACAACTCTCGTAAATGAATGGATAAGTGGTACGTCAAATAATTTTGGTGTATTGCTTAAAAACCCATATGATATTGGCAATTCTGATAACTACCCTTCATTTCCAGCATTTGCATCCAGTGAACATCCAGAGGCTTTTAAAAGACCAAAACTTGTTATAAGGTATTAATACTACGCTTTATAATATATTTTTATGAATCCTAGTAGTTAATCTTTCAAAAAACAACATCTGTGAACGCAGGTGTTGTTTTTTGTTTGTATAGAGTATTAATTGGGATGTAAAAATTTAGTATGTTCACAGGTTGTGAACAAAAATGGTGGCAAATCTGTGTGATGTATTTAAAATGGTATTAGCTAAGAACTATATTTATCAAACACACTTTTATAGGAATAAGTATGAAAAATACTCTATGTATTCTTACGCTCATCTTTTAGCTCTGTTCTTGCGCTATAGTATCAGAAGATGACTTCAATGGTTCTATTTCGGGTATTACTATTACTGGAGCGAGTAATTCAACTGCAACATTAAAAAGGGTTGCTCATACAGGAAATATCTCTACAGTACAATCTGGCGCTATGGTTTATTTGTACAGATCTGATGATGAAAATACTGTAATAGATTCTGTTGTTTCAAGTCCAGAAGGTACATTTACTTTCTCAAGTCTATCTATTGGAGAATATGTTGTTTTAACAGAGTATAATAGTAGTCATGGAGCAATAAAAAGAGAACAATAGTAGCGGAATCGTTATATACTCGGCACCTGCCCGGTTTGGTAAAGGTCCTGAAAGTTATGAAATTTTCGATTTTTCATTTGATGGGATGGTCGATGAATTTAAGGTATTTAGAAGAGCATTGTCTGCTCCAAAAATGAAGCTGTATTATTTGAGGATAAGTATGTGTTTTAGTTTTATAGGCTCCAATTTGTAAAAAAATAGTAACTATTTACTATACAATATCTATTTAACCTAATTTATAGGATCACTAAATTGAGAGAGAAAATGTTAAGAATTGTTCTGTATATAATTGTTTTATTTGGTGTTCTAATTAATGCCTGTTTGTTTGAGGCTCCCAGTGAAAATAGATCGTTAGTAAGTGCTGATGGCGACAACCTAACAGCGAACTTGAGATTACAAATTGAAATAGCAGATTATGATATTTCCTCTATAGATTTAATTATCCAAACTGGAAATGTTTTTCAGGAAATAGCTTCAGTTCCTTATGAATCAGGAGAATTATACCGAGAATTAGATGTAGCATTAAATAGTAATCAAAAGTCTATTATACATATTACATGCTATAACGATGGACTAATTGTTGGTAAAAACAATCTCTCAATCATTACTTTACATGATACCATTATATCAGTAAGTATGGATACTCCTCCTCAAGTTACATTGCCCTTTAAGAGTATCGAGATTAATGTGGGTAATCGTGTTTCATTGGGGGATTTGGTCGTTACTGATGATTCTGATTACTATGACGTACTGATAGATTTTACTGGAAATGGCTCATTTGATAAGCGGTTAATTTGGACATATAACACAATTGATACATATACAGGTAGTGTTAAGGTGTTTGATGGCTTTCATACCATACTTCAACATTTTACTGTTTCTGTAACTCCTTATGATAGTGATAATTTGAATAATCATAAGGAAAGTAGTTCGTTAAAAACGATTTATTCTTCCTCCTCATCTTCGATTGTAAATATGAGTAGTTTACTTATTGAGGATTTAGCTACCTTTAATGTAACCTATATAGGGGATTTAGATGGTGGTTCTATTTCTGGGCCAGGAGTGGTCGCTAAAAATGGTGAAATAGAAGTCCTTTTAGATGAAGTAGATGGATTTACCTTTATTTCATTATATTTAGTTATAGGGGATGCTGTTATAGATGGCAATACTATCAATTCTATTTCATCTGATATCGTCATTACTTGTCTCTTTAGTCTTGTAGAAATAACCAGTTCATCCAGTACTAACATTTCTTCGTCTTCGTCTTCGTCTTCGTCTTCGTCTTCGTCTTCGTCTTCGTCTTCGTCTTCGTCTTCGTCTTCGTCTTCGTCTTCATCTTCGTCTTCGTCTTCGTCTTCGTCTTCGTCTTCATCTTCGTCTTCATCTTCGTCTTCGTCTTCGGCTTCATCTTCGTCTTCGTCTTCGTCTTCATCTTCATCTTCAGTATCTATTGAACCGAATAATCCTCTTGTTTATTGGGCATTTGATGGAGATTTTAAGGATGAAATGGGACAGTTAGATGGATATGATCTTAATAGTGACATTACTTTTGAAGCTGGTGTATTTGGGAGTGCAGCTCGATTAGGGTCAGAGGGGAAGAGTGTCAGGTTTTCAGGAGACAACTCTATTCTTTTCTTACAAGAGTACAGTATCACAGGCTGGGTTAAATTACATTCATTAACTGGCAACCAAGGTATTTTTTCATCCTTTAGGGCACTCACTAATGTCGCAGAAGGAGTCTCAATACAATGTAATAATGGAAGGTTACAAACCTCATATGGCAAAGGGGGGGCTTGGACTGATATTACAAGTAATCAAAATTTAGTACTAGATACATGGATACATATAGTAGTAACTAAGAGTAGTGATAAATTATCCATGTATATAAATGGGGTCTTAGACAAGAGCGGTAGCGCAATGGGTACAATTAAGTATACTGCACCTGAAGATTATAGTGCACCTGTAAGGATTGGTAGAGGGGACAATGGCCAAACAGAGGTTTATGATTTCTCTCTTAACGCTAGTGTAGATGAATATAAAGTATTTGATTTTGCCCTTACACCTGAAAATGTGACTTTTGAGTTTAGTCGATAGCTTTTGTAAGCCAAGGAAGAGTAAATGTGTTAATCTAGTATCGTTTAAGCAATTGCTCTAGCTATTCATTTTTATATAATTATTTTTATGAAATGATGATATATGAATATGAAAATTACGTTAAATTCTTAAGAGATTGGTTTGATAGACAAAAAGAAGTCAATAAAAACTTTTCTCATCAATTTTTTGCACAAAAAGCTGGTTTTAAATCCAGAAGCTATATGGCTAATATTTTGAACGGCGCACGTCCATTGAGTGTGAAGAATATATTCAAAGTTACCTCTGCCCTTGAACTCAATTTAAAAGAGTCTAAGTATTTTGAAGCGTTAGTTCAGTTTAAGGAGAGTAAAGATCTCTCCGAAAAAAACTATTTTTATTCAATAATTCAAAAGTTAAAACCACAGACTACTGTTAACATTTTAAAAAACAAGCAGTATGAGTATTTTCAAAAATGGTATTACCCCGTGCTCAGAGAGTTGCTAACTTATTTTGACTTTAAGGGTGACTATAAGCTTCTTGGGCAACAGCTTACGCCTCCAATTTCATCATATGATGCGAAAAATGCTGTGAAATTATTGTTGGACCTCGAATTGATAAAAGAGGTGATACCCGAAAAGTCTAGTGGTATAAGACAGAATAAAACTAGAATGTTATATGAGCAAACCGACAAAGTTATTTTAGGGGATGAATCTGAGGAATCTCTTACAGTTCATAGCTATCAAGATGTGACTCTAGACTTAGCAAAGAGTGCATTAAATGAAATACCTCCTACTAAACGAACATTTCTGACCTATACATTTAGCATTGATGAAAAAAGTATTGCTGAAGTAAGTGAGGCACTTATGGAGTTTCAAGAAAAATTGATTTCAATAGTAAATGGCTGCAGTCAATTATCATCAACACACCAGTTAAATATCCAATATTTCCCATTAACAAAAAAAGTGGATATTTAAGCTATAATTTTTTGTAAAATTTGGAAGAAAAAGAAGGTGAAAGTATTTCCTGTAATCTTCTTAGAAGGGTGATAGGAAATGCAGAAAGATTTTTCCTGATTTTTGTTTTAAGTTTTTTGTAATCGCTCATTTCTCTACCAGATTCCCATTGCTCAGCGTAATCACTTTGTTGTGGGGGGTGAGTGAAAAGGTCAACCTCTGCAACCTTTTGGGCTATAACAAGTATATAGGTTGGGACTCTATTAATAAGTGTAACTCTATCTCTGAGTTCATCAGGGTCTTTTACAGAGTACCATCTAGGAGAGATGGTGTCTTCAAACATTATAAGGTCTTTAATTGTAAATCCATTTTCAACCGAAAAAATTCTGTAAAATAGTTCTGGGCTAAATTGGTAAAAACCATGACCCATAAAATTATTGGCATTTGTAATGCTTAGGAAGTGGCCGCCCATATTTAACATTTTCATGCAATTTGATATCGCAGTTGGGAAATTAAAAATATGTTCAAGGGTCCCGCCATCTAAAACCATGGAGTAGCGTTGTAAATAATCATCTGTTATGGGTGAATTCATATCGTGCAAATGAGTAGCATTTTCATATGAAGAGTTATCAAATGATTCAATTTTTTGAGCACCTAACAGAGTAAAAAGAGATTCACTAAATCCTTCATTGGATGAAAAAATAGTGTCTATCTGATTGCTGTTACATTCTATTTTGAACTTAGTGCATAGGCGGGAAAGGTCCTTGGGGTGTAAGTTCAATGCTTGCCGTCCAATCATTGCAGATTGTGAAAAGTCAACTCCTAGCTTTTTGGAATGGAATAAAAATTTTGCACCGTTGTAATCAATTCCCATGGATCAACCTTCGTAATATGTCTGATGATAAAAAGTAGAATGTTATCTCTATTCTGTAAAATTTGCTCAATTAGATGAGTATAGGCCAACCCTAAGTTCTTTAAAGAGTATAAGTGAGATACCTGAAAGAAACTTTGTTATATAGGCTAAAAATGTGATGGTGATAAAAATAGCACTTGTAGTACTCTCAAGGCCAATGGTATTTAGAAAAACAAGTGTTAGGGACTCTCGTATTCCAGCCCCATTAGGAGTGAGGGGGAGAATAAAAGTCACGATTTCTATGAGAGGGATAAATGTTAATACTTCAAAATAATAGAATTGTCCTGTAACACCATATAATGTTAGGCTAAATCCTGTAATGGACACAAACTGCATGAGGATTGTTAAAAATAAACTTTTGAATATCCCTGTTTTAAAATTTTTGTACTCATATACACCCTGTCGTAAATTTGAAATGATTGTATAAATTTTAGTAGGTAAAAGACTGGATATCAAAGGGGCTACAGTACCCGTAATCTTTTTAGAGAATGATAGAATAGTCAGAATTGATAGTAGAATAGAACTCACGATCACTAAAGTTGTAATGTCTGTTGAAATTGAAATACTTTGATTATTGGCAAATCCAATAAAAGAAAGTAGGAGTAAAACAAATAGAATAAGGATTTTATTTATCCAGGTGGCACCCCAAACATCCTGATAGTGATACTTTTTTGATAGAAATAATGCTCGTACAACATCAATTGCCGACGATGAAGGAAGAATTATAGAATAGTACATCGATGCTAAATGAATTTTTATAATTTCTGATAAGGTAATATCGGCCAATTTAGCGTTGAGTAAAGCCCAAAGCCTTGTCCCTTGGATGAGTATGGCAATGATTTGAGCGGTAAAAAGTACAGGTATTGTCCACCAGGCAATAGTTTGAATTTGCTCAATAAAGAGATAGCCATCAATTTCAGTAATTAACCAAACGACTGGGGCTAGAATAAATATGAGTGCAATAATTTTTTTTATGGCATTATTCATGAATACGTGTATCCGGATTGGAAATCTTGGGGGCGGGGTGTGGAGAATCACAGTAGATATAGTTCCATGAGAATAAGAAAAATAAATTTCTAAATTGTCGCTGGCAAAATTTAGATTCAGTTCGGCGATCAATTATATCAAGTACCTGTTTTTTGTCGAGTAGTTTATATAATGAAGAGTTGTCAAAATATTTATGAATGGAATTTCCATCAAAAACATCTTCTAAGGGGTAGTTAAATCCTTGTTTTTTTCGATATACATTTTTGAGAGGGAGCATTTTTTGATAAGCTTTTTTTAGCAAGTATTTACCAATAATTCCACGGATTTTTAATGAATCAGGTAATGAAAGAGCCCACTCTACCAGTGTATGATTTAGGAAGGGGACCCGTGCTTCGAGTCCAAATGCCATTGAGGTTCGGTCAGTTTTTACAAGAATATCATTGGGAAGCCAGTAGCACGTATCAAAAAGCTGAACTTGTTGTAGTGGAGTCACTGTTGAAGGAATAGAGTCTTTAATTTCTTTTTCTACATCTCTAAAGTTGTCTACATCAACAAAGATATTTTTCCGCTCATTGGGATTAAAATGACTGAGGAGTGAAAAATATCTTTCAATAATAGTAGCTTTTCGCTTTAGAAAGTCTTCTCTAAAAGGGATGCGGTTCATAACCTCTTTGAGTAATAATCTTTGTATAAATTTGGGTAAGAGGGAGATCCATTTGTGTTGGTATTTTAATATTAAATGTTTGTTGTAGCCTGCAAAAATTTCATCACTTCCATCACCACTTAGGGCGACAGTGACATGTGACCGCGTTAATTTTGAAAGAAGGTAGGTAGGAATTGAGGCTTGGTCGGCCATCGGCTCATCTATATGCCAAATTACATCATCAAAAATATCGACAGCATCATCTTCTCCCATAAGGAGATGATGGTTAGTGTTGTATTGGTCAGCTACTTTCTGGGCATACTCAGATTCATCAAATTTGGAGTCTTTAAAGCCTACTGAAAAAGTATTTAATGGTTCTTTAATCGACTTACTTGCGACGGCGACAAGAACTGATGAATCAACTCCTCCCGAAAGGAAGCTTCCTATGGGTACATCACTTACCATTCGATCTTCCACAGACTGTTTTAGTAGCTGTTGCATTGTATCAATATTTGAAGGATGATGGGATTGTTTGTTGTTTGTAATGCCTTTGATATCCCAGTAGCAATGAGTGGATATACCTTCACTCGAAATGATTGCATAGTGTCCTGGGTTCAGTTTGTTGATATTCTGAAAAATTGATTCTGGTCCCCATAGATACCCTATAGAAAGAAATCTATTAAGCGATGCAATATTAATTTCTTTATTAGTATCAACTACTTGTATTAATGATTTGAGTTCAGAACTAAAAAAGAAAGTATCATTCGTAGAGCTGTAAAAAAAAGGTTTTATTCCAAGTCGATCACGGGCGACGAATAATTTATTTGTTGAGTCGTCCCATATGGCAAATGCGAACTCGCCATCAAGATGTTCAACACAGTCTATACCATATTCTTCAAAGGCTCTAAGAATTACTTCTGTATCACTTTTCGTATGGAATGAATGCCCTATATCCTTTAGTGACTCTCTTAATCGCTTATAGTTGAATATTTCACCATTAAAAATAAGGTGAACCGTATCAGAATCATTATGAATGGGTTGAGAACCATGCGCAATGTCGATGATGGAAAGGCGAGTGTGACCAAGTGCTACACCGTCTCTTTGATAAATTCCAGATGCATCAGGGCCTCTATGATGAATGTATTCCATCATAGTTTTTGTTGATTTTTCGAAATTACCTTTTAATGAATAGGAAACTACACCACAAATTCCACACATATCAGAAGCCTAATCTTTAACAGCGTTACATTGATAAATTAAATCGCTTCCAAGTTTATGACTTATGAGGCCAGTAATAATTTCAATAGCTTTTATCAGTGGTTTGTCCGAAACAAATGTTGATTGTTTTTTTATAATAGAAAACTTGTTATACGTGAGGATGTCAGAGAGTGAGCGAGCAGTAAAGTTTCTTATGTGACCAGCGGGTAATCTGTTTTTTCTAAAAGGATTACCAAAGCCGCTATTTCTACTTGATACTTCAGTGCAGAGTGGTTGCATTCCAAAAATAATAAATATTCTATTAAGAAATGATGATAGATTTGGCGTCGATATAATGAGGCGGCCGTGAGGTTTTAATACGCGATGTATTTCTTTGAGCATGTGTTCAGTGTCAAATATGTGTTCAATTACTTCTCCACACATTACAACATCAAATTGGTTATCATTATAAGGCATAATGTCACTCGATAAATCACATTGTTTGATCTCAACAAAGTCATTTTTTCGTTTTTCTACAATCTCTTTAGAATAGTCGATTCCATAAAAATCACCAGTGAATACTTTTTTATAGTAAGATAGTGTTTCTGCAAAGCAACATCCAAGTTCAAGTAATTTCCCTTCAGTTGGCATCATTTTGAGAGTTTTGTTAACTCTATCAATTTGTAACTCATCGATATCAACATGAGCAGAGTGTCTCTCTGTAACAGCGCTTTCACTTATCATCTATATAATCCCCTGGAAAATGAGCATTGGAATGAGCTACCCGAACATATTTCCGGATTTGCATAGTTGATACAAGATAACTATTAGGGGGTTAAAAGGCAACCTGAAGAGGGGTTTGGATAAAAGATATTAAGGACTAGAGATATAATGTAGTTTGAAGTATTGGAGCATACTGGGTATGAAATTGTTCGCTAAATATCACCAAATAAGTTGGAGAGGTGAATTTACCCAATTTAGGGTATATACAGATTGTACTATATTAATGGGCTCTATCTATAGATCTTTATAAACAACTTTATACGAGTATTGTATATTTTAATCTTCTATATCATATGAAGAATTGTTTCTATGAAATCATTAAAAATTAAATTACTCTGTACCTTTGAATCGCATACTGCCGGTGGTATTCTTATGAACGGTCGTGCGCGTGGACTTGCAGAGCAGGGGCACGATGTTGAACTCATATTTCACCCCATTAAATATAAGGAATATAAAGATAAGTCACTTACTAAAACTGATTTGTATTCAATATATTCTAAGTATCCATCATTTGTAAAAAAATCAAAATTTATGTGGTTATTACTAGCGCCACTATATGTGCTTGGTACGGCTTTGCCCATTCTTATGCGTTTACGAAATAGCGAAATGGTGGTAATACATAAACCACTTCCCATGAGTGCCTTTTTTATATTGCTTTTGAAGCTGAGTAGATATAAAGGTAAAATTTGTTTGGTTCAAAGTGATTGGGAGGGAATCGGTGGTTTTGTTGATGTTTTTTTCTTTGATAAAATTGCTCGGAAAATGCTGGTAAGTTTTTGTGAAGCTTGGGCTCCCTACAAATCAGATATTCTTTTTTGTGCATCGAAGCTAATAGTGAGTCGTATGAATCTAAGTGAGTCTTTAGGTGGGAAAGTGATTTATCTTCCCTGTGGGGGCGATCTTATACCTCAAAGTACACCAAAATTGTCGAGTACAAAAACTGAAATACTCTATGTAGGAACCTTTAAAAGCCTACAGCTCATTACCTTTTTAATTGATATTGTCGATTTGGTGTGTAAAAAAAATAAGGATGTTGTGTTTGTGTTTGTTGGTGGGGGGCCACTGTATGGTGATTTGGAAAAAGCTGTGGTAGATGCAAGTCTCACTGAATCAATTGTCTTAAAAAATCAGATATCTCGTGAAGAGGTGTTAAAAGAGCTCGGGAATGTTCATATTGCACTTATGCCCCTTAATGACCAATATCCTGAAGCATATATAGAAGCAAGTCGTTCATCAACAAAGCTTTTTGAATATATGTCTGCGGGTAAAATCATTATAGCAACTAATTTTGCTGAACCAAAAGAATTACTAGTTAATGATGAAACAGGTTATTTAGTAGGACACACCGCGGAAGCATTTGCATCTAAAATTGTAGAGGTTTTACAGAAAAAAGAGAAGTGGCAGGGTATGTCTGACAAAGTTCATAAAAGTTTTGTAGAGAATTTTTCTCACTCTGTACTTATGAAAAAGTTGTCAGATTTTTATTTTAAACAACGTGATTGATATTACAATTTTGGCCCATTGTAATAATTGGTTTCAAAAAAATTAGTCTCTAGAATGTCATTATAATTTTCAGTTTTATTGGTACGTTTTACACAGAAAAAAATACTGGTAGCAAAGTTTGGCAATAAATATGCAAGTGGTTTGGCAAGAAATTCAGGAAATGGATAAAACCCTGAGCCTCCAAAACGATTAACAGTAAAGTAATCATCAACTTGTAGTAAATTTTTTAGTCCTGGTTTAGTAATGCCTCGTACGTGCCCTCCAAAGATGTGGCAACTGGAGGGTTCCATGCCTACAATAAGTAATAATCGATCGTGCCATGCTGCAAGATTTGGAACTCCAATTATAAGTATACCTCCGGGCTTAAGAACTCGAGATATTTCACCGAGGATCCAAAATAATTCCTTTGTATGTTCTAGAACTTGATTAATGCTAATGACATCCATTGTATTGTCATCCAATGGGAGTGGAGCGCGTTCGATATCAACAGCATAAGTAGTAATGCCTTTTTCGGCTACCATTTTTCGATAGGGTTCATAATGCTCAATTCCAAATAAAGTGCATTTATTGTTTAATGTATCTGAAATCCCCAATAGATCATCACCTTTTCCACATCCAATATCAAGAATGTTTGGTTCGTATGGAAGAGAGCTACAGTGTTCTAGTGTCCATTTTCGTATATGATGTCGCCCGTATACGAGGTGAACAGTACCGTCTTTAAGAGATGTAATTTTTTTATATAAACTTTGAATAATACTCATATCTAAACCGGGTCTTTAATTTTTAAACGGTAATAGCTAATACCAGTCAGTAGTAGAAGAATTGTGATTCCTAAGTATATGAGCAATTTAGAACTTTCGGCAACTTTAGACTTGTAATACATTCTTACAGTAGATTTGCCAGAAGGAACCTCCACAGCTCTAAATGTTGTGAAGGCACGGTGGATAGGGGTAAGGTTTCCATTTACTTCTGCATTCCAGTATTCGTGAAAATTATCATTTATAAAGAGGATTGCTGGACGCTCAGTTTCTACTGAAATGGTAAAATCATCCATTGTGTAGGCAGTTATTTTTGAGCTACCTTTTGCAAGAGTTGAATTACCACTATCATTGGTAAAACCGTATTGAAATGTTGGCTTTTCAAAAAGCATGAGTTGGTTTTGATAATCGAATGAATCAGATTTCAACAAGCTAATCGCTGAGTTACTATCAACAATAGATACATTGTAGAAAAGAGTTGTCTTATCAAATGCTGCATTGTTCATTACAAGTTGTGGACCATTTTGATTGGGGAGGGTGAGGTATTTAACTCCGAGTATATTTAAAAATGGATTTGTAGCGAGCTCTTGTTTTCTGAGTTTATACAAAAGATTATCAAGTTGTTGACCACCTCGAAAAGCTCGATAGGTACCAACTTCATTGTCGTGAAACCCGGTTGGTATCTGGATGCCATAATAGGCAACCATCCCCTCTTTAATAGTATTTCCTAAAGGGAGTATTCGGTGTTGGTTCAATGAATCAATCCGTGGCTTAACGGCGTCAACAAGGCTACTCTGAGTAATGTAGCGGTTCATGGGGACTGTTTGAATAAACTGAAGGTTAACAATTGATGTGTCAATAATCACAGCTACAAGAAGTATACCGGCAAATCGGTTTAGATTAAAGGGAGTAGTGATCAAATAGAGTAGTCCTCCTGCAATCACTAACAGTAATATAAAAGATCCGAAAATGGTAGAGGCGCTACTATTCATCAGCTCTGTATTGATTTGTTTAAAATAGGCAGGAGAAAGGTGGGCTGTTCCTGACGACGCGATAAAAATGAGAATGATTCCGGTAAAACTGACACAAATCAAAACCCAACGTGGGATATTTTTCATTGAGACGGATTCGGTGCTGTATTGTTTAGCGAGTCCATAGATTGTGGCACCTATTCCGCCGAGTACTACAATAGTGCCCAGTCCACCAATAGCGCTTTCCCACATAAAACGCGCTATGACAAGGGCTAGAGCTAAACCACAAAATGAAAGTATACCTATTTTGTGAGCCTTTTCATATTCACTCACTTCTTTTAGGTAGAGTGCTGCGAGCATGATAATTGAGAATGACCACCAAATTGTCGCCATAGAAGGGCCGCGAAAGAGTTTAACGCCAGGGACAAATGAGAAAAAGAATTGGAAAAATGGAGTATGGGCACCTACAGAAAATGTAAGTGCGAGGGTTGCTAGAGAGAGCCAAAAAAACTTTTCTTTTCTGCGCTTTTTAGTGAAAAGGCCAATAAATGCAAGAAGGGTAACGACAATACCGGCTGTTTCGTGATTGAGTTTAAATGAGTTGTGTCCCCAATAGGCTTTTGTGCCAGTATCAACTCCTATAAAGCCAGGGAGAATGAGTGATGCTGCCTCTTCTTGGTGAAGCGACCAGCTCGTTGCGTGGTCAATTGTTGTTTTTTCTTCGGTCGACCGTACAGACTGTTCTGTTGAGTAAAAATAGGGAGGAATGAGTTGTACAGCGCCAAGCATGAGGCCAATGGCAACGGATAAACCGATGAGTGATTGTTTGCTGAGCTTTATTTTTAAAGGAGCTTTAGTGTGAATGAAAATTTCATACACTGAAACGAAGAAGAAGCCCCAGAGAAAAAAGTAGGTAAGTTGGACATGACTTGAAATAAGCATCCATCCCATAGTCAGTCCCATGACGGCAACACCCCACAGTCTATTTTCTCGACTAAACTTTAAGAGGCCATATACTACAAGGGGCATAGCAGCGATAATGTACATTTTACCATCATGACCAGGATAGATGTGCGAAAAAAATTGAGGGTTGAGCGCATAAGCAGCCCCTAGAATCCCGCCAATTTTCCAGTTTTTAGTGAAGTAACTAAAAAGCACATGGCCACATATGAAAGCAATTAATACCGCAGCAATGAACTTGAATCCTACACCCCGAGCAGGGTCCATGATAGAACTCATAAATGATAGAGGGTGATAAATGTCACCAAACATTGCATCAATTGTTGGCATTCCGCCGAGAATATGGTCATTCCATTGAGAAATAAAAAATTCACCTTTTCTAAACCATCTCCAGCCGAGACCATTGAGTTGATCACTACTCACAAGAAGTTTTGATACGTCAAAAATAAACTCTCTAAATAAGAAGGCTAAGAGGATGAGGAATCCACTAGTAGAAATAAGAAAGCGTTTTATGGTAAGACTAGAATTATTCATAAGTTCTCTATTTTGATTTTTGACCAACCGCTAGCAATAGTGGGAGGCCCTCTTTAACGTGAATTGTTTCAATAGTTTTAATAAATGCATTTGAATCGATGAGCCATTCCTTGAGTCGATCAGTCTCAAAGCCAAGCCAGAGATCACCCATTTTATCGTGTACCCATTCTTGGTCGTGTGACATCAAGTCGAGTATCATAAAATAACCGCCGGGCTTAATCACACGCATCATCTCTATGATTGCTTTTTGTGGGTGAGCAGAATGGTGGAGTACTTGACTCATTAGGGCAAATTGAACCTCGCCATCTTCAAGAGGTAGATTATTAAGGTCTCCAATTCGGGTCTCAATAGTGTGAATGTTTTTTTGCTCAGCTTTCTGTGAAATAATATCGAGCATTTTTTGATTGAGGTCAACGGATATTACTTTCTTACAATTTAATGCAAGCATAAGACTTGTTTCACCTTCGCCGGCACCAATGTCTACAACGGATTCGTAAGCGAGAAGCGATGCGTAGCCACGGACAAGTCCTTCAAAGCCCCCTCCAAGCTCAGCAATCTTGTGGTATTTCCCGGCAACTTTGTCAAAAAATTGTTGGGATTTACTACGACGTGCGTCGAGTACCTGATCAATTTTAGAAATCATCTCTCCATTTTTATCGATGGATTCCCACGTCTGTTTTAAGAGTTCAGCGAGTTCGCTGTTACTTTTAAACGCGTCGCTGATTCGATAGTAAACCTGCGCACCATCCCGTCTGTCTTGGAGTAAGCCGCCATCACGAAGTTGTGTGAGGTTACGACTAATGTTCGATTGGTGGATGTTTAGAATTTCGATAAGTTCACTCACATTGAATTCTGAGTGACTGAGAATCATCAACATTTTCATGCGAGTTTCATCGCTGATGATTTTAAAAAACTTTAAGGTGGGCTGAACTTTTTTCACTTTACCTAAATCTTTTTATCAATAATCGTGCAATCTGTCAATATTAATAGGACAATGTTGCAAAATAAAATTATATTGTTTTCAAATTTAAAAAAAACAAGTCGTATACAGGAATTTAGTCTCAAAAACATTGCTAAAAACCAAAAATGGAGAAATACTAATGGCAAAAATTAAAAAAGTGATTGGTCGTCAGATCCTTGACTCACGTGGAAACCCAACTGTAGAAGTTGATGTAACTCTTGATAATGGTATCATGGGTCGTGCTGCTGTTCCATCTGGAGCATCTACAGGTGAACACGAAGCTTGTGAACTTCGCGATGAGAAAAAAGATGTTTACCTCGGTAAAGGTGTTC
>JAOPTW010000094.1:0-8955 GCA_051532035.1 Fibrobacterales bacterium | reverse complement strand
GTAGGTCCTTGGTTAGTCAACAGCAACTTTCCTTGAGTAGAAATAGTTCCATGATAATTACTTGCACTTGTTGCATTGCCTGTACTTATAAAATTACCCTGCATGTCATTGTACCCAAATACCCTCATCTTCCCATTAATGCAACTCGAACCATTGTGGAACACATCACCATAAATATCAAATACTGCATCAGTACAATTGATGGGAGTCGCAATGAACATTCCGTAATTAACGTCACCTTTGGGGCAACTATTGGGCGCTTCTTTATAGAAGCCTGCTACATTATAAGCCACATTTTTAACGACCCGACTATTGCCCGTCCCTAATGCATCGACATTAAAAACAAATTGATACGTATTATCATTAACCCGTTTAAACCCAACGATATGTACCTTAGCATTCATCGTAGTTGGTATAATTTCTGACGTTGCATTAAAAACAATCTCTGTACCTTGTTTTTGAATATCCTCAAGATAATTGATGGTAGCAGCCACTCGTTCTGTAGAATGTACGAGCCAACTTTCTACTGCTGAAAGAGCATTGTTAAACAACACTTCTGATGATTTTTCAGAAATTCTACTCCCTGAGGTTTTATTTTCATTACTTAAATATTGACTGATGGTAGTTGTTGCCACAGTTGCGAGAATAATTATTGAAAGAACCAATATAATTGAAAAGCCCTTTTCATTTTTGTCTTTACTTCTTACTGTATTCAAAACGCTCTCCTTCACAGTCAATGAGAATTAAGAAATACTATTCACTACGCTATAGCACAACTAGAAAAGTTCAGTCTAGTATTCTTAATCACTTATTCACATACAATGAAAATCCTCGATAGCTTATTTTCCCCGCTTCTACAGTATTTTCTTTTAAGAGGTGCCCTGTGCCCCTAGAACATGTAGTCTATTTAAATTATACACTTATGTATCTCGTTGTTTATATTGTATCCCAAATTATGGATTTATTCCATCTTTATACTGATTACTTTAATTTTATTCTCTTATTATTCCCTCAATAAAATGATAAAGCCCATGAAACTAAAGGGGTAGTATCGCTGTGTAATCGTATGAAGCCCATCTATCTGAAAATTTGCAGCATATTATTATCGGATAGTAATCATTGAGCGATACGCCTTGATTCCCTGCTGTATCCAAACGACATAGACACCACCACTCAACGAGCGACTCAATTGAATCACCCCAGGGTGTTCTTGACTGGTAACGCCACCCTGTACCTTTTCACCATATACCGTGTACACAGCCCACCCCACAGAACCCGACACTACCACAGAGAGAGTATTTGGGTTTACACTCAGTACTTTTAACGGTAAATTATTATGACGTAGTATGGGCGCAACAGACTCTATAGCACTATATAACTGAGATGAACCATCCTCAACACTCTGCGACTCACTTGAAAAAGAGTTCGATGATACCGATTCTATATCTGCATCAAAGGAACTCAATTCGACGTCTAAAGAACTTGAACTGATACTGACACTTGATGATACTATTTCATCAGAAGAAATGTCTTCACTTGAAAGTACTGCTTGTCCCAAATTATCCATACCCGCAACAGCAGCCTCAACATCAAGGTTTACAAAGTGGTCGCGCACCGCATTCAATTCGATTTGATACCCTGTATTATCTGCATGCTCTTTACGCAAGATATATAATCGGTGAATTTGCTCAAGCTCGTACTGTTTGTACTTCACTCCTAATTTATCTTGAGTTATGGTTAAAAAGGTATATCCCCACTCAACCGTTGGTTCAAACATGGTTCCTTCGCCATAATCATTCCAGGTTATGAGCTGAAGAGCTTGAATGGTATTCTGATGCTGGATTGCCAAATCAAGGGTCTTTATTAAAGTACCACCATCTTCCTTACCAATATCAAAATACGAGTCCTGCGCTCCACCTTCTTCATAGTAGTCATGAAATCCAGGATATGCACCACCCATAGCAAAAAAGAGGCCGGGGGCTTTGTTTTCATAAAAACTCCGCGTGTCATTAACTCCACCACTAAATACCCAGTCATACTCGCCATCACCTTTTGCCCCAACATCACCAATCTTATTCGGCAGCGTTAAAAAGACGGTCTCTTGGCCAACCCCATCCATCGCCTGATTCCAATTCGATTCACCAAGCAGTGTAATAGGACCAAAAATACCAAAAAAGGGCTCATCATCAAAAAAGGTAATGAAGTTATCTTTGGTAAAATAGTTATTCTTTACATAAGTGATATTTGTTTTGACATCTCCAAGGCCCGATGAAAATCGGTCTTCCATAATAACACTAAACTGCATATCCAGTTTTTGAGACATATCTACAATGGCATTTGAATTTTTGAGTAGTTCACCAACATCACCATTGTTGCCAGTTTCGCCATACCAATTTATAAGTACCCCATCTATGCCACTATACTTCATCAAAAGCAGATGGTTCTCAATAACCACAGTGTCTTCACTGTCATAGGTGCCAATGAGGGGATAATAGTGCGCAGCAATGTCGCGACGCCCCGTAACCTCATCAATAATAGTATCAGGGTTTTTGGTATTCATTGTCCAATGCCACCCCCAATTTCCATTGTTAAATTCTGGGGTATCCCACCAAGGCATGTAGTGCATAAATACTGGTTTGGTGAATGTTTTTTCTACTGGAGCTGCACCAAGATAGGTTACTGCAATTAAAGCAAAAAATACTCTTTGAATAGTATATTTCAAATCGAAGCTCCTAAAAGAATACACTTATATAAAAGGTAATTGACTGAATTACAATCCAACTACATTTATATTTGTGTGTTATATTCGTACTCATTTTTAGGCATCTCATTACTCTGGCAGCATCTGAACCCAATCTACATTCCAGTTAATGCCATAGAATAGAGCACTAAATTTATACGTTCCCGTTGGAGCGGTAATGGTATTGTTATCATACACAACCTTCCAACTGGTCCAACCACCATCATGTTCCTGTCGAGAAATACTTCCATAGGTGCTATTATTAAACTGATAATTTATACTATGTGCATATGTTGCATCATTACTCGATTTCCTCAGGGATACTCTATACGTTCCTCCAGAAAAGACTACGCTATTCCAATCAATCCAATCAGGTGCAGCTCCGGAATTATCATCAAGATCCCCGGCGTAATACCCATCATAAAAGGTTATATCATAGGAATTGCTCCGTGCCTCTGCTTCAAAATGATACATACTTCTACTTTGGGCTGATTCATTACCCGCATTATCATAGGCGAGTACTGAATAGGTTTGATATCCACCACGGCCTATCCACAGCGAAGTACCCGAAGTAACCGTCCCAATAAGAGTACTCGAATTTCGATAGACCTTATACCCAGCAACTCCAGAAGCTGCATCAGTTGATGCACCCCAGTTTAGATAAAACCCACCATTAGTAAACCCGGACGTTGTAATACTTGTTGGGACTGATGGTGCAGTATTGTCTTGAACAAAGTTTGCCCTAACCGCTCCATTGCCACCGGTAATCTTAGCATAATTGATGGCATTTCCGGATGCGGTAAAACTTGCCGTCACCGCTCCTCCATCATCGGTCCAGTTATTAAAATAATAGTTCGCATCAGGTGTTGCGCTTATATAATAATTGCGATTATCCATTGCGGTATGGACACCACTCGGCCAGACGGAACCACCACTCCCCGAGTTTATGGTCAGCGTTCTTCTCGTCCAAGAGGTTCCCCAGTCACCCACTTCCATATTGTTTCGCATTCCGTGGTAGCCGGCTTTCTTATCACGCACCACATCACCCATAGATTGATTGAAATCCCAGTAGGCAACCAGATTGCCACTATTGTGAAGAGTCTCGTAGGATTCAAAATGATTTCGGTACACTTCACCACCGGTTCTCACATCATTCCACAGACGAACTTCATCCATTTTTCCATTAAACATGTAAGAAGCGTATACGTTGTAGCCAATATAGACATCAGACCGATTATTGGTACTGACTCCATGGAGGTTCGCTGTTGCCACCTGACCGCCATTTTTATAAATCACAGTCGATCCATCAGAAGCAACCGTTACTGCAATGTGTGTCCAGGCATCAAGAGTAAAGAAATCCGTATGCGTCTTCGATAAATATGAGGCTTCATTAATACCAATATCAAAATCATCGGTGTTTTCAAATCCTCCAATATTTACCGCATTTGCACCTGCGTCACTCATTGAGAAAAAGACTGGACGGGTGGTTGGCACGACATCCATATAGATCCATGCCTCAAACGTAAAACCTGATGACCAGTCAATACTCACAGCCGGAAGGGTGATATATTCATTTGAACCGTCAAAGGTGAGTGCATTTTCTGGCTCTGTAGTAAAAGCAGCGGTAACTTCACCATCACCTGTCAGTGAAGCTGAGGTTCTAAAATCATTTGCATCATCCAGAGTAATATTACTCGGATTGGTCGTTTCGGTCCATCCATTGAATGTATACCCAGTGTTCGGTGTTGCAGTTACATACCCCGAATGACCCGTTGCCATATCAAAAATTGGAGTTGGTGCAACAGTACCATTAGAGCCCGCTGTTACGGTCAAGGTATTGGTCGTATAAGAACCAACCCAGTCATCATGATCCATATCAATGAGTACCCCATCATACGTACCTGTACTCTCATAGAGCGTATCACCCATCACATGGTTAAAATCCCAGTGGGCAAGCATATTATCACTCATAATATATGATCCATACAAGTTGAACATATCATTTTGTATCTCTGTTTGTGTTCTAATATCAGTCCAGATACGTACATCATCGATATACCCATCAAAGGATTCATCATTGGCATTGCCGGCACCAGATCCTAATCTGCAATATTGTGCTGCACCGTCGCCACTAAAATTTGGCGCAGTTCCCGACCCAACTACTTCACCGTTTTTATAGATGGTGATATCACCTGAGCTTGTTGCACTAAACGCCAGATGTATCCAGGTATCTACCGTTACATAACTCGCTATGGGTAGCGTGGTACAGGTGCCACCACCATCACACACCGAAAATCTAAGTGTTGTGCCCGTGCCATCTGACCAGACAGAAAATCCATCATTCGATGCACTCCCCTCTCTAAAATAGAGTGGTCGTGACCAGTTCTGCAGATTATCCCAATAGATCCAGGCTTCAACAGTATAGGTACCTGTAGTTTGGAAATTAATATCAGGCAGCTCAACATACTCATGGGTTCCTGCAGGATAGCTCCCTGCATTATTTGTTGCACCCGTAAAATGCAAGGCATTATCGGGTTTTGCCACAAAATTAGCCTGTACCTCGCCTGATCCTGTAGCGGTAACGGTTGTGGTGAGGAGTGCACTGTCAGCAATAGTCAGATTACCAGCATTAGTTGGACGGCTCCACCCGTTAAAAGTATAGCCGGCAGCCGGTGTCGCATGGAGTGCCATTGGATTTACAACATCGCTGGTTCCGGCATTATCTACCGAACCGTTTGAACCTGCGGTAATAGTAAGTTCTGGTCGTTGATTGAAAAGATAATTTTCACTGCGTTGATTTTCATAGGCAAGTTTTATCCAGTCATCAGACCGGTTACCATCTTCTAATCTCATTTCATCTAATTTCCCAATCCAATTTTCCGTTCCTGTTGAATTAGCAGCAATGTACAACGGAACATTATTATCCACAACCGCATCTATTGCACTGGAGCCCACACTTACACCATTAGCATACATTGTAACTGATGCCCCATTAAACACCGCAGTGATATACTGCCAACCACCAGCAGCCCAAGAAGTAACGACGGTGTAATTTGATGTTGTCGCATTACTACCCCGAGCCTGAATAACTCGATCATCCCCGCTCAACAGTTGTATATCCCAACCATCAGGATCATCCCACGCATTTTTACGACTCCATTGTCGGAAATACCCACTCGGTGTAACCCCCTCCTCAAATGAAACCCAACCAGAAACAGTAAAGGTATTCCCCAAATCAAGTGTTGCATCATCAGCAACCGTTATATAATCACCCGTACCATCAAAGTCCTGTGCAACACCAACTATCCCTTCCTTATCATGTGCTGTAGTTAACCCCGTTCCAGTGCCATCATTATCATTTAAAGTTGCATCTGCATATCCGTTGGCAGTGGTATTTCCATCTTCACCAAGGTGCCACACTCCTACAAAATCATTGGTTGTTTCAAATACCGCCGCACCATCACTCTCACTCGGCACATCAGGTCTGCCCCAAAACATTTTAATATCAGTACTACTATTGCCGGTTATGGTTGGAACCTTAACCCAAATCTCAGCAAGTTCACCACCCGCATCCCAACGTTCAATTTCATAACTGAGTACGGCACCCGTGGCAGCATCGGTAAAACGGATATCTTCGCCATTGGTACGCGCCTGCGCAAAATTAAAAGAGTGTGCGGCACCATTCAATCGTACCAGCACCGGGAAGTTGGTCACATCATTAGTAACATCGGCATAGCTCACAGTAGTATTAAGAGTAAGGGTTGTATTGTAACTCCACGTTTCGTATTGAGCTGTCTGGAAAATTGTATTTGTGAGTCGTTGGTTTTCATAAGCGAGTTTAATCCAATCCGCAGAGCGGGCACTAGAAGCTACACGCACCTCATCCATATACCCATCAAAGAAGTCATCTGCATACCCATTTATTCCACCAATGAACAATGATTGAGCATTAGTACTGGCTGCTGACACAACCGCTTTACTCCCAATTTCCTCGCCATTGACAAATAACTTTAAATCTGCACCATCATAAGTACCAGTCACATGAAGCCACTTATCTGTCGTATAGTACTTATTAGTTCCCGATACCTGATACCCCCCATCATGAAACTGATTGGAAAAGCTCGCTTCTGAACCATTATTGGAATGCATTAAATAATACCCTGACGTTATGGATCTATCTTTATTGATAATACCTTCCCAACTATTATTGGAATTATCGGGTTTCACCCAGGCAGAGAGAGTATAGTTATTAGTAAAATCAAGAGTCGCATGATCATCAACCCGGATATAATCTGCATCACCATCGAGTAGATGACCTATGCCAGTTATACCTTCAACATCCGATGCTGCTGTTAAACTTACTCCAGTTCCATCATTATTATTGGCTGTTGCATCTAAATATCCGTCTGCTGTTGTATTCCCATCCTCTGAAAGGTGCCACACCCCTGAAAAACTATTCGATGTTTCAAACACTGCTTCACCATCACTCAAACTCGGTGCATCACTCTGACCCCAATACATTTTAATAGTGGTGGTACTATTACCCGTAATACTCGGAACGTTCACCCAAATCTCAGCAAGTTCACCAGCATTATCCCACCGTTCAATTTCATAATCCAATGCTGTGCCTGAAGTAGCATCCGTAAAACGAATATCTTCACCATTGGTTCGTGCCTGACCAAACGTAAAATCGCTACCCGTTAGGCGAATCAACACTGGAAAGTCAGTAACGGTACCTGCAACATCTGCACCACTTACTGTGGTATTGAGAGTGATAGTTCTGTTATAATTCCATGTTTCATAGTGAGTCGTTTGCAAAAGCGTACTGGGATAGCGTTGCGATTCATACATCAATTTTACCCAATCCGTTGAACGTGCTGTATTGTGAAGAGATAACTCATCCATTTGCCCATTCAAAAAACCATTCGGCCAATTACTTTTTGCGATTAAATTTGATTGACGGGTTACACTGGTTGGAGCAGTATTGCTAGACTCTGATCCTACTACCACACCATTTTTATACACTACTGCATCACCGCTACTTGTATTTGTATAGCACGTATGCATCCAGGTATTTGTAGTGATATATCCAGATACACTTAGACCATCATTAGTTGCTCCACTATAGCAACTTGCATCTAGTTCTGTGGTGGAACCAACAGCAGTAATAAAAATATTATCATCTGACTCTCCTGCGTCACTAAAGTCTATAATACGGGCCCAATCATTAATTGCATCCCATTGAGTCCATACACATACCGTGATACCATTTGCAAAACTTGAAGAGATATCCGACACATCAATATAATCCGCTGTCCCATCAAAATCCTGTCCCCTCCCTATAACAGCATCCACATCTGAACTCGCTGTCATACTCACGCCAGTCCCATGAACATTATTGGCTGTTGCGTCCTCATACCCATTTGCATTAGTATTCCCCTCTTCTTCAAGGTGCCATACTGCAGCAAAGTTATTAGAGGTTTCAAAGACAGCCTCGCCATCACTTAAACTCGGTGCATCACTGTTTCCCCAATACATTTTAATATCGGTAGTACTATTGCCCGTAATGGTGGGAGCCTTCACCCAAATTTCGGCCACCTGCCCTGCATTATCCCATCGTTCAATTTCATAATCAAGGGGTGATCCATCAGTTGCAGCAAATCGAATATCTTCGCCATTCGTCTGTGCCTGCGCAAAAATAAAGTTACTTGTAGTGAGGCGTATTAGAACGGGAAAGTTAGTCACGTCACCCGATACATCTGCACCTGCTGGCGTAGTATTAAGCGTCCAGGTAGTATTATTACTCCAGTTGGTATAGTTAAAATAACAGGTGATGGTTGCATTGCCACCAGTAACCGTAACTGAGGTACTGGCTGCATGTGCATCGGTAAAAACCGCCGTTCCTGCACCCGCTGTTTGCACCCACCATACATCATAGCCTGCATCGGGTGTTGCGGTGAGCGCAAAGGGATTACCATCAGCAACCACATTAGCACCTTCATTTGCAATAGAACCATTGGCACCACCATCAACCAACGTAATGGTATTACCCGCACGTGAATTAATCAAGTAGTTTTCTGCACGCTGATTTTCGTAGGAGAGTTTTACCCAGTCATCACTGCGCACTGTTGAGGATACTCTAAATTCATCTATGATGCCATCGTAGTTATACAGTCCAGTTGTATACGCTCCAAGCAGAAATGTTACAATAGTCG
>JAOPTW010000093.1:0-14777 GCA_051532035.1 Fibrobacterales bacterium | reverse complement strand
GTCGCATCAACCGCTCCTCCGGCAATGGTAACGGTCCCATCATTTGCCATGGTCGCATCACCACCCATAGAAACTTTTGCATTATTTGCGGCGGTGCCATCAACACCGATAATAAATTGAGTACTGGTAAGTCCTTCAATATGTGTTGCATCAACCGCCCCAGCAGCAATAGTAACAGCTCCTGTGTTCGCCATGGTCGCATCTCCGCTCATGGTCACTTTAGCGTTGTTTGCAGCAGAGCCATCAACTCCAAGGACAAACTCTGCACTTGCAAGTCCTTCAATCATTGTTGCATCTACAGCACCAGCCGCGATAGTGAGTGCACCCGTATTCGCCATGGTCGCATCACCACTCATGGTCACTTTAGCATTACCGGCAGTAGTTCCGTTGGTACCAATGATAAATTGTCCTGAAGTGAGTGCTTCAACTTTTGCTGTTGTCACATCGCCATCACTTAATCCGGCAGCAGAACCCCATCCTATTGCATTTGCTCCAGTCATAGTTAAAATTTCACCTGATGTACCTTTAGCAAGTCTTACCCAGTCAGTACCATCAAAATACATCATATCTCTATCTGCTTCAGATGCGATTGAAATGTCTGTACCATCTACAGCATTATCCGCAATAGTAACAGCTCCATTATTTGCCATGGTTACATCGCTACTCAAAGTCACTTTTGTATTATTCGCAGCAGCCCCATCGACCCCAATAATAATCTGTGCACTTGTAAGGCCTTCAATATGTGTCGCATCAACCGCTCCTCCTGCAATGGTAACAGTACCATCGTTTGCCATAGTCGCATCGCCACCCATAGAAACTTTTGCATTGTTTGCCGCTGTGCCATCGACCCCAATAATGAATTGAGTACTTGTTAAACCTTCAATGTGGGTAGCATCGATTGCTCCTCCAGCTATAGTGACGGTCCCATCATTTGCCATAGTCGCGTCACCACCCATAGACACTTTTGCATTATTCGCCGCTGTCCCATCTACGCCAATAATAAACTGAGTACTTGCGAGTCCTTCAATGTGTGTTGCATCAACCGCTCCACCAGCAATAGTAACCGCTCCGGTACTTGCCATAGTAACATCACCAGACACTGCAACTGAAGCAATGTCAGTGCCATCACCTACTAGGATTCTTCCACTTGTTTTAGCATCAAGTGCAGAAGGCGCATTTGCGACTCCACCAATAATAAGTGAACCTCTGGTAATATCCGCCATCTTAGCAAGTGAAACCGCATCTGCAGCAATGGTAACAGCTCCATTATTTGCCATGGTCGCATCCCCACTCATTGCAACTTTAGCATTATTTGCAGCCGTTCCATCCACACCAATAATAAATTGAGTACTGGTGAGTCCTTCAATCATTGTAGCATCAACTGCTCCACTTGCAATGGTAACTGCACCATTGTTTGCCATAGTCGCATCACCACCCATAGTCACTTTTGCATTATTTGCTGCTGATCCATCCACCCCAACAATAAACTGTGCACTTGCAAGTCCTTCAAGTTTAGCTGCAGTAATGTTCCCATTGAGTACTTTTGCAGTAGTTACTGCATCGTTTGCAATGGTAACGGCTCCGGTGTTCGCCATAGTCGCATCAGCACTCATAGTAACTTTCGCATTATTTGCCGCAGTCCCATCCACCCCAACAATAAACTGTGCACTTGCAAGTCCTTCAAGTTTAGCTGCAGTAATGTTCCCATTGAGTACTTTCACAGTAGTCACTGCATCATTTGCAATGGTAAGAGTACCATCGTTTATAAGTGTAGCGTCACCCGAAACGATTACTTTCGCATTATTAGCGGCAGTGCCATCAACACCAATAAGTATTTCTTTATTAGCGAGCCCTTCGATATCATCAACAGTAACAGCACCATCTTGAATAGTCACCAACCCTGTACCATTCATAATGACATCACCATTCATTGTTACCAGTGAATTTCCCGCTGAAGTCGTATTGGTCCCAACCATAAATTCACCTGGTGCTAAAGCAGTTAACTTAGCGGGTAAAATTGAACCATCTGTTACAGCCGCTGCACCTGCAGGTGCCCAAGAGAGAACACCACCAGAAACTTGAAGTACATCTGAATTATTACCAACTCCAAATCGCGCCCAATCAGTACCATTATATATCATCATATCTTGAGTTGTAGTACCAATACCTATTTTTGTTCCATCAATTGCATTGGCTGCAATTTCATCAGTTCCCACAGCTCCTGTAGCAATTTCATCTGCAGTCACTGCATTTGTAGCAATCTCATCCGCTCCCACCGCTCCTGTAGCAATTTCATCCGCCGTCACCGCATCTGTAGCGATTTCATCTGCTCCTACCGCTCCTGTAGCAATTTCATCCGCCGTCACTGCGTCTGTAGCGATTTCATCTGCTCCTACCGCTCCTGTAGCAATTTCATCCGCCGTCACTGCGTCTGTAGCGATCTCATCCGCTCCCACAGCTCCCGTAGCAATCTCATCTGCAGTTACCGCATCTGTAGCAATTTCATCCGCTCCCACCGCTCCTGTAGCAATCTCATCTGCAGTTACCGCGTCTGTAGCAATTTCATCCGCTCCCACCGCTCCTGTAGCAATCTCATCTGCTCCCACCGCTCCTGTAGCAATTTCATCCGCCGTCACAGCATCATTTGCAATATTATCAGAGCCAATTGCATCAGGTGCAATTTTATCTCCACTAATAGTATTATCTGCAATTTTTTCTGCAGTAATGGCATTATTGGCAATTTTATCTTGTGTTACTGAATTAGTATCAAGATTCTCTGCCTTAATTGCACCTGGCTCAGAAGTGAGATCACCTCCACCACCACCAGTTCCTGTATAAGAGAAGACTATTTCATTACCTTCTTTGGTTATGCTAATGTCTGTGCCTTCACGAAGGGTTATATCATCAGTTAAACCGTTAACACTTTTTACAAGAAGGTTATTATCTATGGCAACGCCCTCTAATATTTTTCCTGATACAGTATTAGCTGTAAGTGCATAGGGAGAAGCCGTGAGTTTTATTTTGAATTCTGTCATGCCATCATAGACAATCCCTAACCAATATTGTTTATTGAAAGGCACAGTATTGCTAAAGGGTACTACAGATCCGAGATCACAATTGAATACTCCATTGGATACGGCAACATCTACATGTTCCTCTTGCCATATAGGAATAGCTATCATCTCATTTTCATAGAGTGAGAACTTTATATTCACTGTATTAGATTTACCTGCCTCTTCACCAGTAAGTGTTCCCGAATAATTTATAATTAACGGAAACCCTGTTTGTGAAAATGCAACAGACATTGTGAGAACTACTAACCCCAAACATAGCCTTAGGCTTTGCAACCACCGCATATGATTCTCCTTGTATATACCCCAGGAGCAAATACTCCTTTCTATAATATACCGTATATTTTACATAAGTTTACATATAATACCATATTTATATCTGAAATGTAAGCTCCGTCACATTCTTAATGTATCTTGTATTTGGTGGTTGTAAGGGGTACTATATATTGGGTTTAGAAGTTTTAGGAATTTTAACTGTTCAATTTTTGTATTAATTTTCGCTTATTATGGACGTTATTTTTTATTATATCAATGATAGATATGGACAGATAGATTATGATTCTATATAATAGAATGTTGCTTTTACTTCAGGGTGTGCTATGTTAAAGGTTTTTCAAGTGTTGTTATTATTAGCCGTTTTTGTATTCTCAGATAATGGGATATATGAGAAAAGGGAGATTAAACCCTATTTCTCTTTTACTACAAGCCCTTTCGGTAGCACAGACCTTAATGATTTAAACAATGCTGTTTTTACTACATATTCTGTTGTAGGTTTTGATTCCGCTGATCAATACGACACAACATATAGTGATTTTTCAGCACTTGATTATGATACCTATGATGAAAAAATCAACTGGATGTTTCCCATTATTACTTTTGAAGCGGGAGTTCAATATAAAAGATTGTTAACTGGAGTCTTATTTAATTATACCTTTACCCAGGAAAATAAAGCTCCCTATGCAATATCTAAACAAGCAGAAAAACCACTGTATAATACCAAGTTTTATACTTATTCTATGGGTTTTAATGTTGGGTGGTTAATCTTTGATTCTAAGAGTGCCTTTAACATTGTTCCTATGACTTCCTTTGGTTTTACTTCTGTTAATGCAACTTTTCCGGGTCCCTTTGAATATTACAACAAAGACTCTGAAGACCCCAATCTTCAACCGCTCACACTAAAGCAAAAGTATTACACTAGTTTTGGCAAATTTCTGGAATTGGATTTGGACTTAAGGATTAATCTGAATCAATTTAGTATCAGTGCTGTTGGGGGATACAAGATAGTACGGTATGATGAATTTAGGCTGTATAGTTCTGGTACGGAAGGCGAAAGCTCTTGGTATACCGGAAAGCCTGACTCGAAAATGGATAGTTGGATGGTTGGTATTAAGTTAACCTATACGCTACTATCAGAAAATGAAAAAGAGCTACTTATTGAGTAGCTCTTTTTAACGTATCATAAGCCTTATTATATAAAGCTCTGTATGTTTTTTAGCTTACTGAGCAGCAGGTGCTTCAGGAGCTGGAGTTGCAGCTTCAGGAGCAGCAGCAGTTTCTTGTGCAGGTGCTTCAGCAGGAGCAGCAGCTTCTTCAGCTACAGGAGCTTCAGCAGGAGCAGCAGCTTCTTCAACAGCAGGTGCTTCTTCAGCAACAGGTGCAGCAGTTTCTTGAGCAGGTGCTTCTTCTGTTTTTGCTTCAGATGTGCTTGCACAACCGATCAAAGTAACAGCTACAATAGACATCATAACTAATAATTTCATGTTAATTCCTTTGTTAATAGTGGGGCTTCGTGCAATGTAACTAATTAATTGCACTTTCTGTATAGAAATTAGCAAAATATTGTGCAATTTCACTAGCAATATTCCAATAAATTAATAGGGAGAACTCTATTTTTGTATTTATTTGCCAATACAAAAGGATGAAAATACAGAATTAAGGATATCATCACTTGAAATGTGTCCCGTTATACTCTCCATAGCAGAGCGAGCTTCTTTAAGTTCAAAAGCAAGAAGCTCTGGAGACGGGTCAAATAATAATTGTTCAACTGTTTTTTGAATAGCAGATTCTGCATTATGTAAAGAGTGTAATTGACGTTCACTGGCCATCCATACATCTTCATCGTGGGTATCTTTCTCAAAAAGTAGCTCAGATAATCGTAGCTTTAATGAATCAATACCATTTAAGTTAGTTGATGAAACATGAATACAATTATTGGGATTATTAAAACCTTTGAGATCACTTTTAGTAGAAATGATAATTGATGCATCACTATTTGTTTGAATTTCATTTTCCCAGTTGTGGGTACACCCATCCATAATAAAAACTTTATGTTCACTTTTATTGATGAGTGAGAGTGTTCTTTCTTGAGATTCTGCATCGAGTTCATCAATAGCAATACCAAGACCAGCCGTATCTATAAGTGTTACTTCTCCCTCAGGTAAAAAGAGTTGAGTTTCGATGTAATCTCTAGTTGTTCCTGGTTTACTTGAAACTAATAACCTGTTCTCTTCAAGAAGTGCATTAATGAGTGAAGATTTTCCAGCATTGGGTTTACCGTAAAAAACAACCGTCGGTTTTTGTGATGCTGAAATACTTTTTTCGTACCCTGCTTTTAAATCAGCGATAACTTTTAAAATATGTGTTAAATCGAGATTCCACGTATCAATATCAGGGTCCGCTTCCTCTTCTGCAAAATCAACATCGAGCTCCATTTTTGCCGATAGATGTATTACTGACTCGACAAGGGAATGGATTTTCGATGATAATTTACCATTGAGTAGCTTTTGAGAGTTCTCGAGTTGTACAGTACTTTTTGCATGTATCAAGCTTCCAATAGATTCAGCCTGAACGAGGTCTATTTTACCATGTTCAAATGCTCTTCGAGTAAATTCTCCCGGTTCTGCAAGGCGTACACCGTCAAGTGATGTAATGGTTGATAGTATTGATTTTACAATGAGCATATTTCCGTGGGGGAATAGCTCAAGAGTGTCTTCACCAGAAAATGTTTCTGGTCCCTTAAAATAGGAATACATAAGAGAGTCTATAACATTATCAGATATATCTCTGAATGATGCATAGATCATCTCTTTATTATTGGGTAGAGATTTACTGATACATTTAAGGATGATCTCTTTAACCGCTGGACCTGAAACTCTCACTATTGCAAGTGCAGATGTCCCAGGAGGGGTAGAGAGTGCAACGATAGTATCAGTTATCATGCAGCTTTTTTACTTATTACCCAGTGCTGTGTAATACTATATAAGTTTTGGACAATCCAATATACTACAAGTCCTGATGGCATTTGATTTGAAAAGAAAAACATCATAGCGGGCATCAGATAAATCATAGCAGCCTGATTAGGGTCAGTCATAGTCTGTTTCGCTTGGAAGTAACTTGAGGCAGCCATTATAAAGGGAAGAATACCAATACCATGAGGTAAGAGTAACGGAATTTCAATTCCAGCATAAATGACATCGGGAAGTGAAAGATCTTGAATCCACCCTGCAAATGGTGCATAGCGTAGTTCAACTGCTCTGCCTAATATTACAAAGAGCGAAATGAAGATTGGCATTTGCATTACCATAGGAAGGCAGCCGCCCATCTGTGCTAATGGGTTAATACCTTTTTCGCGATAGTATGCCATTGTTTTTTCTTGAACTTTTCTAGAATCACTTTTGTATTTAGCTCTGATTGCATCAATGGCAGGCTTGTGCTCTTTCATTTTGCTCATTGATTTTGTTTGTTTTATACCAAAAGGGAGCGTTGCCGTTTTAACTACGATAGTGAGTAATATAATCGAGATACCGTAATTGGGGATTATGCTGTAAAAGAAGTTAAGGAGCCAAAGGATAAATCCGCAAAGAGCTGGAAACCAGACGTTCGCAAAGAAAAACCAACTATATCCAATAACAATAATCTCTTCATACCCTTGATCGTAGGATTGCAGGTTTGCGTATTTTAACGGAAGAAGTTCGACTCTAAATGAGAGTGAATTTTGAGTGAGGTTCTCTGAAATATCCATTGCATATGTAGCTCGTTCTTCATGCTTGGTATCTTCTTTGCTATAAATAGGGGTAACATCAACTCGCGCATCTGCAGTTCTATCAAAATTTATTACTACTGCTACATATTTTCTTCTGAGACCGACCCATTTAAGTGTTCCACTTTCTTCATTGATCGTCTCATTTTCTGTAAACTCTTCGCGGGTAATATCATCACCCTCTTTATATATAAGCTCACTGAAAGCATAACTATCATCTGTTGCTTTTGTTATTCCCTTAATATTGGTAATTCGTTCTGTTTCACGAAGACCTGCACCCCAGTTAAGAGTATAACCTCTAGGAATAAAACCATCAATTATAATATCATGAGCGAAATCGGTTCCAGATTTACTAAAAGTGTAGGTTCGTGTAACTGAATAGCCTTTAGTATTTTTCCAGCTAAAGGTAAGAGTAGTTTTAGAATCTACCGTTATAGTTGATGGGAGTGTTGAATCGAGGGAAAAATATTCATTTGAAAAATTGATATCCTCTAGTGTGAAACCAAGTGCAGTCGCATTCTCTTTTTCAAATAACTCAGGATTAATTCCTTCTCTATTTTTAAGGTCTTTAAGAATAATTGAGGTTATTACCGCTCCTTTATTAGAGAGGGTAACGATAAACTTTTCAGTTTCAACAACTGTTTTTTGTTCTCTACTAGCGATAGGTTGACTCGTAACACTATTTTCTTCATGAGAATTTTCAGAAAGGACGGTAGAATTCTCTGCAGTGGGAGTGTTATTAGGTTGAGCAACCTCATTTTGTTGCGGTACTTTTTTATTTTCTTGTTTCTTAGGAGGTTCTTGAAAGTAGCTCATCCATAAAATCATGATACCAAGGAGTACGAATCCTAATATATTACTCTTTTTCATAACGTGTCTTTTCTTTTGCTTTTGATGGAACAGGATCAAAGCCACCCTTATTAAAAGGATGACAGCGTATAATTCTGAACAAAGTTAGTTTTATTCCCCTAAAAAAACCATGTGTTTTAAAAGCTTCTATTGAATAATGAGAACACGAAGGTTCAAATCGACAACGGGGTCCTAACAGGGGAGAGAGGGTATATTGATATAATTTGACTATATATATAGCGATAAATTTCATTTATTAATAATCTTACTCTTTTCCAAAGATTTAATAACCACACTTCTGATTTCATCATTGGTGAGGTCTTTTGCAGAATTATTGATATTAAAGAGTAACCAGTAATTTTCACTGAATGAGGAGGAATGTAGAAAGAGTGTCTCGCGAATAATTCTTCTTATTCTATTTCTAACTACTGCATTACCTACTTTCTTTCTTATAATAAAAGCCATGCGATACTGCTCATCTGGGCTTTTTAAAAAACGTAAAACAAGGCTTTTAGTAAAAACCTTGTTTCCTGTTTCGAAAATTTTTCCAAACATCGACTTATTATAAAGCCTATGTTCTTTGAGAGAGAACGAACTCAAAAGATTGCGGGGATCCTATTTAGTAGGGATCTCTGAACTTACAGTTAAGCGCTTGCGACCTTTTGATCTTCTTCTAGAAAGAACTGCACGACCTTGTTTTGTCTCCATACGAGCACGAAAACCGTGTTTGTTTCTTTTCTTAGTATTGCTTGGTTGAAACGTTCTTTTCATGATAAATACCTTTTTTTAATCAGAGGCAAATATAGTTGAACTCTTTAATGTTTTCAAGGATAAAAATTGTAATTTTATTTTCGTTACTCTTTTAAATTCAATGGTTTCTAAAATATCAACGTTAAAAAGTATTGTGAAAAAACATCTTGTTACTTTTCTTCTAATTTGTTTTGCTTTAGGAACGACGTTATTGCTTGTGGTTCTGAAATGGAAGAAAAAAATTATAATGACAAACTTCATTTATTGTGGTTTTGGTTTTATGTCTTTTCGCGTGAGGGTGAGTTTCTATTATAATTTGTCTTTAGATTTTTGGGTTTTTGTTTTGGGTTATTTTCCTGGTAAGATAGAGTTGTCGAAGTCTGCTCAGGGTTGCTTGGAGAAGATGGATGCGATGGAGTGTGGTGGAGTTTTGTTGAGTTGTCACTTTTCAAACTATGAATTTTTGGCTGAGTACATTGCGTGTCGAGTTTTAAATATGTTTGGTGCGCACGAGCCGCTGAATGGGCGGTTTTCAAATCGATTTTTAATTTGGTTGCGTTCTAGGAAAAAAATGTACGTTAAAAAATTTCAAGGTGATCCTTGGGCGGTTTTTCAGCTTGTCCAAAATGGTGGTATTTTTGGATATATGTTTGATCAGGATGTGAAGAGGGGTTCGGTTTCGGGTACTTTTTTCGATCGGAAATGTTCTTATGCTAGGGCTCCGATTGTGGTGTCTGAGAGAACAGGGGTTCCTGTTTTCTTGTCTTCAATTACTCGGAAGGGTTTACGGAGTTATACCGTCGATATTATGGAGATCCAATCGTTTGATTTGGGAAAGGTGCAGGATTACTTTGAAGGGGTTGTTGAGTCGTGTCCTGTTCAGTGGTATGGGTGGAGTCACAGGAGGTTTAAGAGTGTGTCGTCCGCTATATATGAATCCTAGGTTTGTTTTTGTTTCCCAAGATTGTCGTCTTGTGTTTGGTTGCTGGTGAATATCAATATATAGTGTTATCAACATTGTTCACATAATGATCACATGGTGTCTTCTATGTTTCACGTGAAACATTGTTGTTTGTGTTCTAAAAAGCGCATTTATGGAAGAGTATGTTTTTGGTAGTTTAATTAATCAACAATTGATGTTTGATGTTGACAGCAGTTCACATAGTTAAAAATGTGTTGATATGTTTCACGTGAAACATATTTAGATGTGTGGAGTGGTTGTAATAAAATGTATTATAGTGTTTCACGTGAAACAGTGGGGTGAATGTGTTTGAATTTACTGAAGAAAAAAAAGATTTATTAAAGATGCTGGAAATGAAAGTTTTAGATATGAATAAGAAGATGAATATCATATCTAAAGGTGATGAGATTATTATATGGGAACGTCATATATTAGATAGCCTTCAGGCTTTGGTGAAAATGGGAAAAGATTTTAAAGGTGTTGTTTTGGATATGGGATCGGGGTATGGTTTTCCGGTTATACCACTTGCAATAGTTTTTCCTGAAGCAAAGTTTGTTGCAGTTGAATCCAGGGCTAAAAGGGTTGCTGTTATAAATTATTTAAAAAGAGAGTTGTCTTTAAAAAATATTAATGTTATAAATGATAGAGTTGAAAATGTGAAATCGGCCGATGTGTATGATTTTGTAACTTCAAGAGCATTAGGTAATATACAGGACGATGTATCAAGGGCTGTTCCTTTTTTAAAAAAAGGCGGCTCATATATAGGGTATAAGACAGAAAAATGTAACGAACAAGAGTTTTTTGAAATGATGGTAGAAAACTTTAAATATGCACAGGCAAGTGGTGAAAAAAACTACTATATTGTTTCTGTTACAAAATAAATGAGAGTATGGCAAAAGTAATAGCAATATGTAATCAAAAGGGTGGCGTCGGGAAAACAACTTCCGCGGTGAACCTTGCTGCAGGTCTTTCTGCGCTAGAAAAAAGAGTTCTACTTGTTGATATGGACCCACAGGGTAATGCTTCTCAAGGTGTAGGTGTTTTTGATTATCATGATGTTGATGTCTATACACTTCTAACTGCTGCGGGAAATCCTGAGGAGCTGACTGAAGAATTATTAGGTGCAAGTATTCAAGATACTGAAATGGAGTATCTTAAAGTACTTCCTTCAACACCAAATTTGGCAGGGTTAGAAACAGAGTTAGTTAACGCTCTTAATCGTGAAAGAAGACTTGACACTGTATTAAAAATGCTCAATGATTATTTTGACTATATAATCGTAGATTCACCACCATCGTTGGGATGGTTGACAATTAATGTTTTGACATGTGCTCAGAGTGTCATTATACCGATACAATGTGAATATTATGCGCTTCAGGGTTTGGCTGAACTTTCGAACACCATTAGATTGGTGCAAAAATCTTTAAATAGTGAGTTAAGAATTGAGGGAGCATTACTAACGATGTATGATTCTCGTTTAACTCTCTCGAAGCAAGTAGCAGAGGAAGTTCGTAATGATTTTTCAGAAAAGGTGTTTGAGACGGTAATTCCGCGCAATGTTAAATTGAGTGAGGCTCCTTCGTTTGGAAAGCCAATTCTTTTATACGATATTGTGAGTGCAGGATCTAAAAGGTATATGGATTTAGCTGAAGAATTGTTGCAAATGAATGGAGATGCTACATGAGTTCTAAGAAGGCTCCACCACAAAAATTAGGAAGAGGCTTAAAGGCACTCTTTAATGACCACCAAGTAATTGAGAGTGAAGATGGGAGTATTTCTAGGGTTGAAGAAGTTCCCTTGAATAAAATCACACCAAACCCATTTCAGCCACGTGAAGTTTTTGACGATGAAGAGATTGATGAATTAGCAAAAACTATTGACCAACATGGACTATTATCGCCTATAGTTGTTCGGAAACATGAAGATGGTTTTCAAATTGTTCTAGGTGAACGACGGTTTCGGGCTCATCAGAAGCTTGGTAAGTATTCCATAAAAGCTGAAATTAAAGATAAGTACACTGATAAGCAGATGGCTGAAGTGGCACTTATTGAAAATATACAGCGGGTACAATTATCTCCAATAGAAGAAGCCCATGCTTTTGAGCAATTGATAAATGAGCATGCGTATACTCATGAGCAAGTTGCTGAAAGAGTTGGTAAATCACGTTCTGCGGTTAGTAATACATTGCGATTAACAAAATTACCTGAAGAAGTTCAGCTTTGGATAAAAGAAGAAAAACTCTCCGCGGGACATGCGCGTGCACTACTTGGTTCAGATGTTGAAGACCCCATTGCTATGGCGAGGCAAATAATTGAAGGTGGTTTGAATGTCAGAGAAACTGAAAGTGTTGCCAAAAATAGCGGAAGTAAGTTACCGAAAAAAGAAAAAATTAAAGATCCTAATGTTGTGAATTTTGAGCGAGAATTAGAATATGCTTTAGGTACTAGTGTAGATGTTTCTGGCAATGCTAAAAAAGGCAAGATTTCTATTACATTCACAGGAAGTGAAGATTTGGAACGGATTACTCAGATAATTAAAAATGGGTCTGAATTAATATGAGCAAAAGTAAAAAAATGATTGTGCAGATTATTCCTGATGGCCCTGGAATGATTAAAGACTATATGGTTCCCCGTTGGGCACTAAAGGCTGCGTTTTGGGTTGGCTTTTTTATGTTTATTGGTTTGGGTGTAATGGTGTTTAATGTGTCTCTGATTGTAGAAAAATTAGTGATGAACCAAAATCTGAAATCTGCAAATGAACGGTTATGGAAAGAGAATCAGCACCTTAAAACAATTCGAAATGATCTAGACGAAATATTATTAGTTGAGTCAAAGCTTAAAAATATTACTCAGGTTATGCTTAATGGGCAGCTAGAGAAAGAGATAAAAGTATATGAAGAAAAACAACCAATTTTAGTTACACAGAGTGAATTGGATAAGTTTGTTGCAAAAGTTGCAAAAGAAGGGGATAATGTAACAGCTGAAGAAAATGATATACCGAGTGTAAAACCGGTTATTGGTATAATCAGTCAGCAGTATAAAGCAAAGCATCAAGGGACAGATATTGCTGCTTTGTTAAATGACCCTGTTTTCTCTACAGCACCAGGTGTAGTAGTATTTGCAGGAGTATTAAAAGATTTTGGAAAAGTTATAAAGATTAAACACGGTGATGGATTTACTACAGTGTATGCTCACTTAAATAGAATAGTGGTGAATAAAGGTGACTTTGTGAAGCGAGGCCAAAATGTAGGAATGGTTGGAATGACTGGTAATACTACAGGGCCCCACTTACATTACGAAGTTATTAAAGATGGTTTAAAAGTAAATCCCGAAGATTACTTTATTAATTAAAAAGATAGAGAATAATTATGGCGAATAGTTCAAAGTATATAACAATCCTAAGCTCACAAACAGAAATTACTGGTGAGTTAATTGTAAAGAATGATATTAGAGTTGCAGGTAAAATCAAGGGTAAACTCCAGATTTCTGGTAACCTTGTGGTTGAACCAACAGGTCGAATCGAGGCTGATGTTACTGTTGATACTGCTATAATAGCAGGAATTGTTGAAGGTGATGTCATTGCTAAAGAAAAAGTTGTTCTTGAGGCAAACTCAAAGCTTTTTGGAAATATTACAACTAAAGAGCTGGTTATTGTAGAGGGTGCCTTGTTTAGAGGGAATTGTTCAATGGATACAAAAGGTGAAAAGCCTGCAGCCAAAAATTTAAAAAAAGATAACACCGAAGAGCGGACCTCAGATAGTCTTGTGAATGGCAAATAAGCATATTGGAGAGGTTATGAATCTTGGTTGGTTCATAGCTGTTGCAGTTTGTGGATTGACATATCTTGGGCATATGCTCGATAACAAACTTGAACTTTTTAAATTTCCTCTCTTTACAGTACTTGGAGCTCTCGGCTCCTTTGTTATTATTGGCATCAAATTGTACGTGTTGGTAAAAAAACTAAATGATGATGAATAATTCTGTGTTTTCTTTTTGTGCAAAATACACAGGAACTATTGTTGTACTTAATGCAATATTATCATTTATAATGTATCAACTGTACCCTAATACTTATAGCTACGGAACCTACTTTGGTGTAACTTTTGTTACTGGAATGAATGCAATTCTCATATTTTGGCTCTTTTTTGCTTTCAATAAGCAGTTTGAGAAATTTGTGAATCTTTTTTTTATTTCGATTGGAATCCGCTTGACTATTTATGGGGTCTTTATTTATTATATAGTCAGCACAAAAAATGTGCATTTTGTTAAATTAATTGGAGCGTTTTTAATTTCTTATTTGATTTACCAAATAGTTGAAATTAAATTTTTTGTGCAAACCAGGAAAAGTAGAAGTACATGAAGAAAATCATCCTATTTCTTACAATTTTATTTTGTGTGGGGAATGTCTATTCGGCCGAAACACTCGGAGACTTTTTAGTACATCACGTTGCAAACTCAACTCATTGGAGTTTTCTGGGATTGCAGGCTGACCTAAGTCCTTATCAAATTTCATTTTTTGGGTTATTCGAGATACAAGTTTCTTTACATATAATTATGATGAGTATAGCGTTTATTGTGCTTTTAGTGCTTATGCGGCTTGCAACAAAACGAGATGCAAATGGTGTTCCTCAGTCAAGATTTGGACACTCTATAGAAGTGATAGTAAAGTTTATTCGCGACGATGTTGTTATACCAAATATTGGTAAGAAACACGCAAAAGCATGGCTTCCTTTTATATTAACACTTTTCTTTTTTATTCTCGCACTTAACCTACTCGGGTTAATTCCAGGAATGTCGACAGCTACAGCGAACATAAATTTTACAGCAGCAATGGCAGCAATGGTATTTATTACCTTCAACCTCGCTGGTATGAAAAACAATGGTCCTTTTAGTTATGTTAAAAATTTAGTACCTCATGGGGTACCTCTTCCAGTGATAGTTATTTTATTTCCAATTGAACTTATTGGGTTAGTAACAAAAACAGTAGCTCTTGCAATTCGTTTATTTGCAAATATGTCTGCAGGTACCCCATGAGGTACTAAATTTTTAACATAACTAAAAGGACCATTGTTTTTCATACCAGCGAGATTGAAGGTAATAAATACCAT
>JAOPTW010000092.1:0-3467 GCA_051532035.1 Fibrobacterales bacterium | reverse complement strand
ACACAAAATTCCTGACACCCTCGCTTCTTTATTCTTTTGACTGCTTCTTGAGGACTTTCTCAAATACTTTAGCAAACTCGGTCATCTGAAATGGCTTTTCAATCTTTCCGGCAAACTCGTATTTTTCCGGATTGGCCAATACCGGACTATCTGCATAGCCGCTCGCCACAATACCCAGAGCCTTTGGGTCTATCTTGTGAATCTCAGACATTGCCTGCTCCCCGCCAATGCCCCCAGCTATTGTCAAATCAAGCAAAACACAATCAAACGATTTTCCCGTCTTCATACATTCCTCGTAAACCTCAACAGCTTCCTTACCGTCGCTGGTGCATACCACCTCGAAACCCAGCATCTCTAGTATTCCTTTCGCAACATCACGCATCATTTCTTCATCGTCCATGACGAGTATGCGACCATCCATTTGAATGGGTTTGGCATCGACCTGAACCTTTTGCTCCACGGTGCTATCTGTAGTTGGCAAATAAATGCTGACGGTTGTTCCTTTGCCTATCTCCGAATCTATAGTAATTGCACCAGCATGTTTACGGATTATCGAATAGCAAGTGGCCAACCCGAGGCCCGAGCCAGTCTGCTTGGTAGAAAAGAAAGGATCGAATACTTTGTGGATCAGCGACTCAGGGATTCCCAGGCCGCCATCTTTTACGGTGATTTTCAGGTACTCACGTGCCGACAAACCAGGAACATGGTTCTCAGAGAGGAGCTGGGTTTCGGTCGCAATAGTGACTTTCCCTCCGTCCGGCATTGCCTGCCGCGCATTGAGAAGGATATTATTCAAGACCTGGCTCAGTTGATTGGGGTCCGCTTCCAGGGCTTTTATTTTCTTGCCTGTCAGTACTTCGTACTCGATATTGGACCCGCTCAATGAAATTGCACAGGACTCTTCCAATAGAGACTCGATTCCCAATACGGACTTTCGTGGGTCGCCTCCTTTCGAAAAGGTCAGCAACTGCTGTGTAAGGTCTTTTGTACGGTCGAGCACCGCTAAACTTTTGTCAAGATACTTGGCTGCCTGGCTCTTGCCGTCTATTTCATTTTTTGCCAGCTCAATGTTACCGAAAATCCCGCCAAGAAGGTTGTTGAAATCGTGCGCGATGCCACCGGCAAGGTACCCCAAAGACTCGAGCCTTTGGGTTTTCTGCAGTTCCTGTTCCGTTCGTTTATTCTCAGTAATGTCTTGTACAGTACCGATTACCTTTATGATGTCACCCTTGGAATCGCAAATCACTTCGCCTCTTGTTATTGCATTCCTAATCGTCTTATCTGCAAGCAAAACTCTGTATTCAACGTTGTAAGATTTCTTCTGAGCAATCGCGGTTTGAGATACTTCTGCGGCATGTTTACGATCATCGGGGTGAACCATTTCCATTGCCAGGTTCAGTAAATCCATTGGATTCGTTTTCTGAAGGCCAAAGATATTGTAAAGTTCATCGGACCAAACAATCTCCATTGTAGCAGGGCACAATTCCCAAGTACCTATGTGGGAAATTTTCTCTGCCCGATTCAGCATCGCTGCACTGGCTTCTAGCTCTTTCTCAACCACTTTGCGTTTAGTGACATCCAATGCAGAACCAATTATTTGTAAAGGGCTTCCATCCGACGCTCTCGTAAAAACAGAAACCCTATCATGAATAGTAATCCAGTTTCCTTCTTTATGTTTAAACCTGTATTCTCCCTCAATAACTTCATTATCATCGGCAACCATAATTTTCTTTATTATCTCATTAAAAATTGCAATGTCATCGGGATGAAGAATTGTCTCAATAATCTTATTGCTAAACTCCTGAAATTCATAAACGGTATACCCCAACAAAGAACAAAGAAATTGAGATGAAAAAACATTGCTTTGGGTACTAAAATCAAATATATAGACATGGCACGGTATTGTATCCAAAATTGCTTTCAATACGTTGCTTTGTGATTGCAGATCTTCTTTTGTCTGTTCACACCCATTGATAGCTTTTAAATTTATGGTTTCAGAATGCTTCACAGGGCTTCCTAAGTTTATATATTCTACCATCTTATGATATGATATTGCACCTGAAAAAACAAGACAATTGAAGGGTACATACCACAATTGATTTTAAGATGCAGGTATGCCATAATTTGAAAAGACGGGCGCCATAATTACTACGATCTGCTGGACGCGCTCATATGATATGTCTGGATTGTTTAGAATTTCTCCATAATAAATGAGCGCCAGGTCATAATCACTGATGGTACATTCTTCATATTTTATTTTATGAGCGAGACACTTGAGAGCAAGTGCAGTACCGAGTCGCAAGTCAAGGGTATCTCCATTCTCACCACGTTCACTTACTTGGCTGTCTGCGAGTGACGTGAGCGCCTTGTTGGTACACCCCGCAAACATTGTGCGGGTGAATGATTCATAATAATGGTTATTTGCTTCAGTCATACTATTATATTAATACTTATGTACAAAAAATGCACATACTAAGAATGGTCAAATGGGGTAGTGCATAGAGATCTCAGTGTATTGAGTAAAAAATAGGTGCACCCTCGTTTGAGGCACTGTATTGACCGAGTAGTCATCCATTATGTTATTTAACTGAGATATAAAAAAAACAGCAGCCCAATAAAGGACTGCTGTTGTATGATGTTCTATCTTAAAAAGTAAAGAATTTAGTCAAGTGCTAATTTATAAAGACTACCACCTGAATTCACAAATCAACCTCAAGATAGAAAGGCTTCATTAGCATCGTGAAACGAATATTTTGGGTCAGTAGGGGAGTATCGAGCCTACTTCAATTATTTTAGATTAGGTTTCATCTCAACAACATATGACCCTGCCGGTACAGAAAAATCTAATTTATCCGATCCATTCATTCCTATAGAATTTTTATACAAAACCTTTCCATGTACAGATAGAACTCTACTTATATATAAATGGGGATTCATGGTTTTTAGGTTGTTTACCAGTAGTTCATTTTCAATAGCATTCATAATGAAATAGGTATGCCCCTGTACTGTTGTATACCCGATGCCATCATGCAACCTAGTTTCTAGCTCATCAGATGATAGTACTGCACTTGATAGAGATGACGAAGATGGTGACGACGACGAAGATAATGATGATGACGATGACGATGACGATGACCAAGACGATGACAACGACAATGAAGAAGATAGTGCATCACTCGTTATGGCAGAAGAGGACATTGTCAAATCGGAGGAGTTGCTGATATCGTTACTTTCGTTACTACTTACTGGGAACATAGAATGAGGGTCAATTTCTCTAATTGATACCATTTTGTATTCTGCGGTATCATTATCTGTTCGCCAATACACATTTCCTCCTGATAATATAGGGGCAAAGGGGTCGGAATAACTACACCCAGAAATATCTGCACCTTCCCAGTTCGTACCATCGTCAGTAATATCTCCTACCAACTGCCACGTCCCTCCATCAGCAGGGTTTCCGTCAGAAA
>JAOPTW010000091.1:0-39537 GCA_051532035.1 Fibrobacterales bacterium | reverse complement strand
TTTACCCCTCCATTCTATAACCTGTTCAAGGCTTCGTATAGCTCTTCATACCATACTCACGGCAAAGCTCTTGCGCCTTAGTTCCAGCTTCTGCTTGACGTAATATGGCCATGATTTGGCTGTCTGAGTATTTTTATTTCTTCATAGAATCTCCTTTCTTAAATTTAGTAAGAATATTCTACTTATAACATCAACAGTTTTTCGGGGGGATTACAATGCGTCAACTACCCTGAAATTCGTCGATACTTGGATCGGTAAGTTTGTACAAAACCTCAAAATCTATTATAATATTTAGAAATATCAACTTTAATATCAGTTATTAATTGTGTACTTTCTGTATTGATAAAGAAATGATTTCCTTCATACATTCTCATATTAAATTTATGATTGGTATACTTCTTCCAACTTAACAAATCAAGTTCTGAAACTTTTTTATCCTTTTTACCACCAAAACATGTGAATGGTAAATTAAACACCATATTGTGTGGGTCATAAGTTTCTATCAATTCCATATCTGCTCTAATAAGGGGGTAAAAAAAGTTTCTAAATTCATTATTTTCTATCAATTCTTCTGGAATTCCATTTAATTCTTTCATTCTAATTGTAAACAAATCTTCAGGTAAATCAAACGCTCTAACCTCATCAGGTGACAAATGTGGAGCTTTACTAGCAGAAAAGAATACATGAATACAGTTTTCAATTTGAAATGGTGATAACCTAGACAACAATTCAAATATCACTTTTGTACCCATCGAATGACCAAAAAACATAAAAGGCTGATTGAAATTACCGTTTATTTCTTTATATATGTCATCAATTAAGTTGTTCATTTTTTTATATGGTTTTTCATTTATCCTATGTTCTCTACCTGGCAAACATATTGGCAGTATATCTACTTTAGAAAAATATTTTTGCCAATCTTTAAATATTGAAGCCCCTCCCCCAGCATAAGGAAAGCAAAACATTTTGATATTATTATTATTATTATTATTATTATTATTATTATTATTTAAATTTTTATTTTGCAAAAACAAATGATTTCCTTTTGATCAATTTTTAATTCGGCGAATTCTAATCTGAATTGCCCCATTTAAAAAAATTGCTCATAGAGGTTAGTTTTGTAGTTACTACGCTATAAAACAGGAAGACCACATGAGCCTACATAATATAACTTTTGAAGAGCGAATATTGTTTGAAGAATATTTACTTGAAGGGTTACCAAAAAACAAAATAGCTACTTTGCTAAAAAGGAACCGAAAATCCCTATATTTGGAATTGAAGAATAATTCAAATGGAGTGGTATATTCAGCTGATTTCGCTCAACACCTATCTGATACAAGAAGGTCTGAAAAACGGCAACGCCCAAAGACAGAATGTCCTGTAATTATAGACTTTGTTATCAGAAACCTAACAAGGTTTGCCCCAGATATTATTGCAGTAAGGGCATTTATTGAAAAAGGTATTTCAATATCGTGTGAATCAATTTATACCATCATTTATAATGGATCCTATTCTTTAGACCCGCTTCTCCCAAGTAAACGTCGTAATCGTAAAAAGCGTAATAGAGGAGACGACAAGCGAGGAAAGATAATAGCGGCAAGATCTATGAGAGAACGGCCTAAAAGAGCTGACAAGCGTATTGACATAGGGCATATCGAAGCAGACACGGTTGTTGGGGAAAACCATAAGGGCGCAATAGTAACACTTGTAGATAAAGCAACTTGTTTTGCCTTCGGGGCTCTCACAAAGGTACGAACAGCAAAAGCTGTTAAGAAAAAATCATTGAAATGGCTAGAAGGTCAAGGCACCCGTTTGAAATAATAACATCTGACTGCGGGAAGGAATTTGCTTTTCATGCATCAATTTCAAAATTAACAGGTGCAGATTTCTTTTTTGCTGATCCTGGATGTCCATATCAGTGTGGTCAGAATGAGAATTTTAATTGAATACTCAGAAGACACTTTCCAAAGGGAACAGATTTTACAACATTATCCCATAGAGAAGTTTTTGTTGCAATCGACAAAATTACTCTGATACATTTACTGTTTTGGCAGGAGAGACTAATACTTTAAAAATTGTGGGTCGTGGCCCTGATAATGGAAAAGGTGGAGTAGTAGATAACATCTCAGTACAAAAAATTACAACATTGAATGACCCTCTCGATGGTGATGATGAGTTGTTTTTTGGTGGTGTCGCAAATGACATTTATGACCTCGGTGGTGGAATTAATGTGAAGAATCTGACAAATGACAAGTCAATAATTGTCCCTTAAGAGACTGCCCTGGCTTGATTTAGGTCAAGTCAGGGAGTCTTTGTAATTACGATGTAATGGTATTTCCAGGTGGACGACGAAAACCTTAAATTAGTGCTTATTCTTTATATATTTCATACTGTGTCTCAAATGTCTTACTATTAGACACAAACTTTGATAGAACTAACGTTTTTACTATCTTTACGCATATTAGAGCAACATACTGAGACTTCCATGAGAACAATACCTGAAATTCAAGATGAAATTAAAAAAGAATTTGATGCCCTCCCTGATAATGATCACAAATGGAAACATGTGATTGGATTGGCGCGGAGTCACCAGGCTATTGATGAGTCACTCAAAGAGGAAAAATTTTTGGTAAAAGGGTGTGCAACTCGTCTCTTTCTTATTCCAAAATTTGAAGATGGGGCATTACAGCTCTTTATTGATACCGATTCTGGTGGAGAGTCACCCTTAATTGTTCGAGGTCTTGCTTCGCTTGCCCACCGACTCTATGACGGACAAACGCCAAAAGATATACTATCAGCTGATCCAGCATTTTTTCAAGAGATTGGTCTGACAGTAGCACTTTCTGCAACCCGTGCTAATGGGTTTGCTTCTATGCTCAAACAGATCTACATGTATGCACAGGTCTATGCGGCAATGTCAAAATAAGTGAGTCCTGAGGTACTCAGTGAGTATTTATAAGAGTATCGTGTTCTATTAATTGTAAGGCTTCTCATTGGGGAAGCCTTTTTTATGGGTCATTACCCTTTGAAGTTCCACTGTACACCGTACTTGAAGGTGATTCCCCAAGGGCTATAGCCAACATCAGTATCATAGATAGAGTGATTCATGTTGTCGATCCGTATATAGATCTGGAAATCTGAAATCTTGAGCCGTGTCTCAAAATCATTGACGAGATAGTGATCGAGAAATACCTGTTCAGCTTGTTTTGTTTTTGACCGAGCCCATGTATGTCGGCCGCCAAACCATTCCCACTCCCACTTCACTTGGATACCGAGTTTGTCATTGACTAGTACATCGGACCAGATGATGGAGCCTTTATAGTTGCGGCGGTATAAGTTGTCGATGGTTGATTTGAGGCTGGCACCTGAGAGGGAGTTGGAAAGTTGCCACTGACGTTCGAGATAAAAGGCCCAGTTGCCGAGAGAAAAACCAGCACCAATGTGGGCAATAACGGTTTCGGCATACTCGTAATTCTTTGGGGTGAATACTATGGAGTCGTGGGCTGTTTCTTTAACAATACTATCATAGGCGGTTACCATTTTTTGAGTACTATCGTTGGGATTGAGCTTAATTGAATCTCCTATGACATCGTAATCAGGAATTTCTATAGGAATATTATTGTCATCATATTTAATCGAAGTAGTGATAGTTGAATCTAATCTGTCAGTATCCCAAACCGATGAACCAATATAATTACGGACAAATTCACCTCGTAACCCACCACTAAGCTTAACGTCAAATGCTGTAAGGTCAACCCGGCCTGAAGCAACCTGAATCTCCTCGGGGAGGAGCTTTTCATTGGGGTATTTAAGACGGGCACTGTTGTAAAAGTATTTTTGACTCACATCGGGAACCTTGTCGTATCTCTGGTAGAAACCGTGAAAGGTGGCAAAGGGAGCCGTGGGTTGATTAACAATCGTGAGGTCATAGGTTACTGCTGGAGCGTAATGGGTAGAACCTTGAGATACAGATCGTGAATACCCTGCTTGGATGCGTTGGGTTACCTTTTGGAATAGGTCGAGAGTGTGTTCGAGGTAAGTGAGTTCACTATATTGACTCAGGTGCCCTGGGGCGTCCCGCCGTATAGATAATTTGGGAATGTAGTTGCTCACGGCTCGGTACTCTCCCTCGTAATGAAGAGTGGGAAGCAAGGAATGGTGGGGCGATATGCTTCCACTTATAGAATAAAACTCTTGTTCAGTTGATGTATTTTGTTCGTAATCATCATAGCCTAATGAGTCTCGATACTCATCTAAAATTGTAGAAGGGTAGCGCGTAATATCGTTGCTTTCAGGGAGTATATAGGTTGTATTGAGTACAGAAGGTAGTTCGTAGGAGTGCGTTAAGTCGGTATATGAAAATTCTGTGTGGAGTTGACTGGCGAGGATATCTGCCTGAAGGGCTGCTCCCAGACGGGTCTCTCGAGTTTTGGTTGAGTAGTGGTAGGCTGAGTAGCTCGAAGGAAGGAAGCGATTGCTCGTAAGGGTATCTATTTCGGGCATGATACTGGGGGCATCATCACTAGATTCATAGAGGAGGTTTGCATAGATTTTAAACCGAACGTTCGGTAAGAAAAAGGTGAGTGCTGGGGAAAAAAGTTGGTTGTCTATTTTAAGGTTACGACCCGAGAAGGGGATTGAGGAAGAGTCGCGAATCATGCCGTTAAGATAGCCGACACTTGAGAGGTAAAATTGGTGGGTTTGATTGGCATAGTTCCAATTGCCTGTGGAGTCAGTTGAGTTAGATCGACCATACAGCTCAAAGAGAATAGAGTCGGTCACTTGTCGCTGAAATTCAATATCAAAATGGCTACTCGAAGCAGGGCCTCTCAGCCAGTTGACTTTTACAACAGGTGTGTCGAGGAGTGTAATGGCAGGGTCGGGAGTAAGGATGCCGTTTTCACTATTGAGATTGAGAGTTGATGGGTCGTAGTTAAAGTCTGATCGAGCCCAAATACCTGCAAGCTTGAGCGGGTAGTGAGTATATGACATGGTGTGCCCATTCATCATCTTGAGTCCGGTGACTCCGAGAATGGTGGCGCCACTACGGACTTCCGCTTTGTGACCATGGTACTCGTATTCAATAGGATAGAGGGTGCTATGAGGGCGCGCTGTATGAGCGGGGCTTTTAGGGTCAGTGGTAAATGCTGAGGAAAATAGATATTGGGCTAATGAGTCTGAGATAAGAGGAACGGGTTCTATACCAAGCAGTTGTTGACAGGTAGAGATACGGGCGGCTGAGTCTGTGGGGAGCATGCTCTGGATTTGTGCAGTAGAATCAACGAGTAAAGCATTTGTTGAATCATTCGATAGCGCTGTAAGAGAGTCTGGTGTGGCAAGGGAATCGTACGATAGGGAGTCGCCTTTGAGTGAATCATTTTGGGCTGTAGGGATCGGGAGCAAATCGTGTGATGGATTAGAAGCTGTTGATAGAGAGTCATTTGCAGTGGTGAGACCGGTCTGAGTGGTATCGCTGTTCGCGATGGTGTCTTTTGATAGGCTTAGGCTATCTTGAAGTCCTTTTTGAACAGTAGAATCGTGTTTTTCTGGTTCTACTTGTAAAAAATCCATACATATCGCTGAGTCTTGTGCTGTATAAATTGGGTTGGGAACAGGGGCAATAGGTTGTGAGCCTTCAAGCTTAATTGTTATAGAATCGGGGAGGGATAGTTTCTGGTTGATTTTCTTGTTAACTCTATTCTTAACAGAGGTTTTTATGTTTTTCGTCTTTTTTAACTGTCGCGAGAGGAATTTTGAATTGATATTAACGTCTAAAGCATAGCTATTGTGGGCTAGTGAAGATAGAATCAAAAAGAAGTAGAGTAAAAAGTGTTTCAAAGAAAAACCATAATTGAGGCTGTTTGAGCCTAAAAATAGCAAAAACATGGGAGTATGGGTGGAGTACCGTATGAGATGATTAATTTGCTAAGGAGTCTCTACTTATTGGAGCAGAATCGCGCATAATGGCGTTGTGAGGAAGGGTATCGGGAACCATAAGCTTAAGGGGGACTGGTTCAGCTGTCACTTCGTTGCCGGTGATAGAACCACCAGAAATTGCTGTGCTCTTTTGTTGAGAGTGCAGTATCACGAGACTTAATAGAGCAACTACTCCCATGAAGAGTAATGCTGGAATAATTAACTTTCGTATCATGTGTTACCTCCATCAGGAGGTTTAATAGGTTGAGAAAGGGGGAAAAGTGTTGTATTGAGGTGGTAGAGCCGGTTTGGCTCTGTGTCACTATCGATAATTGCTGAGATTTTGTGGTAGAGATATTCTATCTCTTCACTAATTTTCTCATAGGCGGCCTGTGAGACTCCCATGGTAATACCCGAAATATTACGTATATCGGTGCCATCTCGATCAATCGATTGAGCTCCTAACTCGAGCATCTTTTTATTATGGGCGCGAATAGACATAGAGTGTACATCGGGGCCACTCTTTATAATTTCGTCCACAAGAGTAAAGTGTGTGCCCTCTTGTTCAATGAGCCCTAATTTAAGAAGAAGGGAAACCGCATTTTCGGCTTGTTTCGGGGTAATATGTGGAGTGAGGACTTTTGCAAGTTCACTGTAGCTCGTAAAGGGTTGCATACAGATGAGTTCACGTATCGATTCATTGTACCACTGTTTATAAAAAACGTAAAAATCTTTACCGAGTATCGTTGGGTCAACAAAATGACCCATTTTCAGCAACTGCTGATAGGATTTCTGCTTATCACCGCTGGTTTTAGCTTGGTTAAATTCGATGAGGTATTTAAAATAGGTGGCTTGATCATGCCCCAACTCCATTACCTTAAGAAATTTGTCACGAGTACTTGCGGTGAGGTTTCGTTTGCCTTGAATCACCTGCTGATAAAAAACTGGCGACTGTATCCCCGCTTTATGCAAAAAATAGCGATAAGAAAATTTTTTGTTAACACGTTTATTCAAATTATAGTAGTCCCTTAGGTAGTCCCTATAATTTAGATAGTTGTATATGGATACAGTCGCCATAGATATAATGTATCCAAAAGAGTGATATTGTCCTAAGGAAACCAATAGAAAAGTGGTTTTTAGAGCTTTTTAAGGCTATAATTTGAGGTAGTATGGCTTTTATTTTGTATTCAAATTTTAATGTAAATAATAATTTATATTAAATGATGATTCTATGGCGATGGCATTAAGATGAAAAAAAATGGATTCACTTTTTTGGAACTTATAACGGTGATTGTAATCATTGGCATTATTGCGACGATGGCGACGGTCTCGTTTAGTACCAGTATTGATAATGCAAATGTCGAATCTGGAGGCACTCAGTTTTGGAGTTTCTTAAAATATGTGACAGCCAAAACCAAAGAAGACGCCATGAAAAATTACTCTATCAGTTATACCCCGGGAAGTAACACGTTTCGACTGCATGATAGCACCTCGTGTGATATGGCTAAAGTGGTGCAAACAAACCTTCTTGGTTCTAATACGAGTACACTCGCTTTTACGGTCGGATGTACCGGATGTGCTTTATGTAATGTGAATGTCAATGGATGGCAGGCAGGATCATGCATCCCCGTGGTTAATACTATAGGAAGCCCACTACCAGAAGGATGTGTAACCATTGCTCAGCAAGGGGGGGGAGGGCATCAGATGGCTGTCGTAAAGAATGGCCTTGATGTACGGCCACTACTCTTTACAAACAGTGGTGGAGGTTGGCAATGATGAATAGCACAGAAGAGCAGAGAGAACGGGGAGCAGGACTGATAGAGGTTCTCGTTGCCTTGTTTTTACTTTCACTCACATTTAGTGCTCTTCATATTATGCAGTTGGGTAATAGAAAAGTGTTATCAAACTTAGAGGGACGAAATTATGCAATGGTTGCAGCACAAGAAGTTATGGACTCATTGCGTTTAGTGGGGGCTCCTGCTATTGTTGGTGCAACTGCAAATAACCCTGGGATTCGAAATTTTACTCAAAGTATTGTGACAGCAGAAGGAATTACAATTAATAAGAATGTGAGAGTGCAGTATGTGATTGAAAATACAACGACTGGAAATGATCAGTTGGGGAATATCATTGTAAAAACTCACGATATACGCGTTGAATCTCAGTGGCAAACTGGAGCAACACCTCATACACTGACCTTTAATATAACGGTAAACTAACGATGAATAGTAAAGGGTTTACATTAATTGAGTTGATGGTCTATCTCTTTATCACGGCCATAATCGCTACACTTGCAAGTAGGGTGTTTCTCGATAGTGTGACCTTTAGTAAAGCATCACGCGATAAAATTGATGCACTTCAGGGAGTGGGTGAGGCATTTATGTACGTGGTTGAAGATGTTGAGAGAATGGGGAACAAGATGAATCTCGCAGGTGGGGCAATGGCTGTGGTAGATCAAACGTATATCAATCTTTTGAATATCCCCAACGATTCATCCTCATATATCTTGAATAATAATAGTGACAATAATAATAATGCGAATGCTCAATATGATAAATTACAGTTTAAGACAACGATTCAAAATGATGATGGATTAGCAACTCACATAGAAAGTGTTACCTATGGAGTGCTCAATGGAACACTCTCACGGACGATACGCCAATTGAGCCTTACCGGAGCAGTACTTGTGGGGAGTAAGGTGATGACCATTGCAGATAATGTCTCGACCTTTAAAGTGGATCCAGGACTCAATGTGAATCCAGTGTCTCTCGCTAATCCTATATTCCAAACAACGGGGGTACAGAGTGGGGCCATTACCGTCGATGATAATGCAACACAAGTACTCAATGCTAATAATGCTACAGTGGCTATTACGGGGTTTTCGATGAATACGTATTTAGTTGATATTTGTCCTGCTGCGCAACTGACAGCAGGGAGAACCTATAGTTTACAAATGCACACATCGTTTAATAGCACCTTTTTTCAAAATTTCTCAAAGGGTACGGATAAGTTAGCAATACGGCTGGTTAAAAATAACAACACCCTTGTACCCGGTACTTATATTAAAAGCTTTTATCCGGGGAGTGGCAGCGCAACTCATCAACGAATATTTACCTTTATCCCTTCTGAGGACGTTGTAGCTAAACCTCAACTTTACTTTACTTTTACAATGCCAGGGCTTCCCGCAGATATACAGATGACACTCTCTGATGTATCATTTTTTGAATCCAATACTGGTTCATACAGTTGGCAAACCAATGACATTGCTACAGACTCAAAAAAATATGTGAAAGGTTTTAAAATCCTCCTCGGTGTTACAATCGATGGAGTAACGCGACAATACAGCAGAATTGTTGCAACACCCAATAATGGGTTATAGGAGTAATAACTATGAGTAATCGATCCCTCACTACCAAAGAACATGGATTTTCTATAATATTAGTGCTATCCATAATTCTATTGGCGACCATTGCAACGACTACTGTCTACAACTATCTCTCGACAGAAAATCAACGAAGTGGTAGTAGAGTACTTGCTCAAACAGCAGAGCTGAGTATGAAAAATGCAATAGCCCAGACAGAAAGTTGGTTGACCCATAAACCTGATGACGTTGTGGGGGTGATCCAGTATATGTTGAACTATCAATTGGCTGGTAAGACAGCGGCCGTTGATGCAAGTGCAATTATTGGGGGTCAGATTGGGGCTAACATGAAGATTGTATCATTTAAAAAAGTGAATAATAATACTTACGAATTTCTCTTTAATATTGATGCGTATGGGGCTAATGGGAGCCGACAAATCAAAAATGTTGGATACAATGTATCAGGTTTTGAATCGGTAGGACAGTCGAACTGTTTATCGGGGACGTTTAATTATGCCTTTTTTAATGGTGCAAAAATAGATTGTAGTTCTGCTGATGTAGAAATACAGGGGGACTTTGTGAATAATGGGGTTTTCTGTTGGAATGGGAGACTCAGAATTGAGGGGAATTTTGTTAATACATTCAATATGGCAATTGGAGGGGATCAGAATAATTTTCATGGTCATTTTGAAATTGGGGGGGATATGTATATGAAGGGTAAGGCTATGAGTGCGAGCTATCCTGGTTGTGGTCTCTACGATTTAAATGGCAACAAAAAACCGACCTCTGAGTTTAAATTTCAATCAGTGGAATTTGATGTCTGTGGAGATGGCCTTGATATAGCCTCTGGTACTTATAGTGGTGATTTGAATGAATTTGCTGATGCAGAGGACCCTGATAGTGTCACTATTAGTACGACACAAATTAGTGCGAATGCTCATGAGTATTTTGCAACCTGTACTGATACTAAAAATAGTTCTACTAATGTGAAATACACTGCAACTGAGTGTAAGGTGATTACTGCAAAAATACTCAATGATATTGCAGAAAACCCTCCTGGATTATTCCAAGGGTATACGGTACTTCAATTTGACAAAACAACTGAAAGTCAAGGTGCAAAGTGGGCCGATGAAGATGTAAAAGATGCACACGAAATTTTAAGTAATAACATGGTGTTCTATTTTACAGGTAATGTTGATGTTACCGCGTTGAATGTGACCAATAATTTTCCTCGTACCTCTAAAACGATTCAAGTGCTCGCGATATTTGAAAATACTAATCAATTGCAATTAACAGGCCGAAAAATATTTTATAATGATGAGACATTCGTATCAAATCAACATAGAGCAGGACCTTATATTGGAGTACTTAAGGGATGGAAAAATAGAGAAACCAACACCAAATACGATGCGGGGTATGGTAATTATGTGTTTGTTGCTACCACATCGGCAACAATGTATTTTGCACAGAATGATCAAAAAGATACTATTTCGGGCTCAATATTCATTGATGATGAAAACAATACACCGACGACATTGAATACTTCGGGTGGCTTTCATTGGGCGACTCAATCGTGTAAGAGTGATCCGACAAAAAGTTATCAAACCTGTGCTGATGGAAAGCAAGTGATACAATATAACCCTACGGTTGTAAGTAACGTCATGAAGCTCAATTTTGCTTATGAGGCAACTCAGACTGATGCACAAATAGCTGCTTGTGGTAATCCCGTTATGGTAGTACAAGCAATTGCAGATCAATTGGTATTGGAGCGGTTGGGGAGCTACAGTGTTACTTCTGTACCTGCATCCAATGATGATTTGGTCTTAGAAGGGGTGCCCCCGCAGCTTTTAACAAATCCTCCAGTAATCTCAATAGCGGGTGCAGAATGTAACAATGGTACAACGTGGGCAGACCTTGATGCACGGATTACCAAAACTAAAGCAGGTGATATTTCGAACTGCGCTGAAACTATTACAACGTCGCCAGACGACATTGAAACAACGATTAATTCGATTCTGAATAATCCGACTAATGCCGCTAATGTAAACCACTTAGTGACCTATTCAATGGATTGTGGTGATGATGGTATCGTTACAGCCTATACCAATATTATTTTAAATTGTGAACCACCAGCTGTCTCATCTAATACGGGTTATACGGCATTTACCGTTTCGAGTGCCGCAGCAGCAGCCCCTGAAGACCCCACATATCATGGGGTCTTAGAGACCGCATATCAATTTGTTAATAAGCGAACCGGAAAATGTATGGATGTAACGGCACAAGGTACTGCAAATGGGGTAAATATTCAACAATGGGACTGTAACTATTCTCAAGCACAACAATGGCAAGCTACACAACTGGGTAATGGGAAATGGGAGCTTAAAAGTATTGTTTCGGGGAAGGTAGTTGATTTAGAAGGTGCAGGTACCTCAAACAATGTTCAACAGTGGGGAACTTCTGCAGGGGGTAAGGCCCAAAGGTGGAGAATAGAGCCTGGTTCTACTTCGGGGTTTTATCAAATTAAATCACAATATGATAACAGTCGATGCGTACAGCCCCTGGGGAGTAATGCTGGTGCAAATATAGAAACTCGCTCATGTAATTTATCTACATGGCAAGAGTGGGAGCTTGTTGTTGCCTATACGCGTACAGAAATTATCCCAGGAATTTATCGTCTGGTTAATAACCGATCACACTATTGCATTGGGATTCAAGGTCCATCTACCTCAAATGGAGCGAATATTATACAATGGGATTGTAATGGTTCAAATTCACAAAATTGGGTCGTTAATTATTTGAAGAATGGCCGGTTCATCTTGCGTAACGCACATTCAAATAAATATCTTGATGTATCAAATTATAGTGGCCCCAATGTACATCAGTGGTCATGGCAGGGGGCACTCAATCAAAAGTGGTATATTAGTTATGCAGAGAATGGCTATTTTAGGGTGCAACCAGTATCTAACTCCGGCACGTGCCTGGACCTCGATGGTGTTGAAGGGTGGAACTCTGCCCCAGAGGTTAGAGGGACGAGTGTCGAAGTAAATGGGTGTAGAGTTACAAACCAAGGGGTCAATGATAACTATGCTACAGAACAGAAATGGAATTTCATACCGGTTGAGATAAATATTGATGGATATAATGTTTTTACTGATGATGGCGCTCTTGATGACGATATTACAAACGATGGTGGTAAACTATATCAGTGGTGGGATTGTTTGGTTTCGGTAAAATCGAATGAGCTGCAGGGATCTAATGCTCTGCTTGCAAACTGTTCAGATAAAGGGGGATTATCTATTCGATATGATACTCCGGTTGATTTAAATCATATGTCAAATGCGGTTCTGCGCTTTTGGGCACGGAGTAGTAACCCAGATCTAGGGGTTAAAGTTGAGTGGGGGGCACCCGATGGGCAACCTGGGCATGGAAGTGCATGGGCTTGGCTCCGAGATTATGGTTTTGTTGCAGATGATACTTGGCAAGAAATTGGAATATCTCTTTCTGATTTTACCGGAATTGATTTAAAGAACATGGTCGTGCCGTTTAATATTTATAACAATCAAGGAGGCCCTTTTTCATATATGGTTGATAACGTCCATATTACCTATACTGATAACGGGTATACTCCTGGAGACGATGATGGAGGGAGTGGGGGAAGTGGCGCTACGAAACTCCTAGAAGCCGAAAATAACACCGTAATGAGTAGTGGTCTACAAGTCGCAGGGACGGTCCCGTCGTATGTGGGGTATGTAACAGATGGAGCTTGGATTGATTGGTATGATGTCCCATTGCAGGCCGGGACCTATCAACTACGTATGCGTTATGCTAGTTGGGCAAATGGGAATAAGGGGGTAATACTCAGGCTTGATGATCAAGAAATTTTAACGACTATTCTTTATTATTCAACGTGGAATTTTGGTGCTGGTAGTAAATATGAAACCTTCAATGATGCTCTTTCAACGAGCTTTACTGTGAGTCAAACAAAGAACTACAAAGTGGCAGTGGTATTTGATGGCGATGGCATAAATCTCGACTGGATAAAATTTGAGCCTTCCAATTAAATTTCAATAGTATCCAATTACAGGAACCAAAGGTTCTTTAATTGGATACTAAAAAATATTAAGAAATTTTTGCGCGTATAGATTCGATATACGCTTCTACTTCATCGTAATGAAGTTGGGTCTCGATACTGTGATGTTCCTGTGAAAAGGTCAGCTCAAGTTGATGAATGAGTTCGTCAACTTTTCTTGCGGTAGTCGAGGTAAACGGTGACTTGTAATTCTCTATAGCACTGGTGAGGTCAGGAACAGTAATGGTCGACTGTTTCTCTTTTTGGAGTAAGTTTTGAGCGCTATGGAGCTCGTACACTTCATCTTTGAGTGCTTGAATGTCAATTGCAATATCTGTAATATTTTGGGTAACTTTTTGAAGCTGCCCAATGAGTGTAATGGTCTGTTTCTCATGTTTCATGGACGAACGTAACAGAGCAAATGCTTTTTTCTTTTCATCATTTTTTAGTAAAATGAGGGATTGATCTTCGCAGTGCTGCTGTTGACTCTTTTCGCTATCAATGCTGTCGCGCAGTTTGTGTTGGGTCTCGAAAAGTTTTTTTTCTGCAATCTCTAATGTGGTAATACGAGACTGTTTGACCTTAATGATCTCTTCAAGAAGTTCACTTGTTGAGATAACATTCTCAATTGTTTTATGTACACCATCTTTTTTATAGAGTAATTCAGTCAATTTCATCATTGTCTCCTGAATTATACTCTACCATTTTGGTGAAGAAAAGGGAATGACTTTTCACTGTTTGATATAAATTGATATTTATTTATTTATTTATTAAGTCTGACAAACAAAAAAGGCCGGTTATAAAACCGGCCTTTAAATTTGGAAAAATACGGGTCTAAAAGCTTATGAGAGTCTCTGCTCTAAACTGGTTATCAGAGACAAGTACGGCACCTTCATATTTGTAGGTAAATGAACTTATCACTTGAAGGTTCATACCATTCATATCAAAAGCCATCTGAAAACCCCAATCGGTGTATTGGGAGAGCTGAAAGAATCCATCACGAGGCCAAGTCCCATCATGGCCTTTATCTTGACCAACGCGTTTTTTATTAAAGAACACCGATGCTGATTGAACTTTAGGAATGAACTGAGTAATAGACTCACCGAGTGAAAGGTGGGCTCTATATGATCGATCGTAGCGTTCGTCTTTTCTATCACTAATGAGGTGCTGATAGTTACCACCTAATATAGCCACAACACCTAGATCGACATCCAGCGAGCTAAATATTCCGTGTCTTTTGCCAAAGTCTTCAGACCAGTATGCAGCCTCTTTCGTCTCATATTGATTGGTGTTATCGTCTTGGAGTATTCGTTGGATTTCGTAGTTTGCATCAAAATGACCTGCGTTAAATTTACCATGAAAGAAACGATACTCAAGTCCCAAATCGACAATGCCAAAGTGCATTCTACTTCCGAGGGGCACAATACCATAGTCTTGTGAAAAGGCGTTGTTTGATGCCCAAAGGGTAGTAGCAAATTCACTGTATAAATCAAGAGAGAGAACTGAGGTAGATATAACTGGTAAAAATGCGTCAAAAGCGATGAGTCTAAAAGGGTCATCAGCAAATTCACCTTTGAGAGAATCAGATTGACGACTATCTACTGCTTTGTATTCATTAACAAATTGGTCTTTTAAAATGTCACTCCAATATACTGGGAAAATGAGATTTTCTTTAATAGAGTTAGGTTGTTGTAAACAAACCGAAGCGTTATCGTCTTGTTGGTCTACTTTGTCTGGACATCCATCTTGATCGCTATCCTTAAGGCCTGCATATTGGTTGTAATCTCCAACAAAAGTTCCCCCCAATCTAAAGTCCTTTATAATAGGGAGGGATAGAAAGCCAAGAGGGGTAAATGAAGCACGTGATGCTACAACACCCCCACCATTTTGCCAATCTTCTACAGAGTTTGTTGCCGCTTCAACATTAAGTGCTATAGGACCAAGAAGTCTGTTAAGTTGGAGATGTACACCAAGGAGCTTTCTTCCTGGATACTGTGCAACATTACCCCAGTTAGATGTAAGGAGTGCAGCAGGGTCCATAGTGATAGCTTCTATTGCTCCTGCTTTGATATAAAACATATCACCCGGTTGATTATATCGGATGTAGTAGATCTTGTCGTAGATGGTATTTCTGATTTCGGTGTTGTTATCAAACTCCCATCCTTGACCAGACGGAGAACCATTGCGTAAATAGAAAGAGATATCAAATTTAATACCAAAGTTCCCAATGGTAAATTCTGGCATCCAAGCAATTCGTGGTTGATCTTTGCCATTGACCGTAACAAATGCCATAGAAAGACTATTGTTAAAGCTGAAGCCTGCTTGAGCACTCTCTTCTGTAGCTGTAGGTTCTTTTGCTGCTGGAGCTGCAGTAGCAGTCTCAGTCGCACTACTTGAGAGCGGTACTGTTGATTCTTCTGCAACAACAGGAGTCTCAGGAGCTCCAGGAGATTGTTGTTCTACAGTTGTTGAACTTGAAGAGAGAGGTTCTACCATACTGTTATTAGGAGAGTAGGGATCGTAAGAGTTACTCGACTGTTTTTGTGCATCAGCGATACGCTTTTCTTCTTTAGCTTTCTTCGCTTGCATTTTGTCGTATGCTTCTCTGAATTTGATGTATGCAAGTTTTGCTGCAGCCAGGTCGGTAATACCCGCTTCGACAAATGCATTTTTTGCACTCACAGCATCAGGATACGTCTCAGGGTGTTCTGCAATAAACTGAGCTACTTTTTCAAGATCTTGGTCTGTCGCAAAACCGGGTTCAAATTTGGGAAGGGTGGGTACTTCGGTGCTTGCAGTAGGTGTTTGATTTTGCCCATTATCAAACGTTATAGATGGTGATGCACTTTGCGCATAAACCATTCCTGCACATACCAGAGGTAATATAACTCGTAGCACGGGATTCTCCTTATGGTGGTGTTGGTAAAAAATAGCCAAATTGTGGTTTTTTGGGAGTCCTGAGGGTGCCACTTTTAAAGATTTATGCAATTTCTAGACATAAAATGAACTTTATTTAATGGATTAATAGGATAATTGAGGTGATAGGATCAAAATAGTGCGGTAGTATGGTCAACGTAGAGCATGTAAATCCATTTATTAAAGCGACGATATACACTTTTGAGACAATGGTGAATAGTACCATTAAACCTGGAAAAATTCACCTTAAAGATAATTCGAGTACGACTCATGATATCTCGGGTATTATTGGTCTCTCAGGCGACGCGAAAGGAGCGGTCTCTTTAAGTTTTCCGCAGGAGTGTGCTTTCGATGTTGTCTCTGAATTTGTGGGAGAACCCGTAACCAAACTCGATGAAAATTTGACCGATGCAGTAGGGGAGCTCGCAAATATTATTGCGGGATATGCAAAAAAATATTTGCAGGACTTGAATGTTCAAATCTCTCTACCGTCAGTTATAACAGGAAAGAAACATACCATATCAGATGCAAAAGATGTTATGGCAATGGTCATCCCTTTTCAATATAAAGAGTTTAGCTTTGACCTTGCGGTTGCAATGATTTCGAAGAAGTAGGGATGTCTAAAGGAAAAAGAAAAAACAGTATAAGGGAAAGACCGTACTCATTACTCACAGGATTTATTCACATTTTCTTTCTGAAAATATTCACCCTTCGGGCTCGCCACGGGTGTCGAGTGATAATCACTCCCGGGTACCTGGTCGCTCATTACATGAGCTGCTCGGTCAAGCGCCCTGAGTCGTGCTTATATGAACCTGTTCCCATGCTTGCATACGGATACACGGATAAACAAAAAAAGCCACTCTATTGAGTGGCTTTTTTTGTTTTATAGCGGGAACAGGATTTGAACCTGTGGCCTTTGGGTTATGAGCCCAACGAGCTACCTGACTGCTCCATCCCGCGCTGTGAGGTCAAATATATATAACCCTGGAATAACTGTAAACCTTTTTCGGCCCAAAATGTAAAAAAGATTTAAAAAAGATTATGAGTGGTCAGATTAGGGGGCGTAATCGTGGATTATTAGAAGAAATCAGCAAATTGTTTCTCTAAGTTCTCGAGCATATCCTCACTGATTGAGAATGGGACAAACTCCGCAAAATTATTCAGTATCACCACCGCATTAACATTGGCGTCTTTCTGTAGCATACCACGGAGTCTTTCACAAAACTGCATATTGACAATTCTAATATTTTCATAGAGCTCAGTGAGCTCAGTAAAGTCATTATTAAATGTTTCGTTCTTGCGGTTTTTTAACAACTGTGCGAGAGCATACATAGAGAGGACGCGGTAAATGGTATCATCAAGAGACGCAAAGGGGAGATGATAGGCTGCCATGGGGCGTAATTTCTTTAGATTGGGGCATCCACTCGTTGCCATATAGAGGCCCATGATAGAACTGAGACCTTCTTGGATCCCTGCTTTTTTCATATAGGTTCGATCGGGGGTGGTGACGGTGACAGAGACTTCTTCATAAGAGTATACGTCATTAAAGGTCTCGACAACATCAATAATACTTACTGCCATAGGGCAATGAGTTACTTCATTTTCATTAAGGGGGCAGTTGGGGCATTTACAATTATTGAGTTCGGTCCATGCCGGGAAGTCAGTTCGCGGAGGTGCTATGAGACTCACATCTTCTTTTAATATGGCAATTTTAAAGTGGTACTTTTTACCATCATCAAAATAGAATGTATATATAAAGCTATATGTTGAGTCTTCTTCCATACTACTTCTTTTGCTCGCCATGGGTGAGTTGATTTAATACATTTGGAGTATACCATCAATTTATTAGATAAACAATGGAAGAATCGGCAAAAAGATTGATTTGTGCTGCAACTATAAAAGAGTTAATTGCAGTAGTCCCCACTCATGTGGATGAAGAAGCTTTGGCTTGTTCTGGTGAGCTTATTGTGGGAGATACGCTTTATGCTGTGACTGGTATTGGGCCGGTGGCAACAGCGCTCCAATTGTCTATGCTCTGTCAAGAACATGCAATTTCTGAAATTATTCAAGTGGGTATTGCGGGTGCGTATCCAAATTCTGGATTGTCAGTCAGAGACGTCATTGTGGTAGAACGAGACTGTTTTGGCGATCTCGGAGCAGAGACCGCTGAGGGTTTTATATCACTCTCTCAAATGGGGCTCGTAGAAGATGAGATTTTTGAAGCTGATGGTGTACTTCTTGAGAAGTATGTGCAGAATAGTCTGAGACGAGTAACGGGAGCGACCGTTCATTGCTGTACGGGTACTGAACAGACCGCACTTCAACGAGAACAGTTGTGTAACGCTGCAGTTGAGTCTATGGAAGGGGCGGCCTGCTATATGTTTGCAGAGCGATTTGCTCTCCCTGCAATTCAAATTCGGGCTATCTCAAATCGAGCCACAGATCGAGACACGTCTTCTTGGGATATAGATGGTGCTCTCATAGCACTAGGAAAGGTGTTTGAAGACTATGCAACGTAAACTGATCACCTTAGGAATATCACCGTGCCCCAATGATACGTTTATATTTGAGGCCCTCATACATAATCGCCTTAAAGGGTGTCCGTATACCTTTGAGGTTGTATTTCACGATGTCCAAACCCTTAATGAAAAAGCTCGGAGTGGCGAACTCGACCTTATTAAATTCTCGTATGGCGCCCTTCCATCAGTAATGAATCACTATAAACTCCTCTATTCTGGTGGGGCAATGGGCTATGGATGTGGGCCACTTCTTTTAAAAGGGAGTGAAACAGCATTTGACCCTCAAACACCAGTGGTTCTTCCTGGGAAAGAAACAACTGCAGCTGCATTGTTTCATTTTTGGTTTAGCAATACCTATGCGACAGCACCTCAGATTGAGTATGAATTTTTTGACACCCTGTATAAAAAACTATTGACTCATAAGGAGCTGCAAGGAGTTGTAATCCATGAAAGTCGCTTTACCTATGAGCGTGATGGGTTGAGTCAATTGGTAGATTTAGGGGCCTATTGGGAAGAGTCAACGGCGCTTCCTATACCACTCGGTGGTATTGCCCTTAAAAAAGAACGGGTATCTGAGGCTCAAGAGATTGATCACTGGATAGTGAAAAGTATTCTCTATGCCGAGGCAAGGCTGGGTGTTGCGGATGCCTTTATTCGTGAGAAAGCTCAGATTGATGATCAAGCTGTTGTTGATGATCACATTAGAACTTATGTCAATGAATTCTCAAAGAGCATATCAGGGCAGGGTGAAGCTGCTATAAATAGACTTCTCTCTCTCTTGAGTCCGAATAAATGCATTACCTTTAAGGATGTGATTGCCTATGACAAAGATGAGTCATTGCTTTAGATAACTGAAAATAAGACCTTTACCTTGTAAAAAATATCTTTACGTCGGTATAAAATCATAGAGAGACAGCTATATTTATCCAAAATCATTCCTTCGAGTAAAAAATGGTTATTCTTCTCACAGTTGTCTCACTCCTTGCTTTTGTTCTCATACTCATTTTGACGTTTACCTATGTGGTAACGTATAGTTCAAATACTGTGACAGCAGAAGAGTATTATGCAGATATGGAACGAGATTCTATTGATGACTTTATCGAGGATCATCAGCGCTTTGCTCAAGAGTCTAAGCACAATCCTTTTATCACAGAAGCTCCCGAACTTGATCGCGATGACCTCATAACGTTCATGGAGAAAGAGGTTCAACAGAAGAGGAAAGAAGCAACTGAAAAGGCTGAAGTTGCCTCACGTACTATGCTTTTCTCAGAGCAGATCGAAGGAATTTTCGCAGAAGAAGAGAGTGTTGCGGGTTAATATACCCGGTATTATCACCTCAACAGGGAAATTCTTTCCTCCGTCATACCCAATTATCTCGGTAAAAACTGCCCATCGGCATTTTACTATTTAGACATTAGCCCTTTTTTCGCCCTAAACATCAATTTTTGCTTTAAGTTTTATTGGCATGGTGCTTGCTTTTATACGTAAGTGTTAGACTGCGAGGAAAAAATGGTTAATGGACTCTATACAGCATCAAGAAGTATGACGATCTTGCAAAACAAGGTGGACACGGTTTCGCATAATTTGGCGAATGCGAATTCTACAGCTTTTAAAAAGTCATTTCTTATTAATGCATCGCGGGTTGATATACAGCGCAATGATGAATATCTCCTCCATCAAGATGAGGATTCTAAAATGGTAGAGAGTTATGTTGACCATGAACAGGGCAACTTTATCCATACTCAAGACCCCTTTGACCTCGCTATAAAAGATAAAGGCTTCTTTGCAATACAAACTGCTCAAGGAACGCGCTATACTCGGAATGGTGCCTTTACAAGGAATGCATTGGGTAATTTAGTAACGCTTAATGGCGATAAAGTACTTAGTAGATCAAATGACCCGATACACTTAGGACAGGGCCGCATGGTTATTGATCCACAAGGTAAAGTGTATATGGATGAGAAAGAGATTGCTGAATTAAAAATTGTTGATTTTGAAAACAAACAAGGCCTTACCCGAGAAGGAAATGCCTATTTCGCTCTAGAAAACCCCGATGTACAGGAAAAACTTATTGAACATCCTGATATTAAACAAGGGGTACTGGAAGGGTCGAATGTGAATGTCGTTGATAGTATGGTGGCGATGATTCGTCACCATAGACAGTATGACACCAATAAAACGAGTATTCAATCAATTGATTCTACCCTAGATAAAGCGGTGAATCAAGTGGGTAAAGTGTAAGGTAACCAAGGAAATTTAGTATGATACGATCACTCTATACAGCGGCGTCGGGAATGAAAGCAAATCAGCTCTATGTTGATAATATTGCCAATAATCTTGCCAATGTTAATACTACAGGGTTCAAAAAATCAAAGCTTGAATTTGAAGACTTGGTTTATCAAAATATTATTAGTCCCGGTGGAGAGACTTCTGATGGTCTTAAAAAACCGACCAGTCTCCAAGTAGGGTTGGGGGTGCGTAGTGTTGCCAATAAAAAGTTATTTATTCAAGGTGCACTTGCTAACACCGGTAATCCAACTGACTTAGCGATACAAGGTGAAGGGTTTTTCCAAATTCGTATGCCTAATGGTGACATTGGATATTCACGGACTGGTGCCTTTTCAGTAACGAGTGATGGCTACTTAACGAGTGCAGATGGGTATCTTATTGAACCGTCAATAAATATTCCTACTGAAGCTAATGGTAGATTTACTATCACCAAGGAGGGACAGGTAACTGTCTCTGTTGATGACTCTGGCGTTGATGAAGAAATTGGTCAATTAGAGCTTGCTAAGTTTGTGAACCCCGGTGGACTCGAAGCTCTGGGAGGTAACCTCTACAGAGCGACTGATGCATCAGGACCAGCCCTTGTGAGTAATCCTGGAGAAAATGAAATGGGAATGGTTCGTCAGCAGTGGCTTGAAGGATCAAATGTACAACTGGTCGAAGAGATGGTCGATATGATTAAAGCACAACGTGCCTATGAAATTAGTTCAAAATCGATTCAAACGGCTGATACCATGCTCCAAACAGCGACTCAATTAAAACGGTAATATATGAAACGGGTTTTTAGTGCAGTCATACTTATACTTCTTATTGCAGTGGTTACTGAAGCAGAGGTAAGCATACGATTTAAAGATCGTGTAACGGTTGATGGCACTACAGTTATGCTCACTGATATAGCCGAAATCACTGGTGACCCAATGCGGGTCGAACAGTTAGCATCGGTTGAAGTGGGCGCGAATGGTAAACCGGGAAGAGTCCTTACCGTAAGAACTGGAACAATCAAGCAGTTTTTTATCAATCCTATAGTACCGCTGAAAGAGATTAACTTTTTTAACGAAGGTACTGTGGTCGTTGAGCGTGAGGCTGACTACCTGAGTAGTGCCTTTATAGAGGACACCCTCAGAACATTCATTGAAAAAAAATATAAAGAGAATACGCTCTATGAGGTGACCTTTCAGGGAGTCCCGAAAACTACTGCGGTTCCTAAATCAGACTGGTACTTAAAAATAGATGCGGGTGAGCGCTTTGATGTTCGTGGTCGAGAGCTTCTCTATCTTGAAATCATACACAAAGGTGCGATACATAAGCGTATTCGAGTAAAAGCAAACATTGCGGTATTTGAAGATGTTGTTTTTGCTTCACGGTTTATTAAACGGGGCAGTTCAGTCTCTATAGCAGATTTAGAAATGCGTAACGTGGAGACCACTAATATTAATAGACCACTGGTACACTCTTTTGAAGACGTGGCGGGCAAAACAATGAAGCGGAGTCTTAATCGTGAACGAATGATGTACTTCAGTTTTATTGATGAACCCTTTGTGGTAAAACGTGGCGTAAAGACCCGCCTAAAAATCAATGTGGGCAGCGGTGTAATATATACAACCGCAATTGCACGAGAGAATGGACGTATCGGCGATGTCGTACGCGTTCAAAATGTGAACTCAAAAAAAATGGTTCGTGGCACTGTAGGTGACGATGGATCAGTTTGGGTTCTGAATTAGGGAGGAATATATGGGAAAAATTTTACTCATTGTGACACTGCTCATGATACAAGGATTTGCCAATCGAAACAATTGGGCACTATCACTGTATAGTGATAAAAAAGGGAAACGAGTTGGTGATGTCGTTACCGTAGTCATTATTGAAAACGCTAAGGCGAGTAATGATACCCGAACGAGTGCCGATGAATCGAATGAATTGAATCTCGATAATAGAGTAGGATCAGGGTTTCTCGATTTTATTCCGGGATTTGGCTTTGAACATGAAACGGGTTCAAAGTATGATGGTAAAGGTGAAACCTCACGACAGGGTGAATTAAAAGCGACTCTCTCAACAAAAATAACGGAAGTCTTTGATAATGGAAACTTGCTCATAGAAGGAACAAAAAAAGTAACTATCAATAGTGAGACAGAGACCATTCAGTTATCAGGTATTATTAGACCAGAAGATATAACCTCAGATAATTTTATCTATTCAAATAAAATTGCTGATGCTGAGATTAGTTATTCAGGTGATGGTGTTAATCAGGATGCATCAGAGCCAGGGCTTATTTCGCGCTTCTTTAATTGGGTGTTTTAAGGGATTTAGGAGGATAAAATGAAAGGTATTAAAGGATTATTAGTGGGGCTCTGTTGTGTATCAGCACTCCATGCCGCACGGATTAAAGATGTAGCCCAGATAAATGGCCTGGAATCGACCCAACTGGTTGGATATGGCCTTGTTGTTGGTTTGGATGGAACCGGTGATGGCTCTCGTTCATCATTTACCGTAAAGTCGGTGGTAAATATGCTGCGCAATCTTGGTGTTGAAGTACCCGATGAAACCTTGAGACTGAGAAATGTAGCCGCAGTAATGGTTACCTCAGAATTAGAGCCTTTTATGAAGCGGGGATTGAAAATAGATGTAACCCTTTCATCGATGGGTGATGCCCGTTCTCTGGAAGGGGGAACGTTATTAATGACTCCACTCCAAGGGCCCAATAGAAATGTATATGCACTCGCACAAGGGGCAGTGAGTGTGGGAGGCCTGTCGGTCAGAGACTCTAAAAATAGACGCAGGCTTGCACGTAACCACGTATTGGCTGCACGGATTTCAGGAGGGGCGATTATAAAAGTAGAGCCCCCTGTTGCAAATCTCAATAAAAGTTCACTCCAGTGGTCGCTCAGTGCGCCAGACTTTTCATCTGCAGTCGCTATGACAGCTGCTCTCAACAGAACCTTTAATGGGGCTGCAAAGACCATTGACGCGGCAACCGTTGAATTAACTGTTCCGAATAATTTCCGTAACAATGTTATGGGCTTTATTGCTCAGGCAGAGAATGTGAGATTTTCAATTTCTGCAAAAGCAAAGGTGATTCTGAACGAGAAAACCGGGACTATTGTTGCGGGGGCCAATGTTCAAATATCGACCATTGCGGTTTCACATGCCAATATTAACATTAACATTCGGGCGACAGAACAGGTATCACAGCCCAATGCTCTCTCTCAAGGTAAAACCACCAGTATTATTCAAGAGAAGACCCAGCTCCAAGAAGACAAATATGAGATGAAGGTTCTTGATGCGGTGAGTAACGTGGGTGAACTTGCGACTGCGCTTAATTCTCTTGGTGTTACGCCTCGTGATGTGATAGCAATCTTTCAGTCTATAAAAAAGGCTGGAGCGCTGCATGCTGAGTTGGTAATTATGTAATCGCTGTTTCACTCGCTATTGCACTACTATTTTTTAGAGAGCCCGATCAATTGATCGGGCTCTTTTTGTATTGATCCCATTGAATCAGTTTATTGGTAATGGAGATCGTTGCATGCCCTTCTTTTACAGACCACACTGATAGTATGTAGGCGTTGTACAAGCGATGCTATGGTATATCTATAGCGTTAGGGAATGAGAAGGGTGGATTCCACTCAGAGTATTCAAGGGAGGGGAGGTACTATTGGGAATTTATGAGTAGACACAAAAAAAGGCAGGGGAGATCCCCTGCCTTTAATAGTCATATGTGTTGTATCGATTATGGAAGCTCTATGAGCTTAACATTATCGAGAGTGATATCATTACCATACGTACCAATGTTGAATACGATACGTGCATTGCCATCGTTAGTTGGCATGACGAATGGGTAGGTATAGGTTGTCATGGTAGTGGTGAGAGTAGTCTTTGGCATAGAACCGTAGTTGCTCCAAGGGCTGCTTGATTTTTCAACTTGAGCACTGATTGTACGAGTACCCGTTGCTTTTGCATCAAATTTAAAGATGTAAGATTTACCTTGTTTTAAGTTAAATCCTTGCTGTTGAAGCTGAATGTTCCAATCTGCTGAGCCACCGTTTGAGATGTCGAAGTAAGACCGTCCATTTGAGATGTACCATGATGCATATCCACCATAGAGCGATAAGCTCCAGTAGGTTTTGCCACTGCTGAAGTCACCATTCCTAACCATTGAAGGAAGATTAGTTACTGTTACAGTGTTTGAGCCTGAAACGCCATCGGCAGTGATAGTGATATCCCAAGTACCCGCTGCTGTTCCGGTAAAGGTGCTACCACTGATAGTACCACCACCATTTACGCTATACAAAACAGTACTCGGAGTGATGGGGGCACCAAACTGATCGATTGCAGAGTAGGTAAGGGTCACTGATTGTCCTTGCTCTACCTCTTTTTCATCAACAGTAACTACAGCAACTCGAGGAAGTTCAACGACAGTGATGTGAGTCGTAGAAGTTATACCGCCATCAGTCGCTCTTACCACATAGGCTGCAGGAACATCAGAAGTAAACAAACCCGTTGCTGTGATTGATGCATTAGCGTCAGTATCCCAAAAAGGAACTACTGGGTATGCATCACCATATTGATCTCTACCCGTTGCAGAAAATTGCTGAGATTCATCGGTATTGATAAAGCTGTTTTGAGGGGTAATGATTATTTCAAAGAGTGCTGGAGCGGCGGTCACTGTTACTACAGCTTCTTCTGTTACTGAGCCATCTGTTGCCGTAACAATAAATGATCCAGGGGTGGTAGGGATGAATAGACCATTTACTACACTCGCGCCAGTAGAAGTTGACCATATAGGGTAGACATTAAAGTCGTTTCCGTATTGGTCAAGACCAGCGGTAATGAACTGTTGTGACTCACCAACTTTAATGGTACTTGTCGCAGGTGTAATAATGATGGTATGCAGTGCTGGTGCTGCAAGTACTTCAATAGTTACACTACCGCTCACAGAACCATCAGTTGCTGTCACTTCATAGGTACCTGGGAGTGTAGGAATAAAAAGACCATTCACTACGGTCGCGCCAGCAGAAGTTGACCATGCAGGAATAACATTAAAATCATTGCCATATTGGTCAAGGCCAGCGGTAATGTGCTGTATGGATTCACCGACTCTAATAGTACTAGAAGCAGGTGTTACAATAATGGTATGCAGCTCTGGAGTAGCAAGTACTGTAATTGATGCTGTGCCACTTATAGCACCATCTACTGCTACAACAGTGATTACACCAGCAGTACTTGAAGTAAAGAGGCCATTAACCGTAATAGCACCATTATCTACACTCCATGTTGGATTCACAGAAAAGGTGTTGCCATACTGATCAATACCACTTACTGAGAACTGTTGTGACTCACCAGCCATAATTTCTTGGTTTTGAGGAGTAACAGCAATCTCTACAAGTCGCGGTGCTTCTGTAGCAGTGATGGTTGTTGTTGTCGTTACCGTGCCTTCTACAGCGGTTATAGTGTAGGTGCCCGCATCAGTAGTAGACAAGAGACCATCTACAATAGTAGCAGATCCATTAACACTCCATGCTGGCGTTACAGTATAGTTGTCACCATATTGGTCAAGGCCTGTCGCTACAAACTGTTGTGACTCACCTGCAACAATAGATGCATTTTTAGGAGTAAGATCCATTGCTACGAGGTACGGAGGCTCACTAATGTGTGGGATACCGTATACTTCGAAGTTATAGAGTGAGTAGCCCCATTCCGTCGTACGTTTAGTACCCTGCATACGAACATAGCGTACATTTTCTTCAGAAATAGTGAAGTTGTCAGTACCACCGTTACCATTTGTTGTGCTGTAAGCGGTTTTCCATGTGGATTTATCACTTGAAACAAGGATCTGATATGAAGCAGCTGCTGCAGTTTCCCATTTGAGAACAACTCTACTGAGATCATATTCACCGTTCAGATCGATTTCGATCCATTGTGGGTCAGCAAATGTTGAAGACCAGCGTGATGAGCTGTTCCCGTCATTTGCGTAACGAGCAGGGTGACCTGATTCAGTTGATCTTGCAGTAGCAGTCTTATTGAGGGCGACATCAACAGGGGTTGCATTGACTCGTACCAGGGCTTGTGCAGTAACAGAACCAGAGGTAACCACTACTTGAGTGTTTTGTGACGCTGTCGTTGCGGTGAATCTACCCGATGTGTTGATTGAACCACCTGAACCAATTGTAGACCAGGTAAAGGGAACACTGATCACATCACCAAATTGGTCTCTACCAACTGCAGTATATTGTTGACTGTTACCAATATCAAGGGTTTTAACGGCTGGAGTAAGTTCAATGGTCGTAAGGATAGGGTTGTTATAAATAACAACCATTGCCGTTTCGGTTATTGAACCAGCTGTTACGGTTACTAACGTACCTGTCGAAGCATTGAGTGCAGTGAAGTGCCCTGTAGTGCTAATAGAGCCAGTAGAACCAGCAACGTTCCAAGTAAAGAGTGTGGCAATCGGATCGTTAAACTGGTCGAATGCTACCGCATTAAACTGGAGATCTTGACCAACAGAGAGATTTGCAGATGTTGGGGTGAGTGCGATTGTTGTAACCACCGGTTCTTCAGATACCGTTGCTGTTGCAAATGCAACCACACTACCAGCAGTGGCAGTAATTGTTGCAACACCTTCTTCAGAAGCAGTAAAGTATCCACTATTATCAATAGAGCCTTTTGTTGTAGCCCATGTGTAGATTGCTGCTATGGGATTGCCATCTTGGTCGAACCCTTCAACGTCAAACTGTATTTCTTCACCAAATGCGAGAGTAACAGTATTTGGCGTGATAACCGCTATGCTTAATACTGGCTCTTCTGAAACTGATACAGATGCTGTCGCAGATACGGCACCAGAGGCAACAGTGATTGTTGCGGCACCTTCGACAGATCCCGTATAGAGACCTGCTGCTGTGATAGTACCAATATCTGCGTTCCAAGCAAAGGTTGCAGGGAATGCGTTATTAAACTGATCATATCCTTCTGCAGAAAATTGCTGAGTACTACCAAAAGCGATTGTTGCCGCATCAGGAGTAATTACAATAGTCGAGAGCATTGGTTGTCCGGCAACAATTACTTGAGCGTCAGCAGCAATTGCTCCCGCTGTTGCAGTAATTGTTGCACTACCTTCTACAGAACCGCTATAGAGACCATCTGTTGAAATTGATCCAATATCGGCGCTCCAGGTAAAGACCGCTGCAATTGAATTGGCAAACTGGTCAAACCCTTGTGCTGTAAATTGAGCAGTGCCACCAAAAGGGATGGTTGCACTGCCAGGAGTGATTATAACAGAGGTAAGAACGGGTTGTGCGGCAACAGTTGCAGTAACAGAGGCATACACTGAACCTGATGTTGCGGTAATTGTTGTAAGGCCTTCTGCGGTACCGGTAAAGAGGCCCGTAGGGGTGATTGTCCCTATGTCGCTACTCCATGTAAAAGAGGCTGCAATAGCGTTGCCATATTGATCAAGTCCTTCAACAGAGAACAGTTCTGATGCACCAAAAGGGAGACTCACACCATTGGGTGAGACAACCGCTGTAGTCAGTACTGGCGCATCGGCAACAGTAATAGATGCGGTTGCGACAACTGAACCAGACGTTGCAGTAAGAGTTGCAACACCTGCAGTAGCACCGAAGTATATTCCATCAAGACTTATAGTACCGATAGTTGCATGCCATGTGAAGTTTGCCGCTATAGGATTTCCAAATTGGTCATACCCTTGAGCTGATACTTGTATAGTGCCTTCAAAATCAATTGATGCAGTATTGGGAGTGATTTCGGCAGAAGCAAGTACTGGTAATTCAATAACAGTAACATTGGCTGCAACACTTACACCTTCAGCAGTTACCGTAATAATGCCGGTACCCGGTAGGGTACTGGTAAAGCTTCCTGCATTATCGATAGAACCAAGAGTACTTGACCAGTTAAAGAGTGCACTAACTGGTTCACCATATTGGTCAAAAGCTTCTGCACTAAACTGAGCTGTTTCATATTGGTCAATAGTAAGAGAGGCAGGGGTCATAACAATTGAGGCCAGTTCAGGTGCTGCTAATACCGTCACCGCAACATTTCTTGAAATACCCTCGGCTGTAGCAGTTACTGTTGCTGCGCCTTCTGTTGCTGCAGTTAGGAGACCTGCATTGTCAATAGAACCAGCAGTAGTAGTCCAGTCAAAAGAGGTGAGGTAGAGGTCGCCGTACTGGTCATAAGCATTTGCGGCATACTGTTGTGTTTCTCCAACTTTTATGCTGCTTGCTAATGGACTGACTACAATAGAAGTTAAGACTGGTGGGTCATTTACATACGGTGTGCCCATAACTTCGAATGTGTAGATCGACATTCCCCATTCCGTAGTACGGGTAACGCCATACATTCTGATATACGCCACTTTTTCTTCATTGAGATTGTGAGTATCAGTACCGCCATTACCATAAGAGGTTGAATAGGCGGTTTTCCAATTTTGACCATCTTCAGATACATCTATACGGTAAGTGCGTGCTGCTGCAGTTTCCCATTTGATTTTTGAAGTAGTAATATTGTAGAAGCCTTGGAGGTTAATCTCAAGATATTGGTTGTTTAGGAATAACGAAGACCAACGAGTATTATCATTGCCGTCATTTGCACTTGAAGCATAGTAACCTGACTGGTTTGTAGATGATTTCGCAGGTTTATTGAGTGCGACATCTGAAGGAAGCGCAATGGTAATGACAGGAACAAATGCGGTGACTGATCCAGACGTTGCCGTAATGCGTGATGCATTTGATGCAGATGTTGCGGTAAAACGCCCTGACTGATTAATAGTACCTGCACTACCGAGAACATCCCATACAAGTGATGGAATAGCAATAGAGTTTCCATATTGGTCAGTACCTGTTGCGGCATATTGTCGAGTAGTACCAACGGTTACTGTCGCACTTGTAGGATTTATAGCGATTGATGCGAGTGTTGGTGCAGCAGTGACGATAATAGAAGTAGACTGTGATACTCCATTATAGCCTACTGTTACGGTAAAGGTACCATCTTCTGAACCGGTATAGCGACCCGTTGCAGAAATAGAACCACCATCAGTACTCCATGCTGGAGTGAAGGCGATAACATCACCAAATTGATCATATCCTATTGCACTATATTGAAGGGTGTTACCTTCAACGATTGTTGCATTTTCAGGAGAAATCTCTATTCTATCAAGAGTAGGTGCATCAGATACCGTTACGCCTGTGCTACCACTAATGGTACCAAGGGTTGCTGTAACGCTGAAAGAACCTACTGCTGATGCAGTATAGAGGCCAGTAGGAGCGATTGAACCGCCATCCACAGTCCAGGTTGGATTAAGAACAACTATTGTGTTATTGTACTGATCAAATCCAACAACACTATATTGTTGTGTTGATCCTTCTACAAGAGTGCTATTTGCTGGAGATACTTCAATCCTATCAAGTCTTGGTGCGCCATTAACCGTAATAGTTGTTGCTGCAGTTGTACCATTCTCAGATGCTGTTACGGTAAATGCCCCAGGAGCAGAACCCGTGTAGAGGCCTGTTGCAGAGAAAGATCCACCATTAGTTGTCCATGCTGGATTTATGGTAATAGCATCACCGTATTGGTCAATGCCTGTCGCGCTATATTGAAGTGTTTGGCCTTCCATGATTGTTGCATCCAGAGGCTCAATATTTATGACGTCAACTCTCGGTGCATCATTAATAGTAATTGATGTGGTTGCTATAACACCACTTTCAGTAGCAGTAACGACGAATACTCCAGGAGCAGAACCCGTGTAGAGGCCTGCAGCAGAAATAGCTCCACCATCAGTGCTCCATACTGGACTTACAGTAATAGCATCGCCGTATTGGTCAATGCCTGTTGCGCTATATTGGAGGGTTGCACCTTCCATGATTGTTGCATTGAGAGGCTCAATGTTTATGACATCAACTCTCGGTGCATCATTAATAGTAATTGATGTGGTTGTAATAACACCACTTTCAGTTGCGGTAACGACGAATACTCCAGGAGCAGAACCCGTGTAGAGGCCTGTCGCAGAAATAGCTCCACCATCAGTACTCCATACTGGATTTACAGTAATAGCATCACCGTATTGGTCAACTCCTGTTGCATTATATTGGATGGTTGCCCCTTCCATGATTGTTGCATTGAGAGGAGTAATATTGATGATATCAACGTGTGGTGCGTCTTGTACCGTAATTGCTGTTGTTGCTGTAATAGCGTTTACTGTTGCAGTTACGTTGAATGTACCAGGAGCAGAACCCATATAGAGGCCTGTCGCAGAAATAGCTCCACCATCGGTACTCCAGGTTGGATCAATAGTTACTGTATTGTTAAATTGATCGTATCCTGTTGCGGTATACTGAAGTGTTTCACCTTCCATGATTAGGTCATTTACCGGTGATACCTCTATTCTATCGAGGGCAGGTGCTTCAGAAACAATCAACTGGGCTGTTTTAGTAATAGGACCACTGCTTGCGGTTACAATGTAAAAGCCTCTTGCTGTTGGTGATACCAAACCATTCTGAGTTATTGTAGCTGGGCCACTCACACTCCAAGTAATAGGGGTAGTAAATGTATTACCATTTTGATCAAGGCCTTGTGCAGTAAATTGTGCGGTCTCATTTGCACGTATTGTCATTGTTTCAGGAGTAAGATCTATAGTGGTTAGAGCAGGAGTATTGCTAATATTCTGTCTGCCCCATACTTCAAAAGACCAAAGTGAATAGCCATACTCAGTATTTCGTTCAGTACCGGCCATTCTTACGCCAGTAATGCCTCTCAGGTCGACATTATGAATATCCCAGCCGCCATCAGCATTATAGATTTGTTTGGCAACGACCCAATTTCCATTACCACCAGCATAGGTAACTTCTATAGCATAGGTTTTTGCTGATGCAGCCTCCCAGTGAAATTTGATTTTATCAACGTCATACGAACCTAAAAGTTCAACCCAGATATTTTGTGGATCCTCGAATTCAGATGACCAACGGGTTGTAGGGTCTTTGTCAAAAGCACGATCAGACCAATGTATTCCTTCTTCAGTATCGGCCTGTATTCTTTTGCCCGGTGCAACATCTTCATAGGGTGGGATACCAGCGATAAGTGCCGCACTTTGAACTGATCCATTTAATGCATTCGAGATAAAGCGAACTTCACCCGTCACATACTCATTGTTTCCTTCATACGCGATGTCGAAGCAGAGTTTTGTACGTGCCGGTAAGATAAAGTCATGATGTTCGCCTGCTATATTAAATTTGAATGGATCATCAATACCAAGATCAATGACTTCGGTCTCAAATCCACCAGTATTTTCTAGGGTAACAACTCGTGTTATAGAACGATTACTCTGTAATTCGATCATTTGATTGTTGTCACTGTCGTAGCCAACAATGTCGTTGTCGAGGTCGCTGTTGAAATCGCCAACAGTCATGTGTGATAGAGTGCCACCATAGAGCGGTACCGGAGCTGAAAAGGTAAAACCCGATTTGTAGAGTACCGAGAGTGTTGGCCCTGTAACGTCATCATTGACTACCGATACAATATCAGTGTTGCCATCATTATTGATATCGGCAATAACAACTTCTCCCGTTAACCCTGCGTGAGGGGCAGTAAAAGGGTTAAACGTTCCTGCAAGACTCTCGTACCATTTGATATGGTCGAATGATCCGGTGAGTACCACATCAGGATCATTATCAGCATTGATATATCCAACTGAGATAGTAGGCTTTGAATCGAATGATTCATGAGTGGTAAATAAAAACGTTGGGTTACCAATGTTGAGATATGAAACAAAGTCATACTCATTGGTATTAGTGTTAAAAACAATACCAGCAAAATCCATGCGGCCATCGCCATTGATATCTAAATGTTTCAATGTTTGAATAGTGGCATCAACGACTGTTATAAGTGAGCTTGCAGTAAATGTCTCGTTACCATTGTTTCTGAGGAGTTGAGCAGTATTGTTTGTTTTATCGGTAATTACGATATCATTTGACCCATCAGTGTCAAAATCCATAATAGTTATATTTGAAGCAAGTACCGGTACTGAGAGTGTATGCTGAATAAATGACTGAGAGCCATTGTTTTCATACCAAAAGATCTCTGGGTTGGTACCCGCAATACTTACTGACGCAACAAGGTCAATGTCACCATCGCCATCGATATCACCCATGGCAATCGCTTCATACTGTTGCGCTGCAACAGCACCTTGCGCGATCATCTCATAATTAAAAGGAGCATCACATACGCGAGCATTGTTCAGCCATACAAGATTTGAGGTTACTGGAGCAGCATTAACCATTTCGCCAAGGATATAGTCGAGTTCACCATCAAGGTCAAGGTCACCAACTGCATACGCACCACTATGGCTGAGATTGCCCACAGAAAGTTGCGGAGTGAATGTTTCATCTACAGGACCGCTTACATCACCAAAGTTAACCGGTGAAGGAGACGCATAGGCAAAATTATCAGCTTCAATAGTAATTGTTGTTGGCAGTGGTTTTGGAGAAGCACCAACACCATTGTGTAAGAATTCTATGTCTGAACTGTGATTTCCACCAATAAGAGTCCCTGCATCCAATGTAATATCAACAATTGTTGATGCTCCAGGAGCAACAGTAAAGAGGGCTGTTGGAACGGTAATCCACTGGGCAGAAGCAATAAGCGTAAATTCAAGTGGTTCTACACCAGTATTCGTTACGGTAAATGGTAGAATACGAGATTCACCTTCAATGAGGTTTTCTTCAATAGTTGGACTAGAAAAGGTGAGAATTGGTCCGTTAGCGGCTTCGGTTTGTACATCAATTATGAAAGTACTTGGCGTAGCTTGACTCTCGATAACAAGTTCTCCATTTTGAATACCTTCACTTATCGGGCTAAAAGTAGCAGGGAGCGTGAGGCTTCCAAATGCTGGCACGGTAAGAGGAGCGGCTAAATTAGGAATAACTTCACTGAGTGTAGAAGTAATGCTGTTGATGGTGACGTCTGCATTACAGTTATTGAGGAGTTCAATTGACTGATTTTCAGTGTTACCAACCCAAGTAAGGGGGAATGTAAGAGTACTTGGTACTGCTGTTAATGAACCACAGCTTCCAATTTCAATAGTAACAGGGAGTATGACGATTGGTGATGCAGGGTCATTAGTTTCGATTTCAATTTCAACTTCCCAAGTGCCTGCAGTTAAGGTAGAAGGGTCTACCGATACAGAAAATTCTACTGAACCACCTGCTGCGATAGTACCATTACCATTATCAGTAACGCTAAACCATGATGGTGTTGCTTTAGTAACAACATTCAATGCATTGAGACGACCACCTGTAACCGATTTTCCAAAAAAGTACCCAATAGGGTCAGCATTATCGAGAATAAGGTTTTTGATTTGAACTGCGGTAAGTGATGGGTTTAACGAATAGGCAAGAGCCGCAACACCCGAAACAAATGGGGTTGCCATTGAAGTACCGTGTGATGTTTGATAGGCAAAAGCACGTGATGTGGTGTAGATACTTTCACCAGGAGCCATAAGGTCTACACTGACTACTCCATAATTTGAGTGATCAGCAATCCAGTCGAGTCGTGTAGATGAACCAACTGAAATAACGTTATCTGAAGTATAAGCGGCCGGGTAAATTGGATTAACATCTGCGTTTGTTCCTGTATTACCGGCTGCGCAAAGAAAAAGAGCATCACTTTCATCAATAGCATCTTTAAGCATTTGGCTATAAGAACTGCCACCCCAACTGTTATTAATAAGGGGGATATTGGCTGCTACTGCATAATAGATAGATTGAAGTGCACCGACTGAAGTGCCGTTACCTGCTCCATCGAGGAATTTAAGTGAAACAAGTTGAGCATTCCATGCAACTCCAGCAACACCTTGATTATTGCCGCCTTTAGCTGCAATGATACCTGCAACATTTGATCCATGATTGTTATTATCACGGGCATCATTAGTATCATCAATAAAGTTCCAGCCATGAATATCATCGATATAGCCATTATTATCGTCATCAATGCCATTGTCGGCAATTTCATTAGGATTAGTCCAGAGGTTATCAATAAGATCAGGATGATCATAATCAATACCACTATCTATAATAGCAACAGTTGTTGTGCTACTCCCTGTGGTAACATCCCACGCTCTAGGCATATCGATATCAGAATCAATGATTCCGCCGTCTTGTCCTGTGTTATGAAGCCCCCATTGACGATGAAATTCAGTGTCATCGGGGATACCTTGTAATGAAATAATCCAGTTTGGCTCTGCATAGAGCACTTCTGGGTCATTGTTAAGGCTTTCAACAGCTGCGGATACCGCTTCTGTTGTTTCTTCTGACAGGGTAAGTACTAATATTTTTTTCTGAGTAGAGGAGAGAAGAGAAATCCCTTGAGATTTAGGCTGGGGAGGGATTATGGTTTTAATGTGATCAATTTGGAGGTTTTGAAAAGCAGCAGGGTACGCCGATAATGATGAAAATGACGAGACCCCTGATTCCTCTTGGATTGCAACCACGACTTGACCGGGCACAAAATTGGTTGAATTTTGAGCCTGATGAGTCAACATTGATTGTGAAACGGGTGCTGATTGGCTAAAATTAGAAATGGTCGAGCTTACAGTAGGGCGAGAAACTATTGAAGTACTGCGTACTGAATAGATGATAGGTGCGCCACTGCCATTAGTAAGTACCGAAGTTTGCACTTCAGTCTGATCTGTAGGTATCAGTGAATAATGTAAGTCAGCAGGTGAAAAAGTCGTTACTGCTATTGAGTTTATTGATAGGAACAGAGGAACAGATAATACCTTAGCCCATAGGTTTGGTGTTTTAATCATAGAATGTATCTCCAATACTTTGTGATTTTTTACAGTACGAAAGAGACAACTGGCTATCACCCAGAATTTAAAAAGATAGTAGTGCCCTCTCGCTGTATTTACCCCAGTAATATTCTCTTCATTTCTTCCCCAAGAAAAGTAAGAGAATTTTACAGCTTCTAAACAGTAGTAAAAAGATCTGCTTAATTCTTTTTAAGCACGGAACTTTTTGCTAATTGACACTAAAATGTTTCTTCGTGTTTTACAAAGAATCAATAATGTGTGAATAAAACGTAGATAAATCTTTTAAAATCGATACTATGTAAATAAGAGTTTACATAGTGCGTTTGCTTCTTTTCAGGGCTTTAATAGCAGGGGAATAGTTGAAATAAATCATTAAAATGGGGTATCTTATTTCATTTTAAGGGGTTAGCTATGGTTGAATTGTTTTGTTCTTTAGTGTTCTCGGGCATTTGCCGTGATGAAAAGTTTACAATTGGACTGTTCAGTCTCAAAGGTTTTCTAAACGTGGTTTATTCTATGTGATTGCGTAAAATGAGCGGTGAGTTTAAGCGCTCATTTTTAGACACAATGAATAATGTAGGGGTAAGTGATTATAGAATACTTGTGGGTACTAAGTGAGTTGGCGTATGATGTATTGTTTTACTTCTGAAATTTCTTGAGGATGTATACTATGTTCCATAGGAAATTGATTGAGTGTTACAGAATAACCACCCTTCTCAATTGTCTTAATAGACTCTTTTGCCAGTTGAAGCGGGACAACAGGGTCTTGACTTCCATGCCCCCAATAGATAGTTACTCCACTATTTATTGCTGATGTAGAGAGGTTGAGCACGGAAGCGACACCGAGATAGGTCGACATGGCGATGATGCCTCCTAGTTTGATCGGATATTTGAGGGCAGTATGGAGTGCGACGGCACCTCCCTGAGAAAAACCGGCAAGTATAATGCGATCAGCAGAAATGCCGTTCTCTATCTCTTGTTGGATAATATCAGAAATTTGTTGACTTGACTGTTCGATACCCGCTTCGTCAATTTTTCTACCAAGATTGGCCTCTAAAATGTCGTACCATGCTGGCATAACCATTCCACCATTAACGGTAACGGGGAGTTGTGGTGCGTGAGGAAAAATAAACTTGATGCCCAGCGCAGGGTCGAGGTTCATCTCTTCGGCAATAGGTTCATGCCCAAATCCGCTATCACCGAGGCCATGGAGCCAAATTACCGTTGCGGTATGTGGAGTAGTGGGTTTTGTTTCGATAAAATCAAGTGGAGTAGGCATAGGAGGTCTCAGTGGTTACGTTTTTGTCAAAGTTAGTAAATCTATTTGTCTGTTGAGTGTAGCGGTTTGTAATAATCAACACAAATTTGGGCTGAGGTCTCGTTTGTGTTGTGTTCTGCCCCAAAATACTTATGTTATGCTCAGATCAAGAAGGGCGCACATGATTATCAGAAAAATTCTTTATATTCCACTCGTCATTAGTTTGTTTCACTGTACAGAACCTCTGAGTGAGGTAGGGTCCCAGAATGAGAGCTCTCAGACTCAGGAGTCGAGTGAGGGTGATGACGCACTCTGTTCTGAATGGAGTTTGGGTGGTACTCCTCATGCAAGTAGTGTTATGAGTAGTTCAAGTGTAAGGATTTCTTCTTCTTCTTCTTCTTCTCTGGATGAATCATCTAGTATGAGTTCGAGTCACGATATCGTGAGTTCGAGTGAAGCGATGGTGAGTTCTTCATCGGTGGAAGGTGAGAGTAGTGGAGTGAGCTCTTCTTCAGTGGTTGTTGTATTGTCATCTACTGTTTCGAGTAGTTCTGAGGTGAGTTCATCTTCTGAGACTGAACCGGTTGGTCCGTTACGTGTGTTGTTGTTTCATAAGACGGTAGGATACTTTCATGAGAGTATTGATGCTGGGGTTCCCATGGTACATACTTTAGCAGCTACGTATGACTTTGTGGTTCATGATACTAAGGATGCGTCGGTATTTAACGATGCTTTTCTTGATACTATTGATGTAGTGTATTTTTTGAATACGACGAAAGATGTGTTGAATGGAAATCAGGAAGATGCGCTGAAACGGTTTATTGAATCTGATAAAGGGTTTGTGGGTAATCATGCGGCGACTGATACGGAGTATGATTGGGATTATTATACTGAGCTTGTTGGGACTCGCTTTAAGAGTCATCCGAGTGGTTTGCAGTCAACCTTTATGGTACCAACGGGAGAAGAACACCCGGCTACTGATCATATTGATGAAAAGATATGGATTGAAGAAGAGTGTTATAATTTTCGATATGTTCCGAATAGTGATTTTACCATGCTTCTTGAATTTGATGAGGATGAATATGATGCCGGGGGTGATGCCATGGGGTATCATCCTATGACCTGGTACCGTGAGCTTAATCCGGGGCGGAGCTTTTATACGGCACTAGGGCATGCGGATGCAATGTATGGGAATGAGTATTTTAAACGGATGATGCTGAATGCGTTGTTTTGGGCTGGGGGGCGTGATGTTCCTGTTTGGGAAGGGTGATTATTGGCTTGAGAATCCCTAAGACTCCTCAAGCGCAGGCAAATACACATGAACCGTAGTTCCCTCATTGACTTTCGAATCTACCTCAATAGTACCATTATGCCGACTCACAATTGAATAACAGGTCGCGAGACCAAGCCCGTGCCCACTCGACTTTGTGCTGAAAAAAGGATCAAAAATTTTGCCAAGCGTATCAGGGGGGATACCAGTGCCGTGGTCGCTCATAGACAGCTTAATATACTTTCCTGGAATTAACACTATGTGTTCATCTTCTTGAATAATCGTGTTAGCTGCGGTAACGACAATCTCACCGCCATCGGGCATCGCTTGTGTCGCATTAATGATGAGGTTATCAATTGCTTGACCCATTTGATTTTGGTCAAAACTACACATCCATAGGTCTTTGGGTACATAATAATGACACGATATATTAGAACCACTCAGATCAAATTCTATTGTTTCCTGAATGAACGGGAACAAAGAGTTTGATTTTTTAATGGGGCCACCGCCTTTTGAGAAGGTGATGAGTTGCTGAGTAAGTGCTTTTGTTCGTTCTATAGGGCTTAATGCTTTAGTAAGATAAACGCCCACCTTGTCGTCCTTATTGTGAGAGAGAGCAAGTTGTAGAAACCCAAAAATACCAGAAAGGAGGTTGTTGAAATCATGGGCTATACCTCCTGCAAGAATACCTAATGATTGTAATTTAAGAGCATTTTGAAGTGCTTTTTCGGTCTCTTTGTGTTGTGTAATATCACTCAGTGTAATTTTACACAGATGGAGGGTGTTAGATTCCTCTTTTACTGTGGCATCAATACGAACCCATATACACGTTCCACCTTTTGTAACTAATCTGAGTTCTTGAAAATTGAGTGTATTGCTACTCGTGAGTTTCTGTTTATTAAGATAATAGGTATCTTGGTCTTCTGAGTAAATAAATTGTGTAATGCCTTTGTTGAGCAGTTCTTGTCTGGGTATTCCGATCATAGTAGCGAACGTAAGGTTCGCCTCGGTAATAAGGCCCTCTGCATTAATAGTGATATATCCCACGGGGGCGAGGTCATAGAGTTCAAAATAGCGTTCCCGTGACTGAGCTATCTCGGTATGGGCACTGCGGAGCTCTTCATTTTGCATTT
>JAOPTW010000090.1:0-8938 GCA_051532035.1 Fibrobacterales bacterium | reverse complement strand
CGATAGCGTCAGCTATTGAAGAACAGTCGGCGACTACAAATGAGATTTCCGGAAATTTAGGTGAGGTATCGCGAGCGTCAAATGATGTCACTGATAATATTAAACGCGCTGCAGAAAAGCTCGAAGCAGTATCGGATAATATCCATACAGTAAATGATATTATTGATGAAAGTGCAGAAGAAATACGTTCTGTAGAAAAGAATTCTCAATCACTCAGCTCTATTGCATCTGGCTTACTTTCGAAAGTTACTAAGTTTAAAGTATAAAATTTATGTAGTATATACGTTTAGTAGTGTACAAAATTAAATACTTATAAAATTATTCAAAAGTTGCTTTCCATATGTGGTCATTATGCTTTCTGGGTGAAATTGCACTCCATATATAGGTCGAGTTTTGTGTGTAATGGCCATGATGGTAGTATCACATTGGGCAGAAATAGTAAAACAATCGGGAAGTGTCTGAGGGTCTATAATAAGAGAGTGGTACCGAGTTGCTTCAAATGAATTAGGGATATTTTCAAAAATTTTACAATAGTCATGGGTAATGAGAGACGTTTTGCCATGCATTATTAATTCTGCACGTACAATAGTTGCACCATAGGCTTGAGCAATACTTTGATGCCCCAAGCATACTCCAAGAAGAGGAATTGTATCAGGAATTTCACGAGCGAGATCGACACATATTCCTGCTTCATTCGGTGTACATGGACCAGGAGAGAGTATTATGTGGGTGGGATTGAGGGCTATGGCTTCCGAAACAGAAATTTGATCATTTCGCTTCACCACAATATTAGGGTTGATCTCTCCAACATATTGTAAAAGATTATAGGTGAATGAATCGTAGTTATCAATTATTAAAATCATAGTTCTCTATCTCGAGAACAAAGTTAATTAATTTTATGAAGATTTACCCCGGTCTTTGGGTCGTTCATGGTGAATTTCTTGTACTTTTGAAGAATGATCCGATTAAAAGGGTCCTCTTCATAGGCTTTGGTATAAAAGTGCTTAGCCTCTTGTTGCATATTGAGGTGCTCATGAGCAATAGCTAACTGTAGCAGAGCTGGAACATAATGGGGGAGTACCTCAAAAGTCTTGGTGAGATGCTGAATTGCCTCTTTATATTGGCCGTTTCCATTGAGAATCATGCCCACTTTATAGTGGGAGAAGTGGTGTTCGCCACTCAGTTCAAGGCACTGTAAGTACGATTCGAGTGCTTTCTGAATATTGATACGGACATTGGGTATTTTATCTCCATCGTCTGACCAACTTAAATAAAGTTCACCAAGGTTATAATGGGTGTTGTAATCTTGGTCATTAAGAGCCAATGCTGTTCTATAACTATATTCAGCATTTTTATCTTCGCGTAGATAAAAATAGGCCATACCAAGTCGTGCATTAAACTTTGGATTGAGTGGGTCCATGAGCACCGATTTTTTAAGTCGCAGTTTAGCCTCTCCAAAGTTCCCTTGGTTCATATTCATACGGCCATATTGATACCATGCTTGGGCATAGTTGGGATCCAGTTCAATAGCTTTTTCAAACTGTTCTTTGGCCTCTGGGGCATTGACATTGAGCTCTGCTTGTATGGTGCCTATAAAGGTTGCGAGTTTTGGATTACGGGGATGCTGACTTTGAAGGTCATGAAGCTTTTTCAGTGATTCATTGATCATACCCACTTTAAATTCTGCAAGATAGAGCTCCATTGCAATATCTGGATCGTCGGGATTTAGTAAGTGAGCATCTTTGAGATAGCGAATGGCCTCTTTGGGCTTGCCGGAAGCGTAAAAAGCTTTACCAGCATTGGTTAAAAAATCGAGGTCATCCGAATTAAACGGTTCTATTCGTTCAATGTGGGGAAGAATTTTATGGTACTCTTTTGCTTGCTTATAGATCTCAATCAATTTCATATGAGCATCTATATCTTCGGGGTCAATTTCAGTTATAATATCAGCAATGAGTTCAATAGAATCAATAAGCGACTCTTGACCAGTCTCTATGAGATGCTCAACTTCTTGAGTATACTCTTCTGGTTGCATCTGCTGATGTGAAATGTCGGTATATATTTTAAGAATACCCAAAACAAAAACAAGTATTCCCAGAAGTGCAATTGAGAAGAGCTTAATGAGGTTTCTCTCGGCACGAGAGAGCCGTTTCCAAATTTTAACAATAGGCTTTGGTACTTTAATTTTCATATACTATCCAATCAGTCACTCTATCTATCGGCTTTTATTGGTATCCCTCTTTAGAAAATAACCTCAAAACAGGTGTGGTAACACAATAAACTCTAGTGGATTAGGTTTTACACTAAGCTTTACTTGAATAATAGGAGAAAGAAAAAGCGGTCCCCTATAGTAAGGGACCGCATGATACTGTATCATCGTAATGGATGAATGTTTTTACATACGTGAGCGTTCTATCTCATAAAGAGCAATTGAAAGTGCGACTGATGCATTGAATGATTGTGCTCTGTCTGACATTGGTATCTTGAGAACATTTGTACATGCTCGAGACATATGAGGAGGAAGGCCTTTATCTTCACCACCAATAATCATTATACTTTTATCTGCATAAGTAATATCAGAAATATTGATTTTTGAACTACCATCGAGACCGTAGACGCCAAACCCTTCAGCTTTAAGAGTTTTTAATTCATTCTCAAAATCTTTGACACGGCAAATGATGAGTTTATCCATTGAACCGGCGGCACTTTTTGAGGCTGCAGGGGTGAGGGCACAAGTCCCTTTACCAGGAAGTAAGAGTGCTGTTGCATTGAGGGCTAGTGATGAACGCATGATTGCGCCAAGATTACGCGGATCTTCAATGTTTGCTGCAACAACGATAGTTATTTTTTTGCCTTCAGGTACATTGAGGATTTTCTCTTTAACATCACTCCATTCGTCGAGTTCGCGCTCGTGGCATATCGCAATAACCCCTTGGTGATTGCGGTAGAGATTAGAGAGCATCTTCTCTTGCAGCTGCTGCACGTGAATGTTCTGTGACTTTGCCTCTTTTTGAAGGCTGTACAAGCGAGGGTTCTCAGAATTAAGTTGGAAAATTATGCGGTGTATGCTTTGTGGCTTCTCTTTAAGGAGAGATTCAACAGCATGAATACCTGCAACAGTATTTTGAGAAAGGTCTTCTTCGCCTTCTTCTCTTTTTTGATGAACCTTCTGTGGTGGACGGTTGCCATCATTTTTAGGGCCATCAAATTTCCCTTTTGCACGTCCAAAAGTACCCTTACGGCCTTTAAGTGGGGCACCTTCTTTATTTTGTGGTCTATCGTTTTGAGAATCCATGGAGTACCCCTTTTTAAGAGTTGCTAAAGCAAAGAGTTATGCCTAAGATATCTTAGGCGTTTACGTTTTTAAATGTACGGCAATTTTCTGCAAATTGATCGAAGAGGTAGTATGAATCGTGTGGCCCTGGTGATGCTTCAGGGTGGTATTGTATTGAGAATACAGGGTACTCAACATGTTTAATACCGGCAATAGTCTGGTCATTCAGATTAATATGGGTAACGACACAAATTTTTTCATCAAGGCTTCCCGCTTTTACTGCGAAACCGTGATTTTGTGAGGTTATTTCAACTTCATCTGTAGCAAGGTTTTTAATTGGGTGGTTGGCACCACGGTGACCAAATTTTAATTTAAAAGTCTCAGCTCCAAGTGCAAGAGAGAGGATCTGGTGGCCAAGGCAGATACCAAATACTGGTACCTTTCCAATAAGGCCTTTAACCATTTCGATTGCATAGGTGACTGCTGCTGGGTCTCCAGGACCGTTACTGAGGTATACTCCATCAGGATTGTGAGAGAGAATCTCTTCTGCAGTTGTATTTGCAGGAACAACAGTGATCTCTGCGCCGAGGTCTTGTATGCGTCTAAGGGTGTTATATTTTACACCAAAGTCAACTGCTACAACTTTAAAGCGTTCAGTTTCGTTAGTAAAAGAAGAGGGCTGAAGTGTGTGAGGAAGTTCGTTCCATGAATCAGTGGTATCACGGGTAACGACTTTCGCTAGATCAGCTCCAACGATTGACTCAACCGCTTTTGCTTGAGCAATAGCATCTTCAGGTGTTACATCACCAGTGAGAAGTACTCCACGCATTGCTCCGCTATCACGAAGGATACGAACAAGCTTACGGGTATCAATATCATAAATTCCAGGAATACCATTGTCATTGAGGTATTCGCTCAATGTTTTATCACCTTTACGGTGGTTAGAAGGGTAGGGACATACATTTTTACAAATGAATCCACCAACTTGAATTTTTTTACTTTCGATATCTTCAGCATTAATACCGTAGTTACCGATTTCAGGATAGGTCATACAGACAATTTGAGCGTTGTATGAAGGGTCTGTAAGGATTTCTTGGTATCCAGTCATTGAGGTGTTAAAAACAACTTCGCCTTTGGCGCCTTCTGTTGAACCAAATGCTTTACCTTCAAAATATATTCCGTTTTCCAGGGCTAGTATTGCTCGCATTAAGAAATCCTTATTACTCGTTTTTCAGTTATTACCAGATCCATTTTCTGGTCGTATGTATCAGTGGGTACTTGTTCTACCAAGTGGGACTCAAAACAAATCCCACATCGAAGTCCTTCTGTTTTTGCAAGAAGTCGATCATAGTAGCCTTTACCGTGTCCAATTCTGTTACCAGTTCTATCAAAACCGATTCCAGGAACAAGAATTATATCCAGTACCGGGTCAAATGTAGTTTTTTTGAGTTCATCTTTGGGTTCTAAAATGCCATAATGAGAGACTGCAAGGTCGTTTTTTAAGTCTTGAATCGCTGCAAGGGCAATATCATTAGTTTTTGGAGTTATCCAAGGGAGATAGAGCTTTTTATTATCTGTAAGTGCTGATTTAAGAATAGGGGTAATATGGGCTTCACTATCCATAGGCATGTAGCCAGCAATATTTTTTGCATTATTCCACTCAGGGAGTGAGAGAATATGTGCTCTGAGTGCTTCTGACTGAGAAATATCAATGGGAAGAGAGCGTAAGAATTGTCGAAGCTCTGTTTTAGATTGCATTATTTCCCTGAGTAGTACGCCTGATTTGGTCTAAAATATAGGTTATAACCAACGAAAATGAGAAGCGATTTTGTCAGTAGTTTCTTGTGGAGGGCTCGCCGATTGGGGTAAAACTCGTATGTTCGTATATCATGGTACTAAGATATCCCTTTTCAATATTATCGTGTATTAAATAATGTACGATATTAAAGATTGCAATTTGATGGTTCCATCGGAGAAGGAAATAAAAGTTTTTCCAGATTTTATTAATTTTAGGTTGTTTACAGACCTACAAAGTATAGATTGTATACAGACATACAAAGGGCTAAAGAAGGGGAGTTGATGATAGATAAAGTATCTATGTTTTTTTTGGGTCTAGGTGGAATGCTTTTTGCAAATCCTTTAGAAAAAACACTCTGTGTGTTTGATTATGACCTGACACTTTCGAGTCATGCGTGCCCAGCTGCCGCAACTAATGATAACCATTGCCGGACTAACACCCATGGTGCCACCTATGGCTGGAACGACCAGTGCTTAGGGATTAATGCCAAAGAGGCTGTTGCACGTTGCGTCGCAAATGGTGCCTATATTTCAATAAATAGTCATGCACCTTCGGGTAACTTTGGGGATAAAATTGAACCAATAGTTTCGGACAACCAATTTCCCGAATGGCTCAATGCACCAGGCTATAATAATCCTGATCATGACCCTTATTATCCACCTTTGGATAACTACGATTTGATTAACGGAGATGATAGCTTTAATAGCAATGATTTTAGCATCGATAATATCAATCGCGGATTTTATTTTATGCGAAACTCAGACAAAATGGTAAAAATTGCCCACACTATGCGACTAATAGGAATGGACCCAGATAATATAGAGCATAGAGCCCGAGTCATTTTTTGGGATGACTCAGGACACAATATAGACCTTGCGAATGACTGGGGTGGTATCCGTGCGGTAGCTGTTGATCGATTGGGTTCTGGTAATGGAGCTGATGGTGGGTGCGGTGTCACATTGGAAGATATTGAAGAAGGCTGGGATGGGTTTGTACTTTACTCAAGTACAGAGAGTTCATCGAGTGAACTAGAAGCTATATCGTCTGAAGTTGTAAGTTCGAGTAGTTTGGAAAGCTCATCTATAGAAAGAGAGTCTTCAAGTGATGCCCCCACAGAAAGTTCAAGTGAGCTATCTTCAGAAGAGGGCATTTCGTCATTTGAGAGCTCTGAACAGGCTGAGTCAAGTGAAGCAGAAGAGAGTAGTAACGATGCTGAGAGTAGTGGTGAGGTGAGTCCAATAAGTGGTGTTAAGGCTATGGTAACATTTGAGATTACTCATCGTGGAATAGAATTACGAGGAAACGATTGGAGTCAAGGGGGAATTACAATATACTCTATGACTGGCGTAATGTACTATCATCAAGAATTGTACAGTGTAGAAGGAATTATCCCATTAAAAGGGTTGAGTACTGGCGCTTACATTGCAGTAGTTACAAATAATCATGCTGCTGTATCACAGGCATTTCTAATAAAATAAAGGGCTATTTGTCGAGCTTAATCTCATGATCTTGGAGCTTTCTCCAGAGAGTTGATCGTGAGATCCCTAGCTTTTTAGCAACTTCAGTCTGATTATTTTTAAGTATAGTGAGAGCTCGTATAATATGGGCTTTTTCTACATCTGCAAGTGAGAGAAGTTCTTTTGATTCCCGAGTAATTTCATCAATAGTATTACTCCCCGTCGATTTAGGGAGTTGGAGATAGTCTGGAGTCTCATGAAGTTGTGGGGGTAGGTCTTCGAGTTTAATAACCCCATCTTCTGCCAATACAACACCATGTTCAATGATATTTTCAAGTTCACGAATATTTCCAGGATAGTCATAAGATGAAAGTGCAATTTGTGCAGCTTTATCAATATTCGTGACATTTTTATTTGTTTCATTGTTGTATTTGAGTACAAAGAATTTTACCAAGTGGGGGATGGTCTCTTTGCGGTCACGAAGTGGAGGAAGGTGAATGTGAAATACATTTAACCGATAGAATAGGTCTTCTCTAAAGTGTCCTTTAGAAATCTCAGCGACTAAGCTTTTGTTCGTTGCGGCAATGATTCGAACATCAACATGACGAGATTCATTATCCCCAACGCGTCTAAACTCTTTGTCTTGAAGAAACCTTAAAAGCTTTACTTGAGTAGCTGCAGGGAGGTCACCAATTTCATCTAAAAAGAGGGTACCGAGGTCAGCATCTTCAAAGAGTCCTCGCTTATCGGAGGTTGCGCCGGTATAGGCACCTTTTTTGGTACCAAAAAGTTCTGACTCTACTAGATTCTCAGGAATAGCACCACAGTTCACCGCAATAAAGGGATCGTCTGTTCGTTTGCTCAGTCGGTGAATAATGTTTGCAACAAATTCTTTGCCCGTTCCTGATTCACCAGTAATGAGAATTGTGGAGTTTGTTGGTCCAATTTTATAAATCAACTTTCTGATTTTACGCATCTCAGGGGTATCACCAAGGAGGTCTTTGAGAACGTGTTCTTCAAGAGTTCGGTGATTGATTTGATCGCGAATTCTAAAGCTTATTTTTCGGGTTGCCTCGTGTAAGACATTTATATTTAATGGCTTAAGAAGGTAACTTGATGCACCTTTTGATAACGCATTTTCTGCAATTTGAACTGATTTACTGTCGCAGAGAACAACAATCTCAATCTTTGGAGAGTGCTCTTTTATAAACGAAATAAAATCGAGTTCATTGATAATAAGAAAGTCACTCGAAATAAAAATAGTATCGAATTGATCCTTTTTGGATTCGGCCATAAGCTCGGTATTTGAAGATGCAGTTTTTAGAGTGGAACCTTCTAAGTTCCACTCTTGATATATTCCATCGACAAAGGATTCATTGGGATCAGCTAATAATACTCTCATACGACTCTCTTAAGAAAAGACATCCTTAAAATTCGCAAAAAATGACTTTTCACGGCTCTTCTCTTGGTCAGAGTGGAGGTCGGAAAGTTTTGTATAGAGTTCTTTCTCTTCAGAACTTAATTTTGTCGGAATCAAAGGTTTGATTCTGATGTATTGACTTCCGATATTTGAGTTACGGTTTACTTCAGGAATACCTTTGTCTCGAAGTCGAAACATTTTATCAGGCTGTGTTCCTGCAGGAATTTTAAGCTCAACCTCTTCTGTTAAGGTTGGTACCCTGAGAGTGCCGCCGAGTACTAGTTTTGTTATTGGTACATCCATTGTACAGTAAATATCTTGATTGTTTCTTTCAAAGAACTCATCTTTCTTTTCGAGAATTACCACAATAATATCACCACTGCGACCACCACGACGTCCTGCATCACCTTCACCACGAAGGGTTAAGTAGTTGCCTTCAGAAACGCCTGGAGGTATTTTGACACTAATAGTAGACTCTTCACGAGTTCTACCTTCGCCATTACAGCTACTACAACGAGATTTGATCGCGGTACCGATACCATTACACTCTGGACAGGTAGTAACATTAACCATTTGTCCAAAGAGGGATTGAGTCACTTGACGCACTTGGCCTTGACCATTACAGGTACGACAGTTAGAGACGCCTGTCCCACCTTTGCCATCACATGGTTTACATGCCTGTTGTCTTTTAATTTTAATCTTTTTAGTCACGCCTTCAGAGATCTCTTTTAAACTGAGAGATACTTTAACTTGAAGGTCGTTTCCTGGAGGGGGACCTTGACGTCGTGAACTACGACCGCCGCCACCACCAAACCCGGAATCACCGAAAATATCGCCAAAACTGCTAAAGATATCTTCGAAATTAGAGAAGCCGCGACCAAAGCCACCGCCGCCACCACCCATTTGGCCTGCATCATGTCCAAAACGGTCATATTGTGCTCTTTTCTGATCGTCAGAGAGTACTTCGTAGGCTTCTGCAGCCTCTTTAA
>JAOPTW010000089.1:0-43733 GCA_051532035.1 Fibrobacterales bacterium | reverse complement strand
CACAAACAACCCTCATTCAGAAGCCCAGAACTAAGTTGACAAACCGCCTTTTGAGACAATAGCCATCTAAACTGTCTTTATCGCCACACCCCCAGAAATCACCCAGCCCGCTTCTTCCGATTCAAATACTGTTTCCTACCATAGTCACTATTAAACTGTTTGCGGGTGCTCGGGGCGTTACTAAAGGCGATGTCGGCCCAGTCACGTATATCTTTAATGGGGTCTCTCAGTAGATTTATGATCTTGTCGCGAATGGCTTTCTACTCTTTCATCTGTGTGAGGGCAAAATAAACGGTGGCCTGGAGGCTTGAGAGCTCGTTGACGAGCGGTGATGTCCATTCCAAACTTCTGTAAATAAGTACCTGAGTACTCCTCCGTAAATGGTGTTTATAAGACAAGGGGAATTATGGGGTGGTCGGTATAATACCGTTATTTGTTATTATCTATTGGAAAATGGTTTATTCAATTGGAATGAGTGATCAGAAGTGGGGAAGGGTGCTGGATTATTTGGAAATTGCTAGATTATTTGTCATAAACCAACCTTCTGTATAATAAGAGTTATATGGCTGTTCTTAGAATAAACTTTACCGTATCTTAAAAGGTTAACAATGTACCTGGCTTTGACATCATTTACTTCGCTATTTTTCGTGTTTTTAGTACAAGTATTAAGCCTGTCTAATCCACCATTTGGAATTATGCTCGGAACTCCCTTTCTGCTTCCGTTTCTTGTATGGCTTTCAGGAAAGTTAATCCTCAGGAAATCTCAGACCCCAATGAAATCTGAGTTTTTACTTGGATGCATAATATTGACATTTTGCCTAAGTCATACTTTAGATTGGTTTTATGCGCCAGGAACACATGATATGGTCGGAATGGTATTAATGCAAGTGTTTGGAGGGTTTGGCTCCCTCTTTATGTTGGTATTAGGAGTAATTGAAATTTATAGAAGAAAAAAGTCTATGAAATCTGAACAGGATTCACTATTCATTTTGTGCTTATTAATGTTGGTTTTACCAAACCTAAACAGCTTTATTTTATATACATCATTTAGTGACAACCTTAACCAAACCTTACCTAATATACACCATTACTTATAGCGCCGCCAAAGAGCCACATAACAAATCGTATATGGAGTCGGTATTTGCACTTGTCTATAAATTAGATATCCGCGGTCCGCTCCATTTTATCTAATTTATAGACAACCGCAAATCTGCTCAACTCAACCGTTATTCGCTACACATCTAATTCATTTAAAAGCTTTTCGAGAAGCTATGAAATATACCATCACAACTAGAAGTAATTTAAAAATATTTTTCTACACCTTCATTGGCTGTATTTTATTGTTGTCTTTGTTGTCTGAAAGGCCCAATCAATATGCTTTTATTATTGGAATATATGGAATTATATTCGCGTTCATTGAAATAATGAAAAAGACTAAAAGTATTTCTTTATCCCAACAATCAATCAAAATTTCTGGCTTCAAAAAAGATGCCATCGAACTATACTGGGAAAATATTCAAGAATGGTCATTAAAAACAGAATGTAGTCATACAACAAACCTTAAATTTGTTACAACAGCAACAACCTTATATGAATCACTTGAAATTGCTACAACTTCAGATCAGTTTAGTTTTTGTGCCAGTAAATTTCCTCAGCCAATGATCAATCAATTGATAAAAATTTCACAAGATAACAATATATCATTTTCCGTTGGAACCAGCGAATAACAAACAAAAAATGGAATTTTTCCTTTGCTGGTGGTAGGAGTGAGGGTTGTTGATATTGGTATAGGGGATCGTTGCGGATGTGTTGTGTAATGTGCTTCGCACTGTGGGTTCGGGCGCAGGATTCTTTATGGGGTTCTGTGTCTGGGCCTTCTTTAATTCATGTGCGGAGCGCGTATTGCAGTATGCAGCGCATTCGAAAGGATCAATTACAGCTTGTTGATGTACAGATACATTACAGTCGCGACCATGCATAGCGATACCATACAACGAAGTACAGATTACCCCAAACACAACTGAAAGGTTAAAGCTACACCATGTGCATGATAATATTTTATGCTCAGTAATAGAGAAGCCAAACAACTCATAGTAGGTACAGATCAGCGTAACCTGGTCCAGATGTACAAAGCATTTGTAATGAGGCTTTCTGCAAGAATCCCTTTTGTCCAGCCTTTTGTGGAGACAAAAGATCTGGCCGAGTCCAGTTCGGTTGCATGTACGAGCAGCAGATTTAATCTGCGACCAGTACTAGGCACCCTGGGAATTACATTAAAAAGAAAAAGAAAAAGAAAAAAAGAAAAAGAGAAAAGAGAGAACCTCTGTATCAAGCAGGTAACACCAATGGTCTGGGTAAGTTACATCATAAGCTTATGGTGATTGATGATGCGGTCACCATCTTTGGGTCGTTTAATTACACGGAGCCTGCTAATCGGACCAATGATGAGAATATTGTTATAGTGGGTGATGTGTTTGAGGATAATGCTGTTGCACGGGTTAGGCAGGGGGAGATTGCCTTGGATTGTCGACGGGAGATCGAGCGGTTTAGTTCGTAAGGGGTACCCGGTTGGTCATTTTTGGTTTGTTAAGCACCTGTCCTATGGATGGGTGCTTTTTTGTTGGTCTGGCGTATAATCTGGGAGAGTTTGATGGCTCTATAGCTGACTCGATGAGCTATCTCAAATAATATCATTGTTTTGGTAATATTCTCTCAATTCTATTCGTCTAACCTATAGAGAACACATAAACCAGTAGAAACACCTATGAAAACCGCCTATACTAATAGGAGAGCATACGGTACCGTAAGAGTTTTGACGACTTTATGGTGGGCTGCCTAGCCCGGGTTTTAATGATCACTTAAACCGAGGAAAGGCGATTGATGAATTCGGTTTAAAATGACCGAAGTCTTTCTGCCATCCAATAAAAGAGGCTTGGTCAACCATTGTTTTACGAGACTTTTCACTCCTATTCAATAATTTGATTAGAATGCTTTAAAAATACCTTGCTTTGTGATGCCGACGGCAAGGCCATTTGAATCTAAAAATACACTGTGAAGATCTTTAATGCTCTTTTGTTTATTAGCTATACTATTTCCATGCTGGTCTATTTCTCTTACGATAAGAGTGCTATTAAGTCCGGTCACAAAACGTACAGTGTTAGCTTTTGTTATATGGTAGTCAAAGATGTTTTTGCCAATCATTGAAATGTCATACTGATATTTACTTGTATTAAAGAACTGTTTAAAGTCAAATTTTAAAGGGCTTTTTAATGAATCATAAGCCCAAATATATAGAGACGTGTCGTTTATTGACCACACTCTACTGCTCTCAATGTGGATATCTTGATTTACCTCAGAAGTATGCTTTTTATAAGGTATTTGATATTGGTAGTTATTGGCGATAGAATATAAGTGGAGCACTCTGGAGTCTTGGCCTTCACATAAACAACCTGATACGTTGGTAATGAATGTATCGTTGGTATGAAATGATGGATTGCGCAACTCGCTTATTTGAGATGGAGTAGTGATAAAATGAGAGACATTTTTTTTCTGGACATTAAATACATAGATGGTATCAGCACGTTGTTGTTGCAATGAATAGATCGCGTAATAATATTTTGTACTTGACTCTTTGACAATTGGTTTTTCTATTCTAGGTAGATGAGGGAGATGTATGGTGTCTACTTGACGTTGATGTTGTTTTAGTATAACTGACTTACCATTTTCTTGTTGTACTAAGGTTAATCTTGGAGAGTCTCGTAGCTCTATTGGTGTAGGTTCATAGTGGGATAGTTTTTTACCATTTGAAAGACTATGATAGGAGACAGCCCCACTTGAGTGTTTCAATTGTACTACTGTAGTTGAAATTTTTTCAATTTCACTAATAGTGTTGTTAGGAGATGATCCATTGTGTTTAGCTAATATCACATAAGGAATAAAAATTATAAGCATGAAGAGTGTCTGTACCATTATTCTAAATTCCTGTTTGTAGAAATAGCTGAATCTATGTCCATATACCGCGAGGAATGTGTATTATTCCTGAAATCCAATCCCAATCATTTTCAAAATCTGTAATATCATATAAATCTAAATCATATTGAGAATTGTCCCAATGGACCTCATATACCTTACCGTTTATTAATAAGGCTGTGTGAGTCCCCCCTTTTGTATTAATAACTCCAAAGGGGATTGTTCTTAATTTAGTAATATTACCAGAATCTTTTGTTGTTATTGTAGTAGGCTTAGTTGTATCGTTAAATTCTGTAGTAGGTCGAAAGTTAATTACAAAACCATGAACCTTGAGATTGTAATATTTTCGTGTTTTCTTTGCCATGGCATAACTATAACTATGCTCACTTTTTGTGGGGTTGCCATCATCCTTGAGGTCACATGGGTTTTTGGTGTCTTGGTTAAAATAGATGCCTTGCCACCCAGCAGCTTCAAGTCCTTTAGCTAGGGTTGTACCTTTACCATCCTTTACAAAAGAGTATATTTTTTTATAATCCTTTTCAGCATAAGATTGTTTATGGGCATTTTTTAAGGCTTGAAGTACATACCCTATGCAACTTGTTTTAATGAGCCCATAAGTGGTTATTTCTTTTTGGTGTTGAGTCAAATCATGAGGGACATATTGGCTACCGTATGCAGTACCAATTCCACGTGAAGCTATATTGGTATCATGATCATTCTTGATTTTTTTCGTTGCGGTCACACAATTTGTTGAAAAGTGACTTGTGTAATTAACAATAGTCTTTGTTGGCTTTGAGCTAAAGAGAAGGTTTCCATCGACATATATTTGAAAACATATTCTGTAATAGTAAAATTCCTCTTCTTGAGATACTTTAGGAAAAACTATTGTATGATCAGTTGCTCCATCAAGGTTTATATTGAAGTGAGGGAGAACCCATCCACCGGATATCGCTGTTGTTGGATTACTATCAGTACGTGACACTGATTCAAATTTATAGCTTCCCGTGGTTGGTGATGTTACTTTAGATGTGAAAATCGCAAGTTCTTCTGCTATAGCACCCTTATCTATTTCATGTACTTTGATTGTGCAGGTTTTATTGAGTACGTTAACAGGTGTACTTATGCCTTCAATTAAAATTTTCAACGTTTCTGCATTAACCGGTGTATTATTATCAAATCTAAAACTATTGGGCATTGTAAATCCTTAAAGAAGAGCGAGTATTTGTTCGTAAGTGATAGGGTCAACTGTTCCCGTAACCTCAATTTCATGATCTTTTTGAAACATTTGTACTGCTGTTCTAATACTAGAGGCATCTCCATCAAAAGAGCCGTCATAGTAATCAAGGCAAGAAAGTGAAAATTGGGCAGCGGTAATGATATCTAATGGTTTGATCTGTTGTTTTATGTCAATAAGGCATTCACGGTGTATTGTAGAATTGGTAGTGAGCCAAGGAGCGGGTATTTGAATGACTACAGGGCCAATGCAAAGTTCTATTTGATATTCTTTTAAAGAAATATCGTTTATAATAATCTCTCCATTATTATCTGTTATATGCTCATTGCTCGTGGGAGTGAGCTTTAATGTTGCATTCTTAATTGGCTTTAACGATGGAGATAAAAACTGCATATGAATTTTACCCCATAGTATATCTGGTATTATTCCAGTGAGTGGGATAATAGTTTTTGTGCACAGACCTGAGTCATAGACAGGGCATTCTACAGGTGTTACTAACGTAGACGGGTCACTATGTATTACAAGTAAAGGTGGATTGGGGCGTTCATGAAAGCCAATTTCACATCGACGATTAGTAGAAGACGTATACCTGTCGCGAAGGGACTCTTCTATGGGGAATGATTCTCCACAGGGGTATGTACCTTCACCTTCAGCTCCAAAAGTGAGTGGTACTTCAGCATGTTCAAAGTCATGAGTTGCTGTTTTATGTATGCTTGTTCTAAGAGCGTCCCATGTTTGAGGCCCAATGATACCATCGGTACTTATAGAATTCCCAGTATTTTCATTGTACTCTGTTTGAAAACTTTTTAGAGCAGATTCTGTGTTTGGGCCATCAATTCCATCTGCTTCACCGCAATGTGCACTCCAGCCATAGGCATTGAGTGCATTAATAATTGATTGATAATCTAAGACTGAACTATTGTTTTCAATAGCACTATTCCAACAAGAATCATCATTCATTAATAGTGCTTTAAAAGCCTGTGCGCGTTTTTCACTTAATGGGAAGTTGATGTCATTTTCACCAGAGGTATCCGTATGGCCATAAATAACGAGTTCTTTATCGGGCCACTCTTGTGCATGTTTGAGAGTGGCTTGAATAGATGCGATTAATAGACCCTCGGGGTCTAAACAGGGCACCGCACTATTGCTGTTAAAGAGTGAATCTGCAATCTCAACAATATCAATATTCAGTGGGAGTTCGGGGAGTTCAATCACATCACCCTGCAGCAAAGTGCCATCTTCATCACATTTGATGGAGAAGCTGTACTCTATCTTATCTTCTTCGGTGCGCTCTTCGGTAAAATAGAAATCCATGTGCTGTTTTAGGTTAAGGGTCGCTGTGGCAGTTCCTTCAGAAATTTCAGCGCTGATAATAGGACCGACTTCTTCGACACCGTTATAGGTTGCCATGAGGCAAAAGGTGAGGGGTGGTGTACGTTCAGTTAGATATTCAAAGGTTGCTTCAACCTCAATGTCTTCATCGATTTTGGCATTTTCGGGTGTAATAAATTGAGCTGTGTTAAGGCGAACCAGTTGACCGGTAGGAGCCTCTTCTTCCTCTTGAGGAGGTGTAGAATCCGTTGATTCTTCTTCGGTATCTTCTGCTTGTGTACTTGATGCTGCGCCACTTGAAGAACTGCTTGATCCACTGAAATATCCGCCACCACCGCTTGGTTTAGAAGCGAAACGTTCATTTGCAGGTGATGCAAAATTTTTATCATCGTTAAAAATTGAGTGATCAAGTAAATTTTTTGATTCTGAAATCATAGAGTAAGCTTTAGTTGTATATAAATGAATAGTTGTTTTCTTGTAGGCAAATAATAGTAGCCTCATTTAGGATATGTATTTTGAAAACTCTTGTTTACATTGATGGTAGAAAAGGGTGAGATGGGGTTTTGGGGCGGTAGGGGATGAATTTGAATTTTTGTGGAGAAATGAGTGTGATGTGTGTCACACTTTAATTTCGATATTGAATAGTCGGTGGGAGGTTCAGTGAGCTATCTCAAATAATATCATTGTTTGGGTAACATACTCTCAATTCTATTCGTCTAACTTGCAGAGAACACATTAAACCAGCAGAAATACCTATGAAAACCGCCTATACCAAAGTCGAACAACCTATTGTAAGCCCATTAAGTACCTATGAAATGAGTCATTTTGAATGGTATAATAAAAGATGTCCCGATACATGCAGTGTGGTTGAGGAGCGGGAGAGGATAACATACCATAAGAGTTTTGACGACTTTATGGTGGGTTGCCTAGCCCGGGTTATAACGATCGCTCGAGTCGAGGCACGGCGATTGATGAATCCGGTTTAGTGAGGGCGTCACTTTCCCACTTTATCATTTGGCAGCTTGAGCGTCGTGAGGATATATTCTTTGCGCTCTTTATGGGAGGGATTATTGTGCTATTGAATACTAAATACCTGTGTTTGACTACCCGATGGAGTAATGCATTGGATAACATACACACCATCATCTATACTGGTATTCCAGTAATATGTACCTGAATGAGAACCGGTAATAGCACTTAATTTTTGACCGGTAATACTATAGAGATATGCTTTAAAAATGGTGTTTTCTTGTATAATAAAACCATTTTCTTGAATAGAAAAATGAGGGGTATTATATGGAGTTGTATCATAGTTTACATGTGCTGTATTTTGGGTACTACTCATTTCCTGTTGTAGACTACTTGATTCGCTTGCATTAATACTTGATGGAATACTGTCACTGCTTGAAGCTGTTTGGGCATGAGCTGAGTAGTTGTTTTCACTACTGGATTCCTTACTGATGCTATTTGATAAATCTTCAGTAGAACTTGATCTATGTGCAGCAGACGATTTGTCAGTTATTGGTACAGAGCCTGATAAATGAGCGCTAAATATTCCTGCAGTAGTGAGAGCAATGAGATTACTGTCTTTTTCTAGTAATGTAGTGATGTATTTATTTTCTAAGCCGATTAATTCAAAGTGAGCATTCTTTCTATCCCACATGTAAATACCTTTATAAGTTCCAAGATAGAAGGTGTCATTAATTTGAAGAATATTGTTGTAATACTCATCAGGAGTATTTGCTACTGGTTGCCATGATTTTGCTGAGTCATTACTGATGAATAGCTCCTTTCCTGCGCCCAAAATAAACGGATCGCTTTCTACATGTAAAAAGGAAGGAAAACTGGGTGTCGTTAAATGTTCCCATGTCTTTAAGGCTTTATCATATATGGAAAGACGTTCACTTACTTCACAGACGTAGAGGTAGTTACTGGTTTGCTCTAATAAGGTGATAGAACGAGTAAAATTTGAATCGATATCATCTGATATGGAAAGCCAAGAGTCACCGTTCTTTTTTAATATAGAAACACCAATTTGGGAGCCTCGTGCCCCAATATAGAATTCATCATTAAGAATACTTATACCGCTTATAGATATATGTTCTTCATCGATGTTATTACTGACGTTAACCAGTGAGTCACCATCTGTAAAAAATATACCATCACTAAGGACTCCATACCAAACACCTGCTGTTGTACTTTCAAGAGCATAGCTCGGTCTATGTGTTTTTAGGTTAATAGGGACGGGTGTCCAATTATTGGTTAAGCCCTTTGAGCGAAATATTTCTCCACCATATACCGATACATATAGGTCGTTATTAAAGAGCGTTGCCTTATCATAGATGAGTTCGTTGAGGCCTGCGTTCACCGAGGTCCATGTGTCACCATCGAGCCGATGAACACCAGTATATATGTCGCTCACCCACAGTGAACCCATAAAAAAGGTCATGCTTGAAAGGGTCTTTTTAGGTAAGTTTCCTGTTATATCTGTCCAACTGCCTCCAGGAGAACTTGTATAAATACCTGATTTATCCTCGAAATCTCCAAAATGGTTTATGACGTAGAGTCTATCATTTTCAACAATAATTTTTTCGATATAGTCGGCATACATAGAAGCATAGGAATATTGTAACGCTTCGGTATAGGGAGGTCTCAATATCATGGTTCCTTCTTCTTTGGTACCAATAACGAGGCTATCATTTTTAAATACTAATGATGTTACGCCTTGACCTAGATATCTAAAGAGTTGAGTACTATCCCAACTATTGGTCTGTAAGTCCATCAAGTATAGTTTTCCCAAATATTCATGTCCCACCCATAGGGTGTCGTTGTGAATGACCGAGGCTCCTATATTTATAGAATTACTAGGTGGCACCGAGTGGTGTTCCCAAGTGACTCCCCAGTTTTGAGTCGAATATATGGATTTAGTGGAAGATATATAGAGGGTGTTTTTATTATAATGTATTCCTCTTACAGATCCAGCAGTTGAGATGGGTGATGCAATGGGTTCCCAAGCCCCCGTTGATTTTCGGTAGAGTACTCCTCTATCTGTCGCAATAACAGAGAATGTATCAGCCTGTATCATATGACGGTAATGCCCTGGCTCAGTAAGTGTTAAGTCGTCATTCCATTGTTGGGTACTCGTGTCCCATTTTTTTAAACGTTCTCTCGTTGAGGCGTATAACTCTTTCCCATCAGTTAAGAGGCTACTGACGGCAGCACCCGGCATGCTGATGTTTTGCCAGTGGAGGTCCTTGGAATAGCTCGTGCCTATAAGCAGAAGTAGTAGAAGCATATATTTCATAAAAAACCGTATTACTTTTAGTATAACTATAAAGAAATAAAGGTAAGTCCTTGCCTTGGTTTCATCAAGCTCTTAGGTTTTGGGTGGTAACTAAATTAAAGAGGCATACCCAATGCATGAGAGGATACGGTACCATACGAGTTTTGACGACTTTATGGTGGGCTGTCTAGCCCGGGTTATCATGATCGCTCAAGTCGAGGCACGGCGATTGATGAATCCGGTTTAAAATGACCGAAGTCTTTCTGCCAGCCAATAAAAGAGGCTCGGTCAACCATGGATTTCGTTTGAATAATAGTGAAACGTTAGATTACATCAAATCCAGGCATCATTAGAAGGTGTAGCACGGAGTCTTGATGAAGAAGGAAGTAAAATGGGTGAGTCTATAACCTGTGGTATCACTTATCAGTTTGACTGGGTAAAGTCGTGTGTCGATAATCTTTCGGAATATCATTTTTTGAAGAGGAAGAATAGAGCGAATGACCCTCATGGGGTGTTTGTTAAGAAGGGTGAGATGAATGAGGATGAATTGGTGGAGGTGTTGGAGGGGTTTCGGGCTGGGGAAGAAACAGTAGGGGAGCGATAGGCCTCTTTTGGGTGTTCGCCAAAATTATCATTAAGCCAACTGAGTCCTTCGAATGATAAACCTTGACTCATATACCTCCGGCTTTTTGGGTTGTCGTGCTGGCTTAAAATGTTTGATATATGGTTCCGGATTTGAGTGCAGGGCAAAATTGTTGCCGTGAAATGATTCCGGATTTGGGTGCAGACCAAAATGGGAGTACTCTCTTATTACATTGTGTAGAATTGGGTTCAAAAATTGAGAGCTGGGTCTGAAAGACGCAACTCCAGAGGTGAAAAGTCGTACGCATGTACATTCAAGTACGTAATTAGGCACTAAAAACGTTGAGATGGTCTTGAATTGCTGTAATCTGGCTCTGAAAGACGCAAATCTAGGGTTGAAAAGTCGTACGCACATACATTCAAGTGCGGAATTAAGCACTAAAAGCGTTGAGATGGTCTTGAATTTCTGTAAGGTGGCTCTGAAAAACGCAAATCTAGGTTTGAAAAATCGTACGCACTCGATTCAAGTGCGTGAGTGAGCACTAAAAACGTTGAGATGGGCTCGAATTGCTGTGAGGTGGCGGTGAAAAACGCAAATCTAGGTTTGAAAAATCGTACGCACTCGATTCAAGTGCGTGAGTGAGCGCTAAAAACGTTGAGATGGGCTCGAATTGCTGTGAGGTGGCGGTGAAAAACGCAAATCTAGGTTTGAAAAATCGTACGCACTCGATTCAAGTGCGTGAGTGAGCGCTAAAAACGTTGAGATGGTCTTGAATTGCTGTGAGGTGGCTCTGAAAAACGCAAATCTAGGGTTGAAAAATCGTACGCACTCGATTTAAGTGCGTGAGTGAGCACTAAAAACGTTGAGATGGGCTCGAATTGCTGTGAGGTGGCGGTGAAAAATGCAAATCTAGGTTTGAAAAATCGTACGCACTCGATTCAAGTGCGTGAGATGCCAATAATTACGCAACTCTCGCAATAATTTACCGTACGCACTGTTTCGTATGAGGGTGTCAGGTTTTTTGTGTAAATCATTCTGTGATATTCAGGTGCATCGTAGCCTAAATATCTGTTTTAGGGCTCAATCGTAGCCTAAATTCCGCTTAATATGTTTGTTTTCGCTGTTTATTGGGGCTTACTCTCAAGGGGGAGTAGTGTATTACTAGTTTGTAATGTGGTTTTTACTCTGTACCGTTCCATGGTGGTTCGCTCAGGGTGCCTCCGTACTCAAGGGAAGGGTGTGACGCATACATGACACAGGAAGACTATAAAGAGATCACCGTCGATCAGATTCGGAATCAGATACTTAAGTTCAAGAATGATGACGTCTCTCATAGGTTAGACAAATACTATAACACCAAGTCGTATAGTGAGATAATCGGGGTGAGTCGGAAGGAGCTGGTGCATAGTAATTTTATTGCATGGCTTCTCAGTAGCAGTGAGAATCATAATCTCGTATCGTATCCTCTTGAGAAGTTTTTGGAGATACTGGTTATCGCCAGTAATGAGTATCAGGGGAACCAGCATAAGGATCTCTTTGACGCTATCATCACGGGTGACTTTACGCTTTCGGGTATACAGGTAGAGACTGAACGGCATATCACTGGTGTGGGGCGGTTGGATATCTATGTAGAGGCTCATATTACCATATCGGGTGTACAGAGAGTACTCAGGATTATTGTTGAGAATAAGGTGACTACCAAAGAGCACAGCGATCAGACGACCAAGTATTATGACTATTACCATGCGCATGAGTCAAAGGATGTCATAACCTTCTATACCTTTCTGACTCCACTTTCGGGGATAGCGCTCAGTGAATTGACCGAGCCGGAGTGTAGCTGTAAGGAGTTCATTCAGATAAACTATCAGCAGTTGGTGGATTATCTGTTAGAGCCTATTCTGAGTAGGGATATATCACCTAAGACTGAATCAATGATAACAGAGTATCTGCAAACTCTTGGGCAACCAACACAAGAGAGTGACGATGATGAGTATAAGCAAGGAGTGATAATGGCTATTGGTAAAGATGAAGGTGCGTTGCGGTGGCGTGATGAGCCTGAGCTGTTCTTTGAGGGGGAAGGGTATTATGTTGCGCGGAATTGGGGTGTGGCTAATGTTGGTAAGTTTATGAGGAAGATTGAAGTGTTGGTTGATGGGGTTGGGTATGTTTTTGGGGAGTGAGTTGATAGTGGGAAGACGTTATAATAGACAGCATAAGGAAAATATATGAAAGTAAAAAATATACCAGATACAAGTAAATTAAAGTGCAACTGCGAAGGTGGGTGGATTGAGCATTGGGAGAAGCATACCAAGCAATTTAGATCGATTTGTTCACATATTTACTGTGATGTGGCTAAAAATTTATTTGGAGCACATGTTGAGCAAGTTGATACGAATGATAAAAGTGCATATATAATTCCATTATGCCCTAAGCATAATAACCACGATTTTAATGTTTATTTTGATATTAAAAGGGGAGTGAAGTTAGCGCCTGCTGTATCAGGTGATATTTGCAAGGAAGAAAGTCCATCTGATAAAGTTAATAGGTTCTTGTAATGGTTAATAAGTTTTATCGTGCGATACTATAAATTACTGATTATAAGATTCCTTTTAAACGTATGAGCCTTAATAAAGATTAATGTTTGATAAAATTGAGCAAAAAATGACAAATAAAACAAAAAAAACAGATGATGCTTCTCATGTATATAGAGGATATAGGAAACAGATTCTTTTTGTCTTGTATAAGCTACTAAAGAGTTCTGATGATGAAATTATCTGTCCTGAAGGGATAGAAGATTTCCATGTTGAGATAGGTGATAGGGTGACGTCTATATGGCAAGTTAAGGATTACTCAAGTGCGCTAACATTATCTGATTTGAAATCTAGTAGAGGTACTTCTTTTATTAAGCGAGTTTCAGAGTATCTGGAGAGTCATGATGGAGCTGATGTATATGTGGCTCACTTTGGGGGTCTTGGTGCAGAATTGAAGAATTGTGTAGCTGGTGATAGAGTGGCCATTGATCGAGTAGTAAAGAAAATATCTGAGGCTCAAGAAATGCCTACTGACTTATCAAAATCAACAGTTGATGCGTTGAAGTTTGAACAGTTAAATGAAGAAGATTTGCAAACAGAAATTGACGAACTAATAGCTTCTACTCAATTAGGGAATGATATAGAAGCATCTAAAGATTTATTAATGTGGTGGGTTTTTATACAATCTGAAAATCAAACTAGGTTAACAAGGGGGGATGTACTAGAAAGGATCACCAGCATTGGCAATTTTGTTTTGGATCAGACAAATTCACGTGTATGGCAAAGTACAATAAAATCATTTAGTTCAATTTTATCTGAATCAACGCAAAAACAAAATTTTAAAGATTCATATAAACAAGGGATATCAGCAACCTTAGAACATATAAAACAGAATTGTGATGTTATGCGTGAAGATAAAATGGACATTCTTCGCAATGCTTTTGATGAAAATAATATTGTTGTTGTTCGAGGGGCATCTGGCCAAGGGAAATCTTCTCTGGCATATCGCTATGTTTTCGATCAATACCCGCATGAGCTGGCCTATATTATCAAAGAACCAGGTAGTAGAGAACATGTTTACAGTATTTGTGAAGCAATTGTTCAACATCATAAACTATTTAAGTTACCAATAGTTTTATTTTATGATGTAAGTATCAATGATAAATATTGGCCGTATGTCATTGAACAATTATCTGGTTTGGAAGATGTGAAATTATTAATGGCTATTCGTAATGAGGATTGGCAACGAAATGAGACACAAGTATCTGAGAAATCAATATCAAAGGTTATAGAACTTGAATTTTCTAAAGAAGAAGCTGAGAAAATATACAATGGAATAGGCCAAACTAAATTCACCGATTTTGATAGTAGTTGGCAGAAATTTGGTGGTAAAGGACCACTTTTAGAGTATGTGTATCTATTGTGTCATGGTGAAAAACTTGAAGATCGACTAAAAATACAAATTCAACGTATTAAAAGTGAGGCCAATCAACCAGGGAAAGCTAATGAATTAGAGTTGTTGCGAATTTTTGCATTAGTAAACAGCTATGGCGCTCGTATAGAGGTGAGAAATTTACTAATACTGACACAAATGCCGGCTCCTGATGTTGTGCTAGATAAATTAAATAATGAATATATTTTGCAGCTATCTGAGGACAGATCTCATATTGAAGGTTTTCACCCTATTCGCTCAAGAATTATTGCATCGATCGTATTTGATGATACATTCAATCTATGGTCGAGTAAATTTGAAGTGGCTTTACCAAGTATTGTAGAGGAGGACCTCGAGGTATTTCTACTATATGCATTTGCTGAAAGATCTGAATCAGAAATCAATTTAGTGATAAATTGTCTGACAATATTTACACCTCAAAAATGGATTGGTTTGTCTGGAATTTTAAAATCATTACTTTGGTATGGGGTTAGAGTGTATGCTGAAAAGTTAAAACCATTGATTAAAGAGTTGGCAGCAGAGGCGCCTCATGTTAATTACTTGTTTGCTTTTGATACAGATATAAGTAGCTGTTCTTTAGATAAAGAAAGTCCTTATAAAGATTTTATAGATAAATACGCTTCAGAAATCAAAGATATTGTTGAAAAATACCATCAATTACAGCCTGAAAAAAACACTATTTTTACATATGCTGGTGATTGGTTTAGTAAACAAAACATTGCACCAGTGTTAAAATTGGCAGAAAATGAGTGTATCGCACTAGGCGAGTCAGCGTTTTGGCATAATAGATTAGAAATAGAAACAGACCTTTTTTCTGAAGTAAGTGGTGTTCTAAAAGAGGGGTTAGAGAGTTTAAGTGTGTTTGCCATTGCTGAATTGATAAATGGATTTAATAGTGAAAAGTATTCTGATATTAAAAATATATTTTCAACTAATGAAAGTGAAATAAAAAATAAGCTCTATGACGAGTTTGGTGTGGCTGTACTGACCAAAACAGAAAAAGTTATTAAGGCTCATTATATTCTTCCGGTATCAGAGGATAAACAAATATTTTTGACTTCGAAGTATGAATCTATTAATGATAAAAGTATGAGTATAATAGATGTTGTCGCTAAGATGTATCCCGATTTCGAGTTTTACTCAACTCAAGGGCATGGCCAAAAAACTATTAAAGGGATAGTTGAAATACCTGATGAATATAATTATGATGAATCTTACAAAAAAATACCACGTGGAAATTTGCCAATACCAAACCTTGTTCATTTAAATAGTACGTTACATGGCTATTTGAGTTATGGAAATAGAGTTGAAACATGGGGGGAGTATACCGCTAAAATACTGAAACTAAGAATACAGCAAATCGAGTTTAACAAAAAATTATTTCTATTACTGAAGAAATCTTTTAAAAAGCGAACTTATAATCATTTTCTGAATCAAGAAGTGTGGGGAGCCATTGACCAATATACAGTGTTGATTCAGGATGTTCCACGATACCCTAAAGTTGCTGTTGATAAATGGGGATTTACTAGAGAAGGTTCTACTGACAATACGGATTCTAATACAGGTGGGTCTTCAAATAAAAAGAATACATATGAAGTATCTATTCCTTTAATTCAATATGAGAAATATAGAAATGCTTGTTCAAATATATTTTCAAATATGGTTAACTTTTCAATGAGTTTTCGGGAACTCATAAAAACACGAATCGAGGGGGGAGAAGAAAACTTCATTTCTCTACATAATATATTAGATGCACTTGAGGAACTCCCCGTATTTCAGAGTGAGTTTCGAAAACATTTTTCTCATTTGTGTATTGAAATAAATATTTATGAACTTGAAAAAAGAGAGTTCGATTCTTTAAATCGATTATTTGGAGCATGGTATTTTGTTTGCTTGTTTCCCAATAAAAAAATTGATGACCCAGATCATTTATGTGTTAATTATTTTGTACCAAGAACTAAAAATACAATCTTAAAGAAATTGAAAAAATATCTAAATGTAGATAGTGGGCTGGCTTATGAACTTAAGGAAGGGCTGTGGGAGGATAAAAATTCCTTAATTGTAATAGCCGAATTTGTTAGAAAACCAAGATTTGATAACGAAGACGAAACAGATTTGTTTGTTAAGCATACTTCGGGGTTGCATTTTACAACATGTTGGAATGAGGTAGTTCAGGATTTTAGCGAAACTGAAAGAAAATTCCTGTTTACTTATTATTGGCAATCAATATGTTTAGTATTCACATATGAGGGTACCGCCGTTTTTCAAACAGTAAAAAAGCAGAATGTTTTAACAAGCGTTCTTTCGGATAATGCTCATTTTTGGGATATGCCTCAGGAAGATGAACAATTATTCGAAAGATGCGGAATAGAGTTAAGTGATAAAGAGAGTATAGGCAGGGTTACAGAGTTTATAGCTGCTTATACAAAAGTTCGGATGTTTCTTGGTCATATAATAGAAATTATTGAAATACCTGAATGTAATCTTGATACTATAGACAGTTATATACAAAGTATTAGTGATGAGTTAATTATTGATTTTCAAAAATTTTTAGATTCATTCCTTTATTTTCTTAATTTATTAGAAAATCGGTTTGATGATGAGGGTGATAGTTGTGCGGCCGCATTTTTATTAATGTCAGATGAGTATAAACAGTTTTTCCCCGACCCGGAACAAGAGACGGATGGTGAATTTGCTTGCGCTATTAATGATGATGTGATTTGTGAATGGAAAAAACGACTTGATGGATTACAAGAAACAGTGTTGTTTTTTTATTTAGTATTTGTTTTTGATCAGATGGAATAGAGTTTTTAATAAGGATAAGATGACGAACAAGAAGAGTATAACTTATAAAGCTAGTCAAAAAATTGGGTCATGGGAATTGATTCGTAGAATTGGAAGAGGGGGGAATGGTGAAGTTTGGAAATGTAAAAATTCAAATGGTGATGAAAGGGCAATAAAATTATTAAAGTCTGTAAAGGAGAGGCCGTATAAGAGGTTTAAGGATGAAACAAAAATTCTTGAACAGAATTCAGATATTGATGGGGTTTTATCTGTTGTAGATAGTGATTTACCCATTGATTTTGAACGTAAGGTGCCATATTATGTTATGCCCTTAGCAAAAAGTGCAGAAAATGAGCTTAAAGGAAAAGCCCTTGACATCAAATTACATGCCATTTTAGGGTTATGCAAAGTACTTGAAAAACTACATAATAGAAATATTGCACATAGAGATATTAAGATTGCAAATATACTTTTTTTAGACTCCAAATATTATTTGGCAGATTTTGGCCTAGTCGATTATCCTTCTAAGGCAGATGTGTCCATCGTTGACGAACAAATTGGACCTAAATGGACAATTGCGCCTGAAATGCAAAGAACATCATCTTCCGCTGATAGCCTTAAAGCTGATGTATATTCATTTGCAAAAACTATTTGGGTAATTATTACTGAAAATAGTAAATGCTTTGAGGGCCAATATATTCCTGATTCAATCATTGGGTTGTCCTCTAGCTTTCGCGACTATTATATAAAACCATTAGATGATTTATTAGTTAAATGTACGTCAAATGACCCTAAGGAAAGATTAACTGTGCAAGAAATGATTAGAGAAATTGAACTATTCATTTTTTTACATAATAATTATCATGAGCGTAATAGAGCGCAATGGAAGGAAATTCAGAAAGAAATATTCCCATTGAGTACTCCTGTAAGGTGTGAATGGAGAAAGAAAGAAGATATTATAAAAGTTATGAAGTCAGTATGCAAATATAATCAATTGAATCATTTATTCTTTTCAACGGGGGAGGATTAGATCTTGATCTAGTAAAAGAATCTATAGAGCCTGGTTGTATTGAATTAAAAACTAATGGAGTTCCGCATATTGTAAAACCAAAAGTATTATATTTTGAGTCTTTTGATTCCGATCAACAATGGAATTATTTTCGTTTAGAACTAGATTATTTAAAAGCTTCATTACAATCAAATGAAATTCTGGCAAAAGATGTTGATGTTTTGGGTGAATCTTCTTTTCCTAGTGAAGAAGTTAGTGAGCTACAACCTGGGCTTTATTATCCAAGATATATTATGGAAGACCCTTATGAATATGGTGAAGGCTATCCAATAACAGATAGCTCTAGAATTGTTACAAGATGGTTTGGAGGAGTATTCGTAATGTTCAATAAACGTTCAAAATATAATAGAATTCATGCTACTTATGATGCTAGACATGCACGAATGAACTCAAGTGAGTTTAGAAAATATATTCAATCGTTTGTTGATATTGCAAAAGAAAAAAAGTTAGAATCTATTTAAATTTAAATTGAAGTTAAATTAATCAAATAGTGAAGTTTGGGATTTAATAATGATAACTGTAAGGATAACCAGTGGAAATAAATAAACTCATACAAAAGCTAGTAGCCTTCAGAGATGAACGTGACTGGAAGCAATTTCACAATCTTAAAGATCTCTCTATGGCGCTCAGTATCGAAGCTGCTGAATTGCAGGAAGTCTTTCTTTGGAGGGATGCTCATAAGGCCGATAAGTTGAAGATTGAAGAGGAGTTAGCAGATGTGCTTATGTATGCGCTTCTTATGGCTAATGAGGCAGGGTTGGATGTTACGGAGATCATTGAGAAAAAACTTCAGAAGAATAGTGAGAAATACCCCGTTGATAAATCTAAGGGGAATGCAACTAAGTGGGATAAACTTTAAGGGTGTTAATGAGAATATATTTGTTTTTGCTATTAATTGGACATGGATTAGCTAGTGCAGAGAACTTAAAGTTTTGCGCCCTGGCTGGCTATTATTCAGGACAAGAAAATACTTTTATGGTTGGCATGGCCAATACATATTCTGGAAGTTCTGGAGGTTGGAGCCCAACTTGTATGGGACTTTTTAAGCAGGGGTGGCAATTTGGGAGTAATTTAAATCCAGATAAAAAAATGGATGCCTTTGAAAAAGAAGTGTTTGATAATTCTATACTCTTTGATGCGAAAGTCTACAATGCTATGAAGGACTTAATAGGTCCTGTCCCTGAGATTAAATAACATATGATAATTTACAACGCCACTAAACAACAATTTCGCGATGACGTTTTCACTAACAATATTGAAACCAAAATTCACGAGATCATGTATCAGAAAACCCATAGACGTGTATCTGATAATGAGGTACGTTCATGGCATAATTCACTCCAGTATATGGATAGGGTTATGGCTGATGATGAGATCCCTGGTGATAGTACTGTTGCTATTGAGTATGGTATTCCTCAGTCTTCTAAACGTATTGATTTTATAGTAGCAGGTAGAGATAAAGAGAAACGTGATTCTGTTGTTATCATTGAATTGAAACAGTGGGATGCGGTAAAAACAACCAATAAAGATGCGATTGTTCAGACCTATTTGGGTGGGAAAGTTAGAGATGTTGAGCATCCATCCTACCAAGCATGGACTTATTCGGCACTGATTCAAGATTACAATTCAGCTCTCCATGATGGAACGATTAAGTTAAATCCTTGTGCATATCTTCATAATTTAGATTCAGATAAAGAAATTAGGGACTCTCGGTATGATGGCTATACCTCTAAAGCTCCTGTGTTCTTGAAAGAAGATGCTTTTAAGTTACGGCAGTTCATCAAACAGAATGTGGTGTTTGGTGATGCTAACCAGGTTATGTATCATATTGAGAGTGGCAAAATTAAGCCTTCTAAGAGATTGGCGGATGCTCTAGTAAATATGCTTGCTGGTAAGCCTGAGTTTATGATGATTGATGATCAGAAGGTGATCTATGAGTCAGTATTAGAGGCTGTACGAGGTACTGATAGGGAAGACGCCCCAAAGAGGGTGTTTATCGTTGAAGGTGGACCGGGCACTGGTAAAACAGTTGTAGCTATCAATCTATTGGTAGAGATTACAAGACTCGAGAAAGTAGCGCAGTATGTGACTAAGAACTCTGCACCTCGTCAAGTATATGCCGCTAAACTCACAGGCTCAATGAAAAAGAATCACTATAATAATCTATTTAAGGGATCTGGTGGTTACCATTCCTTAGAAGAAAATGTCTTTGATGTATTATTGGTAGATGAGGCGCACCGGTTGAACGCCAAATCAGGTATGTTCTCTCATTTGGGTGAAAACCAAGTTAAGGAGATAATAGCCACATCTAAAGTGTCTGTGTTTTTCGTTGATGATGACCAAGTAGTTACGTTTAAGGATATAGGGCATAAAGCAGAGATTGAAGCGTGGGCAAATAAGTCTGGAGCAGAGATATCTCAGTTTAAACTTGCTTCTCAGTTTAGATGTAATGGTTCAACAGCTTATACGGCATGGCTCGATAACTTATTAGACATCAGAGAGACTGCTAACTTTGAGCTCGATAATGAAAGTTACGATTTTAGGGTGTTTGATAACCCAAATGAGATGCGTCAACTTATTGAAGAGAAGAACTTAGGAGGTAACTCCGCTCGGATAGTTGCAGGGTATTGTTGGAACTGGATAAGTAAGAAGGAAAAAGAAGCCTTTGATATCACTATCCCTGAGTTTGATTTCAAAATGCGCTGGAACCTTAATGATCATGGTATGCTATGGATACTTAAAGAAGACTCTGTAAGTGAGGCAGGGTGTATTCATACGTGTCAGGGTTTGGAGCTTGATTATATCGGTGTTATTTTGGGCGATGATCTAGTAGTACGTAATGGTATTATTCAGGTGAATCCTGAGTGCCGCGCTAAGACCGATAAATCTATTAGTGGGTATAAGAAGCTATTTAAGTCGGATCCTGAAGCTGCTACTAAAAAGGTCGAAGCGATCATAAAGAATACGTATAAGACGCTTATGACCCGAGGTCAGAAAGGCTGTTATGTCTATAGTGTTGATGCAGAGACGCGGAACTATTTCCGAAGCTTTCTTACTCAAGGTGATGAAGATATAGTTCAACAAGAGCAGCAGTATCCATTTGAAGTGCTGGAGTACAATGAGGTGGAGCCATATGTAAACTCAATTCCTGTACTCCATCTAAAAGCGGCGGCAGGTGGGTTTAGTGACTTTCAAAACCCTGAAGATTATGAATGGGCGGTACTTCCAGAACCGTATCAGGTAAAAGAAGGGTATTTCCTATGTCAGGTTATTGGTGAGTCTATGAATAAACGTATACCGAATGGTTCGTGGTGTCTGTTTAAACATGATACTGGTGGTACTAGAGAGGGGAAAGTTGTATTGGTAGAACATCATTCCATACAAGATCCTGATATGGGTGGGCAGTATACGGTTAAGCAGTATCAGAGTGCAAAGATTGAGACAGATGATGGGTGGAGGCATTCTAAGATAGTGTTGCGGCCAAATTCGTTTTTTACGAATTATGAGGATATTGTTTTGACGGAAGATGTGTTGAGTTCTCTGCGGGTTGTAGGGGAGTTGGTTGCGGTATTGGGTTGAAGTTTAAAATTAAATTTGAAATGAGAATGTGATGGCCAGCGAAATTATTAAAAGTATTAAAATAGAGAATGTTAAAGGTATTAAAAGTAAATGTTTTGATTTGGGTATTATTGCAAAAAAGCCAAGTATTATAGTAGCCCCAAATGGATTTGGAAAAAGTTCCCTAGCTGTTGCTTTTGAATCATTAAAAACAAACAAAATTAGCTTAAGTAAGGAGAACAGTTATTGTAATGAGGAACAGCATAATCCGATATTAAATATAGAGTATCAGTTTTCTGATGGGAGTTTAAAAAATTATATTGCTGATGATCTAAAGAATGAAATAACTTCTGAGTTTGATGTTCATGTAATTAATAATAAGTTGAAAGCTAAGGCTACTACAAAAAATTTGGGCCAGTATAGGAATACTACTTCAATGATTACAGTGGAAGATATAGTTTTAATTAAAACTATTCCTCCTAAAAAACATCTTATCTATTCAGTAAGTGGTTTAAAAAAGGAACTTGGGGGTAATGGAAAAATATTTCCAAATATTACAGAACTTTTTAAAGATCATAAACTAATTGTTAGAGCTTATAATTGTTTTGATTTTGTTAGAATAAATAGGAAACGAAATGTAGAAGATGTTGATCGGATTTTTAGCACTATAAATGAGAGTACTGGTACGAAGGAATCCATTATTCAAGAGTTAGATACAACGTTAGGAGATTTGTTACAAAAACAATACCCGTTAAATAGCTTATGGGAAGTAGTTCGGACTTCAAAAAAATGTCCAACTAATAGAGTAGATGTGTATCTAACAGTTCTTGTTTTATATAAGGTTCTTAAGAGTAATTCAGCTGAAATAAAGGCTGCAGTGAAATACTCAAAATATGTATGTGAAAGAATGGAATTCGATCAGGTTTTTTCGTTTATCAAATGTACATGGAAGGGTATAAAACCAAAAGAAGATAAAAAGAAGGGTCTGATAATTTCCTTTCCTGGTGCTCATCAGATTTCAAATGGAGAGAGAGATGTCATAACATTTATTGCATCATTATATCGTGCAAAGCGGAAATGGAAAAAAAGTAAATGTATACTTATAATCGATGAGGTTTTTGATTATTTAGATGATGCTAACTTGATAGCAGTGCAATATCATGTAACGCAAATGATTAATGATATGAATAAAAATGGTAAAATATTTTATCCAATAATATTAACACACTTAGATCCTGTGCATTTCAAAACTTTTTGTTTTCAAAACCAAAAAATATATCATTTGAATAAGCAAGCAGATGCTAATAGTTCAAGTTTACTTAAAATAATACGCAACAGAGAAAAAGTTGAAATAAAAAACTATATAGCCACATATATGTTTCACTATCACCCAGAGGCAGAGACAGTTGATTATAGAGAGCATTTTCAAGCTCTAGCTTTAAAAGAAACATGGGGGAAGGCCAGTGTGTTTAATACTTATTTGGTGGGACAACTTAAAAAGTATGTTGAAGGTAAAGAGAACTTTGACTCACTGGCTGTTTGTTGTGCAGTTCGGGTATTGATTGAAAAAAAAATATATAACCTTTTAGGTGAGGAACACAAAATAGCTTTTTTAGAAATGCATGGAACTAATAAAAAGCTTGGCTTCGTTGAAGAATGTGGTGTCGATGTCCCTGAAGTATTTGCGATGTTAGGTATTATTTATAATAGCGTGTTGCATATTAGGTCACATAGTACAGACATTGTCACACCTTTGGTTTCGAAGCTGCAAAATCTTACTATTAGGACAATGATTTCGACCATGCATCATTGGTGATTTGAGTGGTTGCTTCATAAGATGAAAGTATTTACATACTGTACTTATCAAGGAGTGGGTTGATGCCCCAAATAGTTGATGATTGCATGCGGCTTCAATAGTCTTTCCCCGTAGGTATTCCTTGATTCAGATAAATCCGTTAGGTTTAATACTTCATGAGTGAGTGAAAGTACGCTTAAAAGTGTTTTTTGAAAAAATTATTAATTGCCCATTGAGGAGTGAAAGAATCATTCAATATTGCTGCCCCATCATTAGGGTTATCTCTTCCTAAATATTGGGTCTCATTACAAAAATCATTAGCAATACAAAGTCCATGTTCACATAGTTCAAGTCGTAACTGAATTTTTGAAGGAAGAGCCTTGGATAAAGAACCTAGAAATGTTGTGGGGGCTTTCATTATTGCTGTTTCTAACATTTTCGCCCGCTCACGAATAATAGACCTGTGATCATTTGCAATTAACGGGGTGCTAGCCATCGTTATTCCTCCTCCATGGGGGATGATTGTCTTTCCATTTACAGTAGGCATTGCTAGAATTCCAGATTCCCACAGTTCTTTTGTTTGCAAATCATCAAAAATGGTATCTGAGTGTCTAGGGATGGAGGGATTTAGTGATAATGAATCTAAAACCTGCGACCAAGAATCATCAATGGTTTTTAAGAGTGAGCTATCACAGAATGCATTAGAATTATTATGATTCTTGATATCAATTAAGGCAATGGAATTGTCATCTACCAGTAGATATAATAACCAATTTGATCTGGGAGAAAAGTATCTACCGTTAATGGGTTTTTGTTTTGTGAAATGTAGATGGTGAATGCCCCAATTTGCCCATAGTAGGTCTGTTCTTTGTTTGCGTTTTTTTCCACTACTATCATGGTAGTACATTGAACCACTCTGGTAAGGGTTTAGGTCTTTTCCTTTTGTTATTGATTTGATAAAGTAATTGAGGATATCATTCTTTTTCTTATCAGTTTTACTTTTAAGCTTATTGGATAGTACTACTTGTCGAGGTTTTGGGTCAATATATCTCAACCTAAAATCTGTCCAACGACATAGGGGAGTATTAAGGCTGTCTACGTCTTTTGTATGTTTTAAATTAAAGGTGCTATTCAGTTCAGCTGCAAGCTTTTCAAGATCACTTAAAAAGTTAGCTTCTACTATTGGAGGGGTATCTGTGGACATAGTTTACCTGTTTTTAAAAGAAGAAGTTAGACTCTTGCATCGGGTAGACGGTCTTTACAGGTAAATACAATGAAAGCAAGAAATGAAAATGCTTTATAGCTATTGACTTCAGTTCCGTAATTCAAATGATCAATATTACCATGTATAATTCCATGCCTGTTAGGGCCATTGTTAATGTACTCAGTTTTAGATGCTACTGAAGATTGTTTGGAAATGTTCGATTTCACTTTAAATGGCTCAATCAAATGTTCGGTAAATATATCGATATTTAATTCGCCTTCCTCAATCTGCTTTATAATTTCTTCGGATGCATTTCTTCGAGTATCCCGGTCTTTTGTAAAAAAATGTGTAAACTCTTCAGAACATATGCCGTCTGCTTGAGTAAAAAATAGTGGAATGGAGGCATTGTATACACCTTCTTTATGTAGCTTAAATGCGTCTTCTAATATTGCTTTTCGATTGGGGCACATTGAAATTATTTCAGTAGTCAACTCGTCCCATTCTTCAGATAGACTGTCGACCATGTATTCATCGAGTGAAGCAATTTCCTTATCCGGTCTTTCAAAAAATGTTATCCAATTGGGATACCACCCTTGGGATACCATTATTTCTACGGTCTGCTTGGTCTCGGTTTGCCATTTGATCATAGTATCGCGTAGGTCATCGGTGAATTTAATAAAACCGGTAATGGCTTCATTTATTTTAGGAGTTATCTGAACAAGAAATTTACTGAACTTGGTTATTTTCTCATCTATTTGTGTAGAATCAAATCCAAGGTCTGCCAAGAGGTTGCCTATAGTGTATGCCATTTTTATCTCCGATTGTGTTAGGTTTGGGTGATTAATTACTTGAGTCTGATGGGGTAAATAAGTCTGTGTATTTTTCTTGAGTAATGAGCTCATGATATAAGGTGTTGTTGATTTCTGGCATGTTGAATTCAAATTCTTTTAGTAATAGACTGTAACCCTTGAGAAGCATTGAAATATTGGTTTGCAGTATGAGTTCGATTCTGTTAGGGTGTAAGGGTTTAGTCATTGTTACCTTGAATGTACCAGCCACATTATCAATAAACCTGTCTTCCAATGATTGAAGACTGTTATGGGATGTGGCGCATAGTAACTTGTAAAAACAATCGTAGAGGTAAGTGTTATTAATAGCAGTGCATTTCTCTTTAATATTGTAAGGTCGTACGCCATCTATTTTTTGCTTTTCAATATCAGTATTGATATTATCAATTGCTGCTTGTAATTCTATTTTACTATGTCCAGCATTTAGTAATATTTCTTTTTGTGCGTTGAAGGCATTTCTATTGCTATATTGAAATGCCAAATAAATGGCCTTGTACCCTTCTACACTTTTTTCATCTACAAATAGAAGATCAATAATAGCCTCAAGGGAGTTTCTTGTTATCACGGTGGCTGTCTCATTAAGGCCTTGTTCAAAAATATCAATTATTGATTTGGTGTTTTCAATAATTACACAAAACAGAGTCAATTTATGTCTATGAAGTACGTCACTATTGTCGTATACCATGTTTTGCATAGCTTGAAATATTTCATTATATAGGTTGATCAGATTTTCAAATTCTTTATGTTTCATGATGATCCTTTGGTTAGGGTGAAATGCTTTATAGTTAGTGCGATGGGGGCTGGTTAAAAGACCGGCGGGTTATTGTCGCCGAATATTTCAAAAATTTCTCTTAGATATTTTTTATTCATTGTTTAGGTCCTTGATGAGAAAATCTCCATAATCAAAAATACCGTCAAGTGACAACTCTCCTGTCTTAACACTTTCTTTAATTGCGTCTATGAGTTCGGATGCCAGAGTGTGTAGAAAAGCGAAAGGAAAATAGATTCTATAATGACTGATCCCTGACACTATAATTTGATAATAGTGCACTTTAATTGAGTCTTTCTTATGACTATTTGCAATGAAATTATACTCATGTGTTACTCGATTTCTTAATGACCAGAGAAGGGATGTTAAAAGATAATTATTGATATTTCTAACCTCTTTACTGGTTTCAGGTTTCCAATCAATTGCATCCCAAACATGGGCAATTTGATCAAGAGTGGGGTTGCTGTGGCTGCTTTCAAAAAATACACCGTTGATTTTGTCGAAATACTCATTGAATTCATTAGGGGTATTTAATGCGTGTAGTTTTACCGCCTGCTGAATGTGTACAATGCAAACTTTATTCTCAGCCCCCCAGTTTGAATATTTTTTCATTAAAAGCTTGAACTTCTCTCCATTGCCTTTCTTTGGGTACGCTATTTTTGAAAGAGTTTCAAGAATATTAAAGAGAAGAGGGATAGAGTCTATGGCAGGTAGTTCCTTTGTTCTATCTAGGCGCTCTTGTAAGTATTGTAATGGCATGTGTAGCCCTCCAAGGTGTTTTGAGTTTACATTTTAAAATGAAATTTGATTAATTAGAAGTGTATTCTTTCCATGGAATCTGCGATATATGAATATTGGCCAAGAATTTAACAATATCGCTTCTTCCGCTGTATTTTGGTATACCACGTGTGTCTTGGGCCATGAGTATCAGCGGTAACCCCGGAAATAATCCTGCAAATGAGGTTATTGCCTCTGCGCTATTCTGTAGAGAGTCAACGATGTGTTTCTTTACAATCACAATTGCAAATGTGATTCCCTGTTCTTTAATGACTGCACCTTGAAATTTCATATTGTGTGCTCCTTGTTGGTTGGTGTATTGTTAAGTTTGTTTTCGTCAAGCACCTCGGTAAGTTGCTCAACAATTTCATCAATTGTGTATAGTGATGTGTTAAGGGCCATTTTGTCTGCTAAGGTAACGCTGAACTTTCTTACTTGATCCTTAGTTACCATGTGCCAGATTGGTAAAATAACTTTATGACCTTCCATCTCTTTTGTTACTAGCCCATCAAGCTCGTGCTGTGTCCAGTTTTTCTTGAAAAATGATTCTGATAGCACAACAATGCCATATCTGGAGTTTGAAAGTCCAATATCGATGCTGCGCCTCAAGCTGTCTCCAATTTTGAGAGTGTATTCGTCATACCAGACTTCATAGCCTTTGCTTGTGAGGGCTTCAACAAGAGGCTTAACAAAGCCCTCTTTGTCTTCGCTTGCATGAGACACGAAAACATCATAATTTACGTTTCGTGTTTCTATGATAGGGGCCCCTTGTTGGCGGATGGAGTATTGGGTTTGCAATTCTTGAGTGATAGCACGTTGATGTATCAGTTGCTCTTTTTCTCGGCGCTTATCGGAGTCGATAACTTTTTTACGTTCCCTATCTTCTTCTTTTCTTAAGCCGTCTTGAGCTTTATGAATTTTCTCATTCACTTGAGCATTTTTCTTTGATATATCAGCTTTCTTAATTCGAATTTTTGATATATCTTCCATGATACGGTTCATTTGTTGTTGTTTCGACCTAAATGAACTGTCGGATGTAGATTTTGTAATGCTTTTCTCTATCCTGTGGAGGTCTTTTGTTTTAGTAACCTCTTTCTTGGATTCCTCAGCGGACTTTTTTTGGAGGTCTGCTAGGGTTTTCTGATGCCGAGATAGTTCTGACTGTTTTAGTGAAATACTCATATTATTCCTCTATCCGTGATCTGTTTTATTGTGACGTGGATTTTTACCGCCATGATTGTTACGATAGGTTTCCAATCGGTTCTCTTCCCAGTTTTTCGCCCCACCTTCAGTTGTTTTATTCCCGACAGTGCTTGCGCTGGTAAATCTTTTCCCAGAATCCCTATGTTCTTCAACTCTTCTATCGATATCATTAGTGATGCCGACATAAACTAATTTGCCATTGTCTCTAAGTTCGTATTTGCTGTGATTTCTTTTTGGCATGTGATTTCCCTTTTTTAAAAGTGTTATTTGTTATGGCTAATGTTTATTTATATGCCATTAGTGCAAATGTAGCTTTCACTAATGACAGATTCTGTCGTATCTATTGTCTAATCTTCTCCAAGGCCTCAAGTTCCTTTAGCCTTTAACGCAAACTACTTGCTTTAGGGTGTATACAATTTCAACTAGATCCTCTTGTGCTTCCATTACAGCGTCTATGTCTTTATATGCCATAGGAGTCTCGTCAATAACACTGGCATCCTTACGGCACTCAACGCCTTCGGTTGCTGCGATATGATCTTCTTCAGTAAATCGACGCTTCGCTTCAGTACGAGACATTGCCCGCCCAGCTCCATGACTACAAGAATTAAAGCTCTCAGGGTTACCTTTGCCACGTACTATAAAAGAACGCGCTCCCATAGAGCCGGGAATGATGCCCAGCTCGCCTTCTTGTGCGCTCACCGCACCTTTTCTTGTTACAAAGACATTCTCACCGTAGTGGTTCTCTTTGGTTACGTAATTATGGTGGCAGTTAATGGGCTCATCTTCTAGTGCGAGTTCGGAGAAGTCGGTGACCTGTTTCAGTGCATCCAACACCTGCTCCATCATTGCCTCGCGGTTTATACGGGCAAAATCCTGAGCCCAATTAACTGCTACCAAATACTGTTTACATAACTCGGTACCTTCGGGAAGGTAGGCGAGGTCCTTATCTGGTAGGGATATGTGGTACTTCTCCATCTCTGCTTTAGCCAGCTTGATAAACTCACTCCCTATTTTGTTGCCAATACCACGGGAGCCGCTATGGAGCATAATCCATACTGTGTCATCAGTATCGAGGCATACCTCAATAAAATGGTTACCAGAGCCAAGGGTGCCTAATTGATTAATGCTGTTGGCTTTTTTCAAAACTGGGTGGGTACTACAGATGGCGTCATATCTCTCTGCGAGTTCCGCATCCCAGCGTTTCTGTGTTCTCTCTGGTATATTATGCCAAGATCCGGTGTCACGACTGCGCTTATTTTTGCACATTCCGTGAGGGACGGCTCGTTCTATAGCGGTTCTCAAGCTTTTCAAGTCTTTTGGGAGGTCGGTTGCGTTCATATTTGTTCTTGCTGCCATCATCCCGCATCCAATATCTACGCCAACTGCTGCAGGTATAACTGCACCTTTGGTTGGGATCACGCTACCAATAGTAGCGCCCATGCCAGCGTGTACATCCGGCATGGCGGCGACCCATTTATGGATAAAAGGGAGGTTTGCCACATTGAGCATTTGCTCTTGAGCGCTATCCTCAAACGGTACTCCTGTTGTCCAAGACTTAATAGGGTACTTGCCGGTGCTGATTACGTTGTAATATGTGTCAGTCATTCTGTTCCTTTCATAAACTGCTTGTGCAGTTCCTCTTTATTATCTCACTTTCTATAACTATGTATAGAGAAAGGCGTGCCAAAAGATTTATAATGTATTGAATGGCTGTTTTTGGTCTGTTAATAGCATATTTGGTGAAAAAAGACGGCTAGAATAACTAGCGTAGGGGCTGGTTGGGGTATAATATATTATATTATCTATAAATATATATATGATAGTGATATGAAAAAGAAAGTTGTAATAGGCATATTAGGTACTAAACTCGATGCAATACGAGGAAAAACCAAACAGAATCCATGGAGACCGACAGTCTCTATCTTTCAGCACAAAGAGTTTAAGATAGACCGGTTAGAGCTACTGTTTAATCCTGATGATAGTCGCTTGGCTGAAACTATAAAGAAAGATGTGATAGCGGCTTCTCCTAAAACAGTGGTGAAAGATGTACATATCGTGTATGAAGATCCATGGGCTTTTGAAGAGGTGTATGGAAACCTGCTGGACTTTACCCAGAGCTATAAGTTCAATCCAGATAAGGAAGAGTACTATGTGCATATATCTACTGGAACTCATACTGCGCAGATTTGTATGTTTGCTCTCACCGAGGCACGATTCTTTCCGGCAAAACTCCTTCAGACCTCTCCTTCACGCGATAAGGAGAATAGTACTGAGCACTGCTATAGAATTATAGATTTGGCTCTTTCTGGTTATGATAAGCTGACAACTCGCTTTAGTAAACAACAGAAGTTAGATCTTAACTTTCTTAAGTCAAATATTCAGACCAAAAACAGAAAGTTTAATACTCTGATCGAAGAGATTGAGTTGGTGGCGCAAAACTCAAAAGAGCCGATGTTACTCTCCGGCCCTACAGGTGTAGGTAAGACTAAACTGGCTCGGAAAATATTTGAAATGAAAAAACAGAAACACCAGGTAGATGGGGAGTTTGTTGAGTTAAATTGTGCCACTGTAAGGGGCGATATGGCCTACTCATCACTATTCGGTCACAATAAAGGGTCATTTACTGGTGCGCATAAAGATCGGGCCGGATTAATGGCAAAAGCTGATGGTGGAATCCTTTTTCTAGATGAGATAGGGGAGCTTGGCCTTGATGAACAGGCAATGCTCTTAAAGGCTCTCGAAGACAAAGAGTTTTTACCCCTCGGTTCAGACACTATGGTTAAAAGTGATTTTCAACTCATGGCTGGTACTAACATAGATCTCCATAATGATGTAAGCTCCGGCAAATTCAGAGATGACCTCTTTGCGCGTATCAATCTTTGGCACTTTCCGCTGCCAACTCTCAAGCAGCGTCCAGAAGATTTGGAGCCGAATATACAGTATGAGCTAGAACAGTTTTCAGAAAAATACAATAAGAGGGTTTACTTTAATACTGAAGCTGAAGAACGATTTCTGACCTTTGCAAAGAATGAACATAATTGGGAAGGGAACTTTAGAGATCTTAGAGCGAGCATATTGCGTATGGCAACTCTAGCACCAGATGGGCGGATTGATACTGCGGTGGTACAGAGAGAGATTGAACGGTATCAAAATAGTACGGGCAGGGCGGCGGCAACTTCTTTTGGTGATGTAGAGCTCGGTGCTGTAAAGAAAGTATTGGGGGCAAAGGACATGAGCAATCACGATCCATTTGACCTTTTTCAATTAGAGAGAGTGATTGGTGTGTGCGTTGCTTCTCAGTCAATGGCTGAGGCTGGGCGTACTCTGTTTGCAGTTTCTCGATTGCAGAAGAATAAGAGTAATGATTCGGATCGGTTGAAGAAGTATTTGGCTAAGTTTGGTGTTGGGTGGAGAGATGTAAAGGTGGGGTAGGTGGGGTGTCTCTACTTTCATTTGCTAATGGAAGTTGTTGAGTGTGATAAATGAATAATTGGTACTGGGATTTAACATGCCATTCCTAACAGAACTAGACCCAAACATCCGAGTAAAATCCTCCGTAGACCCCCTAGGCTTCGAACCCCTATGGTCTATGCTCGGCCGCCGCATAATAACCAACCTCACCACCATCACCCAATCCTTCGAAGAGTTCCAAACCATCCTCTGCGGACTGGCCCTTGCAGATAAATACTGCAACAACGATGAAAACACCAGACTAGAGATATTCCTCAGGTTTGAACAACTCTGTGCATACGCCCGTACTCGGTATCCCGATATCAATAGCCCACAACAGGCAGTAAGAGGCACAACCCGCGTAAAGAAAAACCTCGCAACAAAAAACGTAACCATAAGCCCCAAACAAGACGCCCAAATACTCAGCAACCAAAAACAATACGGACTCTGGGGTATGTTTACCCTTGTCTCAGATCAAAATATTCGGTTTAATATAAAGGTAGGCTACAGGAGTCTCATATGTTCAGCCACTATACTTCGCACATTCCTTAGTAATCAAAACACTCACTTCATGAGCTCGATCAACAACCATAAAATGCGCACCGCCCTCAACGACGTATTCTACCTTACTTAAATCACCAGGTAATAATCTATCTCTATCACCATGTATTCTCACAATATTTGGTGATGTCACACTGTTTTTCCAGCTAACAAGAGCTTGAAGGGCCCACTTCAAAAACGTTGCATCTGTATCTTCTAAAATTTTACGAAGCAATACTGTGTCTTGAGCCTCAAAAAAAGGGATAATGAGGTTGTTAGATTTTTCATAAATAAATGTAGGGATAAGGGGAATAATGGGTGCGACCCCTAAAAACCTATAGAGTATGGGCAACTCTCTATAAGTCTCAATCGATGAGATTAAGATTGTTTTATGTGCTGGGCGGATTTTGTTAATTTCTGTTGCAATAAGCCCACCAAAGCTAACGCCAACAAGTATGAACTCTTCATTGGTAGGTATACTTTGAGACATCCTTAAGGCATAACTCTCAATCGTTTCCTGAGTATCAGGGGTAAGCCAATTGAGAACTGTAAGGTTGTCATATATTGAAAGGTTTTGAAATACTCGCTTGTCTGCCCCAAGTCCACCGATTCCATATATCTTCATATCTGCCTTCTTTGTATACTTGTATTAAAGATAGTATCAAATACTCTTTTTCGTTTCCGAACTCCCCAGCTGCGAAATCCAGCCCAATTCAGATACTCCTGGAAAACCCAACTCCTTGAAGGACGGACGATTAAGAAGTCGTTAACGGTTATACTAGAGAGTACCGGAGTAGGGGAGCGCACCACAGTAACTCTTACACCAGAATGGACAGCCATAGATATACACCCCGAACACTTTGAACGGGCAATCCTCAAAAATGCACTGCTCCCCGTGGTATATAATGACGACCAATACTTCTATCTGATTGATGAGTATGATACCGCTACCAAACCGAACTTTACTCTTGATTTATCAGTAGGGCAGATACTGGAACTCTGGCTTAAACTGAATAAGTCCAAAAAGAGCGCTCTCATTAGAACAGCCATAGAGAGAAAACTGGTAGAGGTGGGACTTTCAGAAGAGTTTATTCCGCAAAAAGCAGAGCCCTATGTTGATACCGGATTCTTCAGTGCCTTCTCACAGATCTTTTAAGGCTTTGCAGAACGTGAAGAACGAGTAATAGACCTCCTGAGTAATGACCGCCCTGAGCCGGCTCTCAAAAGCCTGATTGGTAAAGGAGCAGATACCCTCCATACACTCCTTGATACGTGCCTCCATCCACCTCAGACCAATAAGAATATTCAGAGTGACCCACTCAACCTCTATATTATAGGGTTATGCACCAAAGATATCCTTAATCACCTCACTCAAGAGAGCCCAGGGTTTAGAGAACTACAGAGCGAGTACCCCACAGCGTTTAATCTATTAATCACCCAGCATGAAGCCCTCCTACTGCTGAAAGAAGAACTCACGAGCTTAGAACCGGGATTTATAGAATGGTTTGAGGCGGGGTTTTTGGCGAGGGCTCAATCCATGCCGATTTGAATTTCGGAATCGGTGTGAAGACTAATCACTCTCAATCACAACCATAATAACTCCATTCACCGAAGGTAGAGCACTATGAGGCAGCACCTGACCAAATAAGTTGTATAACCTATACCGCGTATGTTGGTATTCAAGAGGTACCTCATGCCCAGGATTAATGAGTATAACATTTCTTAAAGTATTAGTCTTAAAAGTAATAGAGGCTGTGCTCGTATTACTACTCGAAGAACTGAGATTACTACTTGAACTTGCCGTAAATGATGGTAAATTATCAGAACCAACAGTATACTCATCCAGTGAACCACCGTTCTTATCTAAAAAATAACTCCCATCTCCTTGCTTCAAAGAGTCTCTTAAAACAAGAAAAGTCGTTTCTTCTGGGGGAGTATGAGTAAACCGAATACTATCAATTTCCGTTGTATCACCTGAATAAGCCATAGAAAAGACAAGCTCATCAAACCTTTTTTGATAAATACTATCAATGTCTTCTGTCGAAATGGTATACGTGCCCTTTTGCTGGGGGATTATGTACAGAATATCTTTTTGCTTCGTTCTATAGTGTACCCAGCCACTATCGTTAGAGAGCTTTTTAAAGGAGATATAAGGTACATCTGATATCTCTGTACCAAATGGAGAAAAGTCGGGAGTCACACGCACATGCCCTACTTGTAGTCGCCCAACAACAGTAGGTTCACTTACTGTTATTTTAAGTATTGTTGAATCGGAATGATAGTGAGACTTACAATCTATGCATTCAATTGCTGAGTTTACCCCTGGAGTTAGCACTGTGTCAGCGGTAAGTGCCTTTGCATTAAATCTAATTTTAAAGTTTATGGAGTCTTCATAATGGTGAATATCATAGAGCTCCAAAAAAGAGAATGAACCTTTAAAAAAACCAGATGTGTAATGCCAGTTTGTATTGGGAGCGGTAGTATCATTCATTATATCACCGGTAGTTAATAATGCTGAAGAGTCTGTGAATATTTTGCGACGTAAAAACACATCTGGTTCAATTGTTTTATTTGAAGATCTTTTCTCATTTGCTACCCATACCGCAAGGCCTTCTCCAGGGAGCATAGCGTTGATTCCTTCATTCTTAAGGTATTGAATAAACATCGCTTCATTGGAGTCCTCTCTATAGTCTTTATTCTTTCTATATACAAACACAACAGAATCATTGGGATAACAGGTTAATTGAGTTCCATCTTCTCTACCTGTAATATCAATAGTATCAACCCAATTTTGGGTAAAAAGATAATAGGGGTTAGGGCTTTGAGGCATGAGATAATCAGTATGCCCCATAATTCCCCAGACTCCTAAATCATATTCAGTGTAGTCACTGTATAAATCATGCCAATCAAAAAGGAGGTGATTGAGTTCATGGATAGCAGTTCCTATTTCAAATTCTTCAGTAAGTGAAGTAATCATATATGAGTTAACGCTTAGACCATTGTATTCGAAACCTCTGGGGAAATCATCTTGATGAGGGTGTAAAAATTTGTTCCCATAAGATCTTCCGGTATAGAATATCGATAGTGAAACTAAGGTATCATTTTTGAATGTCAATTTGTTAAAATCAAAACCTTGTGCTTCCACCTCAGATAAAAGCTCTTTTAACCATGATTTTGAATGAGAATAATCATTGAGAGCCGCATAATATGAAAAAGGTTTCTCTGCCCGTACATACTGTGTAGCATGATTAAGTATCGTAAATGAATTATGTGAAACTTCTGAATAATACCCCGATACACTCAATTCATTTGTCTGGGTGTCATAGATGCCACTATTCAGCAGCGAATCAACATGTGAGTGGCTCAACAACGCGGGTTTATCATCAAAGTCAACCAGTATTGCCAAACCATGAATAGTATCCGGAAGGGGATATACTCCACTTCCGAATGTATTCATGCTTATTAAAAGTATTAAAAAGAGCTTATAATGTATCATAGCCTAAAAGTACTATTTTTTTTATAAACAGTGAATGACGATACCATATTCAGTAAACTCTCATCCCGCCTATTAGGCCTCATAAACCTTCTTTTGGACGATGTACAGTATCTGAATACATCCACTCACGCAGATTCAAAGAATCATTACTGGGTGCCTTGTAAGACCAATACTCCTAAAATTACAAATGCCGATTTAATAATATTAGCAGGTGAGATTCACGTTGGAGTAGAAACAATAGAGTGGATCAACGCCAAAATAGATTGCTTTCCCGTTTTTAGGGCTCCGGGCCGCAAACCCTTTTCGGGTAGAGCCAGAATAAAGAATGAAGTCTAAAAGATTCAGTTTGTGGTCGCAAAATGCGTTATTTCATACGCACTCATTTCAAAAGTTACTCTACTTCATCATTATCACCCTCCCAGCCATTGCAGATCATTCTCTCAATCTCATCATGAAAACTGTCACAGATATCTTCTGAACTTGAAAAGTTATCGCTGCTCTGGGTGATGATTTCTTCACTACTTCTTTCTATGTGTCCTTCATCTAGTCCACATTCGCGATAGTCCCACATTGATTGAGGATCGTCACATATGTCTTTAGAGCTTGATGATTGCTTTGCAGAGCTTGATGATTGCTTTGCAGAGGATGAGGTTTCTTTGGTGTCGAGTGCATGGTTTTGAGAATCAAAAATACACCCCGAGACAATGATAAATAGAAGTGCAAAAAAAGGTACCTTGTTCATGGGGTCTCAGGGGTGTATGTCTATACTATTAATATAATGCTAAATATATAAGTAGGAACATTTTTGATCTTACTAAGGGTAATAAGGTTATGCTGTATAAATGGATTTTCTCGAAAAAGAAGTGATAGTTTAAGTAGAGTATTATTTTAGTAATTCACTCATCATAAATAGGTGAGATTTCACGAATTCTCTTAAAATACCACCAACCAATTTCATTGAAAGACGCCAACTCAAGGCTGTTGTAATCCTCCCTAAAAACCACTGTTTACGTTAGTAGAAGTCTCTAGATACTCCAGCTACTAATAATAGGGGTGATTACAATTGCATAAAATTCTGACCGAGTTGTAAACTTTACTTTAGGGTGGTTAAAAGAAAACGATACAATTGACGGTTTTAGATACTATTTAGAGTTTTAATACTATCAGTTTCTAGAGGGTTTTGGAATGAAGAAGAGTCTTTTTTTATTGTGTATGGTATGTTCCATTATTTCTGCATGTTCAGAGACCGGTTCAAGTCAGGAACCGGATCAGGTGACTGGAATTGATCAGCCGGGAGAAAGTTCATCAACATTGCCAACGGGACCAAAACCAGTGGTTCTTAAAAATCAAGGGTTATCAACACCAACCTTTGATGGTGAAATTGTTTTTGCACGACTCGATACCTCGGTTTATAATGGGCCAGCTCAATATATTTGGCAGGAAGTTAACGCAGAGGCAGGTGAATCTCATAAAAATATTGATACAACAGATGTACCTTTTAATGGGTTTTATTTTACCCATGATGATGATGGGTATCACAACATCACAACAAGTGCATTAACTCCAGGTGGTATGGAATCAGAACCTGTACAGTTTAGCTGGAACGTCTCTGTTGGCATCTATCTCATGGGTATACAGTATGAGATTATCCGACCTGAGGACTCAATAGCCCCTAATGTATCAAAACAGTATCTCTTAAAAGATCCTTATGAAATACAAACTGTATCATATTATGCTGTAACCTATAATAAAATAGAAGGCAAGGAGGTACCACCCTATAAACAAGAGATGATTACTGGTGATACCTTAATAGTAAGTCGAGCTACGCTGCCTGATAATGGCGATTATGTTGTGATGATTGCTCCGGTATTTGCAGATGGAACAAAGGGGAAAACACGAGTACAGTACCTGCGGTCTGTTGGGCATGATATTATCGACCATAGGCCCATTTACTATATCTTCTGGGGAACGGATGGTAAGGGCACTAAAGGTGAAGATTATGGACAGTATAGAGCAAATACACGCTATTATCATGGAATGTATCGCCATGGTTCTAGTGTTGCAATCGACTTTATTGGCGAAGAGGGATATATGTTTGATAGTCTGGAAATACTCAGTGGGACTGCTCAGGTAGAATACTTGGATAAACAGACTTCAGGTGGGTATAATGCTATGCTGGATAGTATTCAATCAGACCTCGTTGTTAAAGCCCATTTTAAAGACCGAGAATATAGTGTCAGCTATAAAACCCGAGGAGGATCTAATGTAGGGGCCGGTGGTACCATTGCCGGACCAGATTTCTACCTCTATGGTACCTCATTTGCTATTACCAATACCCCAGATCCAGGCTATACTTTCGTGGAGTATCAATTGCAATATGAAGGCGAAATGGTGGGAGATTCGGTGCTCAATCCGAGCGGTGATCTTACTATAAATGGAATATTTGCTCCTGACAGTTTTCCGCTCACGGTTACCACTGATGGGGGAGGGACTGTTACTGGAGATTCTATTGCACGGCTCGATCACCAAGCCTTTTTGAGTTGTACAGCCGATTCAATGTATCAACTTGATTCTCTTATGGTTATTGGAGGGGGTGCAGTATTCGAAGAGAGTGGGGTGCCCGTGATTCATTTTCCCAATAAAACAACAACGACTCGCAGTGCATTAGTTGGACAGATGCAGGCAGTTACTGTCAAAGCTTTTTTCAGTCCATTTACCTACAAGGTGTCTTATGAATCTTCCAGAGGAACAATACTGGCTGATTCAATATACACCTATGGTGATACGATCATCATGGATCAAATTGCAGATTCTACCCACTTTATATTTACACGTTTTAATATTAAACAGGGGGGCAAAGCGAAACTAGATAGCAACAAGATTTTTGATGTAAAAAATGATATCACAGTAACCGCTTCATATGTGTTGCCTGTATATTCTGTGAGTTATATCAAGGAAGGCTCGGTTGGAAGTGTGAGTGGAGATACACTGGTGACACATGGCAAACGGCCGAGTATGGATGTACAGTATGGCTATGGTGAGCGAGTAAAACACTATATTGTCACAACGGCAAATACAACAGATACGCTCTCGGATAGAAATTTTATTATTACGGCACCTGCTACTATCACTGTTGTATTTGAAACCTATACTCCAACGCATAGCCTCACATTAAATTTTTATTCTAACGTACTTACTCCAATGGGTACTTGTGATCTCTTTGCCGATGATAGTCTCATCGCTGAGATAGGAAAGTTTGAAAACAAATTCACATTACCATCTTATGTAGATTCAACAACCTATATTGTTGAAATTAAGAACTGTAAACATGTTCAGGAACCACGACCATTTGATACAAATACCTATATTGAAAGTTGGAGTGCTAACATACCTAATCGCTGCAATGCAACCATGCTTAACCCCTTTAATAGTAAGGCCTCGATTAATTGTAAGAGAGGTGGTGGGAGTCTTTCTGTGAAGTATAGGATAGAGCAGTAAGTGGACAAGCAGTGAGCAGGTTAGTAGTGATGATAGGTATTCCTCTGAAAGTGAAAGCTCTATTGTTGCAGTAAATTCGAGTGAAGATCGTATAGATGATTCATCTTCGGAAGAGAAAAACCCTATTCAATATACTGTAGAGTCTATGAAATTAGTACGGCTGGTTTCTGGGGAGACGATTCAAGAGTTATTGGAAAACCATGGAGAGTTATCTGTATTTACTTTATTTGGAAGTAAAATCATTGATGAGAAGGATTTACAGGGGGTATATGTCGTGAGGAGAGAATTTTAATTAACTAAGTAGAAGGGCCCACTTAAGGCAACCGTTAAACATAGGGGTGGTTACACTATACGATGTATTAAAAACCCTGAATGAAGCTCCAAAAATCAGGCGTGTAATCAGTGGGTGATACAGAAAGATAACTAACTACATTACCGGCTGTGGGTGTACTTATATTCCGTCACTATACTGCTTCTCCATTATACAGACTCACAGCGGCATTTTCAAAAAGAGCAGACACATCTTCACCAAACTCATATTCACCTAAAAGCTTCTTACATTTCTTCTCGTACTCAGAATGTATATCAGAACCATACGCTTTGTTCTTAGCCAATGCCGATATAAACATGCATGCGGGTATGATACTTTTAGTGTCCTCTAATGTATGAGTGAGTAAGTTGTCAAATATGTTACGCTCACCATAGAGTGTTTTTGCCCCATCATCAATATTGCACGCCATAGAGAGTGATAGGCTGTTTTCATTGCCGTGTATATAATGATTATAGAGATGGGGTGCTATCGTTGTGGGAGATACCACAGAGGATTCTATCTTCAAAGAAGCTCGTTGTATAATGTCAGCACGTATTTCATCGATAAATTGTCTAATTGCTTGCTCAGGGTCTTCAGGAGAAAACTCTTTTGTATAAGTATTTAAAACGGTAGATGAGGTAGATTCCAATAACCGGACTTCGATGCTCCATAGCTCATCTTGTGCATACAGATGGGGGAGGAGGGTATAGGTATAGGATTGATTGTGTGCTAATTGCTCAATGTAGGTGTCTTTATACCGTGAGCCGAAAAATGCGAACCCAGAGTTTTCTACTATAGGCAATAAAAAGGTAGCCTTTGCGCTAGTGGTAGTATTGAATAGGTCACAGATACTTAAGGGGATACTTCTGCAAAACATACCCTCTCGATTTGCTTTTTGCACAATAACTTCCCTCGAAGGTTGAACCATTGTGCAACTTGCAGCAATAGTAACGATACTAATAGAACTCTCTTTTTTAGAGGGGAGAATAGTACTGCCACCGGGGAGTTTATGCAGCCAAATAGGTTCATCTATAGATAGCATACCTATGGAGGGGGTTTTGTCAGGTGTAGAGCCATAAGATTGTTTCGCATTATCAAGTTCAGTCTGCCAAAAGGTTAGCGACTCTTTCCAATCTATGCGGTCTTTTGAAAATAACTGCGTAACTAACGATTGTGCCTCACTATATTGTTCAAGCTCCATATAGGCTTTTATAATGTTATTTCCCACATCTAATCCATGGGTATCTATTCTGTATAAAGGAAGTGTAACAGTTAGTATTTCAGAAATGTAGCCCGCTCCTCCGAGGTCACCACTGATTTGTTGCAACACTAAGGCGTCTAAATCGTTATTTATTGTACATACTTTTGAGTAATAAGAGAGTGCTGCATCTTTATTGTGGTTTTCTAATGCTTCACGCGCTAAATACAAATAAGGACGCCATGCGCCAGGGATTATACTTACACGGTTCAGTGCAGCAATGTAGCCGCTTTTACCTTGTTCTTCATTACATATGGCTAAATACCAATCGAGCCCATTGTCTTGATTGGGGTCTGCCTCTAGGGCATTCCATAGTATCTCGGTAGTTTTGGGAAGATCTTCTTTATCAGCGTACACCTTGGCGAGATTAGTTAAAACAACACCAGATTTACCATAGGTGTTAATGTGATCTAAAAGAATTGCCTCAGCTTTATCCAGCAGACGGTTTTTCATTAATACAATAGCATAGAGACAAACACCACGATCTTTTATAGAATCAATGGTATACAGCTGTTTGGCCGCTTTGAGTATTTCTGTTTCAAATCCATCGTCAAGTGCATTAATAATGAGTTGATAGAGTGCATCTGCATCATTCCAACTCTCTTTGATGTTGGGTAATAACATGGTATTGACCCATTCGCCTTTGGTGACTGTAAGCTCACGTCCATATTCATCATAGACTGTTAGTGTGTCATTAGGGTTGTAAGAAAGAGGTATAGTACTACTGCTCGTTGTATTCTTGCCGAATAATTTTTTGAAAAAACTCATGTAAGTTCCTAGGGGGGTAAGTGTAGAGTCCAGAGTGCATATGATAAATTTATAAATGTAATCATATCTTCGTGATATGCTCTGTAAAAGCACTATTCAGAGTGTGTTGCGGGTAAAAACGGGTCAAATGCTTACTGTGGGTAAACATTAACATCGTGGGCTGTTTTATTATCTTTACTAGGATGGATTACGTAATTCAATAAAGGTAGAGGGCACATGATACTTTATACATATAGGATATTTACACTTCTTCTTGTTTCTTTAGTTGTTCTGCTCACGAGTTGTTCGGGTATTAAATACATGGAGAACATTGTGGAAATAAAAGAGTTTGATACCACTGATAAGAACCAGAAATTGGGTATGGATATTTTGTATTATAATTACCAGAGCATGCTACTCAAAGAAATACCGGGCCTAACAAAGCAAGATTTAAGCGGTATTTTTTGGCAAATATTTACTCAGGATTCGAACAAGAAAGTCTACTTTAAGACAGTATTGCATTCAGAGTATCCAGGTGTTGGCTCGAACCGTGACACCATAAACGGTTTTTTTCGTGCTAAAGTTCCTGAGTTTATTTCTTACCATATTAATAATGATTCTCTGTTCAATGAAGCTATTACGTTTGCCCATACAGTGTCGGATTGTGTGGAAAATGAACAGTTTGGTAAAATGAAAAGCTTATCTCATCCAACAATTGCCGGCGATGATAATTTCAAGAAAATTATAAAAGGCGCTGACAATATATATAGAGATGCAACCTATGACTCAACGACAGTGACCAGCAAACAGCACTACAATGGATTAGATGGCCTCAAAGGTGATATTTTCTTTGTTAATTTACATCACCAAAATGATACGTTACATAAATACGAACGGGTTGTAGCGATGCTTGATTCAACATGGTCCATTGCAGGATATCATTTTAACTTTAAAAAAAAGAAATAATTGTATATGAATGATGACATTATGGTTGTAGGTTTTTGGAAAAGACTTTGGGCACATTGGTTGGATTCAATGCTAGTCGGAGTAGTTGTATTGATCCCATCGTTCACTTATATATACTCTACCGATTCTTCTGGTATTTTTAGATTACTTCCCAATATATTTATACTCTGCTATCTGACGTTCGAACTCTATCAAGTTGTTTCTTTATACCGATCAAACACTACACTTGGTAGAAAAGCTATGGGGTTCACCTTTGTGAGAATGGATGGAGGGGCTATCTCGCTTGTTGATGTATTCAAAAAACGGAGTATATTTATTCTGATATCTACAATGTATGTGCTCCAGTTTGTATACTGTATCAACTACACTGGGGATAGTTGTTCTATAAGGTTCCCTTTATCTGAAATTAAAGTGAAGTTCGACGGTTCAAATCCCTTCACTCTTTTTTATTCTATAGCTTCGATACTGTTTTTGGTTAATGCTTTGATAGTAATTAAGAAAAAATCATCGTTACAAGACTATTTTTCAAAACTTAAAGGTGTTGCTCTTCATCAATAATATCAATTGGAGTAATGTGTACATTGAAAGAATCTTCGAGTCTGTGTTCCTTTAATATTTCATTACTTCTGTTTAAAGTTTGTACCCTTAGGCGCTCAGTTAGGAATGAGGTTTTTTCCACGACACCCTTATAGTCTCCTATGTAAGTGCCCCGAGCTGGCTCAATACTAAATGTTTTATCAGAACCAAATCGATAACTCGATAGGCCACCAGGTATTTGTATTCTAAAACTCTGAATTTTATAGTTACCTGCAGGTAAAGGTACTATTGTGAGGCTATCAGATTTGTTTGCAATAACCATCTGAATATACTCGCCATCCACAAATGAATATTCAATTGATTCCACAGCCTTTTCACTAATTATAACCGAATAGTTCTCTTCTGTTTGCATATGCTGGATCTTCAGCTCTACACGCTCAGAGTATAGAGATAGATAGGTAAAACCAATAAAGCCCATAGTGGGGTCGGTAACATCTCTAAAAGAATTGACGCTGCGTATGTAACCGTCCGGTCAGGCA
>JAOPTW010000088.1:0-4016 GCA_051532035.1 Fibrobacterales bacterium | reverse complement strand
CTGTTGCGATTCTTTAGATAGCCTTTGAGGTGTAATACCATTGAATTGGACAGTGAACTCATAACTAATTGAACAAAAAAAGAAGCCAACTCCTGTGAGGTAGCTTCTTTTTTTTGTAAGAGTATCTATTGACTTTTAGTCTACACTGGTTAGGGTGAACAGCTGTGCGCTGCTGTCATTACAAGTATATGATTGAACATTTGCCCCTGAAGAGGTCGATGCTGCTTCTATATCAAGGCACTCGGTGTCATCAGACTGAGGGCTCAGGGTATAAGAATTATTGTCACCAAGGGTAATTTTCCATCTCTGTCCTGCTCCATCTGTATCTCCCCACTGTTGAACATTAGAGTCCTGACCGCCCCATGCCACATCAAGGAGCAAATCGGAATTTACATTCTGTATCTCGTAGTAGTCATCTTCGATATAGGTGATTGTCCACTGTTGAGCATCGGTATTGTTGCAATCCCATTGCTGAACGTTCGCTCCATAATCATAACTTGCAGCAGAGACATCAACACACAAGTCACTTTTTATGTTTCTTATTTCATAAGTACCAGAGAGTATTGTAGCTTCAAAGGATCCCGCATCACAAGCGCCGTCTATAGGTCGTTTCACGCCACGCTGATCATCGGTTACTTCTGTCAGGCAGGTCGTTGCATTTATCGCTATACTTCCATCTTGAAGCTCATACGTTTCAGTAGTACCACCGTTGTCCTGCAATTCTCCGAGATTGAGCTCCTCTGTGGTGACAAGTGTTGCGCTTTCAAGGGTAAGGTCTGTTGAAAGGTTGCCTGAGCCGGAAAGTGCCGCACCCTGATAAATATATACATTGTCACTGGTGTTTGCAAAAATAGAGTTGCTGATTAGCATACCATCAGTGGTGTTGAAATAGATACCACTTCCCTGGCCATCACTCAAGAGTGAATTGTTCACAAATGTGTTGTGTAAAAAAGAAACAGTCCCTCCGTCACCATATACATAAAGAGCTCCTCCAGCATCAGCGCTGTTACCACTGAATGTGTTATTTATGTATTGAGTCGTTGTCTCATACGCTACCTCATAGATGGCACCACCGACATATTTTACTGCGCTGTTGTTTACAAATGTGTTGTTCGAGAATAATACCGGTGATTTCCACGCTTCATTGTATATTGCTCCGGCATTTGTAGCATTATTGCCGCTGAATGTGTTGTTACTTATGGTGATGTCGGTCTCATCAGCTTCCAGATAGATCGCGCCTCCATAAGTACTGCTATGGGACTCACCGTTTGAACCGACTCCATTGTTTTCAAATGTATTATTGCTAATAATCAAAGTAGCATCATAACTATCTTCATAGTAGGCTGCGCCATAACCGCTGAATCCGCTATTACTGTAACCGACTTTGTTGCTGCTGAATGTGTTGTTTGTGATTGTAACAATTGCACCATCTGATGAATTATTGAAGAGTGCTCCTCCATTGGCACCTCGGATTGGGCTTGATCCCGTTGTGTTATTATTAAATGTGGAGTTGGTAACAGTCAGGTCGCCGGTTCCAGATTTCTGAACAGCTCCCGCATGACCACCATAGCTTTTGCCATCACCGCCGCTGTTATTTTCAAAGTGGCTGTTGGTGATAGACAATGGACCGTTTTTTACATAGAGCGCACCGCCAGGGCTGCCCTGAATAAAAGAGGAAGTGCTAGCCGCTTTGTTGTTTTCGAAAGAACAGTCATTCAGGATGACTTCAGAATCCTCTGAAAAGAGTGCGCCACCCATATAGTATTCTGCATTGGTAAATTCAGGCCCTTGACCATTAATGACCGAAAGAGAGTTTAGTGTCACTTTGGACCCGGCAGAAATATCAAAAATACGGTCAAGTTGTTCTGCGTCGATAATTGTGGAATCTCTGTCTACCCCCGTAATGGTAACTGCACCGCTGATATCAAAATCCCCAGTGGCATTACCATCTTCTCTACTCCCTTCAAGTTCAATAGGGTAGAGCCCGGCTGGGAGTACTATCTCATCGGTTCCGGTTAGTGCATTCGTTTCATCAATTGCCGCACGAAGCGTACAGCTACCGGTGCCATCATCACAGCTACCGTCTCCGGGTAGAGCATCAACCGCATCAACAGTACTGTTTACTACAAATGTGGCAGCGTGCGCATCAACAGCAAAGCTGGATGCCATAATCGCTCCCAAAGCGAGTGTACAGAGTTTATTAAATATTCTTTTATTGTTTTTCATTAGTAACCTTCAAATAGTGGTGTCTAAACAAAACCTGTAAAGGATTGTTTTGCGATGTCTGAGTTAATGATAGATTTCAATTGTGAAGCAAATATGAATGTGCACCTTAAAACACATTTCAATTGAAAAGAACACATTTGCATCCGAAATGTGAACAAAATTCCTTATTTGTTCACATTGTATTAAAGGTTATATCCTGGATGCATCAAAAAGGGTTTTTATGTAGAGTTGAAACCGGTATCTAAGATATGTAGCGTACCAATATCTGATGTAAACCTCTGGTCAGTTGGAATAAAACCCATCTTCCGGGTGAGCTTCAATCCTTCAGGCGTAGCCGGAACTGTAAGAACCTCTGAAAAGGTGAGGAGCTTTTTGGCAAAGAGCACTAGCGATGCTGCACGATCAAACACGGTGTCGTTAATACTCATAATGAGGGCTGTATATATGGTCTTTACAGGATTGTTTTTTGGGAGTACATGTTTCGCAGTAAGGTTAAGCCCTGTTATTTTTAGTTGTTTCATTGCATCAGTTGCGTCTTGGGTTAGGGGTATGAGCGAACCAACAAAGCATGTTTTTCTGTTGCCGGTTACAGGGTCATACTGTTTGATACAAAAGAACGCGTCTGAATTTTTTTTATAGATTGTTGCAATGGTCTCAAAGGGGAGTATCTTTTTACCAAATAACTTGGAAATATGTAAATGGTAGGCATAGTAGAGTTCGCTCAGAGTGATTGAATCATATTGGTACCCTTTAGCAAGGTGTTGTTTTTCAGTAATTTTTTTTATTGTATTCTGGTGTTGTATAGTCTGCATGTTATGCCTTTGTTGGTTGATAGAGTGAAAAGTGTTGACGCATGATTGAAAAGATTCTTCGGTTACTCTAAAGACAGGAATTTTAACAGGGATTATGTCATTATGATCTTTAAGAATCGACGTATCCCAGTAAAACTTTGTTCCTGTAAGAAGATTGATTCTTTCGGCAAAATCAATGATGTCTGACATGACCTCTTCCTCATATATCTCCTCACCACCGTTTAATAATGTGGATTCAATTGAGGCTTCAGAACCGATAGTGATAAAATAGGTTGGCGCTATAGGAGTGGTTAATTTGAGTATATATTCAAACAACATGTGTTTGTAATCATTCCTGCCGATCATGGTATGTACATAAATAAAATCACCGAAATTGTGATAAAAGCTGAGTAGCACAATTTTATCTGTGTGGCTGTTTTTGAGTACAATAACCTGGTTGTAAGTATAGGTAGCGTCAATGTCTATTTTGCGGTCCTTTACACTGGGGAGTCGTTTTAGGATTGCTATTTCTGTAGGAGTTAATGCGTGCGATACCATTAAGTCATTTGCGATGCTTCCAGGTTTATCAGTTGTTTTATTGGGCATTGTAGGTATTGTCATGGTGTACCTTTAAATAGTTATTTTGTTTTAATTATTTAAATACAACATAGATTACAGTTGTGTGTTCAATATGGAGGGAATATGAATAGAATGTGAAGACCAAATATTATGCATTCAAATTGGAAAATTCATGGAATAACCCTGTAGGATTGGACCTTTATGGGTTTGGTGCAAGAGGTGCCGGTTATTATCACCCTAATCTTGATTAGAAAGGAAATGTATTAAGCAAAATCGTACCTTTATCACAGTGAAAGGCTTAATTGATTTAAGCACCTAAGATACAAAGAGACTTATATGAATAGTCAACCATAGATACTTATTGTAGAAGAGGAAGCGGCAGTTGCAAAGCCTTCTATTTGTAGTAGAAACATGCTCAGC
>JAOPTW010000087.1:0-21123 GCA_051532035.1 Fibrobacterales bacterium | reverse complement strand
TGGGGATTGCTATGGATATGTCTTGTGAGAATGGAGTGACGAATAAGTGTGTTACCGAACAAGAAATTCTTTGTGCAGAGGTATTGCGTGCTGACCTTGTAAGGAATTATAATACTCATGAAAAGTTAATTGATGGAGTGGTAACTTTTGTTGACTACTCCACGGATTCTAAGATAATGAATCGGGAATGTTTGTTTTGTAGTAATGACGAGTTAATTAAAATTACTGGGGGGGAGATGTTGCTTTATATTGACAGTCCTTTTGGGGTTAAAGAGGTCGCTCCTTTAGATTCAGTAATAGAAGGGGTTGATGAAGGGTCTGGCCTCCCCATCAAAACATTTTATTTTAATATTGAGACAGTTTTGGATACGGCTTTACCTATTGAGGTAATGAAAATGAGACTCGGGGTGTCTGCAGTTAGATTGTGGAATGATGATAAAAATTATATTCAGGAATTTAGAAGTGGTGATAAATATAGGCCTTTTACGGTAGGCTCTGGTGTCGCACTGGATTCCATAATTGATCTAAAAGAGATGGGAAGTGTCTGTACCCATCCGGCTTGTTTATAAAGGAATGTACTACATATGTTTTCAGTAGATTTTAAAGTACGTGACTACGAATGCGACCTTCAGGGCATCGTCAACAATGCCACCTATCAAAACTACCTTGAGCACACACGGCATGAGTTTCTTCAAAGTAAAGGAATTGATTTTGCTGAGTATCATGAAAAAGGTGTCGATCTTGTATTGATTAAGGCAGAGATTGAGTATAAAAAATCTCTGAAACCTGGCGATCACTTCTCTGTTACCTTACGACTCGAAAAGGTGGGACGACTCAAGTTTATCTTTCATCAAGAGATCTATAAAGAGGGTGATGATACGCCTGTGTTAAAGGCGCAAATGACGGGAACGAGTTTAGTGAATGGGAGGCCAAGGCCTCACACTGAATTGCTTGAGTTGCTTTTTTCTGAGTAGTAGACAAGGATTGTGGTTGAGTCCTGAGGTCTTTGTATTATAGAGTGTTAGCTCCCGACACATCCAATAAAGAGTTCTGCGCGATCTTGTAGTGTCAATAATGTTGCTCTGAGGGTTTCCTGATATGTTTCTTTGTCAGAGTCAATGAGTTTTGATTCTATGGCCGGTTGAATGTCTATGGTCATTACAAACCTCATCTGATTATCATTTACTTTTTGGAGGGTCGCTTCAAGGGTGTATAAGGGGGCGTCGGATTCCGTAGTCGATAAACTTAGAGCCTTCCATTTTTCAAAAACTGTTACCGATACAGAGGCTGGGTTTTCGATGGGTGAGAGAGGGATGTCCACATGTAACTCAGAGGTTGGTTCAAGAAGCTCGGTATGAGAGGTACTAAAAAGCTGATTCCAATCTTTATAGGCAGCAGGATTGGTAAGGATACTCCAGACAGAGTGTAGTGGAGCGTCAATATATATTGATGAACTAAAAGTAGGCATGGGTGTTCCTTATTGTCTATTAATTGTGAATCTGGTTAAAGGGTCTTGTATTAAAAATAATGTATTTCGAGAAATAAAAAAGCTCTCTTGAAAATCAAGAGAGCTCGAGCACTATATAATACAGAATTGGTTATCCGACGGCGTCGTTACCTCGCTCTCCTGTTCTGATTCTGATACATTCATCAAGATCACGAACAAAGATTTTACCATCACCAATAGCACCGGTACGGGCACCTTTGATAATTGCTTCTATTGTTGCCTCAAGAAAGTCTGCATTTACTGCAACTTCGACTTTTGTCTTCTTGAGAAGGTTGACGTGCACGATGGTTCCACGATAGGTTTCATCGTATCCTGCTTGTTGACCGCATCCTTGTACTGATGATACGGTCATTTTTTTGATACCCGCTGCAAAGAGTGCGTCTTTAACGTCGGTAAGTTTGTCTGGTTGAATAACTGCTGTAACTAATTTCATTTTCATTCTCCTTTAATTATTCAACATCCAAAAAGCCGTAACCGTGTTCAGCGTGTTGAGTTTTGTCCATACCTTTAAGTTCGTCTTCGTCTGTAAGTCTAAAACCAATAGTCTTTTTGATTATTACAGCAATGATAAGTGAGAGAGCAACTGCGTATACAATAGTTACGAGAATTGCAAAAATTTGAATCCAGAGCTGACTCCCCATTGTTGCGCCTGCTGAATCTGCCCACCAGCTATCACGAATAAAGAAAACGAGTAGAACTGCACCAACGATACCACCTGTTCCGTGGATACCAAAAGCATCAAGAGTATCGTCATATCCAAGTTTCTCTTTCAATTGAATTGCGCCGTAGCACACAATTGAAGATACAAAACCAAGTACCAATGCGCCAACAGGTTGAACCACACCAGCGGCAGGAGTAATGGCTACAAGGCCCGCTAAGATACCCGATACGATACCAAGCGATGTTCCTTTTCCGGTGTGAAATTTTTCAACGATAATCCAAGAGAGTGCACCAGCTGAAGCGGCAGTTTGTGTAACGGTAAGTGCACGAGCTGCATCAAGCCCTGAAGATACTGCTGAGCCAGCATTAAAGCCGAACCAACCAACCCAAAGAAGACCTGCGCCCATAAGAGTCATGACGAGGTTATTAGGGTTCATAGGGGCTCTGTGGAGGCCTTTACGGGCTCCTAGGAATATTGCGATAGCAAGTCCAGAGATGCCGGCAGAAATGTGTACTACGGTACCGCCTGCAAAGTCAATAGCACCATCAAGAAGAAGGAAGCCATCAGCCGCCCATACCCAGTGACAGAGGGGGATGTAGACAAGGGTAAACCATGCTACAATAAATACAATATATGCTTTAAAGCTGATACGTTCAGCAAAAGCGCCAGCAAGGATTGCTGGAGTAATAATTGCAAATTTACCTTGGAACATAGCAAAAAGATATTCAGGGATACCGGCTTCAAGGATTGTATCATCAATTCCGGTTAAGAAAAAGTAGTTCGGTTCCCAGCCAATCCATCCGCCAAGAACATTAGGGCCAAATGCAAGGGCATATCCATATACAACCCACAGTGTACCAATGATACCCATGGCCATAAATGACTGCATCATGGTGCCCAGAACGTTTTTGGTGCGTACAAGGCCGCCATAAAACATTGCGAGTCCTGGTATCATAAGGAGGACAAGTGCATTACATATCATCATCCATGCTGTGGTACCGGTATCTACTGCCGGTTGTTCTCCTGCAAATGCACTGCCTGCACCGGCGAGAAGTATTGTCAAAGCGAATAAAATTTTATTCATTATAACCTTCTTATTTTTTTGTTTATTGCACATAACTGCAAATCTTGTGCCAACTCAATATCGTTGATTTTACCATAAAAATGAGATTCTACAACAAAAATGTTGCAATTATACCATATTGTTTTCACATTATTGTAGAAGTCTTGCGCGGGGGAGACAAATTTGTCGTATGTATCGTGATAAATAAGTGCCTGAAATCAGGCATGAGTAAGGTTGATAGGGGATACCTCTTGCCAATTGAATGTAAAAATATTAAGTTATACTAAATAAAATTAAGTAATACTAAAGTTTTGTACTGTGAAATATAATTTTGGCGATAAGATACGTAAGGTGAGGCAAGATAAGAAGCTCACAATGAAAGAGCTCGCTCGAATGGTATCTATATCCGAAAGTATGGTTTCACAAATAGAACGAAACTTAGTATCGCCAGCTATAGATACTCTTTTGAGTCTTGCTGATGTATTAGATGTGGATTTTGAGTATCTTTTCGGTGAGTTTAGAAATAAGAAAAAAGCACATGTGGTGCGAGCTGATTCACGACATCGAATATTGAAAAATGGTGTACGCTATGAGCAACTCTCAAACATAGGTGATAGTGACCTCTCTTTTGATATTGGGTCCTACTACTTAGAGATAGAAGTGGGGTCAAGTAGAGGGGCGCGTGATCATGGTCATGTGGGTAATGAGCTTGGAGTTATTGTTGAGGGGCGTGCACGATTTGAATACGGCACCGAAGTCTATGAACTTGAGAAAGGAGATAGTATCTCTTTTTCGGCGAGTGTCCCTCATATACTAATGAATGATGGTGATGAGACCCTCAAAGCAATTTGGGTTGTGACTCCACCAAAAATGATTTTTAATGGGCAGCCGCCCGCAAAACAGGAGAAGGATTATGGGAAAGACCATAACTGAAAAAATATTCGAGACGCATCTTGTTGATCAACCGTTTCCCGGTGTTAACGTTATCAAACTCGATAAAGTATTTTGTCACGAGATCACTACACCGATTGCTATCACTGACCTTATGGCGCGTGGAAAAGATCGTGTCTTTGATAAAACTGCAATTAAAGCAGTTATTGACCACGTAACACCAGCGAAAGATTCTAAAACTGCAATGCAGGGTAAGATTATGCGCGAGTGGGCGCGTCGTAACGATATTAAAGACTTTTTTGATATTGGCGAGAATGGCGTATGTCATGCAATCTTTCCAGAGAAAGGGTTTGTACGTCCTGGTGATACAATCATCATGGGTGATTCACATACGTGTACTCATGGTGCATTTGGTGCATTTGCTGCAGGTGTTGGAACAACTGACCTAGAAGTTGGTATTCTTAAAGGTGTTTGTTCTTTTATGCAGCCTGAGACTATCAAGTTTAATTTAACCGGTAAACTTAAGCCGGGTGTTTTTGCAAAAGATGTGATCCTCTATATCATTAAACAGATCTCAGTAAATGGGGCCACCAATAAAGTGATGGAATTTACAGGGCCTCTTGTTGATTCTATGGATATGGAACAGCGTATGACTCTCTGTAACATGGCAATTGAAGCTGGTGGTACGTGTGGTGTTTGTGCGGCAGATGAAGCGACTGTTGAATACCTCTGGCCATTTATTCAGGATGAGTTTGAAACCAAAGAAGCGGCACTTTTAGAATATGCGAAGTGGTGCTCTGATCCAGATGCTGATTTTGCTAAAGTATATGATTATGACATGTCTGATCTTACTCCACAAGCCACATTTGGAAACAAGCCTGATGAAGTAACCGAAATTTCTGAAATGGAAGGAACACCTGTTGATCAAGTCTATGTTGGTTCATGTACTAATGGGCGTATCACGGATCTCCGTGAAGCAGCAAAAGTTCTTGAAGGAAAAAGAATTAGTTCTGATGTACGGGGCATTCTCGCGCCAGCTACACCAGATATCATGCGTATGGCTATTGATGAAGGGATCATTTCTACATTCATGGCGGCAGGATTTTGTGTAACAAACCCAACCTGTGGTGCGTGTCTCGGAATGAGTAACGGTGTACTTGCAGATGGTGAAGTATGTGCGTCAACAACGAACCGTAACTTTAATGGTCGTATGGGTAAGGGTGGTACGGTACACCTTATGAGTCCTGCGTCGGCAGCTGCAACGGCAATTGCTGGTAAAATAACTTCGGCAATAGTGTAAGGTAAGGAGAATACAATGAAACAATTTAAAGGTAACGTACTGTTTTTAGATAGATCAGATATTAATACTGATGAGATCATTCCTGCAAAATACCTCACTGAAATTACTAAAGAAGCGCTCAAGCCGTATCTTCTTGAAGATCTCACTCTTGATACATTTAATCCTACAAAGGATTGTGGAAACAAAGGTGTTGTGATTACTCGTGGAAACTTTGGATGTGGGTCATCGCGTGAGCATGCGCCATGGGCTTTTGAAGTAAATGGTATTAATGTGGTAATTGCTGAAAGTTATGCTCGTATTTTCCGTCAGAATATGTTTAACTGTGGGATGATGGCGATTGAACTTCCTTCTGAAACGATTGATGAGCTTTTTAAAGAGTTTGGTGGAATCGATACTCTTATAGAGGTTAACCTCGAAGAGAAAACTATTCTTATTGAGGGTGGCGATAAGCAACAAACCGTCTCTTTCTCAATTAGTCAATATGATGAGGCACTTGTGAATGCAGGTGGCTGGCTTGAATATGCAGATAAAAACTATTAATCAACGAATTTTGTTTGATTGATTTATTTTAATAGCACCTCTCTGATTTTATGTCAGAGGGGTGTTTTGATTTTCATTCAATAGCTTGGATTAGGTTACGGTATGTCTAAAAAATATTTTATATGTCCCAACTGTGGAGAGGAAGTAGCGGAAGGAAAACTTGCGTGCCCTCACTGTGGTTCTGATGCTGATACAGGCTGGAATGACGATACTATCTATGATAATGTTGGGCTTCCCGAAGAGGATATTTATCCTGCTAATCCAATAGGTAAAAAATCTGGAGAGGTTGCTCCGGTTTTAAAAATAATTGCGTGGTTAGTTCTTGGTGTATTTCTTTATGTGTTCATTTTGAGATAGGGCCCTTTTAAATTCCATAACTACTTGTAACTCAATTTTCTCAATGTTTTCTTGGGGCATTAAAAATTCACTGTATCTTGTATAAAAAATACCATGGCCCACAATAAAGTGTATTACCTTTTAGAAAGTAACGATCACACCTTTAAAAAGGGAAGCACATGTCTGCTATTGTTTTAAAAGATTCAGAGAGAACTAAGTGCGAAGTCTGGACTCGGGTTATGGGATATCATAGACCAGTTACCGAGTTTAATACGGGCAAAAAATCTGAATATGCTGAACGTACCCCGTTCCGTGAAGTACGTGCTATGGAAGAATTTGGTCTCCGCGCAACTGCTTAATTTTCAACGACTATTCAAACTTTAGGGGCGCCTGTACAAATGGGCGTCCCTTTTTTATGTATCGCGTGCAATGCTGAGATACTCATGTTTATGATTTTTTAAAAGATCCTCTATTGCACGGAGTACTAAGTGTAAGTCAAGTGTTTTAGGGAGTGCTCGGGTATAGGGGTCTTCTACGATACCGGTACCAGTATCGGTAAATACAAGTTTCGGGATGCTAAAACTGTGCATGCTATCTAAGTAAGGACTGTAGTCTTCGTAACTCACTTTTTCAGATGTGTTGACAATGCATAGGTCGATTTTTTGGGAACTGACGAGTTCGTTAAAATGGTCGAAATCTTCAAAATGAACCTGCGCAAATCCTATACTTTGAAGATAGAGAAGTTGGGGCTCAAGGATGGTGGAGCTTTCATTTAAAATGGTGAGGGTGAAGGGCTCTTTCTCGGGGCCGGCAACAAAGCATCGAGCAGGTATTGGTCGGTCGCCCATTTCAAAAAATTCACTATAGAGCGCGACCTCTTGAAATATGGGCACAAAGAAGTCCATATCGAGACCATGGGGGAGTACAAGTTTCTTCATGAGTGCATCGGGTATTGGGTGAATGTACTCGTCACAGGAACGGCCAATGTTGATGCATTTGGCAAGGAGTGAGGAGAGGCCTACGATGTGACATAATTTTTGGGTTTCATTGTCGAGCCCTGTATCGGGAATGTCAGTGAATTTTTTGTGGTAGCGAATACTGGTACTGAGTTCAGGGGGGAGGTTCCACTCGTCAAAGAGGTAGTGGGTAAACTCATTTTGGGTAAGGCCGATGAGTTCCATTCCGGTGGCGTCAAAGGAGCAGCGTTCGTTAAATGTGTGTTCGAGCATGAGAATAAATATTTCTCGAAGATAGTCATCATAGACTACAATGCCGTATTCGTGAAGGAGTCCTGCGAGATAGGCGAAGGCGGGTTCTTTTAGGTTACAGCGTTTGGCGAGGTGTTCTGCAATAATAGCAGTCGCGATGCTGTTAAACCAGAATTCTTCTCTCTGGAAGCCAAAGCTGCTCTCCTCTTTGTTGATAAGGTCTGCTACTATAAGACTGGCGGCAATTTTCTTTGTTTGGGCAAAACCAATTCTCACTATAGCATCTGGGATTGTTTTAATTTTGCCGTCAACTCTAAAGCGCGACCTGAAAAAGACAGAGTTAGATATTTTTAATGTGTTGGCGGTCATTGTAGGGTCTGATTGGATGGCCTTAGCGAGTTCTTTAATGCTGGTGTTATTTTTTTCTGTGAGGGATATGATTTTAGTTATAGTGAAAGGGAAGGCTTTTGCGCGGTCAACTTGTTTGCTCATGACTTCGAGTTTTTCTGAGGCGGCAATTTTTGAATCGAGGAGGATATCGAAATAGGCTGCCCGGCTCTGTTGTTCTTTGGGGTCCAAAAGGGTGTTCTGTTCAGTGAGTGCACGAGCGAGTATGTCGAGTATTGTTCCGAACTTTAAGGGGCGCGCAATAAATGACCCAATCCCGGCGTGTAAATATCTATTGAGCATCGGCCTGTCAACAGGATTACCGAATCCTATGATGGGCAAGGAGGCAAGGAGTTTGTTGTTGCGGACTTTCTCGATAAACTTAATCTGGTGGATGTCATCTTTGGGGAGGTCAACTAATACCACATTGGGTTTAGAAGTTTGGATTTTGAGATAGGTTGAGCTATCTGGAGGGAGTACTCTACAGAGAAGTCCTTTTTGTTTAAATGCAGAAAGGAGGATATGGCTTTCTTGGGAGTGGTATGCGGCTATGAGGATGGTAATCATAGTGATAGTATATCATAAAAATGAGATAAAAGGGTAGGGAAGTATGGTGTAAATGTATTGGTTTGCCGGGCCTTTAACCAACATAAAGGTTGAAATGTTCATTAATGTGCGACAAAAATGTACAATAAGGGCTGTGAGATTATGTTTTACTCTTGTATTTTGTGAATTGGACTATAAATACGCTTTTGTATTACAACTTGGTAAGATGGTACATATTTTGCTGAATGAAAAGCGAAGGTTATACTATATAATGAGGAAATAATGGAAGAAATTACCGAATTAGTTGGTAATGTAAAAGAGTTGACGCATGCTGTTGATACAGTTTGGGTTGCCCTTTGTGCTGCACTTATCTTTCAGATGGAGGGCGGCTTTGCGCTTCTCGAATCTGGGTTTATCAGAAGTAAAAATAGTGTGAGTATTATTGCGAAAATTTTGGTTGATATCATGTTTGGTGGTATTGCCTTTTATATTGTAGGCTTTGCAATTATGCAGGGGGACAGTAACGGCTGGTTTGGCTGTGGGTTTGGTATTGTGAAGAGTGGACACGACCTCACTATTTCTGATGAGCTCTTCTGGTTCATCCAAATGGGTTTTGCAGTAGCGGCAATTTCAATTGTTTCTGGTGCAATGGCAGAACGTATGAAAATTTGGGCTTATGCAGTATTTGTATTTATTTTCTGTGCAATTATGTATCCAGTAGCGGCAGGATGGGTGTGGAATGCAAACGGCTGGCTCGCTAATATGGGCTTTAATGATTTTGCTGGTTCTGCAGCGGTACATGCAATGGGTGGCTTTGCAGCTCTTGCAGGTGCAATAGTTCTTGGGCCTCGTATGGGTAAATACAATGAAGATGGCACGGCAAATGCAATTCCTGGTCACAATCTTCCCCTCGCAGCTGTAGGTGCATTTATTCTCTGGTTTGGGTGGTTTGGGTTTAACCCAGGGTCAACTCTTGCAGCAGTAGGCAACTGGGAAATGATTGGTAAAGTGGCAACAAATACCTTTCTTGCCTCGGCAATGGGCGGTATTGCAACTATGACTTATACTATGCTTCGGTATAAAACAGTTGATATTACAATGGTGATTAATGGTATTCTTGCAGGACTAGTAGCAGTCACTGCAGGTTGTAATGTGGTATCACCTAATGCGGCACTTTTTATTGGACTGATAGCTGGTGTTCTTGTTGATATTGCAGTATATGCCATTGATAAAATGAAAATTGATGACCCTGTTGGAGCTATTGCAGTACATGGTGTTAATGGAACATGGGGGGCTATTGCTGTTGGGTTGTTTGCAACTGAAAGTGGTCTTTTTTATACAGGAAGCTTCTCATTGCTCGGTGTACAAGTTCTTGGTGTGACAGTTATTGGGCTATTCTCATTTGTTCTTACATTCGCTATATTGACTATTATGAAGAAAACAGTTGGGATTCGTATTCCAAGAGATGAAGAACTCGCAGGTATTGACGCTGCAGAATATGGTGTTGAAGCGTACACCACATTTGAATAAGGAGTAGTACAATGAAAAAAGTTGAAGCAATTGTAAAACCATCAAAACTTGAATCGATTCAGCGTGCTCTCTCTGAGGCGGGTATTCCTTGTATGACTGTTACCCCGGTAAAGGGGGCAGGGCTCCAACGTGGATACACTGAAATATATCGAGGAACTGAAAAATCGATGATTCTTCTCTCTAAAGTGAAGATAGAGTGTATTGTCAGTGATGACAATTTAGAAAAGTGTGTAGCCGTTATTACTGATACAGCATCTGAAGGTCAAGTTGGTGATGGAAAGTTATTTATTTATGATGTTGTTGATGCGGTTCGTCTACGGACTAAAACTCGTGGTGTAGAAGCAATACGTTAATCGTTTATCAAAAAATATAATAAGCCAGACTCCTTATAAAGGGTCTGGCTTTTTTTATCGGGTGATATCAAGGAGATCAGTAAGGAGTGAATCAAAGGCGCGTACAATTGATCGTAGATCGAGAGATTTAGTAAGCTTTATATTTTTTGAGTCCTCCGCACAGGTAAGTGAGCCTTTGGTCTCTTCAAAGTAGAGCTTTGGAAGAAAACCGTTGTGAATATGCTTTAAATAGGCGTGAAAGGGTGTGGGCCCATCGTTTTGCACCTGGTTAAAGATGAGAAGGGGGGTTTCTTCTGGGGTAAGAAGGAATTCTTCGAGTTCCTCAGGAGACTGTACTAATGTATGAGCAATATCACTATGTGCTAAAAAGTAGAGGTGTGGTTCAAATAGGTTGCGCTTGGTTTGAACAATATAGACATGAATATTTTCCATTGAGTTGCTGATAAAACACTGCTCGGGGAATGATCGACGACGCAGGCCAAGGAGTGTTGTAAACATGTCGATTTGTTGTAAAATAGAGTCAAAAAAGTTTGAAGGGATTCCGGCGTTAAGGCCCATTTCTATAAAGAGTTCTTTTGGTATCGGGCGTACATATTCGTCACAGCTGTTGCCAATACGGGCAGTTTTGGTGAGAAGATCTGCAAGTCCGATAATGGTAATGAGTTGTCGCTCTTCACTTGATGAAACATCCTCTGGGATGTTTAGAAACTGTTTATGGAGCTTTAAGGCACTCACTACTTCTCGTGGAATACCCCAACTTTTTGCAAGAGCAACAACAAAGTCACTGGGTAAAAATCCAATAATCTCTTTAAATGCCTCATTTATATTATTGAGCTTTACTTGAGTTTTAAAGATCACCTTTTGAAATATATCGGGGAAATATTCATCAAGGAGTAGAATGTAATATTCATGGAGAAGCCCTGCGAGAAAGGCATAGGCAGGATTATCGTATCCCGATTGTTTTGCAAGCTTTTCGGCTACTAACGCACAACAAATTGAGTGAAACCAATAACTTTCTCGATCAAAATCGGCTTGTTTAGAAACTTTGCCATGGAGGTTAATGACTTTCAATCCGAGGGCAATCTTTTTGGTCTCTTTGAAACCAATACGTACAATGGCATCCTTAAAATCAATTACATTTGAGCGTGATGCAAAGGTAACCGAGTTCGCCGCTTTGACAAGGTTGGTACACATTGCGGGGTCAGATCTAATTGCATTAGCGAGATCATCGGCACTTGAATCATCGGAACCAGTGAGTTCAACAATTTTTGCAATAGAAAAGGGGAATGCGAGGATACTGTCAGTATACTCGACCATTGTGTTGAGTTTGAGTCCGCCGAGAACCTTGGGGTCGCTCAGTGAACTCAGATCAAAATCTTTCTGTTCTTCCACAGTGAAGCTTGATTTGCGCTGGGCTTTCTCTTTTGCGGCAAGCACTACTTGAAATACATTAAGGAGCACCTTTAATTTTAATGGGCGTACAAAATATTTAAGAACCCCAATTGTGGTGAGTCGTTTTAACATCGCGTGATCGCTGTGGGCTCCATATGCAATAATAGGTATGTTACTTAATGTTTTTACGCCATGTACCAATTGAATCGTTGAGAGGTAATTAATAGGGTCTTCTGGTATTTCAACAAGGAGAATATCTGGTTTATGTTTCATTACCCCAAAATGATTGGGGGGATCATCAACATCAATGATCTCTGGTCGGTAGTCATTTTGCTTGAGTGCTTTGTGGAGAAGTTGTTTTTCTTGAGCACTTGATAGCATGAGTCCTATTTTTTTCATAGGTGCCTCACCTACTCTTGAGCAGAAGGGTTAGGTTCTGGAGAACTAGGTGCTGCTGGTGTTGGTTCAGCTACAGGCTCTACTTCTTGCTTTGGAGGTGCTACGGCTGCTGGCGCAGCAACGGGCGCTATCTGTGGTGTAGCGCTATTTTTTGTAGGAGTGATCTCTACGTTACTTCCCATGACTGTTGCGATAGCATCCCTAATTTGAGTTGCATCAACAGTTGTTAACACTTTTGCAGACTGAGGGAGGTCGGGAATGATTGTTGCATTTTGTGGATTGGGATAAAAGATAAGAGAGGGGAGATTTAAATCTTTTACAATGCTATGGAGATCGTCGAGCTCTTCAAAGCCCCCTTCATCTGTAGTATTATATACCAGAAGATCAACGACTTTTACTTTTTCTACAAGGTCTTCAGGGTCACTAAAAGTAATGAGATCAAAACCAGTATGCTCAAGGTGGAAGAGGTGGGGTTCAAAAATTGTTGTATTTTTCTTGAGTATAACCATTTTAAGGTGCTCTTCAGATGCTGGTTTTTTGAAGAGATGGAGTGGGAGCTCTGTTTTGTCGAGATTAAGGAGGGTTACGAAAAGGTCAATTTGTGAGTAAATGGTATCAAAGAAGATACGTCTAATGCCAATAGGGAGTTTGAGTTGTTGAAAAAGGGTGTCGGGTACGGGGTGTAACACTTCATCGCAACTTCTTCCTATGCGTGCTGCTTTGGCAAGAAGGTCGCCAAGGCCAACAAGTTTTATAAGCATTGATTGTTCGGGGGGGAGTCCCTCGTTTACATTGAGAAATTTTGTATGGCCTTTCAGTCCTATAATTAAGTCTTTGGGCATATTCCATTCTGCAAACATCTCGGCCATAAAATCATTTTGATCGAGTTTTATAATATTAATTCCAGCATCAACAAAAGTGATGTGTTCTTGAGCGGTGTGCTCTATGACAATTTCAAAAATCTCACCAAAAAATTCATCATAGAGCAGGGTGGCAAACTCGTGGAGGAGTCCAGCTAAAAATGCTAGTGATGGATTAGGGTAATTAATAGCTTTTGAAAGTTTTTCGGCAATCAGTGCAGTAGCTAAGCTGTGATACCAAAACTCTTGACGGTCAAACCCAAAATTCTTTTCTTTTTTATCAAGAAGGTTCATTACCGTGAGTCCCAGTGCAATTTTCTTTGTCTCATTAAACCCAATACGGACAATTGCATCAACAACGTCTTTAATCTCTCTATTGCGACTGCTAAAGAATACTGAATTTGAGAGTTTAATAATATTGGTCGCTATAGATGCGTCAGATCGGATTACGTTGGCAAGTTCTCCTGCACTCGATTTTTCAGACCCGGTAAGTTGTACAATTTTTGCAATAGAGAAGGGGAAGGCCATCAGTTTTCCCACATGCTTTACCATGAGCTCAATCTTTTGAGAGCCGAGCATATCGGGTTTCATAATGGAAAGAATATCCTTTCCTCTTTCATCCGCTTCGCCCTCAGTATCTCCATTTATTAATTTTTCAATATCAGGTCCGACAGTCTCGATAAGTGCATTAAAAATATTCGAAATTTTGAGGGGGCGTTGATAGTAGCGTGTAATACGTGCTTGTGAATATTGTTTTTCTCGAGAACGTTCAGTATGATTACCATAGCTTATTATGGGCAGCTTGGACATTTTCTTATTGCCGCGGATAAGATTGGTAAGATGGAGTTGTTCAACTTCCCGATTAGGCATTTCCATAAGAATTGCATCGGGTTTAAACTTCATTACCTCTAAATAACTACCGGTACTGGGTGGAAACACAGTCACATCAAATGTGCGCTGTTTTAAAACAGTCTCCAATATTTGGACTTCCTGTTCATTAATACCAATTAAAGCGATTCGTACTATCATATGTTCAGAGTATACAGTAAATACCCTAAAAAAACCAAATTAAAAAATGGTTTTCTTATATTTTTTTTATTCATCTGGATGTGGCGTTGTTGGACTTCTTGTAACTCATTGAAAATACAAGAATAAGATCTATTATTGGTCACAAGTTAGTAAGGTGTAATTCATTTTTATTAAGGAAGCATTACTCAGGTTGGCTAGTAATGTCCTGATAAAAGGTAAGGAGTCAGATGGTGTTAACGGTAACAATACTTATATTGGGGATGATTGTTTTAATTCTTATCTACTCGCGAAGCTCTTCGCGGGTGCGCTTTATTAAAGCTTTAGAGCTGCATGATATTGATGGTGTTGAACAGGCTATCGCTAAAGGTATTGATGTCAATGTACCTCTCTCAAATGGGGCATATCCTATAGTGTTTGCTTCTCTGTTTGGCGCTCCCGAAATAGTCCAGCTTCTCATCGATGCGGGGGCTGATACTTCAAGTGGTCTTGCGCTCCATAGTGCTGCTATGAATGGTGATATTGAAACTATGGAGCTCTTGTTAAGAAACGGGGCATCTATTGATGGTATAGACGCAGAACATGAAAACAGAACAGCTCTTCATGTTGCTGCGCACTTTAATCAATTAACAGCCGCCGAGTATTTGGTAGAACAGGGGGCAAATCAAGAAGTATTAGATAATCAAGGCTGCACGTGGCGCGATTTACTTAATTCAACGAATGAAGCTACTTAATTCTGCCGAATGAAGCTCTGAGTGAGGCGAGAGAACTCTGTTCAACAGGTTCAGCTTGGCCAAACTCTTCACTAAAGGCGTGGGGTTTTTGAAAAAAGCTATTGAGCGCTTTATTAACCTCACCATTCAATGCAATTTCTTTAGTCATCAATTGCTCAGGTGAATTTCCGCGCTCTTCTAAGCTATGTAGTGCTTTTTTAATGTCACTACTGAGCACTACATTGGTGAGTCCATAGTCGCTAAAAAGAGCGTAAATGGCATCCCTTCTTTTTTTAGCACCTTCAATAATGCTTCTTTGGTTGTTGCGGTGTTGGGAGAGGTAGTCGGTAAGGTCACTTACTGACACTATGGATTGGTAGAGTTGAGGGGTTATGGTATCTAATCCCACTTTTGCACTGATGGCTGAAAGAACGGCAAGAGTAGCGTGGTTTGGATCTCCTAGAGGAAGGGTTGGTTTCGCTTCTAACAGCGATGAGAAGTCCGAAAAATCCTTTCCGTTGCACTTATTGGTGACAAAAGAGAAGTAGTCGGAAAACTGCTCAGGCTCCAATACCAGAGAAATTACGAGTGTGTCGATAATAAGTTGTGCACTATCTGAATCGATACTGCTTGAAGCGCTTTTTAAGTTTGAAAGGGATTTTAGCTTCTTTTTTGATCCAATATGTGCTTTGGGGAGGGGGAGCGTTGCAGCTATGCCCTGAACACATTCTTGTGCAGAGACTTTTGCAAGGTTAACCTCTTTAAGATTAAGCCATACTTGCCAATCAATAAGGCCAGAAATAATTGATGCAGAGAGATTGAATTGGGATGCAATAGCATTTATGCGGTCCCTTAATACTTTTCGACACCCCTCGATATGTTCGGAACCAATCTTAAACTTTTTATGATAGAGAAGCTGGAAGGTTCCCTCGGTCGCACACTGGCTTAACCACATGTCGAGTGGCGAGTGTGTCAACGAAAAATTGTGATCATTGGACTCAATCGCATGAGGAAGAATGGTTGTCTGTAATACGGTAATAGGAGGGGGGAGCTGTTTATAGCATTTAAAGGTTCTGAATGCAAAACTTTTACCACGATCTTCAAACCAGTGGGTGAGATAGAAGGTGTGAAATGCTTTTTCGGCAAGGGTATCTATAGTATCCGAAGGAGAGAGGTCGAGAGGGAGTTGCTTGTTCGATGCTTTAACCCTAAAATGTATCGTTACAAATTTTTCCCATTTAGAGGGGAGAGAGATCGTTTCGTTGAGTGGGCGTCCTGTATTGATTGTTTTGAAAAGGAGACTCGCAACACTGTTATGAGGAGCTGCTTCAATAGCTTGGGTCCAATCCTGATAGAGCTTTTCTCTATTGGGAGAGAGTTGGTCTGCTATGGGCTTTTTGAATGAGTCGAAGGTAGCATTAAATATCCATTGGCCCCAGCCGGGTATTTTCTTGAACATGAGTCCCGGGGTTATGTGAGAGACCTGGTTGGGAACTACTCGGACACAAGCGCCATCGAGATCGGTACCAAAATCAAATTGGTATTTTATACTACTCGTTTCGCCACCAATAGTGATATCAGAAGGGTAGTTTTTATCGAGATTTTTTGCCTGGGAGACCACAGCTCGGCTGCGTTCAGGAAGGGCTTCTAGCTGGTTGTTCATCCAGGTTTCAGCGTCAAAACAAAATGCTTTTTCACCATGCTCTTGAATATATTTTTTTAACTTGTGTAGTGAGGTGATGTCGGGAAAGTTTTGTATAAACCATGCAGTGACCTGTTCTTCACTGGGGACGAGCCCAAAGGTTCTACTCTTTTTTTCCAGTTCTTCCAGCTCTTTGAGTACTCTATTATTGAGCTTCTTAAATCCAAAGCTTTGACGAGGGTTGAGGACAACTCCTTCTCGCCAGAATATTTCACAGCATTCTTCAGGTTCTATAGACTCGTAGTTGACCTTTCGGCCGAAGCTGATACAAAATCCTTTAAACATAATCTTCTCGCGGGCTTCTACAAAGCCTCGCTCTTGATTCCATATTACATTAAAATAGGTGTAGCTGCAGAGGTGTTTGGTGAATTCAAGAAGCCATTCAGGTTCTATCTGCGTGCAGCCAACAAGATAGACACGGGACGTTTCCCGTACTTCGGAGGCGACAATCCATTGTGGCTTTTTATTAAAGATGCCAGAACCAGGAAAGATATAAGCGTCATTGTGTTTGGCTATTTTGTAGCCATAGCCTTCCGGGTGCCGCTCTGCAACATTGTGGAGAAATCCTGAGAGGATACTTTGGTGAAGTGAGTCGTGATGGACTGTTGTGGCAGATTCTTTGCCTAGTTCAATTTTTAACTTAAGGATTCTACTAAACTGCTCAAAGAGGTCACGCCACTCGCGGACCCTTAAAAAATGAAGGTAGTTTTCGCTACAGAGTCTTCTCAGTTTATTAAGTGATTCACCCTTACCCCAGTTTTGGTTGATAAAATCCCAGAGTTTGAGGAGTGAAACAAAGTCGGATTTCTTGTCTTTAAACCGACTGTGAAGACCGTCTGCTTTTGAACGTTCTCTATCATCACTCGGGCGAAGACGTGGGTCTTGGATACTAATGCCCGCAGCTATGGCGAGTACTTCTGTTAAAACGTTTTTCTTTTTTGCCGTGATGAGTATTTTGGCAACGGTAACATCAACAGGTATAGAACTGAGTTCCTTACCCACAGGGGTTAGCTGACCTTTTTCGGTGATGTCGGTTATAGCGCCTAAATCCCAAAGGAGTTTAAAACCAGCGGTAACGGTCCGTTGTGGCGGTTGTGAAAGAAACTGAAATAGATGCGGGTTAATGCCAGTATTCATTAATTGGAGAAGTACGTTTGCGAGGTTGCTGCGAAGTATCTCTGGTTCTGTATATTCTGGGCGACTTAAAAAGTTCTCTTCACTATAGAGGCGTATACACGTTCCTGGTTTCACTCGTCCTGCGCGCCCTTTTCGTTGGTTTGCAGAGGCTTGTGATATCATCTCGATGGGGAGGCCTTGAATGTGTGACTGTGAACAAAATCGTGAGACCCGTGCATAACCAGTGTCGATTACATAGGCTATACCAGGGATGGTGAGAGATGTTTCGGCAATGTTAGTAGAAAGAACTATTTTGGGTTTATTACTCGGGGCAAAAATACGTTTCTGTTCTTGTGGGCTGAGCCTGCCAAAGAGAGGAAGAATGAGAAAATCTTTGCTGATTGAATCGAGCCCTTTCTCTACTTCATGAATGTCTTTTTCGGTGGGTAAAAAACAGAGGAGGTGGTCTGGTCCCTGTTTTTGTACATGTTTAATGGCATCAATAGTTGCATCAGTCATTGAGTATGATTCAAGCTCGTATTCTTCGGCAATTTCATCAGTATCCCAGTAGTCGACGGTGACAGGAAACATTCTTCCATCAACGTGGAGGATGGGGGCTTTGTCAAAATACTGTGAGAAGTGCTCAGCATCAATGGTTGCTGAGGTTATAATAAGTTTAAGGTCTCGACGCTTTTTGAGGAGCGGTTTGAGGATGCCCAGAAGGATATCAATGTTGAGAGAACGTTCGTGTGCTTCGTCCAAAATAATACAAGAGTACTGGTTGAGAAATCGATCAGTCTTAAATTCCTGAAGGAGGATACCGTCGGTCATCACTTTGACATGAAGGGAGTCAGGGGCCTGTTCCATGAATCTAATTTTGTGCCCTATGAGATCATTCTCACCGGTCTCTTCTCTCAGTCGATCTGCGATTGAGAGCGCTGCAATTCTTCTGGGTTGGGTGCAGCCAATAACACCACGAAAGCCAAGGCCGAGTTCCATACACATTTTTGGAATTTGAGTGGTCTTACCAGAACCGGTATCACCTTGAATGATACAAATCTGATTGTCTCGAATGAGGGACATAATGTCATCCCGTTTGTCAGAGACCGGAAGTGGTGGATAGGTAATGGCGAGAGGGCGTTCAGCTTTTTTATTAAGCAGTGTTTGAGCCTCATTGAGCAATGCAAAAAAGGACTCAGCGGCCTTCGTATCTTTTTTGGCCTTGATTTGTAGTCCGATAAGTCGTGGGATATATGAACAAGGGACCGTTTGAGAATCAAAGGAGAGATTAGGTGTTTGCATTTTTTTTCTCCATTGTGGTTCTCAGTTGAAATGCGCATATAGCAAAGGCATTGGCGACATTGAGTGATGCTTTTCTTCCATACATCGCTATTTGGACCCTATGAGTAACCCGGTTTAGAATCTCTTCTGGAATCCCCAGTTCTTCATTGCCAACTATGACCACACCAGATTCGGGCCACTCAAAGTCTTCGAGTTGAGGGGCGTTGGGGTCGGTCTCAAGGGCAACAATAGGTGTGCCTTCGGGAAGTTGGTCCAAATAGGCAAAGGGGGTTGACCAGCGTACGGTGTTCATCCATTCTTCCGCACCCATGGCTGCCCCTTTAACTGATTTATGATCAGAAGGAGCGCTGTAGCCAGAAATATGTGCAGTGTCTAATCCAAAGCAGTCCATTGTACGGAGTATAGAGCCGATGTTGTGGGCTGAACGTAAATTGTGGAGGAGTACATCCCATTTGATTGGTGCTGCTTGTGCGCTGTCATTGTCTTTAAAGGTTAGCGAAGTATAGAGGTCTTGCTCTACATTGAGCCCAGCAAGTCCCAGCCAATAGGTGTAGCGTTCCATGAGTTTATGAGAGTCAAGTCGTTTACGAGAAAGAATTTGTTTCGTATCACCATACCATTCACGTAATTGATTATAGGTATCAATCTCTTGTTTCCATTCTTCACTGTGGTAGTGAAATAGTGATTTTAAAATGTCGGCCATTTTTTTGGCTTGTGTTTTAGCTGGCAGTGACTTGAACTTTTTTTCAGTAAACATGATACCATTTTGGTGGAGATTGATAAGAGCAGATGGGGAAATTGAATTTTAAATAGAGTAGATAGCGGTAATTAGTTTTAAAAATTAAGTACTGTTTGAATACTGTAAGGGCTTATTTGTAATTTAAATTCAATAGAAATTGCACTCTGCTTTTGAACATTTGTACTATTGATATTGCGGTTGAATGTTTTAATAGCATTATTGATAGTATAGTTGCCATGATATCCGAGTCCAAAAGAGAAAACAGTTAGAGCGGAAGATCTGATAAGGTGTGTCCAGAAATTTTCGTCTCTGGTTATTACTGCATAGGATAAATAGGCACATCCAAGAAGGATGCCACCAAAAGCAATATTTTTTTCAATACTACCTCGTGTGTATAGAGAATGTGCTTTGGGGTCAAGATTCAGGACGGTATCCATTTCATTGCCTGTCAAATACGAACCTTGGTACATCCACTCTGATTTCATTGAATTGGTGACTTTATTAAATATGACAATAGTGTCATAGGGATTAGGATGTGAATCTGGGGGTGTCAGGTTTTGGGTATGCGCCCATGAACTAAGTAGGAGAAGGAGTAAAAGAGTTGTTTTCATGATCTGTTCTCAATTACACAACTGATGTGAGGTGGCGATACCTGGCATCAGTTGTGAGTAATCTATAGGTTGTTATTTGACGATACTTCCATCAGTAGTATTACAGGTTATTGGAGTTCCAGCGATATTAAGAATTTCTTCACCGTACACCACTGTCCCATTTTTAACTTCTAGAGTGATTTTTTCAAACTCTTTAATTTTCATTTTCGATTTTGGTACTACTGGAATCGAGCCAAACTGAACTGATGATCCAACAGCAGCTGTTCCCGGGTCAACGAGCTCTACTGAGTCTGGGTCTTTATCGCCAGCAAGCATCATTCCTTTGCTCTCGATTCCTCGGATTTTTGCTGGTTTAAGATTAGCAAAGAGTACTGCTTTTTTACCAACCAATTCCTCTTTTTCGTAACGCTTCTTAATACCAGCACAGACTGTACGTTCTTCGTCACCAGTGTTGATAGTACATACATAGAGTGAGTCCGCTTCAGGGTGATCAGTAACGTTTAAGATCTCTACCACTTTTAAATCAAATTTAGAAAGAGGGTGAACCTCTTCTTTTTTAGGTTGTGGCTTTGGTTTTTCAACTTCAATACGTGGGAATAATGCGTCTTTAAGAGCGATGGCTTCTCCGCCTTCGATAATACCCCATTTAAGTGACTCTTGACCATTAAATGAGGTGCCGAGCATTGCAAGGCCATCATCTGCTTTGCGAGAGATTACGGGGTGCAAGAGCGTAAGTGCGACGCGTATCGCTTCACCTGCAGTATTCAGTACGGTACTGAGTGTTGCTTTGGTCTCTACGTTCTCAATGTCTTTGGCGAGTTTCCAAGGAGCAGTTACCTCGAGGTATTTGTTTACTGATCTGACTAAAATCATAATCTCTTCAATAGCCTGAGAGAGTTTCATTTCGGGGATCATAGATACTGCAGATGAAATCGTTGCTT
>JAOPTW010000086.1:0-41771 GCA_051532035.1 Fibrobacterales bacterium | reverse complement strand
TTTGTTGTATTTGAAGTTGGTTGCCTAAAATAGCAGAGAGTGCATCATCTTCTACATAGCCCAAAAGCACTAAGGTCTTACCAAGAAGCAGTCCTGTCCGCTCTTGCTCCTCTAGGGCATGCTCCAATTGTTCATCAGTTATAACTTCCTGGCTCACCAGTAATTCACCGATCTTAGTCCGGTTTACTGCATTAGAATCCACAGTTACACTCCTCTCTAAAAATGGGTAAAGGCATTAGAGCTGACCTCCTGCTCCTTCCCGCTATGATCTACTAATAAGACCCCTGTTCCTTGGAGTACCTCACCTATTTTCGTGAGTGAATATTGCTGAACCAATTCTCTGAATCCGTTGGCTGATTCATCGATCGTAAACAACAACTGATACTCCTCACCTCCATTTAACCAATATTTTCGGCAACTTTCACTACCTTTTTGTGAAAATTGAGATAAATGAGATGAAATGGGTATTAAATCTTCATATACCCTCATTTTTACCTCAGATTTAACCGAAATATGGTTCAGCTCTGAGCTAAGGCCATCACTTATATCCATACAACCAACAGCGACTTTTAACTGAGAAAGTGATTTGCCCAATCTACTAGGAAAGCTCGGCCTACAATGCGCCATTACTAATGCATCCCATATATTGTCGTTTATACCACTTTGAAGCAAATCAAGGCCAGCTGCGGAATCACCCAAGCTACCGCTTACATATATTGAATGGCCAGGCAGAGCAGAACTCCGTAACAGAAGACTCCCTTCAACAATACCAGTCATGCTTATGGACAAAAAAGCAGTATGTGAAGAGACAGTGTCGCCCCCAATTACTGGTACTTCATAAAATGTTGCCGCTGAGGCTATTGCATAAGCGAGCTCTTCTTTTTGATCAGATGACCATGTACGCGGAATCCCCACGGTAACGAGCATGGAATGAGGTACCCCTCCCATTGCATTTACATCAGATAGATTTGCAACGACTGCTTTATAGACTACATCAGTAATAGAAGACCAATCTAAACGAAAATGAACGCCCTCAACCATCGCATCAGTTGTATAAACATATTGACCTTGCGTATGGGTTACAACGGCACAATCGTCACCGATTCCTAAATGAATATTGCTTTTTTTTGAATATTTGGGCAGTTTTTGTTTAATTAACTCTATAAAGGCAAACTCGCCACTTTGGTTTTTTTGATTCTCATTCATACATAGTAAGGTAGAAAATATGTTTTACTCTCCTAGGTGAATATTTTATGTGCTCTCGTAAATTCACCCAAAAAGAAATAGTTAATATGTATATTTCAACAAGTGCTAACCTAAAAGGGTTTACTTTGCAGGGACATATAATCGCGATAGCTCCACTTGGATCAGAGATACGAAACATCTCTGCATGGCTTGTTGATTGGATAAACAGTAACAAATTAAATGTTGAGCCGACTGTCTATACCTGTGATTCGGTAGAACTTGCTCGTAAGTCATTACAGCTTCCTCTAGATATAGGAAACCCTCCATTTCTTGTAATCATTGATCATTCTTTAAAAAATCAACAAGTACGCAAATTTGCAAAAGAACTTCGGGAAGGTATTCCAGAGTGTTGGATTATTGAATTAGTAGAAGATACTGATTTGATTCCTATTGATAAAACTGCATTTATGTTAAAAAAGCCTGTTGACAAAAACGAATGGAATGAGGTTCTTGAGCATCTTTTTAAACAAGCTGCTACTCCTCAATGGTCACGAGCCATCTCTAACTTTTAAGACACTCATGAAAACTGGAATTGCCTACTTTGGGGTTCGTAACCCTGAATTCGTTCGTGTAGATGTTAATCTTATTGCATCTTCAATGTATACTCATATTCTCCACACCTTTTCCGAAGAAGATTTCCAATATTATAAAGAGACAATGAGAGAGATCATTCAACTCTCTACAAAGTCAGGCCTCAAGGTATATGTCAACCCATGGGGTGTTGGTCGTGTGTTTGGTGGAGAAGCATATTCTGAACTTGCTGCCCGTAACAGATCAATGGCCCAAATAAATAATCGAGATGAAGTTACTGTAGCATCATGCATTAACAACCTCGATTTCCACGCTTACATGTTTGAATGGATTGACTTTGTCTGTTCATGTGACATCGAGACTGTCTTTTGGGATGAGCCACATTTCTATTTTGAAAAAGACACACCAGATAAATGGTCCTGTTGTTGTGACATCTGTAAAAAGAAATTTAGGAAAAGATATGGGCATACCATGCCCGGAAGTCTTACCAATAGTGTTATAGAATTCAGAGAAGAGAGTCTCCTAGAATTTCTTGATATCATGACTAAACGTGTTAAAAATCATAAAAAGCGAAACTCTGTCTGTTTACTTCCTTCGACATTCAATGATGGCATTTCTGATTGGGATAATTTTGCTCAGCTCGAAGCCGTTGACGAACTCGGTACTGACCCCTATTGGGAAAAGGGAGAGCGCATTAAAACCATAAGCCAAACCTATCAGAGAGAGTCTCGTAAAATAATGGACCTCTGTAGTAAATATGGTAAACAACCTCAAATGTGGATCAAGAATTACCACATCCAAAAAAATAATGAAGACTCAATAGAACAAGCAACATGGGCCGCTTTCAACGTCGGTATACGAAATATTTTTGCTTGGTCATATAAAGGATCTGCATATCTAAGCTGGTTACGATCAGATGATCCTGATAAAGTATGGGAAACTCAGACCAACACTTTTGCTGAATGCCACGAGAAATCCATCAATTCTTAGTACTGTAATTACATATTCTCATAGACAATAAAAGCCGAATAGTAATCCGGCTTTTATTGTCTATGAGAATATTTTTGATTAGGTTATTATTAGTTTGAAACGTGCGGCGTTACCAAAATGATCAGATCTTTCTTTACTATCTCTTTGCGCTCATGCTTAAAGAGATACCCAAGAAAAGGGATGTCCTTAAGGAACGGAATACCAGATTCAATTTTCTGTTCTTCATTCTGTGTAAGACCTGCAATAATAGCAGTTTCACCATCAGCAACTACTACATTAGTGTGCGCTTCCTGTGAAGTAAAAATGGGTTGTCCCTCTGCATTCACTTTAAATGTGGTGTTTTCTGGTCTCAGTTCCATTAATATTTTATTATCACCAGTAATATGAGGTGTTACCACAAGCTTAATACCCGCTTCCTGTTCCTGATACCCCGCCTGACCCTCTGCATCAATAACTCTTAATGAGATACGCTCACCCATAAAAATTTCAGCTTCTTCGTGATCAAGTGTTGTAATTTGTGGTGTTGCCAATATTTCGGTTCTTTCATCCAGCATCATCTGATTAATAGTTACGCCAATATTACCATCCAGAAGCCCCAAAGATATTGAGGCAGCAGTATTCATTGAGTTAAGAGAATTCATCCCTTGGGGGGTTGAGTTCATAGTCATACGGCTACGAGAGTCACCTGCTCCACGTGCAGGCAATGCCCCATCATTAGTCAATCCAGTATTACCTTGTCCCAGCCGAGTCCCCCAATCAATACCCAATTCTCTATAAAGTCTTGAATCTACAACAATCATTTTTGCGGTAATCATAATCTGGCGGGTCTCAACATCTAGTTCTTTCAGTGTTTTTAATACCTCGAGTAACCTATCTTCTGTATCATAGACCATAATTGCATTATTTCTTTCAATAATCCCTATCCGGCCTCGTGCCGACACTAAACTTCTTAGGGCAGGGAGGAGATCTGCAGCTTTTGCATGCTTAATAGCAAAAGTTCTACGAATAAGCTGTGCCAGATTGTCAATTTCTTGTTGTTGCTCTCTCCGCTCTTTTTCTTTTCTCTGATAAGTGCTCGTTCGCATAATTCGAATATAGTTATCCGAAATAACCCAAGTTAGATCGTGGAGAGCGCAAATGATTTTCAAAACATCTTGCCATGTCTTATCCTTTACCTTGATCGTTAAACTCCCTGTCACATCAGGGTCAGGTAATATATCAATTTTTGCGGCTACCGAAATCGCTTGAAATGCCGATTTGTAATCAGTCCCAACAAAACTAAAGTCATATAAAGGAACGACTTCACCACCTTCACCTTCGAGGGTAACATCGTCGGCATAGATGGATGCATCATCAAACTGTGCATGTAGTGACACACAGACCCATAAAAGCAATACCACAATTTTTTTCATACACCTATCCTAATTTTCTGGCAATGCCATTGAATATTGTCGTTGTACACCAAACTCAGATAAAAGAAATACAATTTCTGTTGCGGTAATTCTTTCAACTTTGCCATTGAGAATTTTATCACCAACCTGCAAAGTATAAGAGACGCCTGTATTTCGCACATCTTCTAATATGGCTATTGGTGAAATTTTATCCCAAATTATACCAACAAGTTTAACCCCATCGATATTAATCCCTGAATCATCTGGCCCGGTAACGGGGATAAATGGGTCACGACGTCCAAAAGTAGAATACTTAATTTTTTCCGATGAGTCATCAGCAATAATTTCATCAATTGCAACAGGAGCACTATTTGCATGAAGATCTACCCCAACAGGCTCATCAACTTTATTATTGGCAACTTCTTGTACAGTCAATGCTAATTCTGGCGCTATTGTGGCTCTCTTTTTCAATTGAGCGAAACTCGCATTTACCTGTTTCATAAGTCGACGTCCTTGCTCTTCGGTCAATTTATCTTCATAAGACAGAAGTGTTTTAAAAACATACCCTGTCATATTGTTATATGTTATTTTAAACCAATTGTCTTGAATATCCAAAAAGGTTACTCGCTTCCCAAAGTTTAGGTAATCAAGAGCCTTAGACGCTGTTGTAGGTTTACTCCGGACACTCACTCTATCACCAATAGCAATTAACTCTTTCACTCCTCCACCAAGGGCAAAGGTATTATCTAAACTGATTGTCGTGTCGCTGTCGTTATCAAGAGACTTTTCAAAGTCTTCTAATGAAGCTGCCGGTATCTCTGGCTTTTCGGGTGCTTGAACAAATTCTTCTCTACTATTTATGTTACTCCAAAATACTAATTGATTCTGGACACTATTGGTCACGGACTGAAGTATAATTTTATTCTCATAATTAAAGAGTCTATATTGATCACCATTAGCATGCAGTACAATTCGAATGGTTTGTTTCTTATGAGATTTGTTATAGGTTATACTTCGAACAATATCATTAGTTGGAATAGAAAAGCTCTTTATTTCATCTGTATATTTTAGCTGGGTAAATGTTAATTCAATTATATTACGTGTGATGGTGTAGCTGTATTGCAGGTCAGGCTTTAAAAAGCTCAGATAAAAACGTTTCAAGTTTCGGTTCTTACTATAACTCATTTTAGTGAATGTATTGGCATCCTGCTTATTTTCTTTTAAAGACGGTACTGGTATAGTTTTTTTAATCGATTTTGGAGCACTCTTTGCTTTAACACCAGTAACAGAAGGTTTCTTTTCTATCGATTTCTCTGTAACTTTAGCCTCTACAACTTTTGGTACTTTAATAGCGACTTCTTGATCGTTACTTTTTGCCTGAGCCTTAACAGTCTGTTTCTTAAAAGTTCCTTCATCTATATCCACAGGCACTTCGTTACTCGCCCTCTTTAAGGTCCATGCTTTATGCGCTACAGATATATTTTTAAAAGTGAACTTGAATTCACTATTGTTGATAAGTGATACGGGTACTTTGTTAAATGTTGGTGTTTTTATAAAGCGGAACCGAAATACCTGATAGCGAACTGTACCTTTTCTGTAATTGTGAACATACACATTTTTAAGCCATTGTGAACCAGGTACCTTAAAACTTTTATCCTTATAACCAAAGGTGGTTTGCTTAAAAAGCACCTGAAGTTCATTTTCACGTTCATTCCATTTCTGATGATAACGAGGAAGGTTTCCATTTGAATCAAACGAAAAATCAATCGAACACGACCCAATTTCGCAACCAGCATACACTTTTTCAAGATTTGCAGCCGAAAGAGTCATTGCCATCAAAGCACAAAGGAGAAGGAGTTTCATTTTCATTAGTTACCCTCCCTAGATGAGTAGGTTACCAAATTAAAAGAGACTGCGATTGTAGTTGGAACCCAACCATGCCGTTCACTTTTTTCAAGTTCTTGTTCCAGTCCAGCAAATTTATTAATACGTACATTTCGTAGAGAAATTGGGTAGCCGAGGCTTGCCAATCCTTCAAACAACACACCGAGCATATGATACCCCGTTTCCAGCTCTACAGTATAAATATTTTCTCTATAATGATATTTAGGATCATCTGCAGCATTTACAGGCTGAATATCCTTTTGCTCCAGTGGTTTGAATCCAGTTATTTTTACTCCAGAAGTACGCAGTACTTTATAGAGGTCATTTAAACGAAGCGGTACTGACTCTTGATCCGGAAACATCGCCTTTAATTCAGTAAGTTCTCGTTGCGCTTTGCGCACCTCTGCTCTCAAGTCATCAACTCGTTTAACCTGTCTCTGTATACGTTGATACTGAAGCTCTCTGTTCTTAATGTTCTCCTTATTGATATCAATAAGGTTCCAGTTTTCTATGAGAAAGATACTCCAAAAACCATAGCCAATAGCTACTATCAGTAGCGTTACTACTGCAGCATACATGGTACGAATTTTGTTATGATCTTCAAACATACGCTACTCTACACTCTCTTTCAAAATGCACTTAATTTCAAACTGATATGCCGTATTAGACTTATACTTAATTGTAATTATTGAATTTAGCAGAAGCTCTTCAAAACTCCGCTGCTCTTCTAATGCCATCATATATTGTGAAATCTCAGAAAAGTTATAGGTGACTCCTTTCATGAGCACCTCTTTTGAAACTTCTTTATTTTGGATAATACTTAATACCCACATATTGCCTGGAAGGGTAGTACTGATATCTTCAAAAATTTCGATCCACCGTTTTTTACTTACTTCAATTGATTTTAATGCACGATTTTTTCGTTTTTTCTTTTGCAGTGCATCATCAAGTGTTTTAATCTCTTTTTGTATCGGGGCTTGTAAGCGTATTTTGTGATTAATGGCTTCTAAATCATTATTCAACTGTCTGTTTGTTTCAGAAATAGTAATCCAGGCAATTGCAAATATAACCAGTTCAATGAGCAAGATAAAGCTGGGATAAATCACTCTGCGGTCAAGCATCCACGTATGATCCATCTTACTCAGACGATGTTCGATCGGTATTAAATTGAGCTCAATCCGTTCCACTTACACCTTCCTCATTGCCATTGAAATGGCAACTGCTAACTGCGAAGAGACTTCTTGATCCAACCCATGAGGGAATTTATATTCATCAACTGCTATGTTATTGCCAATATCAAGGAGCTGTACAGGGACTTCTAGGCGCTCTTTAAATGCATCTACAATACCAGGTAGAGCAGCACCACCACCGCATAAATACAGACTTAGCTCACCTTGCCCGCCAGTTTGTTTAAAATAGTTAAACATCTGCTGGGTATCCATGGCGAGGTCTTCAAACACATCACGATAGGCTTGTTCAATCATTTCATCGGTAACTCCTTCAAAGGATTCACCATGAATTACACCCAAAGCTTTCTCTTGGCGAACCCCAAGACTTCGAGCAAATTTCCGTGCAACCCCTTCAATAGAAGTTCGTGGAATATCACGAGTTGAGTGATAGAGGCCTTTATATACAAAGGTAATATTAGATTTGACATGCCCCAGGTTAAGAATTGCATAACTATTTTTGATCTCTTCAACAACTCCCGGATCACTTTCTAATTCTACATCATCATCAATGTCATCGGTACTACTCTCTTTTTCTAACGTATACTTAAGAGCGTTATACAATCCAAACGTATCAGCATCAATCACTGCAGGTTGAATACCTGCATCTTTAAAAAAGACAACCCACCGATTTAAAATATCATTTTTTACTGCCACGAGTAAAACATCGATGTCGTTAGACTCTTCTGTTTTATTGAGAATCTTATAATCTAAAGTTATATCAGGATCATCAAAGGGAGCGCGCCTACCGGCTTCTACCAAAATAAGTTCTTCATCCGGCATACCCGGCTGAGTTCTCATTTTCACAATATCTGCAAGAACTCCATTAGACCAAGAGAGCGAGAGCACAACATCAGTATTTGAGTCGACTCCTCCCATATGAGCAATGAGATTTAAAATAATGCCACTTAAGGATTCACTATTTTGAATAATCCCATCGACAATTGTTCCAAAGGGTACTTCTACTATTCCATAATCGATAAGTTTGAATGAATTCTGGCTATGAGTAACCTTTGCTATTTTTACGCAGTGGTGTCCAACGTCTATACCAAGTGTGGTAGACTCCCCTTTAACTTTTTTAATAAAATCAGTTAAAAAGCTCAAAACACCTCAAAGTGAACATTCAAGTTTGAAACATAGTGAATATTCACTATAGCAACTGGCATCCTCATTTCTAGATGCACCCCTACAATTTTCAAGATAACTCTAATAGACTCAACCTCTTATAGCCAAATATACTATAAAGGTTACCACAAATTGGCTTATTTTTCAATTAATTTCGCGATTTAACGCCACTGAGATTCTTTTCTTTGAACTTCAAAAACATAGCGTACAATCTTCTCTTGAAGCTGAGATTCTAGATCGATAAACTTGAGTGAGTGCTGAAAAGTTTCATCTGCACCATCAGGTTTATCACTCACCCGTATAATGTGCCCTTCAATTCTATTAAACTTCACTCCCGAGAGGTCAAAGTTCATATAAATCGAATTATCACAGGGAACCCTAATGGGGAGTCGTATCGCTGCACCACCCCCAGAAACATTCCGAACTCTCCCTCGCACTTTCTCCGTAACCTTCTGGCCATCCTCATATTCGAGTGTTGCAATTACCATAATAGGTAAATTCACATCTACTCGAACCCAGTTTCTTTGCTGCTTTCGTGACACTTGCCTTGAATGCTCTAAGGTAATATCATCTGGTGTGCATTTAGCAACTTTTGTCGTTATGTGATATTCGCCATCACCATTTCGCGTAAAAGAGGCCTTGATTTCAGTTCCCGGCTTAAGCATTCGGTCAAATTTATTACCTATTTTCCAATATTGCTCTTTATTATCATCAATATTCGATGTCGTTGTCTGCTTCATACCCTCTTCTTGGAGCATAAGGGTTGTAGCGACCTTTAATTGACGAGTCGACGCATAAGGCGTCTCAAGAGGGAGTCGTGAATATCCAAGCTCATCACGAATCTCGTGAATCAGTTCGTAGGTTAGTGCTGCTTCTGCAGTGCTCTTTTTTTCAAGAATAGTATAGAAGTTCTCAATAATATTTTCGAAAACGACAGGAGAAAAAAGAATAGAATCTGCGGCCTTAATATCACCTAAAGTGATCATTTTCTTTAAAAGCGCTATTTTTTTATCAGAAAGCTCTTTCTCTTTTACCATTGTAAAAAATTTATTCCAGCTCACTTCAGCCTTCAGCTGCTTTTGGGCATCAACTTTTTTTATCTCCCACAGTACAAAAAAAGCAACAAGAAACACCGCAATAATCGCAACCACAATAATAATGGTCGGATTAATACTATCCGTAAATGATTTACTCATTGATTGTGCAGTCACCTGGGCAAACAGACAACTCTGCGCACTGACTATTCCAAAAACGACCTTTTTCAAACTGTACCCTCTTCCTGGATCGTACAAAAACAGATATCACCACACCATGGGAGTTCATCTGTTAATATTATTCGATTTTCTAGCCAAAAAACTTTAGCTTATCAATTATATAATATAATAAAGGTCCCATTACAGGATTAAATTAATTGATATCTCCATAAAACTATCGTATATAATAAGAATGATTGGTGGGACTTATCGTATATTAAGTCCTGCAATATCATCCCGACTCAACAAAAAAAGCTCCTAAAAGGAGCTTTTTTTGTTGAGTCGGGATGATTAGATTCGAACTAACGACCACTACAACCCCATTGTAGTACTCTACCAGACTGAGCTACATCCCGATTGTGAGACAATAATAAAAAGATTGGTATTAATCAACAAGGTGTTATTGTTTAAATCCTACGAGCATTAATTCAATTCTTTCATTTAAAAATTCTAGAGTATTAAAAGAAACTATCTTCCTTATTGATTTCCCATGCGGTGTCTGTTTGACTGATAATGCTATTGAAACTTTATACCCACGATATTCTCCAGAGGTACTCTCTTTAACAGAGCCATCTTTATTCATAGCTAAAGTAACCTCTTGAGTCGTACAAATGAGATCATTCTGTGATTGCATTTTAAGGGTAAAACTATTCTTACTAAATACATAAGAAGTACCATAAGCTGAATCGACCGTGGGCTCCACCATTCCTATATCGATGATTCCTGGATACACAAGTATCGATCGAGACTCAGCGGCAAAAACCGTTATCATAGCCAAAAAAACGACACTCAATAAACGAGTTATCATACTTCACCTGTTTTACAGTAATCCTCTAACACCTCAAAAAATGTATTGTCACTATACGTGTCCAACGTCTTAAATCTATCAATAAAATCAGCTATAACTTTTTTAAGTTCTGATTCAAATAGGTTTTGCGCGCCAACAGAGCATTTTTCACCAAAATAAGAGACCACAAGGAATTCATCACTTTTCTCAATGATCATCGCTTCGGGTTGATCAGCAAATTCCACATCTATAGTAGCGGCCTTCTCATCCCTAATTGAATCCAATCCTTTGATGAGACAAATAAACCAAGCATCTAGATATGTATACTCTCCTCGCACCTCTTCCGTTTCATTTTGAAACAGGCATGTCCCTGTAGGTTCTTTTGCATTCAACGCCTCAGATTCATCCAGTAACAGCTCAATTTTGACCATATCTTCCACTTTTTATTAAAAAAAGACACATTATAGTGTCAATTTGACCAACAGCTCACCGTAGTCAACGCACTTTAGACTAGAAATTATAACTAAATTTTACTATCTTGACGGTGCAATTAGAAAATGAGATGAAAAACGGATATTCATAACTCCCTTTTGCAACATTAGAATATAATGCAATGCATATAAACGGAGGTAACAGGATAAATATGGCTTTAAATAAACAGACAAATCAAGGGCTCTATAGACCCGAATTTGAACATGATAGCTGTGGTATCGGTTTCGTAGCAAACCTTAAAGGACGTAAGTCACACAACGTTATCGATGATGCACTCACTATGCTTGCACGTATGGAACACCGTGGTGGTACCGGATACGATGCAAATTCTGGTGATGGTGCTGGAATTCTTTTCCAGATTCCTCATGCTTTTTTTACCGAAGAGTGTTTTAAACTCAATATCAAACTCCCTTCAGCAGGAGAGTATGGTGTCGGCATGTGTTACTTGCCACAAGAAGTAGATACTCGCGATGAGTGTAAGGCAATTTTCAAGAAACACTGTGATAAACTTGGTCTTGAGATTCTTGGCTATCGCCATGTTCCTGTAGATAATAGCAGTTTAGGGCAAGCCCCTCGTGATACTGAACCACACATTGAACAAGTATTTATTCGTAAACCTGTTGAGCTTGATCAAGAAGCATTTGAGAGAAAACTTTTTGTTCTTCGCAAATACACTAATCGTATTACTCACGAAACAGTGGTTAATATCAATGATATCTTCCACATCATATCACTTTCGTATAAAACAATCCTTTATAAAGGACAGCTTAATACCGAACAAGTGAGAACTTATTTTGATGACCTTAAAAATAAAGATGTTGTTAGTTCTCTCGCACTGGTACACTCACGTTTCTCTACAAACACATTCCCTTCATGGCGTTTAGCGCAACCATTTAGATATATTGCACATAATGGTGAGATAAACACCGTTCGCGGTAACCTGAATTGGATGAAAGCACGTGAAGCGCTTTTTGAATCAACAAAGTTCTCAAAAGAAGAACTCGATATGATTCTCCCTATTTGTAATCCAGACTCGTCAGACTCTTCAAACCTCGACATGGTCATTGAACTCCTCGTACTGAGTGGTCGTTCACTTCCTCATGTAATGATGATGATTGTTCCTGAAGCGTGGCAGCAGCACGATCAAATGTCAGCTGCTAAAAAGGCATTCTACGAATACTATGCCTGTATTATGGAGCCATGGGATGGACCTGCATCACTCTGTTTTACTGACGGAAAAATTGTTGGCGCAACACTCGACCGTAATGGCCTCAGACCATCACGTTATATGGTAACAAAAGATGACACCATCATAATGGGCTCTGAATCAGGCTGTGTATGTGTCGACCCATCTATTGTTGTTAAACGTGGTCGTCTTCAGCCAGGTAAAATGTTTATTGCCGATCTTGAGCAAGGGCGTATTATCAGTGATGATGAAATCAAAGAAGAAATATGTACTCAAAAGCCTTATCAAGACTGGCTTGCTGAATACAAAATAGACTTACGAGACCTTCCTGAGCCAACTGAGACTCAGAATCAACCATCACACACTGAACTTCTTCACAAACAGCAAGCTTTTGGTTTTTCCAAAGAAGACCTAACAGTAATACTTGAGCCAATGGCCAACCAAGGGAAAGAGCCTCTCGGGTCAATGGGTAATGATACTCCATTAGCAGTACTCTCACACCGCGCTCAACACCTTTCAAATTACTTTCAACAACTCTTTGCTCAGGTAACAAACCCGCCGATCGACTCAATTCGTGAACGTATGGTAATGGCACTGCATTCACATGTTGGAAGTTCTCAAAACCTACTTGAAGAAAGTGCACGTCACTGTCATAAAGTTGAAATTGAACACCCTGTTCTCAACAATGGTGACCTTGAGAAACTGAAATATATTGACCATGATCACTTTCAAACAAAAACAATTGATATCTATTTTCGTGCATCTGGCGAAGCTGGTACACTGAAAAAAGCAATTGAAAGAATCTGCCGTTACGCTGTAGATGCTGTAGAGGATGGATTCTCTATTATCTGTCTTTCACACCGTGGCGTAGATAGTGATCACGCAGGAATTCCTTCATTATTAGCTACTGCAGCAGTACACCACCACCTTATTCGTGAGGGACTCCGTGGGAAAGCAGATATTATCGTTGAAGCTGCGGATGTTACTGAGACACACCATTTTGCAACCCTTATTGGGTATGGTGCTTCAGCAGTGAACCCGTACCTTGCACTAGAAACACTTGTAGATCTTAATGATTCTGGTAAGCTTGCTCAAAAGTATAGCGATAAACAACTCTTTAAAAATTACTCTGAATCTATTAACGGTGGTCTGTTAAAGATTTTCTCAAAAATGGGGATATCTACACTGCAGTCATATCAAGCTGCTCAAGTTTTTGAAGCTGTTGGTATTAGTCAAGAGGTTGTTGACCTATACTTTACTGGTACTGTTACCCGTATTCAAGGTCTTACACTTGATGACATTGCTCTCGAGACCCTTGCAAAACATAAAATTGGTTTTCCTGATTCGCATATTCCTAATCCACGTCTAGACGTGGGAGGGGTATACCAATGGAAACACCGTGGTGAAGACCACCAATTTAATCCTGAAACAATCACACTTGTACAAGAAGCGGCTCATAATAACGATTATGAAAAGTTTAAAAAATTCTGTAAAATTTCTGACGAAGACGCACGTAAGGCATACACGCTTCGCGGGCTGATGAATTTAAAATCCAATGGCAGCATCTCAATTGATGAAGTTGAACCAGTTGAAAACATTACAAAGCGTTTTGCTACAGGTGCAATGTCCTTTGGATCAATTTCGTGGGAAGCTCACACGACACTCGCTATTGCCATGAACCGGCTCGGTGGCAAATCAAACTCAGGCGAAGGTGGAGAAGACCCTATACGGTTTAAGCCATTAGAAAATGGTGACTCTATGCGTTCTGCAATTAAGCAGGTTGCGTCAGGGCGTTTTGGTGTTCACAGTTATTACCTCTCGAATGCTGACGAAATTCAAATTAAAATGGCACAAGGTGCAAAACCTGGCGAAGGTGGACAACTTCCTGGTCACAAAGTAAATGAGTGGATTGGTTCCACCCGTAACTCTACTCCAGGTGTTGGACTTATATCACCTCCTCCGCACCACGATATTTACTCTATCGAAGATTTAGCCCAGCTCATCTATGACTTGAAAAATGCCAATAGAGCCGCACGTATTAATGTGAAACTAGTATCCGAAGCAGGTGTTGGTACTATTGCTGCTGGTGTATGTAAAGCTAAAGCTGATGTTGTACTCATCTCTGGTCACGATGGTGGAACGGGTGCATCGCCACTGAGCTCTATCAAACACTGTGGTCTTCCTTGGGAACTTGGCCTTTCAGAAGCACACCAGACATTAGTTCGTAACAAACTTCGTAACCGTATTACCGTTCAAGCTGACGGCCACATGAAAACGCCTAAAGATATTGCCGTTGCAGTACTTCTTGGTGCTGAAGAGTGGGGTGTTGCTACAACTGCACTCATAGTTGAAGGCTGTATTATGATGCGTAAGTGTCATGAAAATACATGCCCTGTTGGTGTCGCAACTCAAAATGAAGAGTTGAGAAAACGCTTTACTGGTAAACCAGAACATGTTGTAAACTATTTTACCATGCTTGCACAAGGTCTGAGAGAGATCATGGCTGAGCTTGGTTTTAGAACAATCAATGAAATGGTGGGACAGGCTGACTGTCTTGAAATGCCGAATAAATTTGATCATTGGAAATACAAAAATATCGACCTTAGCCCAATTCTTTTCAAAGAACAGGGCGATGAAAACCAGACAAAATTCTGTTCAATACAACAGAATCATGGTTTAGATATTGTTCTCGACCAAAAACTTCTCACCATTGCAAAACCTGCTCTCGAAAACGGAGAGAAGGTTACCGCAGAACTTGAGATTCTCAACACCGACCGTGCAACGGGTACTATTCTTTCGAATGAAATTTCGAAAAAATATGAAGCCGCTGGCTTACCTGACAATACTATCCATATTAAATTCACTGGATCTGCTGGTCAAAGTTTTGGGGCTTTTTCTGCCAAAGGGATTCGTTTTGAACTTGAAGGTGACGCTAATGACTACTTTGGTAAAGGCCTTTCTGGTGCTAACCTTGTAGTATATCCTGATAAAAGTGCTCCTTTCGATCCGAAAGAAGAGATCATTATTGGTAACGTTGCATTTTTTGGCGCTACAAGAGGAGAGGCTTACATCCGCGGTATTGCTGGTGAACGTTTCTGTGTACGTAACTCAGGCGCAAAAGTTGTTGTAGAGGGAATCGGTGACCATGGTTGTGAATACATGACTGGTGGTGTTGCTATTATTATCGGCGATACTGGCCGTAACTTTGCCGCCGGAATGAGTGGTGGTGTTTCATATGTATATAACCCTCATGGAACATTTGAGAAAAACTGTAATATGGGTATGGTTGAATTTGATGCTATGGAAGAAGAGGATATTATTATGCTTCGCACCATGCTCGAAAATCACCAAAGTTTTACCGGCTCCGATGTTGCTGAAGGCATACTCGCAGACTGGGATACTAACCTTTCAAAATTCGTAAAAGTTATGCCGACAGATTATAAAGCGGTATTACTTAAAAAAAGAGCCGAGCAAAAGGAGTCTGTAAATGGGTAACCCACATGGTTTCTTAAAATTTGATCGTGAAGAGCCGGGTAAACAACCTGCTGATGAGCGTGTTAAACATTATAAAGAATTCTATAAAGATGAAGAGTTTGCAGAACAAATCAACGGCCAAGCCGCTCGTTGTATGGACTGCGGTACTCCATTTTGTCATAATGGTTGCCCACTGGGTAACATTATTCCAGAATTTAATGATGCGGTATACAAAGAGAATTGGGCTGAGGCATTTGATATCCTCAGTTCTACCAATAACTTCCCTGAGTTTACTGGTAGAATTTGCCCCGCTCCTTGTGAAGGAAGCTGTGTTCTTGGAATCAATGCACTACCAGTGACTATCCATAATATTGAACGTTTTATAATTGAAGAAGCGTTTAAAAATGGCTGGGTTAAAAATAAAAACTCTGTTCCACGTACCGGAAAATCAGTAGCAGTTATTGGTTCAGGTCCTGCAGGTCTTGCAGCAGCAGATCAATTAAACTCAGCGGGACACAATGTTACCGTATTTGAGCGTGACAATGCAATTGGTGGCCTCCTTCGCTATGGAATCCCTGATTTTAAACTTGATAAATCGATAATTGATCGTCGCCTTTCAGTAATGACTGAAGCTGGTGTAGAGTTTAAGATCAATGCAAATATTGGCAAAGACATCTCAATTGATTCTATTAAGTCTGAATTTGACGCCATCGTTCTTGCAATTGGCTCTACTGTTCCCCGTGATCTCCCGGTTCCAGGAAGAAATTTGAAAGGTGTCTATTTTGCAATGGAATACCTCAAACAGAATTCTCAACGTGTTCAAGGTAAAGAGTACGAAGGTGAAGAAATTCTTTCAACAGATAAAAATGTTGTGGTAATTGGTGGTGGTGATACTGGTTCTGACTGTGTTGGTACTTCAAATCGGCATGGTGCATCAAATGTAAAACAGTTTGAGCTTATGCCTGAACCTCCTGTACAACGTGCTTCTAACAATCCATGGCCACAATACCCTCGTGTCAAAAAGTTTACGACATCACACCAAGAAGGTGTTGAACAGTTCTACTCAATTATGACTAAAGAGTTTATTGGTGATAATGAAGGTAACCTCAAAGCAGTAAAAACCATTGATGTTCAGTGGACAGATGGTAAACCTGTTGAAGTAACGGGCTCTGAAAAAGAAATCCCTTGTGAACGGGCGTTTCTTGCGATGGGCTTTTTACACCCACAACACGATGGGCTCTGTGATACACTTGCTGTTGATTATGATGAGCGCGGTAATGTTAAAACATTTACCAACTTTAAAACAACTTCGGGTGACAATGTGTTTACCTGTGGTGATGCTCACATTGGTCAATCTCTAGTAGTTACTGCTATTTCTCAAGGGAGAGAATGTGCAGTGGCCGTAGATGAGTTCTTACAAGCACGTCCATCACAACTCGAGCAAAAAGCAAATACAAACCTTTTTGCATAATTAAATACTATTTATTTATTTCGGCCACCTTTTTAAGGTGGCCTTTTTTGTATTCTTCTCAGTAGTCCCCCTTTTTTAATCAATTCTGTAACTATTACAACCCTTCCCTTTTGTCAATAATTCGTTATTATTACTTTTAAAGAAAATATCGAATGGAATTATTATGGCTGAAAAAGTAGTTATTATCGGATCTGGTCCAGCAGGGCATACTGCCGCAATTTATGCAGGTAGAGCAAACCTCACCCCCATTATGTATGAAGGATTTATGGCTGGCGGCATTGCTGCTGGCGGACAACTTACCACAACCACAGAAATTGAGAATTTTCCTGGATTCCCTACTGGTATTTCTGGCCCAGAGCTTATGTTCCAAATGCGCGACCAATCTATCAATTCGGGTGCGAGCATTAGAACAGAAACCATTGAATCTGCAGACCTTTCCAAACGCCCTTTTATTTTGACCGTTGAAGGTGGTGAGACCCTAGAGGCAGAAACAGTAATCATTGCTACTGGTGCAACGGCTCGCCGCATGAATCTCCCTGGGGAAGATCAATATTGGCAAAAGGGTATCTCAGCTTGTGCTGTATGTGATGGTGCACTCCCCATCTTTAAAAATGTACCACTTATGGTTATTGGCGGCGGTGACTCTGCTGTGGAAGAAGCGGTACACCTTACTAAATTTGGTTCAAAAGTATATCTTGTACACCGCCGTGATGAGCTTCGTGCCTCTAAAGCAATGCAACAACGTGCTTTTGATAATGAAAAAATTGAAATACTGTGGAATACTGTTCCTAAAGAAACATTGGGTGAGAACACCTTAACTCATGTAGTATGCGAAAACACTCAAACTGGTGAACAGACTAAGATTGAAGCCAAAGGCCTCTTTTATGCTATTGGACACACCCCAAATACCGGTTTCTTAAACGGTCAAATTGAAACAGATACCACAGGATACATTGTGACTGAAGCAGGTACTACAAAAACTTCCGTTCCAGGTGTTTTTGCCGCCGGTGATGTACAAGACAGTAAATATCGTCAAGCAATCACTTCTGCAGGTACTGGCTGTATGGCCGCTCTCGAAGCAGAACACTTCTTACTCGACCAGGCTTAAAACCTTATAATAAAATATAAAGCGGACTTATCCAGAAGTCATAGCTATTGATTACAGGGGAGTTTTTTTAAAAACTCCCCTTTTTTTATCATTTTTCAGTGCACAATAGCCGAAAAGTATAATATAATAAGGCAATAAAATTGTACTACCACGTGATATAATACTGTGAGGTGATCGTTGTTTAACATACTCCATTTAGATGACAGCAAAGAAGCTACTGCGCAAACCTCGAAAGATCTGAGTGATATTGCAGAGACCTTTCCTGCCAACAATGTTCAGGATGCCCTGAAGTTGATTAAGTCACACACATTTGATGCCTTCCTTGTTGAGTACAACCTCGGTGGTGGTATCACTGGTTTTGACCTCGCAACAAAAATTCGTAAACTTCCTCAATACAAGCGCACCCCTATTCTTCTTACTTCAGCTGAATTTGACAAGACCATTACAAAGAAAGCGAAGAATTATAAAATCAATCAGTGCATCCTTAAAACAACACCACCTGATGAACTGAAAGAAATTGTCGCTTCGCAAATTAAAAAACCAACTATTGTTGAAACAGCGCTTGACGAAGCAAACGTGAAAACCCTCCAATGGGAAAAAGAGGGAAAATTTTACCTCTTTTCACCTGACATCGAAGAGCTCGTCGTCGCCGAATCAGCAGAAGATTGTGCGAAAATATTAGGATTAATCACTCAGAATAGTGATGAATATAGAGAATTATCCCAAAAGTCCTCGCTAAAAGACTTAAATTTAACCAATGTTACAATAGATTTTAGCAAAGACTGACTTAATGGGTAAAACACTCCTTTTAATAACAATCCTCATAGTTACTGCGTGCCAAAAAGAGACAAAACAGCTCTCTTTTAATCTTACATCAGAAAACCCACGCCACTATTTTTTACAAACAAAACTTCAACTTATTTCAGGTGATTCCGAGAGTAGTTTTTTTAGTGAAGCGCAAATCTATTTCACAAAATCATTACAAACAGCATTTGATGACAAAACGAGCCGGTTTTTAATAGGCATCGACTCTATTGATTTCAGATCAAATCAATACACTGTTGAGGAATGCCGTCATATTGAACACTATCTTCTCTCACAAAAATCAGAGTTTAAAATAAACCCTTATGGCGAAATCAAAGACTTTGAAAATAATAGTGCTACAGATGAAATGGAAGTTTCGGGATTCAACCTCGCAAATATCCTCCTTAAAATTCAACCGTCTCTCCCCCGTCATGAAACATACATTGGCGATACTTGGGAAAAACAACTCAAAATACCTACGGGCAAAAATAGCAGTAACCATCTCTACAAGTGGTTTAAGGTCAATGATATATACTCTAATGGTGATCAATCATTTGCTAAAATTTTGACCACTCTTAAATACAAAATAGAAGAGGGTGCCCTTATGGTGGCTGAAGACAATTTTATTTTAGGCCAAGGCTCTTTAGTGTTTAATATTGATGATGGTGATTTGGAGTTTGGTACTTTTGATATTTCTGGGACGATCAGTCTCAAAATCGCGAATAAACTATTCCCCAATTACCAAATTATTCAATCAGTAACACTACAGAGGGTGCCATGATTAAACTTTTGTCAATTATGCTACTTGTCACCTCCATCAATGCAAATACCATTCTCACATCACTCAAAGGCTCGGTGCATCTTCATCAGGGTGATAGTCCATATATTATAGATGAGAACCTCTTTAATAATTCGGAAGACACTCTTACTATAGAGGGTGGTGTGGTACTCAAATTTCGAAATTATACTAAACTCCTTTTGAAAGGGCATATTCGGTTTCTCGGAACTTCTCAAAAGAACATCGTTTTTCACGCCGAGAATCCAAGTAATCACTGGGTTGGGCTGCATATACATGGCTCACCATCTCCCATTGTAATGAATTATGTTGTGATAATGAACGGATTTAAAAATTCTTTTCTCAACATTCAGGGCGTCTTAAAAGAAAATCAATTTATTAATAACCACTATGGTGTATGGATCGAAAACTCCAGTAATGTTCGGATAAGCGGGGGTTCGTTTACTGAGAATCGCTATGGTATTACCGTTGCAAATAGCGAAGTATCTATTAAAGGCGCTACCATTGAGAATAATGCTTTTGGCACCTACCTTGAGATGGGTGGAATTTTGAATCTTACCCAATCAGTTAACAAAAATAACCGTATAATGAATTCCATCAATATGAGCCAAAAACCTGTTACTGACAAGAAAATTGCCAAATCTATCTGGAAATCAATAGAAACTACTTTTTAAGCTCATATTGATTAAACCGGGCATTAACGAATTTGTGAGGGGCCCCAATTTTCTCTGTTGATCCCCCTAGAATTTCTATATTTCTGCATCGAATTTCAACCAACAATATGCCCTTTGGATAGTAATTTTAGGAAAGCTTTCAAACAGTTTACCGGTCAGTCAATTGTTGACCTTAAAAGTTTTTTGCCTCAACAAAAAGTTGTTCAACAATTGAGTCACTCAATGAACAACTCATACTCCATAATATTAAGGGAACATATTGAACAATCTCAGAAAAACTTCACTTTAGAGAGTGAATATATTTCTGAATCAGAAGAGTGCTTAAAGTATTGTCAAAAAGAATTCAATGCACTTAATAAAGAGATTGAAGATAAATTTGCTGACTTCCGATCTAAATGGGCACAGAGACTTACTGCTGATGTAATGATCCCTGTTCTTAGAGAAGGTGGCTGGATTGAAAAAAGTGATGAAGGCTACCGACTCAAAGTGGGACATCGGAGTAAAGAGATCAAAGATTTCTTTTTACAAACACTCCACCTTATGGTTGGTGACTCAGAAAAGAACCTTGTAACCACTTATTCACGTGCGACCCATATTCAGAAAAACGGTTCCAACCTCTGGCATCAAAGCTCTATTTCTACACCAGTGACTAAGATACTCCCGACTCTTGAGGCGGGGCTTCGCAATATTGATCAAAATGTAATTACCAACATCCGAAGCTCACTGTACACTCTCGCACAAAAAAAGTTTATTACGGGCATTCAAAAACAGCCCAAACGTTATTATGCTACTGAAGCAGCGCTTTTTAATGCCATTGGCAATCGCGCATGGAACCCATTGGGCTTATGGGACAATGGGTTTAGAGCATTTACAGAAGATTATGTCGACTTCTGCCTTGGGATATCCCTCGAAATATCTCACTGGTACAAAGCCAAGTGGGAAATATTTTCGCGTGGTTTCTCACAAGGGCAACTCGACCTCTTTAAAAATAAAAAGTAAATAAAAAGGATTCTATTGATGAAAGCAGCTGTACGGAAAATAATCATTCTCAGCATTCTCGGACTCGCAGGTCTCATTGGATGTCTCTATTTTCAGTTCCCACTCTATGGCTATGTTATTTGGGGAGTACTCCTTGCAATCTTTGCATATACTCAATTTAAAAACCTTAAGAACCTCGCTTTTGCCCAGGCTGAAATAAATGCTATCCAAGAACAAAAAAGCACCGGCAGTTCTGAAATTGAACCCTCGGATAGAATCATCTATCAACGATATGAAATACTCAAAGACCTACAAGCCCGTGATCAGCAAGTTGACCTTTCTGCATTTTCTGAAATTCTTTCAGCTCGTGCTTCAAGTAAACTTGGTTCATCAGCAGCTAACCTTACAATGACTCTTGGGCTTCTCGGAACCTTCTTTGGTTTAATGGGGGCTATATCTACAGCCGGCAGCTCAATGAGTGAAAGCTTTCAGATTCAAACACTGATCACAACAATTTTCTCTGACATGAATGGTATTTTTGGCACCAGTTTAACAGGCCTAATAGCGTTTATGCTTTTAAGTGTTGCAAATTCTGTTGTAAAAAATGCCTACATTGAGATGATGTCGGAAGTAGAAGAATACACTCACTTTTACCTTATACCTCAACTAGCACCTCAGCAAGAAAACCGTAACGAACAACTCATAACAGAACTCAGTAGTAATCTCTCTCAATTTGTAGATTCACTTGGTGCAAAACTTACTCAATACTCAAATGAGATGAGTACGCAATTGACCAATAACTCATCATCACTCAGCAGTCAGATTAGTGATAAACTTGAGGCCACATTTACCACACTTCAGCAATCAATTACAGAGGCAAATTCTCAAGTGATTGAGAAACTCTCTGGTTCACATAAATCTGTTCTCGATGACATTATCAGCAAACACTCTGAAAGCGCCACAGAAGCTATTGAAACGCAAAAAGAACTTCTCACTTCATTTAGTTCTCAAGTTGAGAGCAGTGCCCGCTCAATACTTGAAGCTCAAAAAGAAATTAGTAGCAACACCTCAAGTGAGATTACAGAGCGTCTTTCCGAGCTAAACAGTTTTATTAAAACTATTCCTGATATGCAAAAAGAGATTGCAGAGCTCAGCGCACAAGGCGTATCAACTCAGCTCGACAACCTCCATACAGTAATACAGTCTATACCAGAAGCTCAAGGCCAACAAATTGAGAGACAAATGGAGCTTCTTAATACGCACCAAGAGCAGTCAAGAGATCTTCAAACTGAATATTTGACCCACAATCAAGGTCAGATGGATACAGTCTTCCAAAAAACAACAGAGTTTACAGAAAGTCTCAAAGAATCTATTAGCATGATAAGTCGAGATGGGTTTAGTAAACTACAAGAAGAGTTCGAAACCCTTGCCCAAGCAGCAAAAGACAATTTTGAGATTCAAGAAAAACTGGGCAAAGAACTTGAAACCCAATACTCTGAACAAATGAGTTCACTCAAGAACTTCACAGAAAATATTTCTGAGGGTGGTAGCCTCATGAAGATTAACCAGGTTGAATTCCAGGCATCCCTCGAAATGTTTACTGTCGGTGTTGAATCCTTGATAGAACATGTCTCTTCTTCTGAGTCAGAAACTGATGATCAAAATAGTTTCTACGAAAAACTGGAATCAACACTCGAAGCCTTTCACGAGAAAGCATCAGAGGTACTTGTCGAAAATGCACTCAAAACTCAGGAAATCCTAATCGAAGTTCTTGAGCAAGTAAAACTACAAGGCGAATCACTCGAAGAGTACGATCAAGAGCCAGAGGTATAGATGGCAATTCATTTAGATAAACACGAAGAGACTCCCTGGATCATGTTTACTGACTTGACCATGGCCCTCTTTGTCCTCTTTCTTATCGCATTTATTTTTATGTCTTCCTTAAAATCTGATAAAGAAGCAGAGCTTACGAAGCAAATTGATGCATTTACTCGTAAAGAAGAGGAGTTTCAGAAAGAAAAAGCAGCAAAAGAAAAGGCAGAGCATGAACGTGATGCACTTTTAGCACAAGCACTCGGGAATTCTCTAAGAGATGGTTCGGTCACCCTTACTGATGGTAAAATTGAAATACAAGCAGAGTTTCTTTTCTCGACAGGTAGTTCGATTGTTAAAAAGAAAGGTAAAGATGTCCTTCGAAAAATCAGTGACGTATTAGGAAGTAGTCTTGGGAAAAATGAGATGCTTATGGTAGCAGGACATACTGACGATATTCCCATTAACTCTAAATTTTTTAAATCCAACTGGGAACTTTCTACCAAGAGAGCGACCAATGTGGTAAATATTTTAATGAATAAAAGTAATACGCTAGTACCTTCACGGATTTTTGCAGCAGGGTTTGGTGAGTTTCGCCCAAAAGTTGAAAATAGCCACGAAAAAAATCGTATGAAAAATAGACGAGTTGAAATCATCCGAGTCCCTACTATTGATTCAAAAACTGACGGATAAGAGCAATGCAAACGCGTATTGATGAGTGGAAAAAAAGAATTACCCAACTGAAAAGTGACACCGTAAGTGGAACACACAAATATGCCTATGCCGATTCTGTTGTAACTCAAGCTGAAACATTTCTCTTAGTGGGTAACGAATCTGTTGCCTTGCGCTTGCTAGAACGTCTCGACATTTGGGCTGATCGCCAAGGGGCCCACCTTCAAGTAAAATCCAAAACGCATCAGTTCACACCATTCGCCAACACCTTTGGTCCTGACCTCTTGGAACGAGAGTTTAAAAACCTTAAACGATTTTTTATAAATAAACAACTCTACATTCCAAAGCCAGATAAAGAATCTATTGCCAGTGAGCTTGCTGATATTCAGAAAAAGCTTAGTGAAGAGGTTCCACCGAGCACCATTCAACAAGATATTCAAACGGTTAAAAAACGCCTTTTTGACCGACTCCATCGATCATTAAGAGCCCAGTTTTCAGCATCTGTTTTTATGCGTCCCTTTGCCAAAATTGACAATCAAGTGGGCCCCTATAACAATGCGAACAATGTTTCTGAGGTGTGCAAACTTATATCTGAACGTGATGCCATTTGGATCGACGACCTCATTCAACTCTACGGCAGTCTTTTTAAGCTCGAAGACAAAATCACAGGCAAACGGAAATAAAGTATTTTGATAGCCTGGTCCCCCTTACTAACCATTGATTATATTAAAAGCATGGAGTTACAAGGCATTTTTATGTTTGACGTACTTGTGTATGTCTAACATAAAAAACCAAAAGTCCCATTCAAACCATTGATTGGATTTTAAGCGTGAAGATACAAGGCATTTTTGTTAAAGGCGTACATATGAGTACGTCGAAATAAAAATAACGCCGTAGATTCATGCTTAAAACCTAATCAACAAATCGAGCCTCTAGGTCATACTCTGACCCATCAATTATCTGAACATTTCTAAAACTTCCTAAATCAGCAGATCCTTCAACGATATTGACAAAATTATCTACTTCAGGAGCATCCCATTGAGTACGGGCGACAAAATGATAGTCACTTCCTTCAGGCACGCTATCAATGATCACCTTTTGAGTGGTACCAATAAGGTTTTGATTACGTTCTAAGGAGATGTTTTGTTGCATGGTCATGAGCTCTTCTACTCGTTCTTCAGCAACATCCAGTGGCACTGCAGGGAGATCCATATCCATTATTGGTGTCCCCTCTTCTGTCGAGAAGGTGAAACAGCCGAGACGATCAAACTTAAACTCATCAACCATCTCCATGAGCTGTTGGAAGTCATCTTCAGTTTCACCAGGGTATCCCAGTAAAAAGGTGGTTCTAATCGCGAGATCAGGAATTGCATTTCGAAATTTTCTGAGAATAGTGAGAAGCTGCTCTTTAGTGTGTCCTCTTCTCATATTTTTTAGCATTTTATCTGAGCCGTGTTGGAGTGGCATATCGATATAGTTACAAATTCGATCATGCACTGCAATGGTCTCTAGGAGTCCATCATCTACAAAGCCCGGATACATATACATCAGTCTAAACCAAGGGATATCGGTCTCTTTCATAAGTGTTTTAAGAAGCTTTTCAAGTGTCTCACCTTTACGCTTTTCTCGACCAAAATAAGTGAGGTCTTGCGCCACCAAAGAAACCTCTTGGATCCCTTGCTCTTGAAGCCATTGCGCCTCACGGACGACACTTTCGATCGTTCGAGAATCCTGCTTGCCTTTAATGAGTGGGATTGCACAAAAACCACACGTTCGATTACAACCACGACTAATTTTTAAATAAGCATGGTGCTGCTCTGCCCCTAAAAGAATTCTCTTTGCAAAGCTCCCTGTTGAGCAGAGTTCCTCTTTTGAAATATCAAGTTTTTGTATCAGTTCACCTGGGACATAATTTCCTACAAAGAGATCAACTTCGGGAATTTCCTTCCGAAGCTCATCTTTATAGCGCTGTGATAAGCAACCAGTGACAACAATCTTTTGCCCATCCTGTTTTTGCTGGCACACTCCAAGAATCTCATTGATTGACTCTTCTTTTGCACTCTCTATAAAACCACAAGTATTTACAAGGATAACTTCACACTCTTCAATAGACTCAGAAAGCTCATAACCCTGTTCACTAAACTCTGATACAATGGACTCTCCATCAACTAGGTTTTTTGAACAGCCTAAATTTATAATACCTACTTTCTTCTCAATTTGATCAGACATTATACCTCGCATATGATACAAAAAAAGGTCAGGCATTATGCCTGACCATACTTATATGTAAAAGATAGTAAATTAAAGCTTATTTTCTACTTGCCCCAATCATCATTTGCCCAATCATCTGAATCACTCGCCCAATCATCACCTTTTCCTGGTGTTTTTTTAGTATTTGAACCTTGAGCTTTTTCTTTTTTTGGAGCTGAATCTTCAGTTGCAGGTACTTCATTAGCAGCTGCTGGCGATACATCTTCACTCTTAGGGGGTTGTTCTACATTTTCTGATTCAACAGGAATATCTATTACCTCTTCAACTAATTCATCGCCCATCTCTTCTTCACCAACTTCTTCTTCAGTTTTTGCTGGATTACCCACTGCATCATTTTTTCGATTATCAATCCAAAAGGCGATATTCATAGGCATAAGTACATTGTGTCCAAAAAGACGTGCTTGGGTTAGAGATTTAAAATACCCAATACGAACACGGTAAAATGTACCAACAAGATCACCGGGATTTTCTACCATCGAAATATATGGCGTATATCCTTTGGATTCAATTTTTGTCGCTAATTTCTTTGCAATTACTTCAGAAGGACTCACACCAACTTGTAGGACATATGACCCAGATTCATATAGCTTCGGTATATATTCATCATCCGCAAGGGCTGTTGGTTCTTCTGGAATAACTGCTTCTTCGATATCCTCAAATTCTTCTTCAGGAATATCAGTCGCTGGGCCATTCTCTGAATCATTCACAGGCTGTCCAAGGGTTTCAGTTATAATATCAACTTTTTTCTCTTCGTTGTCACCACATGCTAAAAAGCAAAGTACGACAAGAATCGAAGCTAAAATTATGCCTGTATTTTTCATTATATCTCCTGATAGCGCTCTATTGGTATATTTTACGCTTTTTTTCAAAATAAACCCATAATTTTTAAAGATAATTAATTTTTACATGCGTCAGTAATTAAATGACAATCGTCCCTTATTAACCTACATTCGTCAAGAATTTTATAAAAACAACCCAAATGAGGTAATTTAATTGATAGGCGTATCCGTAAAAAGTAATGAGCCCTTTGAGAAAGCTCTTAAACGCTTCACAAAAACCTGTGAAAAAAATGGCGTTATTTCTGATGTAAAAAACCGTAAAAGATACGAGAAACCAACAGAAACTAGAAAGAAACTTAAAACTGCTCTTAAAAGAAAAAGATTGAAAGAACGTGCAGACGCACAAAAAACACGTCTCTACTAAGACCAATCACTCTCATTGAAGGAACTGAAATGTCTGCTTTGTTAAATCGAGTTTTAGCTGATGTCAAGCAATCTATGAAAGATCGCAATAAGGATAAACTCGCTCTTCTCAGAACGTTACATTCCGACATTAAGAATATTAGCATTAATGATAATATCGACATCTGTGATGATGTTGTTATTGATGCTATTCAAAAAACCATCAAACAGAAAAATGATGGTATAGAGATGTTTAAAAAAGGTGAGCGTGCAGATCTTGTTGAAAAAGAAGAATCTTCAGTTACCATTTTAAAAACCTACCTTCCAGAAGCACTCTCCCAAGCAGAGCTTATGGCCATTGTCGGTGAGACAATTGAAGAAGTAGGTGCCGAAGACAAAAAAGATTTTGGTAAAGTGATGAAAGCTGTACAGCCCAAGGTCAAAGGCCGAGCTGATAATAAAGCAGTAAGTAGTATCATTCAATCCATCTTAAATTAGCTTCAATTTCTTTATATAAAAAAGGCGTTTTCCATTTTGGAAAACGCCTTTTTTATATTTTACTTTTCTGGTATATCTTTACTCAATAGATAGTCTGTGACTCTTCAAACTCATCAACATACTTCTCTTTTATACTCATAAATTCTGGTAATTTTTCAAAAAAAAGGTCCACAAGATTGGGATCAAAGTGCTCGCCTCGTTCTTCTCGGAAAAGAATCAACACCTTTTCGAGTGGCCATGCTTTTTTGTAGCACCGATCACTCACCAGTGCATCAAAGACATCTGCTATTGCTCCAATTCTACCATAGAGATGAATATCTTCACCTACCGTCCCCCGCGGGTAACCTTTACCATTCCACTTCTCATGATGCTCTCCTGCAATAATTCGAGCAGCATTAATTAAAGGTCTTTCTGATCCCGTTAAAATATCTTCTCCAATTTGCGCATGGGTTTTCATAACTTCAAACTCTTCAAACGTTAACTTACCTGGTTTTTTTAAAATTGAATCCGGAATGGCAATTTTACCAAGATCATGAAGAGGTGACGCAATTCTAATCAACTCGACTTCTTCTTCGGGCAACCCATAAGCCCGCGCAAGAATTTCACAATACCCAGCCACCCGCTTCACATGGTTACCAGTCTCTTTCGAACGACTCTCCCCTGCTTCACCTAATATAAAAACAAGATCACTCTGGGTACTCTCTATCTCTTTAATAAGCATTGCAGACTCTAATGCTTTACCGTGATAGGTTCCACTTAGGTTCATATGTTCTAGATCAGCCTGTGTAAAACGTCCTTCTTTTGTAAGCTTATTAATCGCCTGATACACCCCCATAACAGAACCATCTCCATCATAGATTGGCTCAGCAATTATTGAACGTGTTTGATACCCCGTCTCCTCATCAATTGTTTTATTAAAGGTTGGATGAATATATGCGTTATCAATTATTATTGATTGCCTTGTTCTGATGCATTCACCAACAACCCCTTTGCCAATAGGCATTCTAATTTCATCTACTCCATGGGCAACTTTAGTCCACACCTCTTGTTTACTTTTATCAATAAGCCACAAGGTGCAGCGATCACACACAACTAGTTTTTTACCAAGGTCGTTCATTAAAATTAAAAGATTATCGAGACTTCGCTCTTCGGCAATCTTTGCAGTGTATTTAAAAAGAAGATCAACTAGTTCACCACTCGTCAAATCTTTTTTAAACTCGGACACGGTAATCTCGCGCCAAAAACCATCAATTCAATTATACCATAGAGAATCATATGAAGGCAAAGGATTTCAAAATCCATACCAATAGAAAAGGGCCTCGAGGAGGCCCTTACAAACTCAATTTTTTAACTTATTGAGAATATATATTTTTTAGACCTACTTTAAAAATGCCGTGATACGTGCAACAGCTTCTTCAACATTCTCTTTTATACAGAATGAAGAGAGGCGAAAGTAGCCCTCACCTGCAGCACCAAAGCCAGCACCAGGAGTACCAACAATTTGACACTCGTTGAGAAGTTTATCAAAGAAGTCCCATGAACTCATTCCTTCTGGAGTTTTAAGCCAAATATATGGAGCATTAGTACCACCGTACACTTCAATACCAATTTTCTTAAGACCATCACCAATAATTTTAGCGTTGTTCATGTAGTACTCAATGAGTTCAGCAATTTGTGCTTTACCTTCAGGTGAAAATACTGCTTCAGCACCACGTTGTACCGGATATGAAACACCATTAAATTTTGTACAATGGCGTCTATTCCAGAGCGCATGAATCGATACATCTTCACCATCGCTATTTTTACCCATAAGGCCTTTAGGAACTACAGTATAACCGCAACGCACACCAGTAAAACCAGCGTTTTTAGAAAAACTCCTAAACTCAATAGCTACATCTTTTGCACCAGGAATTTCAAAAATTGACCGTGGTAACGTATCATCACCGATGAATGCCTCATATGCTCCATCGTATAATATTATTGACCCTTTCTCTTTTGCATAATTTACCCACTCAGTAAGCTGCTCTTTGCTCATTACTGTACCTGTTGGGTTATTAGGTGAACAGAGATAAATGAGATCAACATCCACGTCAGGAAGTGCAGGGAAAAAATTATTTTCTGCAGTTGTAGGGAGATAAGTCATACCTACAAATTGACCATTTTCTTTTGCTTCACCTGTTCTTCCTGCCATAACATTAGTATCGAGGTAAACTGGATACACTGGGTCAGTCAAGGCTATTTTGCTATTGGCATCAAATATCTCTTGAATATTACCTGAATCACATTTTGAACCATCAGAGACAAAAATCTCATCAGCAGCAATATCACACCCTTTTTCAGCATAATCACCTGCAATAGCCTCTCTTAAGAAGTCATAGCCCTGCTCTGGACCATAGCCTCTAAAACCTTCTAAGGTGCCCATTTCATCAACTGCGCTATGCATTGCTTTACGTACAGCTTCAGGAAGTGGAAGCACCACATCACCAATACCAAGTTTTAATACTTTTTTATCTGGATTTGCTGAAACATAGTTGGAAACACGTCGGCCTATTTCTGGAAAGAGATACCCAGCTTGTAGTTTACCGTAATTTGAGTTTACTTTTGTCATTATATTCTCGCTTACAATTGTTCAAATTTGGACGAAATATAGTAATTGATACACCTACATCAGCTATTCCTGATCTTTGAATACGAAATTGTAATCTCTTTTTATCTTTTTCACACTTATGACCTCAAAAAATATTGACAGTTAAAAAACGAAATAGTACATTTGTCTTCACCAATGGAGAATTAGGCTAATTGGTAAGTCAGCGGTCTTGAAAACCGCCGCCGCAAGGCTTGGGGGTTCGAGTCCCTCATTCTCCGCTTAAACGCTCTCTTACTCTGTAAGAGAGCGTTTTTTGTATCACCTAACGATTCCTTGCCCCTCTTTCATTTTGTATTGTTTACAATAAACTCATCGGATAATCCCTCAAGAAATTGTATCTTTTCAATACTTAAAAACTGGGAAGGAATATGCTAAAAGAGAGTATTGTTGTATTTTGTAAGAGTGAAGATAGAGATGCATTTCAAGCAGTTCTCGATTCTCAATACGTTGTACTCTTTACGGAATCTGGAGACCACACTTGGCATACACTTGATACCAATAATACTCCGGCAGCTGTGCTTATCGACACGCCCATCCAATCAAAAGACAATTATACCTTTGCTCAAGAAATTAAAAATGATATTCGATATCAAGACACACCAATTCTCTTCGTGTGTAATGACCCTAAACCTGAGCAAAAAAGTGTCCCCTACGATAACAGGAAATTTCCGAGGCTCTATCGCCCACTCGACTTAACCTCTGTCTTACAAGAGATTCAAAGGCAGGTAACCAAGAATCAGGTAGAGACAGAGCTCAAAGAGTATACAACTGTAGACCCCTTAACTGAACTCCTCAAACGAGATCATTTCACTATCGCCGCGACAAAACAAATTGATATTGTAAAAGAAAAATCAAAAAAAATATCTTTTGCTATGCTTGCCCTTGATGACTATAGCACTCTCTGCCAACGCTATTCTCAAATGTATAGTGACCAAATTTTAAAAGAATTCGCAAATATCTGTAAAAAACATTTACGCCCCTACGACCTTCTCGCACGATATCAAGAACACCGCTTAGTCGCAAGCTTTTATGATTGCCCTAAAGAGCAAGCATTACAGGTTATTCAAAGAATTAGTGATGAAGTAGCATCTAAAGTTTTTATATGTAATAGTGATGAAGTGAAAGCAACATGTAGTTCAGGGGTTGCCGAGATTTTAGAACTTTCATCAGAAAACCACGAATCAGTACTTCCAGACACACTCACAATCGCATATCAACGCCTTGAACTTGCTACTCACAAGGGTGGCAACTCAATCGTATCATAATGTATTATTGTGTAGCTGCAACTCTTTCACAAAGTCACTTCCTTCTTGCATATCTGCACGAATAAGAGTAAAGATAGAAATACTTGCAGGATTCCCTTTCTCTAAGGCCTCTATACAGGATTGAGTTGTAGCGCCTGTAGTATAGACATCATCGATCACCACTACATTTTTGCCCTTTATTGATATCCCTCTTGTAAGACTAAATACGTCTTGCATATTTTCCTGTCGCTTCACTTTCCCTAATTTTGTTTGACTCCCAGTATGATGTTTCTTTTTTAGGGCTCGAGGTACTACCGTAGCCCCTGTTCTTTTAGCGACACCTTGAGCAATCACTTCTGCCTGATTATAACCTCGTTCTCTCATCCTTGTAGTGTGCAATGGAACTGGAACCAATAGTGCGTGTGAATCAATCGCATGAAAATAGTTACTTGGGATATCTTTCAATAGCAGAGTTGCAAGAGATGGGAGTTGATTATACTTGATATCATAAACAACTTTTTTGGTTAATTCTGTCATAGGAAAAAGGGAAAAGAGATCAGTATCACTACTCTGAAGCTGAGATTTAAATTCCATTTCTGAGTACAATGAAAGCTTTTGAATGCACATATCACACATGAGATGTCTCTTACGTTTTCTCTCTGAGCAATAGTTACATTGATCGCCAAATAGCAATGCATCACACAGAGCTATTGCATGATGCACCTTTTTGATTATTTTCTTCATACTATTCCATAACAAGGAGCGTACTCTGGACAAAATGAGCACCTGTTCTAACACTATAAAAATAAAGACCACTTTTTAGTGGTACACCACTCATGTTGACAGCATTCCAAGTAAAGGAGGCCTGAAAAGAGTATACTTCTTCATACACGACGCTACCATCAACAGCCATTACTTTAAATTCCATAGTCTTACCTGGCATGGTAAGGTCTTGTACCATAATTGTTGTTGCTTCTCTCACTGGATTTGGATAGTTAAAGAGTGTTGGTACTCGTATTAAATGATGTGTGCTTAAGGTATTCTCACTAACAATCAACCGATACTGAGTCGAACCTTTTAACAAGAGCTCTGTTTCGCTTGACACAAGCTCCTGTGCATTGGTTCCATCAACAAGATAGAGTGAGTAGCCCATATTTTTTAATGATGCATACCCATCTAGATGTAGTTGTGCCATTCCTTCTTTACCATCTGGCACATCAACCTGAAGAGACCATTCCGCAGCACCATCAATTGGTTTTTTAAGTTCATTTCGGTATCGTTTACCTTCAATTAACATTGAAATCGAAGGAATGTTACTCATGTTTTGAGGAAGCTCTCTTTTATCCAGATAGTCAATGCTATTTTCTGCCAATGGATTTACCCCAATGCTATTATTCTGGTCAACTACTCCATGATTATTTAATGAGAGTGCGACACCAAGTTCCCATGATTGACGAGACATGATTCCTTTCTTAAAAGTGATCTCACTATTTTTTTCAGGGAGTGCATCATTCCACACCGGAAGACGCTCTATGGTAATCACTTCGCTTTGACCAACCGTCGCCCAATATCCTTCACCTGGCTTTAAGTAGTTTACTTTACTATAACTCACACCATTCCATTTAAAGAACTCTCTATCACCATAGGCGTCTACTGAGATATTAAACCCATAAGGGTTTGCAAGTTGATTCCATCCATCTTCTCCCGCGATAAGCTCAAGACTCACCTCGGTAGTATCAAAAACCTGACTGATGCTTTGTGACACTTCAGAATGGAGCCATATCGATTGACCGGGCTTTATTGTTGAAAGTTCTTCTACAGAACGATATCGTCCAAATAACAGGTCGAGTAATTTAGAGTCATCCCACCAATAGATCGTTACCCCAGATGTAAAATCATTGAGTATTTTTGCAGATGAACCAAATGACACCATATTCCAAACTGAAGCAGCAACAGTCGTTTTAACCATTGGCAACTCTAATACAAAAGTTTTACTCTCTCTAAACGATGCAACAAAGGCTGAGTCTCCTTTTTCAAGAGACTCGAGATATGCTTCGACTACAATAGTATCTCCATCATATCCAAATGAAGTAACATGGGCATCTTTGATACCTCGAAGAGTATCCTCATCAAGAGTATGAGGGCGTTGTATAGTCATACCAAATGTTGCGTTGCGAATTTTTATATTGTCACGAGTAACAAAAGAGACCCTATAGGCTGTCCCCGATTGTTCTACCGATACATCGAGTGATGCATAATGTGATGCATCAATAAATTGCTCTTGTGAGTACTGTGCGTCCTCAACGGCAACAACATGGTAGAACTTACCTGCCTGTAAGTATATACGATCACCGACATCAACGTTTTCTTCAACTGAAGCAGTAGGGTTCACCGCAGTCGCAGACTCTGTTATAAATACCTTCCAATTACCTTTCATAATAAAATAATCAACCCCCTCTCCTGTTACAATAGTTATGTCGGGAATAGGAATAGTATTACCTTCAACAGGAATTGTTACCGTTCCAACTGAAAGGAGTGCAGTAAGCTCTGGGTTTGTAACAGTCGATTGAGCAACTAAAGCACCGTGAGGCACGTAGACAACAGCCTTACCTCCCAATGCTGCCCCATAGAGACTATTCCACGAAACAATTTTCGTCTTACTTTCATCACTCAGCGATACAAATATTTTCCCGAGTGAAGCATCATATGTCACTGTGTCAGAAGCACTCCCCACATACACAACATTGGGCTGACTTATTAATGGAAAACCATTTATAGTATCAAATTGTGTATCGGATACTCCGAGAATCATAAGAGTTGATATTATGCTATTCCCAGCATCTAAGACTTTATCTTGATAGCTCTCTAAAGTTTTATTCAGAGTTACCTCGACAATTCCATTAACCACGTCGACAACAGCATTTTCAATCCAGTTACTCCCAAAGCCAACACCAAAACTTAGAGGAATATTTTCATTAAATGTAGACTCTTCAATAGCTTGATTTGATACATCAGTAAATGTTCCATTTGGAATATTTATATAGAGGTTGTTTATTGAGTTCTTCGCAAGAGCCTCAAAAGCATTCCAATCTAAATCACTGAGCTGTATCGAAATTTGAGATGATTTATCACAATTCTCAGTACAATCCTCACTACCAATTCTATACTCATCAATAACAATTTCGAGTGTTGTGGAAGGAGGTGAGCCAACGCCAACCCTTATAACGGATCCCGCTATAGAAAAGGCATCTTCTATGGACTCATCAAATGTAAGCTGTATTTCTTTTTCATAAGGGAGATATTGGGCGCCATACATTTGAAATTTTGGTCCTTTAACAACATGCATTGGAATAGATCTTCCACTATTACCCATGCCAAGAGTAACACCTTTTACAGACTCTGCAGTTACCGCCACACTTACACCGTCACTATTAAGGTCAAGACTTTGAATTGCTCTTTTTTGATCCTCTGAAAGAGTCAGTTCGATACTATTGCCTACTATGGTAGATGATGTATTAATGGGGAGTGCATATTGGTCACCTATTTTTGGTGCACTATCATTTTCGCTATGGTAAATAAATGAAGTTAATTGAATAGTGCCATTTTTCTCAATAGATGGGGTATCGTTAAAGTAGAGACTCAGCCTACTATTAAACGAATTATATTGGAACTGGACATTCTCGACACAAAAACCAATGCATGGCTCATAGAGAGGGTCCCCTGTTCCCTCGTCAGAGACCTCAACAATTACACTTTTTGTTTCGACCTCAAAATCTGCGTCATCATACGCACGAATTACTACATCACCCACACCCCACTGACCGTATACAGGAGTCACTGAAACTATCCAGTGGGTATCATCTTTTTTCGTAATGCCAATAGAACTACTGGGAAGAACATTCACTTCACCAGTCTCTGCTGTGAGTCTTAAACTTGGCTGTGTAATTACCGTGATTAACCGTGTTTGACCCGGATGGAGAAATGAGTCAAAAGGTTCAACGGTAATTGACTCCATAAAATCCACAGAGGTGGTGACTGAATACTGTTCAATAAAAGTTCCATTTGTATCTACAACATTTAACAGAGCAATGAGACTTCCAACTTCATCCATTTCAGGGTCAATATGTAAGTTCCAACTTGTTGAATCAATTGAGCTCAGCTCTATAGAATTACTGGTGAATAAGTTACCTGTGTCGGAGAGATCCAATACTAGGCTAAACTCTGGATTTAAAGATATCACCACATCACGAATATCATAATACCCCATAGTAGGAGGTACAGAGTCAATGGTAAACCCCGTTTGTTGGGGTGCTATTGTGATTGTTTGTGTGATGCTTGCGTAGGCACCATCTACGGGATGCCTAAGTTCAAAAACAAGGACTTCCTCCCCACTCACAAGAGGAGTAAGTGACACATCCCAGGTTCGATATCCTGATTTAGAAATTATCATATTTACTGCGGGAATAAGCCCATTGGTACTAACTACCATAAGGTCAAGGTCAGTAAGAGGGTATTTAGTATCGACACTTACAGTAAAAACCGTGTCTTTGTTACTTTCTAAAATTCCAATTGATGGAGCTAAAAGAGTGTATGCGCTAGAGAGATAGGGATCGTAAATTTCTAGGGAGATGTCGAGGGTATCAACGGTATAGCTGTTGTAGTCTCCCCCTACAAGTTTGATTGCCGTTTGTCCAATTACTCCTGTAAGAGTATACGGAATTTCTGTATTTTTATATGGGGAAACTATGGAATCATCGAATACTACAAAACTGGAATCATATACTATTGGTTTATATAAAAAACTATCTAAATGTGTATATTGAAAGAAAAGCTCAAAATCCAACATACCTGTTAAAGAAGTAACTGGTAATTGTAAAATATGTGACCCTAGTAGTTTAGGATCCCTATAGAGTGAGTCTTCAGTTAGCAGCTGGATAATGTCCTCTTTCGTCTCTATACCTGACTCGAGAGATGTAACAAACCCTCTATTTATTTCAGTGATAACAGTATACCCATTTACAAACCAATTATTTATTGTGTTTAATTGTGTTGGAGTTAGTCCTAATGCAACAACTTTTGATGAATCTATCAACAATTGAAGTGACATCAACTGCAAACTATCATAGCGAACGCCAAGGTATTCATTATTATAAGCCTTCAGAGACACATCTAAATGATTACCTTTAACAACCTGACTGTACTGATACGTAATTATATTGGTCTTGAGAATACTATCAAACGTAAGTCTTGAATCTAATAAAATAAGCGGGGGCAATATTTCATTTCTGATATTAAAATAGAGATTAAATTCTTTAATAGTTCCATCAATAGGGGAAGTTATTCGAATAGCAAGATTAACTATTCCAGCATCAGGCATATTTTCAATCCGCATCATCCACGATACCCCTGTCCAATAAAAGTAAACATCTGAAGCATTAATGACACCATTACTATCCAATAAAGCCGTCAGGGTATAATTCTTTGGATCTCCCAAATATCCATCAAAATCCACTTCTACAAAACCTGGAGATTGACTATTTACAAATTCAAGACTATCATTTTCATATACATAGAAACCATCATCAATAATTACTACTGGCACTTCTTTTGCAGATATCAAACTATTTGTTAAGGAGTCTCTATATTGCCCATAGGGAATGCTCACACTCACCTGATAACCTTCTTTTTCCCAATTTATTACAGAGTCAACCTCCATAGTAGATATATAAATTGGAACACTATCACCAACATAAGGAAGGCTGGGATCAGTACTATTATATAAGTTTGTATTTAGATCAATATACTTTTGAGCAACACCAACCGAATCTCTTGCTACCAAACGCGCCCCTTGTAGACTATCAAATACAACAGGGGCATCCCAAAGCATATTTAGGATATACATATTTCGTGAGATGTGTGCACTTGTTAGTTGGGTTGTATTTCTATATACTGTATCAACAGAAAAGTTATCTTCATACTTTACTTCTGCATTATATACAGAAGTAGCTCCCGAAATTGGATACGTTTTAAATGCAAGAGAGTCAAGTTCTAAGTACCATGTGGAAGGACTAAGACCTTGCACCATTTGAGGCATCTGAATCACTATCTGAGTCGAATCTCCTATGTAAATAATTCGATCCTGAATATTAGAAATTGAATAAGACTCTGTTCCGTTACGAAGAGTCAACGGCCCACTTGAATAGTAGGCAGTATCGATCTTCTCTGAAAAGTAAATGGTGATTAGTGAATCAACCGGCTCTACTTCAGCCTTTGTAATAAAATGGGGGGAATTAATTATATTAACAGGTATATCAAATGCTTCATATAGCTTCTGGAATTGATAAGAAGGACCAGGCTCAATCTGTATAGTATTATTTCTTGGTATATCTATAAACATTTTACTACCATGTTTAATTTCCACTTTTGGATTATTAGTAGCTTGCGCTGTAGGGACAAGCCAAATATTTCCCGACAAAAAATCTAAACTTTCCCAGCCATCAATAATTCCACTCGTTACTAATTCATTATTATCTACATGTTTAACCGGCAGATCAAAATACCCCATCTGCCCTTGTAAAGGTGTAGCTATTGCTTCAAACCAGAGTGAGTCAGTCTGATAGTTAAAAACAACAAGAGGCTTTTCTACAACTGCTATTGGGTAGTATCGTATATTAGGATCAGTGGTTCCTATAACTTTGAAGCGCCACTCACCATAACGCACACTATCGGGAACCGTGAATGTAATATTCATACAATCGGACCCGCCCAAACAGTAATCAACTAAATTAATAGTTATAGAAATATCAGGATGTGAAGCTGATGAATCTTCAAGTACAGCTTGAATTGGGTTGCTATTATCCCAGTCAAACTTATAGTTTAAAGCTTGAGTCTCAAGTAACATAGTGACAGTAGTGCCTCGATATATCGTGCGCACATCAGAACTATCCCCATCTGCATAACGAGGAACTAAAATATTTTGAGCATAAACTGATTGAATTAAAAAAACAATTACTAGAATAGCATACTTTTTCATTAACGACCCCCAACTACTGTCTCTCTTTAGAATAGGTTAATAATAAGCTACTCTCAAGTTCAAACTTCTAAAATGTATTATCCATCACATTCTAAAGAGTGTATCACTTTTCTAGGAAAAAAGTTCTACTCACAATCTATAATTTGAACTCTATTTGAAGTTTGATCTATTTGACCCTCAAAATAGGGCTGACACCCGTGAATGTCAGCTCGTATAAGGCCCAAATGTAGTTAACTATTGTGTAATCATCATGACATTTGAGTATGATGACCCTCCAGTCTGGAGTTCGTAATAGTACATACCAGTCTCTACTGGAGACCCATTATTTGATTCGGCATTCCAAATAATTTCTGAATCAGTATTATAGACCGCAGTATAGACCACTGAACCAGATACATCAATTACCTTCAGTGTTGCCTCGTCTCCTAAAGAGTAGATCCCTCGCAGACTTATTTTTGTATAGCCTCTTACTGGGTTAGGATAATTAAAGACTCCAGCACTCCCCCCTTGAGTATGTGCTATTACTCCACTCTTGGCAACAATAATTCCATACTCTTTATTTTGATTTAATGATACTGGTATAGTAGCTCCAACAACTTCAGTTTGTACTCTACCATCTGTAAGATATACCGAATATCCTAAACTCCGCACATCATCAATACCCTCAAAAGAAAGTGTACCACTCGACGTTCTTTTACTCGTAGTTCCGACAGATACTTTCCATAACCCAAGTTCTTCTATCGGTTCTTTATAGTTAGTCCTCAATACTTTATCGCCTTCTAAAACTGAGAAAACTACAGCATCATCCATAGTACTCGGTAACTCATATTTGTCTAATACATCGATACCATTACTCGCCATAGGCTTAACACCAATAACATTATATTGATCTTGGAGTGACCCATCCTCGCTCACAAGGGTTATCATTAACTCCCAGTCTTGTTCATTAGCCACTGACTTCTTATATGTCTGTAGCGAATACAGTTCTTCAGTTTCCCATGCAACATCTTTATTAATAGTAATGATTTGATCCGAAGCAACATAGGTTAGATAACCCTCACCAGGCTTGAGGTAATTAACTTTGTAATACTGACTCCCATTCCATTTGAAAAATTCCATGTCTCCCCCAAATGCCTTGGTAACAATATTAAAACTATAAGGATTGGCAACTTGATTCCAGCCTTCATCGCCATTACTTAACGCTGTTGACACAATTTCAGTTGAGTATTTTAATTCTATTTCTCTATCTATTTCTGATAGGTACCAGCAAGCTTGAGCAGGTTCAATATAATCAAGTGCATCCTTAGACAAGTACTTACTAAAAAGAAGGTCTTCAATTTTATTATCATCCCATTTAAAAAGTGTTTCACTATCAGTTAGTTGAGCAACCTCAAATGGAACACCTCCAAAGGAGAGCATATTCCATTCATTTGCTTTAACCAATAGCATACTCGGAGCAACAAGCGTCATAGTATCTGTTATTGAAAATTGATTTATAAAACCTGGTTCACCTTTCTCTAGGCTCTCCATTTTAGCTTCTACAATATAGGTTTGGCCGTTATCTCCAAAGAATTGGTAGCCCCAACTTGTATAGGCAGTATCGCTCACAACAACACTATCACCAACACGAATACTGTAGCTAAATGTCGCATTGTCTATATCATCAACATTTTCAGAAATAAACCCAATGAGGAGGGCAGTTCCTGTTGTATCAATTCGGACATCTGGGGTCGGTCTACCTACACTTGATTGAGTTACCGCATCACTAGGAGTTCCCTCACTATCTTGTGCAACAACCCGATAGGTAGCCCCTTTTTCTAAATAAACTCTTTGCCCTACAATACAGTCATTTCGTATGGCGTTAGGATATACTGTTACAATCCATGTGGTGTCTCCAGTACATTCAAAGTAACTCAAACCTTCATTGGTTACTACCTTAACTTGAGGTGCTGGTACAGAAGAGCCCTCAACACCACTTCCTTCTACATCATCAAATGGTAGCACCTCAATACTGTTTTCAAAACCCCCACCCACTTCACCGGCTGTACTCGTCATAGTTTCAGGGCCAACCATAAATCCTATATCGCCATAATCAAGAGCGTATCGATAATCACCACGCCAATTTTGAACCTTAGTTCTGTTTTCTTGGTTGAGTGTTATGATAATTTGATTGCCTAATAGTTGAACACCATTTTGAGCCTTTGAGATATACAATACACGTGGATCACTCTCTGGTGGAAGATCACCACCTTCACTATTATTGCTATACTGATTATCAACTCCCTTGACATCAACCACCATAACCATAAAAAGTTGTGTCCCACTACTATTTGATTCATCAAGGGTTATGTCGTAGAGTGAGCTAATTTCCCTATCCATATTGAGTACAATCCGACCATCATTAGGACTAATAGTTGCCGATTGAACCCAATTTTCTCCACCATCAGTTCCAAAATAGATTCGTATCTTATTTTCAAACTGTGCATTAACCAATGGATTACTATTTCGACTATAAAATGCGCCATCATTCATTGCAATTAATAGGTTATTTTGGTCTCCCAGTTCAGTTATTGATTTTTTCTGTTCAGGACTGATATATATATCAATAGTAGTAGTACACTCTTGCTCATAGCTATTCGGTTCCGTTCCACACAAATGCGCATGTTCAGTACTTGGATTAGCAAATGGTATTATAACATTATTTGTATTTGAAGTTCCTACTCTTAAGGTGCCAGACATTGCATAGAGTGAATCCATTTTAATTTCGCCATCAAATTCAATGGTGACTTTTCCTTCAATGGGTTGGTACCAAGCTGAAAATATTTCAAAATTATCACCTTGTTCCAAATGGAACCATATCTCTCTGCTATCGGGCTCATAATAAACATTGTCATTAGTATAAAATACTCCGCCTGGTATTACTGCTCTCATATTATGAGATGATCTATATTCATCAAGGATTGTATTCTTCAATGCTTCACTAATAGATAACTCCATG
>JAOPTW010000085.1:39609-46704 GCA_051532035.1 Fibrobacterales bacterium | reverse complement strand
GATAGAGATGATGAACAAGATGAACGTGACGACATGGATGATAGAGATGATGAACAAGATGAACGTGACTACATGGATGATAGAGATGATGACCAAGATGAACGCGACGACATGGATGATAGAGATGACGCCCAGGACGAACGCGACAATTTAGATGATAGAGATGAACGTGACAACATGGATGATAGAGAAGATGTACAGGTACCCTAATTTTATAACTTACAACTTACAACTTACAACTTACAACTTACAACTTACAACGAAGAAAATATCATTTCGCCAATAACAGTCCTGTTGATTTCGAGAATGCTAACCAAATACGTGTCAGTAATAAACTGACAACTATATCCTTTCCAGACAGGATATAGTTGTCAGATCAAGTCTTAGCTATTACACCGTAAGTAAGAAATTCCATAGAGAATATTACTCTTTTTTCATAGAATCTTCAGGAGCAGGAAGTTCACTCCACATTGCTAGCTCCACTTGTTTATTCTTAAATGCCTCCCAGTTTTCAAATATAGGAGATTCAATAGACTGAAGTTCAACAACGCGAGCCTGATAGTATTTTGGATTAACTTGCGGATAATTAAAGCTAACATAATGATTAAAATAGTCATCGAAAGATTTTCTTGCATATAATTCAACATCATCACAGTTATTCCAATACTCATCACATTTATTGCATTCTTGTTTATTACTTATTCTATCACAAGCAATTGGATTATTACACCCATTTAAGCGAGCATCACTCTTTACATGAAATTCACCATCTGAATCATCAGTTTCCACAGCTGGTGTATCAGAATCAATAGCATGCACCAGAATTTCTAAAGAATCCTGTTCATCGTCTTCAATAAGATCATGTATCATTTTTTCAAGTGCTTTTTGTTTCTTTTGTAGCTGCTGTATATGACTCTCTTCGCTTTTTACTTTAATGAACGGTACAGGTCCATAATGGTTTGAATTCATAGTACTCGTAATTTTAATAAGTGGTTTCTTGTCTTTTTTTAATTGGTGATTATAATCGCCCAGCAACTGCAATAGCTCTTTATCTGTAGGCGCATGACCCTTTTGGCCTACAAGCTTGAAAAATCCTCTTTTTATACTGGGGTATACCATACAGCTTCTCATTGCAGCTTTGGAATAATGAGTAAGTCGAAGTGTAAATGCAAAGAATTCACTATTTTGCTCATGGGCACCACAGTGTGATGATATAAACGAAATATTAATGTTATTTGCTTTGAAAACACACATTTGCGCTGTCATCTCTTTTTGAAATTGTGTCACCACCCTGTGGTACGTGGTTTCAGGTTTGCATTTTTTCCGAACAATTAATCCTTCACCGGTACCAACTTTACTAAAGTAAATATATGGCCGCGGAATCAGAAGAAACATTTTTATAATGAGTCGTTTGTCGCTATACTCATCGCTGTACCATTTGGTAAAATTTTCTGAACTATCTTCGTTACACAAACCTCTAATCCTCTCACTTTCAGAATACCCTCCAGTTGTATCTCTATTTCTATAATGTTTAGGCACAGCATTCTTACAATGAATTTTAATTAAATTCCAAATATCTTCTGTTTTATTGCTATACCACTTTTTAACATTCCCTTCCGTTATATTATTTATTTTCTCTATTAATTTGACTATTTCTTTTTTGGTGTTTTTATCCAAAATACCAAATTCATTAATTATAATCTTTCTTTCATTACCATCGAGATCACTATACCATTCATCAATAACGTTTCTCTCTTTATCTGTATATACGCATAAATCATAGATATACTGTGGCGGTAGCACAGGATAGCCAGAAGAAATAGTCAAGTGGGCTCCTATTTCAAACAAGCCTGTATAATCATTATTTAACTTACTTTGCAGATTGATCACTATCTTCTGCGCATAGTTATCATATTTCGCACCGTGGATATCTAACCAATCTTTTGCTCCCTTTTGGGATGATACTGCTTGTGTAAGTTCATCATCACTCATTAATTCACAGTTATGCTCAAATTTAATCGAGTCATCAGGACGATCAAGCAAATGTTCAGTAAAATTAGGAAATACCGCAACAGAGTTGATACTTCCGTTTTTTATAGCCCGCTCAACACCTCTATCAATGTCATCTATTGCCCCGTAATCATCACAGGTAATAATTATCTTTTTGGGAGTAACCACGGTCAATTCGTAATTATCATTAGCAGTAAGTTTTACGCCAGTTTTTAAATCTTTATTTGAAACTTTTTTTTCTACCATATCTTATTCACTTTTTAAATATTATAAATCATAATCATTGAGTCAATGACTAGTATTACCTGTATCACTGCTCGGCTTTTCATAATGTAACACTTTATATGGCGCCATCAAGATGACTGAAGATGACTGTAAATCTTTCCGTTTAAAGGGTGTTTAAGAATCTGCACCCTCGAAGTCAGAAAAGGTGATGCAGTATCCTTATCAGTCAACTCATCCGTAATAAAGATCTCATTCAACCGTGTGATAATCTGAGACAGATACTCTTCCTTCTTATCTACAGCGCTCTTAGCACCACCAGTCCCCGGAGGATCCAGCTCTGCCCCACTGTTTACTTTGAGTTTAAGGTCTTGTCTTCTGATCTCTGAGAGGCGGTAGTGGCTCATAATGACGTTTTCGAGGTCGAGCACATCTTCATCTATGATCTCTTCACAGAGCATGGGTCTGAGGTGCCTCGCAAACAGGCAGGGTTTATCGAGGTCGTCATCATCAAAGTCTACTATCTGAGACATGAACTCGAAATAGCGCACATAGGTTCCGAGTTCCTTACGGAAAACCTCTAGCTCGTCCTTTTGAGCCTTCACTTCTTTCAGGTCGTTTTCTGCATTGGCGAGTAACACGGGGTCTTTGAACTTTTTTGTGCGTTCAAGTGCGTCATGTTTAGACGTATCAGCATCACAAGCCGCTACAAAGCGAACTTTCCGACGGGGGCATATATTATCCAAATGCAATCGCGACACAGTAGGGGTTATTCCATAATTCAGATTAAATGATCTTAGGTGAGAATGTCTTTAATAGAACGATCTGTGTACTGCACCCTGTCAACATCCCTCTTTTCAGCGGGACCGCAAGTAGAGATTCTATTTGTGACAACAATATTTTTCCGGGGGGATTACACTGACTTCTATTGTTACATAGCAATAACAGACCGTAATGAGTACATTGTATCGGTAGCCCTAAACCACCGTGCCATATGATTACCTGCTCAGACTGCAACAAGCCGTATAATGAAAAAATGGCAACCTGCCCCTATTGTGGATGTAGTGATAAGGCATCTTCAGTTGCACCATCTCAATGCCCACGTTGTAAATATTCTTACCTCGATTCTACTGAAGAAGATGGTATATATTCATGTACGTCTTGCGAAGGCATGTGGGTCTCTGAGCAATCATTTCAAAAAGCCACGTCATTGAAAAAGGTTATAAATGACCCATTAATTGATGGCGTATATAAAAAACCAAAGTTTCAAGATGACCCTGGATATCTTCCCTGTGCTCAATGTGGTAAATTAATGGCTCGTGAAAATTTCAAACAGATTTCAGGAGTACATATTGACAAGTGCATGAACCATGGTATATGGTTAGATTCTGGAGAGTTACAATCAATTCAATCATTTATTGCAAGTGGCGGTATTGATAGAGCGCAAGACAAAAAATTAACGTCACACAGTGATGAGTTAACAAAACTGCGCATGCAAATGAGCGATGTAAAACACGATATAAAACAGGTGAAGAGGCGTCAGTTTTTAAATTTTATTTTATCGATGCTTAAGTAGGATACAAAGAGTACTTTTCAGAGGGGATTACAGTAGAACAACTCTACCTAAAATAATACCCCGCTGTTACCCCCATACTCTTAGTATAGCCAGCTGGGATAAAAAGATGGCCGGTCGTAGTATAAGTATCCATAATAGTATATCGATATACAAAATCCAAAAAGAGCTTATCTGTGATCAACCAACTCACTCCCCCCTTTAATCCATATTGAATAAAAGGTTTAATAGCAACAGATTCTCGATAGCCATCTGAGTGAATTATTGCAAGGTTCTCATGGTGAATAGGAAAGCTCGCGTAAATACCACCATACAAGCCATAAGAATCAAAGAGATACCCACCTCCATCAACAGAACAATCAACATAATCTATGACTGTCTCATATGAAACAAAATCCCCAACATTCCCTGTTATGTATCGCCTATTTAAAGCAGTCGAAGCTCTCCCAAAAAACGTCTCTATTGAATAATACCCCTGTGCACCAAATGCAAATCCCGGTTCAAATTCATAGGATTGATCAAAAGTCTCATTTCTATAGGTGTGACTTACCATCTCTAGCGTTGCAATCATCCCATAGTGAAATTGAGTATCTTCCTCTGGTACATCCTCTTCCCTCTCTAGAATTAGGACGGCGCTCTGAGATACTGATCCATATTTAAAAGTATACCCCACAGAGAGTTGTGGAATAATCATATCTACTTCATTGGTTGGTACTGCCATTACTCCGAAATCAATATGAAATCTTCCTGGTTTCATTCGTATTCCACTCATAATAAGAAGCGCACCGCTGTGCTCTCTATAGCCTTGAACAGCTGTTAAATAGTGCATTTCAAATAGAACATCCAAAAACCAATGAGGACTATAGCGTACTCCTGAATTTATAAGGAATGCAGGTTTATCATCAGTATTTCCATAGTAAAGGGCTCCATGAACAGCAAAACGATCACTATGTCTCCATGTTATTAAAGGGCCAACTTGATAGGAATATAACGATGATGCTTCTGGATTACGCAGTAATAATCCCCCAAGAGCCACTGCTATGCCTTCATTACTTAAAGGAGGAATACCAATCTTTACTGCAATAACATTTGAACTATCAGCCTCACTGATAAGACCATAGCGAGTTGTCCCTAAACTGAGTGAAATATTCTGTTGATAAGATGCAGTAATAGAATGATACATAGCCAGGTATGACTTAATTTCTATACTATTTTGACAACTAAAGACTGCAGAAGGTGCCATTAAGAAGCCCGTTTCTAAACCGTCTCCACATAATTTTGACTGCTGTGCATTACTCGGGCTCATACCCAGAGCACAGAGGAGTACAACCTGTATGATATATTTTGATAATTCTCTCATAATGGGTAAAGTTAATAAATGTACGATGATTATTCATTGATATAAAGGTATGTAATCTCTCTAGTGGTCGTTCATATGAATCAGCAGATAGCAGAATTAAGTAATTATGTTTAAAAAGATCGAGCTCAAGTTGCTTTGATATTTTTTTTGTGTATATGGTAGCTGATACATCTGTTTTACGCTTGGACAACAGGGTAAGCACCGTATCATCCACAAAGTTATCAATAAGGAGTAATGATTTTTTAGCCGAGCGGATGAGGTCTGATGTGAAGGTATGCGCATCAAAAACCTGGCCGTTATAGAATATTCCTTGTTTAGGCAAATCAATTTGACCGAGCCCATCTAAAGTTTTAAATATTCTTTCGAATTTTTCATCAGTTTTTATTTCGTGTACAACTAATTTCTTTTCAACCTGATCGACCCTAGAAACAATACCACCATTAGTGTGTATGAAATGACGCATTTTTACGAATGCCTTCATTATCCCAACACTTACTCGAATTGCCTCATCGCTCTTTAAAACAGCAGAAAGCATTGCAACACCTTGCTCGGTAAATACAAAAGGATAATACCTTGTCCCACCTCTTTTCTTTGAGGTCGCATTTTGCGACCTCAAACTCTTCATCTCTGTTTCTGTTAATTTAAAACAAAATTCAAGTGGAAAACGGCCCATATTTCTACGAACTTGCTCATTTATTCTTTTGGTTTCAACGCAATACAACTCTGCCAAATCACTATCCAGCATTACCTGTATACCTCTAATGGTATATATTTTAGATTTAAGCTCATCTTCGAATTCTAAAGCGTCATTTTTCACCAAACTATCCATAGGTTCTCCATATATTATAAAATAGGCAGGCAAGTAGATAGTTGAACTTAATCATTTTGCTCAATAAAATAATTTGTTTCAACCACGCTATTCAAGAATAGCTTTGATTAACCCTCCGTAGACTGATCCTAGTGGATCACCACACTTCGGGGCAATGAATCAACAACCCTACCGCCCAACATAACTCCCCACTCCCTGCCCCGGCAACTGACCCATTACCGTTAGCATATCAAACACCACCTGAGCAAAATCCTTTGACTTCTGAGGATCTCCAAGTAATTGCATCATCTGATTAGAGTGGGCCTCGCCGCTATCCATAATGGCTTCTTCGAGTGCCTTGGGATAATCACCCAGCATGCCCTGCTCTGGGGTGTTATTTGAGGTCTTGTCTTCTGATCTCTGAGAGGCGGTAGTGGCTCATAATGACGTTTTCGAGATCCAGAATATCTTCTTCAATAATCTCTTCACGGAGCATGGGCCTGAGGTGCCGTGCAAACAGGCAGAGCTTATCGAGGTCGGCATCATCAAACTCTACTATCTGAGACATGAACTCGAAATTCCGAGTAAAGTTCACAGACATCTTTTAAATAGAGCTTAATTACTCGTCATAAATTCTACCAATAGCACTCCCATCGCGTTGTTTACTGACAGTTGAGCATTACCATTTACTACAGCACCTGAACCTAATACTACCCCATTGATAGAGTACACTTTAAAACGAGTGGCAAAATCAGGTGCTTCGATAATTAGCTCACCCTGATTGACGACATTAAAAGTTGCAATTTGTCTTGAAGTACGTCTTTTGTCGAGTACTAAGGATTGTTGCTCCGATGCTACTACGCTATTATCACTTGAAGGATTCTCAATAGTAACTGAAGAAATCATATCACCTTTTGGAATTGTAGTGCTACTATAACTTTCTGAAGAAGAAACAATTAAAGTATATGATGAACTAATAGGCACGGAGCCACTCGACTCAGAAGAGCTAACAAATGAACTGGACGATGCGGAACTGCTCGACTCAGAAGAGCTTACAGATGAACTGGACGATGCGGAACTACTCGACTCAGAGGAGCTTACAGATGAACTAGACGATTCGGA
>JAOPTW010000085.1:0-39508 GCA_051532035.1 Fibrobacterales bacterium | reverse complement strand
CTGCTCGACTCAGAGGAGCTAATAGATGAACTAGACGATTCGGAGCTACTGGATTCAGAGGAGGAGCTTTCTGAAGAAGAGCTCTCATCCTCCCATTCAATTACTCGAATCAAGGTAGTTTCTGTCACAGTACGATACCCGTTAGTCGCTGAAATTGTAATAGTATCCAACCCTAATAATCCGGTTTGGGTGTTGATTACAACAACAGAATCTGACTGCCTAATTGTGGCAATAGCAATATTTCGATTTGTATGGACAGAGAATGATAGTGGTCGATCATAGTCATCTACTATACCTGTTTTTAAATCAAAGAACTCTATCTCCATGTAGTTATTTTTAACGGTCCTTGACCATACTAGATTATTAAAATAGAAATCAGCATCCTTCTCGCCAAAGTCATCTATTCTCCATCCATGGTCAGTAATAATTTTTTGACGGGCTGATGCAGCTACACCAGGACTATATTTTCTATATCCTGCACCCAAATGCACCCCATCTACCAGATCCAGTAAAGACCATTTAATAAGGAGTGCATTGTAGTTTTTAGTTGAAAACAAATCCCCTCCAAACATATAATTCATATTAGTAACCTTACTTACGTTCCAGCTACTGACATCCTGATTAAAAAATTCTGCACCATTAAACATATATTCCATATCGGTTACATTATCTACGTTCCAACTTCCAATATCTTGATTAAAAATATCTGCACCATAAAACATACTGCTCATATCAGTTACGTTATCGACGTTCCAACTGCCAATATCTTGATTAAAAGATTTGGCATTACCAAACATATATTCCATATCGGTTACATTATCTACGTTCCAACTGCCAATATCCTGATTAAAAATATCTGCACCATAAAACATACTGCTCATATCGGTTACGTTATCGACGTTCCAACTTCCAATATCTTGATTAAAAGATTTTACATTACCAAACATACGGCTCATATCGGTTACGTTATCGACGCTCCAACTTCCAATATCTTGATTAAATAATTCTGTACCACTAAACATACTACTCATATCGGTTACGTTATCTACTTTCCAACTTCCAATATCTTGATTAAATAATTCTGCATAACAAAACATACACGCCATATCTTTTACACTTTCAACATTCCAGCCACCAATATCCTGATTATAAGATTCTGCCCAACCAAACATATAACGCATATCAGTTACATTATCGACATTCCAGCTACCAATATCTTGATTAAAAGATTCTGCACCACTAAACATACTGCTCATATCAGTTACACTATCGACGTTCCAACTTCTAATATCTTGATTAAAAGATTCTGCATTCCGAAACATTCCGTTCATATCAGTTACACTATCGACTTTCCAATTACCAATATCTTGATTAAAAGAACCTACACCACTAAACATGCTGTTCATATCAGTTACATTATCGACGTTCCAGCTACCAATATCTTGATCAAAAGATTCTGCTTCACTAAACATTCTGCTCATATCAGTTACATTATCGACTTTCCAACTACCAATATCTTGATTAAAAGATTTTGCATCATTAAACATAGACGCCATATTTGTAACCCCACTCACATCCCAGTCACATAATCCTGTAACGTTTTCAACTTTTGACGATTCAAACAGATAAGATAAGTCAGTGATTGAACTCGGTAGAACAGAAGGAACCTCTTTCAAGTTTTTTGTATAAGCAAAAGCCCCATGTAGTCCTATCAGACCTATATCCCCGAAACTCGTTACCATCACTAGTTTTTCAGCAGAGAGTATTTCTTCGCCATACATCCAACCTCTTCCCAAGTTTTGTAAATTTCCAGATATACTCACAGAATATTCCCCCTCTGTTGTATACACATGTTTCTTAAATCCACTATAGGTATAAGCATCACTCTTTCCATCTCCCCAATCCACAGTAACATCAACGACACCATGAAAATACAGGGAAACTACTGTTCCTGTAGAAAGGTTTGTGTTATACTCTAGAATCATGGGGCCAGATAATGGTGAAAACGATACTTGTTCTCCATATAAAACCCCTTGAGCGTTGATTACATATGTTCGAACATAATAGGTTGTACCCGATACGAGGTTAGAGATATCATACGAAAAATCACCTGTCTCTGAAACAGCTCCGAGCTCTATGTTATTATCGGTGATGATAGGCATTTCTGAGGTGCTCCAACAAAACCCATGCTGAGTCGGATGTTGTGTACCTATATGTGATATGGATCCATTGAACCTTACTGATGTAGACAAAAATGCAGTAGGCACTTCTGTAGTAACCAACGACAGAGTAGCCATACCACCATCAGTAATTGACCAGGATTTATTATCAATGATACTCTGCCTTACAGAATCAACAATTCCAATGCTATAAGTACTATTACCGCCATTAAATGTCACATTATCTGCCAGATTAATTTTTCCCCAAGCCATGAGTAGTGAATTGTAATTCGACACAGAGAGGGTAACGTTGCTCATCATACCACTCATATCTGTAACATTACTCACATCCCAATGCCCAATATCCTGATCAAAGCTCATAGCTCCATTAAACATGTTACTCATATCAGTAACAGTAGAAGGGAGTGTTTCTGGAACGTCATCAAGGTGTATAGCGCCATAAAAAGCCCCACTGAGACTGGTAAGGCCAATATCGCCAAAATGAGATACGTTCACCAACTTGTCCGCATGTGCATAAGGCGTACCAGTACCAAATTGAGTGAGTGCGCCATATATACGCACAACATACTCTCCCTCACTGGAATAGGTATGGGTCTTTTCACCATTTGTGGTAAATAACTCTCTGCCACTTCCATCCCCCCAGTCGACAGCTACATTTACGAGCCCACCAAAAGGTAAAGCAATAGTAGTACCACTTGAAAGAGTAGTATTGAATCTCAACACCATTGGTCCCGGGAGCGTGCTAAAAGTGACCTGTCCGCCATAACTTGTCCCAGACCCGTTTGTGATATAGGCTCTTACATAATAGGTTGTATTGGGGGCAAGTCCGGATAAGGTCGAGGAGAATGTACCTGTAGCTGAAACGACTCCTTCTTCTGTATTATCATCAGTAATAATTGGTTGGGGTGATGCGCCCCAACACATTCCATGCTGGGTAGGATTTGTTCCTCCTAAATGTATTACTTCGCCCTCTATCACTGCGGAATATTCTGTAATTGTATGGAGTGCACCGGTTTGTATAAGGGCTTGATCAGTTACACCAGCATCATATATTGTCCATGAGTTATTATCTATAATCGCCTGCCGTGCGATTGCTGCATCTCCAGAGCTATACCCTATATTATAAAGATTAAAGGAAAGCCCATCAACAAGATCAAGAGCGGACCACTTTACAAGAATATCATTGTAATTTTGCACCGTTAAACCACTTGAGGATAACACTGATCCAAAGTCACTTACATTACTCACATTCCAACTCCCTAAACTCTGATTAAAAGAAGTAGCATTAGCAAACATGGCAAACATATTGGTCACATTCTCAACATTCCATTCACTTATGTTCTGATTAAATGATGAAGCCCTATAAAACATAAACTTCATATTAGTAACGCTATCTACATTCCAGCCACCAATATCTTGATTAAATGATGAAGCCCCAGAAAACATATAGTTCATATCAGTGATGCTATCTACATTCCAGCCACCAATATCCTGATTAAATGATGAAGCCCCAGAAAACATACTGCTCATATCAGTGACGTTATCTACAACCCAGCCACTAATATCTTGATTAAATGATGAAGCCTTAGAAAACATAGTGCTCATATCAGTGATGTTACCTACAACCCAGCCACTAATATCTTGATTAAATGATGAAGCCCCAGAAAACATACTGCTCATATCAGTGACGCTACCTACAACCCAGCCACTAATATCTTGATTAAATGATGAAGCCCCAGAAAACATACCGCTCATATCAGTGATGCTATCTACATTCCAGCCACCAATATCCTGATTAAATGATGAAGCCCCAGAAAACATACTGCTCATATCAGTGATGCTATCTACATTCCAGCCACTAATATCCTGATTAAATGATGAAGCCCCAGAAAACATACTGCTCATATCAGTGATACTATCTAGCTTCCAGTCACCGATATCCTGATTAAAACTGGTTGCACCTTTGAACATGTTCCTTATATATTTAACAGTACCCACATTCCAGAGACCAATATCCTGATTAAAAGATTCTGCTCCCCAAAACATACTACCCAGATATAATGCATTATCAAACTTCCAATCAGAAATATCCTCGTTAAAATGGGTAGCAAAGGTAAACATACCACTAAAATCTCTCACATTACTCACATCCCATAATTCGAGATTAGTAATACTCTCATTTTGTATCCCCTGAAAAGACCTAGATAAATCATTTATAGCCTCGGGCAGATAGGCAGGTACTTCTTCAAGATTAACAGCCCCTTGAAAGGCATATGAAAGGCTATTTAATCGATCAATTTCACCAAAACTGACAACTTTTACCAGTTTCTCCCTATTTTCACCATAGTGGTTACTCTTGCCGTACCTATTCATTTCTCCTGTAATCTTTACTGTATACGTTCCTTCAACAGAGTACCAGTGAGGACACCCCCAGGAGTAATCCTTATTTACATTCGATATAGATCCATCACCCCAATCAACGGTGACATCAAGATTATATCCACTGAGGGGCAATGTTATTTTAGTACCTTCACCAAGTTCAGTATTAAATACAAGTACCATCGGTTCACCAGCAAAACTCCAACTATGAAAAAACAATAGTAACCCAATAATGGTAGTAACGTTAAATCTCATATTCCTCTCCAATTCTAACGAAGCCCTTGATAGACAATTAAAAAAAGTATTCTGACTGACCTAGAATTCACATATGCATAGTTGACAAACCAATTCCACCTTTATGTATCACAATCGTGCTACTTATAATGCTTAGGTATGGTGAATATTAATTTGATTTGCCCAAGTTCTAGAAACTGTCCCCGTTCAGAAGCCACAAAATAGAAAAATTTATTTATATCAAAAGTCCATTTGCGCTGTACCAGTGCTTTATTAGCTTACGTTCGGTAAGCAAAGCGTAATCCCCCTACCGCCCAACATAACTCCCCACTCCCTGCCCCGGCAATCCCCCAATAACAGTCAGCATATCAAACACCACCTGAGCAAAGTCCTTAGACTTCTGAGGATCACCCAGGAGTTGCATCATCTGATTAGAGTGCGCCTCGCCGCTATCCATAATAGCTTCTTCGAGTGCTTTGGGATAATCACCGAGCATAGCTTGTTCTGGGGAGTTATTTTGAATCTGGTTCATGACGCGGGCATTATCGGTCATGGTATCTCTGATGGTATAGGCATAGCTCACCATATCCTTATCAGTCAGCTCATCCGTTATAAAGATCACACTTAGGCGGGTGATAATCTGAGAGAGGAACTCTTCCTTCTTATCCTTGGTACTCTTGGTACTCTTGGCACCACCTGTTCCGGGAGGATCGAGCTCTGCCCCACTGTTTACTTTGAGCTTGAGGTCTTGTCTTCTGATTTCTGAGAGGCGGTAGTGGCTCATAATGACGTTTTCGAGGTCGAGCACATCTTCATCTATGATCTCTTCGCGGAGCATGGGTCTGAGGTGTCTAACAAATAGCTGTTATTTAACAATAATCTTAGCAATTTACAAAAACTGAAGCACCAGCTTAAGGGGCAATACAAACAACAAGAATAGGCTAATAGCATATATAAATTTTTGAATCGGAGTATGCGATCCTTGCTCTTTCGGAATTAATACTTTATCAACCGCATCAATAAGGAAATCTTCATTATTGGTCGTTTTATATTCCCCAGCTGTTACTAGGCTAAAATAGAGTACTGTTTTGATTCCCACTTGATCTCTGATAATCCAATAATCTTTATCTGTTAAATCATCATAATTTTGCTGTATATTTACGCCATACTTTTTGCAAGCCTTGCGCACTCCACTTAACTGTGCATCAAACAGGATAATTGCAAAAAGTAAACCTGGCACAACAAAGAGTTCTATATCTCCCAAGTAAAATACACCTATCATCATTGCAAGGGCAACAAGCACGACAGCAATACTATTGATCATCCACCCTTTACTTATATATATAAGGTTAATAATACGACCGCCATCAAATATTTCCATAGGTAATAACATCAGTAAATTTAAAATAATAAAAAAGCTACCGAACCGCTCAAACCACTCATTGGGTTCGGTATAGGTCATTCCCAACAATGTACAGCCAATAATAAGACCTGGTAATGGCCCTGCAAAAAGAATGATCATTTCTTGTTTAGCAGAGACAGCCTTTTTCTTTGTAGAAAAGAAAAGAGCGAGTAGTGGTAGTAGTAATATTTTAACATTCTTATAATCAACTATTTTCATGGCTATAACATGTCCAATTTCGTGCACTAAAAAAGCTACTACTATAATCAGATTATCTTTAGCACTCAAACCAAAAGTAGAATAACCAACAACTAACAAAATAATAATAAACAGATTCTTAAACCCCAACGTCCCATAACCTTGATTTCTAATGGGTTTTCTTGGAAAAGTAATTGAATCATACTGTGGTTTAAAAACAGCTCTCTTTGGACTTTCTCTTGTTATTGACGATCTTTCAGTCAAAACTTGCTTCGCTAATGCAATATCTTCTGGGCTATGTTTATCGGGGTTATTAATAATTTCTTTTAATTCCCGAGTGAGTAAACTATAAGGGTCCATCTGCCATACCAATTCTAATTGTGAAGTGTATCTAAAACTAGTAAGAGGGGGCTCACTTTGTATAAAAATAGGATGCTATCAAATCTTTCTATATAGAGAAATATGGACCTCACCCGTTATAGTGGTCTACCTTCAGTGAATGGGGTTGTTATGGTTGAAATTAAGAGTGATTAGCATCCATACCGACAGCGAACATGCCTAACTAAAAAACCGATTTCGGCTATCTCATATGTTCAGCCACTATATCTTTTCAGGGGGTTACATGTTACACTCTTATGTGGTTTTAACATCCGTTAAAAATGGTGCCATAAATCCAATTTCAAGGAAAACGACACATAGATATATTACATTTGTATTTAATTTTTGACTTCGGATACACTCATGAATATATCTAAGCTCTCATTATCTTTTTTCGTTCTTGTTACAATAATCGGCTGTATTACTGATAACACCAATACGCCCGATACAACTCAAGCTCCAGCAAGTAACACGATTCCCAACACTCATCTCCCAGAGGCAACAGTGTCAGAGGGTATTTTTGATTCAACTTTTAATAGTAATGGCTCTGGCTTTAATCAGTCAGTAAATGCTATTATCCCTTTAAAAAATGGTAAAATCATTATTGGAGGGTGCTTCACTGAATACAATGACAAAGAAGTTCCCAGCTATATTATCCGACTTAATGCCGATGGTACACACGACAACACTTTCAACCCAAATGGTACTGGTCTTGATGACTATGTATACGATATCAAAGTACAACCCGATGGGAAAATTTTGGTCGCAGGCATCTTTACAACATATAATGGTGTTGATGTACCTGATAACCTTATCCGTTTGAATGATGACGGGTCATTTGACGCTACTTTCAATGGGTCAAATAGTGGAGTCTCAGGGTTCCAAGCATCTGTCAATGACATTATTGTTTTAAATAACAACCAAATTCTTATTGCAGGAGCCTTTTCTCATTATAATGAATCAACTGTTCCCTATGGAATAGTGCGTTTAAATGCCGATGGATCGGTAGACGCATTGTTTAATGCTTCTGGAAAGGGCGCCAACAGTAGGATTTATACATTGGTTCTTCAAAAAGATGGGCGTATACTCATAGGAGGTGGATTTGAAACTTATAACAAAACAGAAGTATCCAATGGCATCACTCGATTACATAGTGATGGGAGCTTGGACATAACATTCAATAAAAATGGTATTGGTTTTCCAGCTTACAATGGAGAAGTGTATACTATTGCAATTCAATCTACAAATAATATTATACTCGGTGGAAATTTTAGCAATTACAATGACAAAGAAATATCACAAAATATCATACGGCTAAACAATGATGGCACTTTTGACACAACATTTAATACCAATGGGAAAGGAACTGATGGTGAAATCTCTGCAATTATTGTTCATCAGGATGATAGAATAACTGCGGGCGGTAAGTTTAGCACATACAATAATTCAAGTCTAGCTAATAACCTAATTCGTCTTACTCCCAATGGAGATATTGACAATCTATTTTCTATGGGAGGCTATACAACCTCTGGCCCTGGGGGGATTTCCACCATAGCATTACAATCAGATAAAAACCTTCTTTTAGGTGGTTACTTTTACCTGTATAATGATCCATTTTCAACAGAACATTTTTATAGAATTAATTAAAGCAATCCGCTCATGGCCTAATTTCATTTGGTAAAATATTTTGATTATTCTACTCAAATTAACGGCTTTTTATTGGGGGGATTACAGTACTACTTATTTCATATATTATTCTTTATCATCCTCACCAATATTCACAGGCAAATTAAATTGAATAAAGTATTGGGCAACTTTTTTAAAGGCTTTAACTTTTTCATCTGAAGCTATCCCTCTAATGACTCCAAAGTTGAATCCAAACTTTTCTTTTAACAGTACCTGAAAGTCGAGCCTTCCATAAACAATACTAGGTAGTATGATTTCTTTTGTATCTACTTCTGCTTTTAAGTTCTCATAAAAAGTTGCGTACCCTAATGAGCTTCTACCGCCAATACTGAAATTTTCTGTAATTTTTAAAATTGCTCCCTCTGCAAAGAGTGCAATATTAGTATCAAAGCCTTTCCATTGGCTGTTAGTGAGTCTCATTTCTTTAAAAAGTATTCTGCCTTTTAGGCCTATAAGCCCATACCCACCATATTTACCTGTATGATACATTACGGGGACTATAGCACCTAGAGAAAGAGGTGAAGCATCTGATATAACAGCAGTTGCCTTTTTGTTATTGTCTTGTTTGTCGGAACTCTCTTTGGGTTCGTCGGTTGGAAGCGCAGTTTTAATATCAAATATTATTGGACCAATGAGTTGACCTTTCCATAGTGTTGCAGATAGGTTGATGGCTGTGGAGTTATTAAATGATAATGAGTATTGAGGTTTAAGGGTTGATTCTAATAGCCCAATTCTAAGCATAGAGCGCATTTCATTTGAGTCAGCGATACAAAATGTTTTGGTGCTTTTTTGTATGATAACTAATTGAGAATTAAGTTTATCGATGACCTCTGTGAATACCTGTATGCTGTCATGAAGATTTACTATTCTTTTGTCATCACATTTGTTTTTTGAATTACACGACATCCTATATATAGATAAGGTATCGGTAACATTTTTTTTTAATTTGGTTTGTTTTTTGAGTTCGAGTTTAAGAATTTCTTTAACGTCTGTTGGTTGCACTTTTTTAGGGTATATTGTTAAAAGCGCAGGGAGTTTGATTGAGTCTATAGTAGACATGATGAGTGTTGTGTCACTTGTATCAATGGTCTGTAACGTTGTTAATGCCCTGAAAAGAGGAACGCTATCTGGGACGTTCACTCGATCAAATTTTTTCAAACTCATTCTCATTACGAAATCTGTAAGACTATCAATTGTGTGTATCTGATTAATGACTGAATATACTGTGGTAGTATCCTTTGCGTTAAGGGTGTCAACTTGGGGTAACACTTCAGTTAATGTCTTGATTCGAATGCTGTCATTTGGTGTAATTTTGATACTGAGCGCAGTTACAGATGTGCTGTCAATCATTTCATTTTCAGATGAATCTTGAATATCCTCTGTGCTCAGTAGTTCTATAGTTGCATTATTGAGAGGAATAAATGCAAACAATGTGTATGTAGTGAGCAATATGACAAGTAGAGTTTTCATATGAGTTCCTTTGTTATATAGTTGCATGTATTATTAAAACAATAGGTTGATGCCAAATGTTCCGTATTTATGGTAAAGGTTACGACCTGCCGGGGATGTAGGATTCCCTTTTTTAGTTAAATGAGAACTCCAAGTAAATTCATGATAGAATTGTATGTGCCACAGGGATATTTGCCCGCCAATTGTAAAGTGATTTTGGCCTTTGTCTCTTTTCATTCTGTCGGGGTCGTTATACATCTTGTTGTCATAGTTTCTATTGTAAAGGATGTAATAATATTTATTCTGGACGTAAAAGTGAATTGAAAACTCTTTATGGGCCTTGCTATCAATTTTTCTGACTTTTATTCTGTCGGTAAAAAAACTGTACAAATTTATACGAGCGCCTACATGCGCAGATTGTTCTAGAGACCCATAGTTGCCCCCCCCAAGTAATTGAGAAGTAAGATGTGGAATGCATTTGCATGGAGATTCAAGTACAAACAGGTCGAGTTCACTCGAAATATCAACATTAAAAATTACCGCATCATCAATTACAACATCACTAGAATCCCAGCCCACTGGGTCAAATGGTTCAGTTGTATCCCCTCCGACCCATTCCCTAATTAAGTGATGAAAGCCTTTTTGTACTGGTCCAGCTAGGGAACTTTTACCTGTGGTACCAAAAGTTAAGGCAAGCAATACTTTTTGTGTTGGTATAAAAACATCTAGTGTACCTGGGTCTTGAAATGGAAAGAGAAGGGAGTTAAAATAAACTTCGTCTATGAGGGAAATATATGAAGTGCCACTATATTTATAGTCATTAGGATAATAGGCCTTTTTCCAGTAGTTATAGCGTTCACCAGCAGGAATATTTGAAAGACTTGGATCGTTTTCTGGGTCGAGTATTCGTGGTGTGTAAATTTTTTGTCCTGCTTCAAATCCTCTAGATGCCATTATTATACCACTATATAGTTTTTGCTCTATAGGTTTATCAGGTATGTTAAAGCGTGCTCCAAAGAATAAGCCATTTGTATAGCCTTCATCAGTATTGGGAGTGACTTCATATAGCTTAAAGAAGTCATTATCTAATTTTATGTATGTATAACCTTTACTTTGAATATTTTCTGCGTGTAAGCAGAATATTGCTGTGATTACGAGAAGGACTGTTTTTAACATGCCAACCTCATGGTTTGTGTATTATAAAGAAAATATAGTCATGAAGTATTGAGTATCAAGCCACTAATGCGAACTAATTATAGTAAGCAACCTAAAGCCTATTTTTTAGGATACGATTTCAATACATTTACGTATTCTGGTATACGAAATCTTTAATTCAAGCATATTTATAATTGACTTTATTTTGCGAAACTCCATGAATTGTACTTTGTTATCATCCTAATTGTAACTGTTTAAACAGCTAGAGGATTCTACTAATAGAAAGAGTGGATTTTTTGGGAGGATTACACTAGTATTTGCATTCATTGATTATCTCCTATCCATTTACATAACTCCCCACTCCCTGCCCCGGCAATCCCCCAATAACAGTCAACATATCAAACACCACCTGAGCAAAATCCTTTGACTTCTGAGGATCGCCCAGTAACTGCATCATCTGATTAGAGTGCGCCTCACCACTATCCATAATAGCCTCTTCCAGCGCCTTTGGATAATCACCAAGCATCGCCTGCTCAGGAGTGTTATTTTGAATCTGATTCATGACGCGTGCATTATCGGTCATGGTATCTCTGATGGTATAGGCATAGCTCACCATATCTTTATCAGTTAGTTCATCCGTTATAAAGATCACACTTAGGCGGGTGATAACCTGAGAGAGTAACTCTTCCTTTTTACAATTCGTTATTAAAAATTATATGAACAATAAACAGCCGACTCAGTGGAAGTCCAAAAATAGTTGTAATTTCCAATATTAAAAAATTATGTAGTTGTTTTAAATCAGCTTACACCTACCCCAAAAGAGGTAGCCACAATCTTTGGCGTGTATTCTTAATCATTCCTGACACATCTAACAGAATATGCTCTGGCTTTGTCAAGTGTATTACGCGCAACAACATCTCTAGTAGTTAAACCTCTTAAATACGCATTATCACTTGAGGTCTCTGTACTCGTCCAAAAGTACGTATGACCTCCAAGGTCATAGGATGTTCCATTGGCTAAACGATATCCTGCTGAAAGAATTGAGAAGCCAAAATCATTAGTACCCTCATTAGGAAGGTCCCACCCATTTGATGCTTTTAAATACGGTGCTACAGATTGCCAATCATCTTCTAAATAAGACATTGCTCCAGTACTTGTCGCAACAAAACTCACCAGCTCCTCCCATTCCATATCACTAGGGACGTGCCAACTATCTGGACAAATACCTTGAATATCAGATGGATTTAGGGCACTTGATGGTTCCCCATTCATAACTGAAGACCAGGTATATAGCCTTCCATAACTGATGCAATTACTATCAATTTCACCAAAGCACCAACTATTAGCAGGAGCTTCATAGTTCAAGTTTTCTGACATCCAAGTCTGAACCCCAATAGTAGAAATCTTATAAACCTGTCCATCTCTGACATCTGTCATCGTTTCCCATGTATATTCCGCTGAAGAAGAATTGGCTTCTGAAGAGCTTATATTTTCATTTACCCCCGCCCCCTGAATGCAACGCACAGGCCAAGCCAACGCTTTACTCACATCTGAACGCATATAATAAGACTGTTCTGCAGCAGTATAACGGACAATGGCATATGTGCCATCTTGCGTTTCTGTGGCACTGAGTAAATACCCCACTTGACCTTTAAATTTATACTCACCCGCATCATTACGATACCCTGCAGGAACTCCATTGAAACCAAATTGATCAGTATTAGATAGGTCACCACTCCAGCCTACTTTTGCTTTTAAATAGGCTCCAATTTCTAACCAGTCATCATCTGACTTACCTGCTTTACCTGTTTGCATAACGACATACATAGCTAGAACTTCCATCTCTGCATCGCTTGGCAAATGCCACCCATCGGGACAGACCCCTTGCACGTTTGAAGGGACAGCATCAGTAGGTAACCCGCCATTCATAGCAGTTTCCCAAGTGTATAGGCGACCATAGGTTGCACACTGCGTGGGATCATCATCGTAACAATAGCTCCCCATCCCTGAATCAAAATTTAGATTTTTACTCATCCACACTTGAGTGCCAATTTTTACCATAGTATATTCTTGGCCATTGCGCGAATCTATAAATGTAGAGGCCGAAGAGCTCGAAGATAGAGCTTTACTACTTGAGGATATGATTATGCTACTTGAAGATACCTCACTGCTACTCACAATTATCGAAGATGATAGTGGTACAGCTACAGAAGATAGCGTAGAACTTTGGCTGCTACTAGATGAGATTATCTCAACGCTACTTGATGACGACACTATACTCTCTTGTGAGCTTTCTGAATTAATACTTTGAGATGATGACAGTAGACTTGAGGATGATACTGAGCTTGAAAATGTTACTGAACTCGACACCGTACTCTCAGGTATATCGGTCGGTTCAGATACCAATGGATACTCTGCGAGTACCGATTCTATTGCGACTAAAAACTTTGAGTTAAAATGTGTTGATATGTCAGATTCACCCCTGCCGGTAATCGTATCGACAACAGATTGGGTAAAAGAAATCGTATCAAATCTATCCGTCGAAACATAGAGTCCATAGAGATATGATGATTCAGCCTGGAGTAAGCTATCACTCAGAAGGTGGTCTATAATCAGGGAATCAAGAAGTGTACTATCACCAGTCTGAGTACTGAGAATTTGTGTTCTATAATTTTTAAGTGGCACTGCCGCTAATGAATCGAATTGATACTCCGAATGTATAATATTTGAATTAGTGGCTATGGTAATGTTTTTTGTTAAAAAAGGAATACCATCCATATAGCATTGATACACCATTGTTAGGTCACTTGGCCTCACAGATGGAATACTAAAGTCGAGAATTATCTTTTGTCCCGCCTTCGTAGAATCCGTAGCGGAATAATATGAAACAATGAGATCATCAGAATCAAATGCAAAAGAAGTCTCAATAGAATCAAGAAGGTAGAACCCTTTGATACTATCGACCTTTAATTCCGACTCATTGGTGATTGAGATGTTGAAACCTTGTTCTGGATAAATACTATTTTCGCACCCTACCAAAATAGAAAGGGCTGTTAGTAACAATAATAGAGGTAAAAACAAAGAATGGCTCCCAATGTGATGTCATCTCGCTTACTACACTCGACCAACAAAACGTTACTTTAAACATACTCGAAAGATGTATGGAAAATATATAAAGTGGGACAACTATTTCAATATGAGTAAATCATCATTTACAGTAAATCTGAATATTTGTGTTATTAGATTCGTCTTTACTTCTAAACGGGAGTACGTATTGCCCCATTACTTTATGTGAAAATGTAACAGATAACTACCGCCCAACATAACTCCCCACTCCCTGCCCCGGCAACTGACCCATCACCGTTAGCATATCAAACACAACCTGAGCAAACTCCCTAGACTTCTGAGGATCTCCCAGAAGTTGCATCATCTGATTAGAGTGCGCCTCACCACTATCCATAATAGCCTCTTCCAGCGCCTTTGGATAATCACCAAGCATCGCCTGCTCAGGAGTGTTATTTTGAATCTGATTCATGACGCGTGCATTATCGGTCATGGTATCTCTGATGGTATAGGCATAGCTCACCATATCCTTATCAGTCAGCTCATCCGTAATAAAGATCTCATTCAACCGAGTGATAATCTGAGAGAGAAACTCTTCCTTCTTATCCTTGGTACTCTTGGCACCACCCGTTCCGGGAGGATCGAGTTCTGCCCCACTATTTACTTTGAGCTTGAGGTCTTGTCTTCTGATCTCTGAGAGGCGGTAGTGGCTCATAATGACGTTTTCGAGGTCGAGGACATCTTCATCTATGATCTCTTCACGGAGCATGGGCCTGAGGTGCCTTGCAAAGAGGCAGAGCTTATCGAGGTCGGCATCATCAAACTCTACTATCTGAGACATGAACTCGAAATACCGAACGTAGGTCCCGAGTTCCTTACGGAAAACCTCGAGCTCATCCTTTTGGGCCTTCACTTCTTTAAAATCATTTTCGGCATTGGCGAGCAGTACAGGGTCTTTGAACTTCTTTATGCGCTCAAGTGCGTCTTGTTTAGACTTATAAGCCTCACGAGCCGCTACAAAGCGAACCTTCCATCGTTCTACCGCTGGTTTACAGATATTGGCTAGAGCAGCGTTGCTTTTGCTGTTTTGCATGAAGGCATCATAGAACTGGGTCACCTCCTGCCAATTGAATATCCCTGCCCCTCTGAGCTTTTCGAAGAGAGTATGTACCATATTAGGGTCAGATACTTCTGAGAGTGCCGCAGTCTGGAAGAATGGTTGAAATGCTTCGAGTACCTCATCAGGTTCATTAAAGAAGTCGAGTACATAGGTTCCGCTTATGGCTTTACCGGGATACACTCTATTGAGTCTTGAGAGGGTTTGTACACACTCTACTCCGGTCAGTTTCTTATCGACGTACATAGCGCAGAGTTTTGGTTGGTCGAAGCCGGTCTGGAATTTGTTTGCTACAATCATCACCTGATAGTCATCGGTGGCGAATGCTTTACGCATGTCTCTTCCTTTGAGTCCGGGGTTCATGTTGGTTTCGGTGAATTTTTCTCCGAGGAGTCCTTCGCTATTAGGGTCTTTCTCGCTGAACTCTACTTCACCCGAGAAGGCGATCATTGCGTGGATCTTCTGGTACCCTTGTTCTACGATATATTTATCAAAGTTCTTTTTATAGCGGACTGCCTCTTTACGAGAGCTGGTTACCACCATGGCTTTTGCCTGACCACCGAGCATGCCCATCACATGGTTCTTATAGTGCTCTATTATCACCTGTACCTTTTGAGCAATATTATAGTCATGGAGTCGTGCCCATTTGGTGAGTTTTGCTTTTGCCTCTTTGGAATCGACCTCTTTGTCACTCCCTTCCATCTTGAGGGCAAGGTTATACGCCACTTTATAATTGGTATAGCGTTTGAGTACATCAAGGATAAATCCCTCTTCGATAGCTTGGCGCATGGTATATACATGATACGCCATGGGTTTATTGGTAGCGGAGGGTTGTTCTGCCAGATTGGGGCATCTACCGAACAGTTCCAGTGTTTTTGGTTTTGGAGTAGCAGTAAAAGCGAAGTAGCTGAGGTTGTTGCTTTTCTCTTTTGCTACGGTCGCATCGAGCACATCTTCAGCATCATACTCTTCTACCTCTTTACCATCCACCATCAGCACTTCTTTCAGCTTCTTAGCTGTCGATCCGGTCTGTGAGGAGTGTGCTTCATCGGCGATAATCGCGTAGCTTCGTTCTTTGAGGACTTTGTTATTCTCTATGGCTTTGAGTACAAAGGGAAAGGTTTGGATGGTTACAATAATAATCGGTTGTGAGTTCTCTAGGGCACTCGCCAGTTTCTCTGACTTGGAACCATCGCCTTCATTGTTATTAATCCTTCCTACCACACCCTCTACATGTTCAAACTGATAGATGGTCTCTTGCAGCTGTGCATCAAGTACGTTTCTGTCGGTTACAATAATCACCGAGGCAAACTGTTTATCACCGTCATCATCATAGAGTGACGAGAGTTGGTGTGCGGTCCATGCAATTGAGTTTGACTTACCAGAACCGGCGCTATGTTGAACGAGGTATTTATTACCGGGGCCTTCGGTCTTTGCGGCGTTCACCAGTTTAGTCACCACATCCCATTGATGATACCGTGGAAAGATCATGGTCTCTTTTTTAGACTTACGCCCTTCCCAATCCTCTTCCTCTTCAATCTGCAAATGCACAAAGCGTGCTAAGATATTGAGTAGATTATCCGGGAGCAGTACCTCATTCCAGAGATACCCCGTAGCGTACTCATTTTTATCTTTGGGAACGTCATTGCCCTTACCCCCATCTTTGGTTCCTTTATTGAACGGTAAGAAGTAGGTGTCTTTTCCTTTAAGGTTCGTTGTCATATAGACTTCGAATTGGCTCACGGCAAAATGGACTACTGCGCCACGCTTAAACGTTAAGAGCGGTTCAGCCTTCTTTGTTTCCGGATCTATAGGAGGGCGTGTTGTTTTATACTGTTTAATAGCATTTTGAATATCTTGTTTGAACTCACTCTTGATTTCCATAGTCACTATAGGGAGGCCATTTACAAAGAGTACCAGATCGATGCGCCATGCTTTTGCTTTTTTGCCGGTCTCTGCCAGGTGTTCTAATTTATATACTAATCTACATCCAAATTTAACCCCAATTGCTTAGCAGACTCTTTAACCACTTTATAGGTTGAGGAGTTTTCATTCAATGGATTCGCAGAAGTAGACTTTGCTTTTATTTCAATATTTATCTCTATCTGATTTTGCATTAACGGGTTAATAAAACTTGAAAATATTTGCGTATAACTTGCCAGATCAACTTTCCCTGTGACTCTAAGTGAATTGATAACTTTTGAAATTGATTCAGTATCAACTGGTATTTCTTCTACATTATCACTACCGCCTGTTGACGGGGTATTACCTGGAATAGTTGACACTACAGGGGCAGCCACAGACTCCACAACATTAGAGGTATGCACTAACCAATAAGTTTCATCTAGCACATCAAAGAATGGCACATCCTCTTTAATATATGTATTTGTAAATTTATCAGGGTCACCCGTAGCTATAGCGTACTCCCCATTAACGCAATAACGTTGCAAGCTCATTTTTATAGCATCGGAATTAAGTATCATTGGTTTATCATCATATCTTAAAAAGGTCTCATAAACTGTCTTTGTTTGTACTGAATTTGTTTCGGTTGGCAACAAATTGTTCCTTTTTAACAACCCAAGTCCCACCATTTCCAGCAGTAGTTCTTCTTCTTTTAAGAAATCAACAATGTTACTTAGCTGACTTGTGAAATCATCATTAAATTGTTTGACCAAATATGACACTACCCCTTCTTTAACTGAATACTTGAGGACACAGCTGTATGCAGATGACAAATGGTTATTTGATGAGCTATTTGCCTCATCAAATTTTCTTTTTAATTCGACTTTTTGCTCTTCATCTACCTGAGATTTATACTCATCCTGAATTTTCTTACAGGCCAAATAGTCCTTTAAATTTGTAGCTAATTTTGCATATCCAACCTCAGAAGCGACTAAAAAAAGTAACGTATTTCTATAAACCCTATCAGCATTACCTTTCTTTGTTGATATTTTTTCAACAAATTCTGTCCCTTCCTGGGTTAACCCACTAGTACTATGCCTAAACCTTGGATGCATCACAATAAGGGTTGGCTGTTTTTGCTCCGGTACATCTTCCGAAGGCGATATTAACAACTTCAATGCTGACGATGGATTATTTTTACTTTCTAATCGGCTAATTATCTCACGATGAATTGCATCTTGGGATATATCACTTTTTGCTTGATTAATAAGAATATTAATATTCGGTTGAGTTCTAAACCAATAATGCTTATCAATTGAACCTGCAGTTGCCTGATAATATAAATAATGCGCTTTACTCTCTAGAGCGTCTAATACACCATTAATTTGATTATGATTAAAAGAGTGAGGTTTTATAGCACACAGTTTGATGTCTTTTATACCGAGACCTTTATTCGAAGCACTTGAACCAAAACTGCCGAGTAATATTGTTGCAGCAACACCTTGTGCTAAGTTACAATCACCATACTCTTTTTTATCAGTATCGATTCTGAATGCATTTGAATTGCCACCCGAAACATCGCCATCAATAACAGCATCATAACCGTTACCATATAATTTTTTCAACTGGCCACTTAAAGAGTCGAGATTTGCAAAATTTATATCAGTTGTATGTATAAGTGAATTATTACCAACAAGTGATCCTTGTCTTTTCCACAGATCTGATATAATCGCAGCAAGTAGTCTCAAAACACCTCTAGTTCGCTGAAAATCATGATGACTCGCCCACCTTACTCTGAACATATCAATTAACTCAGGGTGAAATGGATACGACTTCTTCAGTTTTTCTCTATATTCCATTCTTGACGCATAATCAGGCATTTCCATGCCAAAACTTTTATATAGGTCAAAGTAGGAGTTAACTACAGAATCAATTACATCTTTGTCACCTAAGTCTTCAAAAAGCCTTCTCCTAATTACCTCGTAAATTTCATCTTCTGCTACCGGCTTTGTGTCTGCACCAACTCTACCTAATCGACTTGATAAGCTTGTTAAAAGCTGGGCAGCATTAGGTGAGTTTGCAACCTCTGTTTCACTAGCCGGTAAGGTTGCTACAAGAACACAATTGTCTGTCTCTGAAATAGATTCAGATAGTTCTTGGACAAAACTAATAGTCTGGTCTGCAAGTGTACCAGAACCTACTGTTACTCCTGAAGCGGAGACACAATAATCGGTTAGTTCATCAATAAGAACTAATGCAGGAGAATACGAAGTCAATACTTTTTTAAATGTACCCTTAGGAGACACCATTTGCTCATCATTTTCTCTTATTAAATTATATGCTTCAATTCCACCCAGTTGATAGGCTATTTCCCCCCACAGAGTTCGTATATGGGTTCCATCATCAGCTCGGCGCCCTTGAGCCGGGTCATTAGTTCTATTAGTAAATACTGCAACTTTTGCAGTGTCAAATGTTGGCAAACTTGAGCTATCAAATATGGATTGAGCATATGAGTAATTCTGAAGTGATTTGCCTAATTTTGCGATATGAAATACTGAGATTAGTGAGTGAGTTTTACCGCCACCAAAACCAGTTTGCAATGAAACTACTCGATTTTCTGATTCTTCACCACCATTTAACCCTTTTACTACACGTTTAATAATGTTCTTTAACCCTTCAGTAAAAAAGGTTTTTTGGAAAAATATTGTATGGTTTTGATAAATTTCTCTACCATTACCAATAGCTACTTCACCAAGGTTCGCTGCAAAGATAGACTCATCTAATGCACCATTCTTAATATCAAGGTGCGGCTCAATATTTTTAAACCATGGTAACATTGCAAAATTGTTAACATCTTTTTTTGGGGTATCAGCTTTAATTGGTTTATTACTTTCACCCTTTTGGTAATGAGTTAGCCTCACTTCAAGCTCATCCATCTTCAATTGTTTAGAAATTTTCAACATATTGACATAAGCATTTTGAAAATCTAAATCATCTAATTGCTGATAGTGGTTGCATTTATGCCTAACTTCTGCAATATCTCCAAGCCAAGTAGGTAAATTATTTGCATCTCTCCCAAAATCGTTTCGCAAAATATCCTTACAACCAAGTGCAAAGCCACGTAGATTATGGAAATCTACTAGAGCTGAAGGGGTACTACCATTGGTAACCCCTTTCTCCCAGTCTGAAATTTGTTTGGGCGACAATGTTTTAATATATACGGAAACCCAATTATCACCATGCTCTTTACTTAAAAGAGTATATACATAGAGTCGCATTGCTTCAACAAAATCCCCCAATGCTTTATGTAAATTTTCTGATTTATATTCACTCATAATAGTTCCTAATAATTAAAACAGTGATTCCTGTTCTGCTTCTGCTGGTAACGATTTTGATTCTCTAATTAACATTTCTTTATTTGATAATAAACCCATAGCGGCTTTGCCATCTTCTGAGTCTGGTGGTAATAACTCACCTAAAGAGTTGATAACACGCCAAAGGCTAGACTCCGAATTCTCAGCATACTGTTTTACATATTGCAACAGTACTTGCCTATCAGGGTTGACGTATAGCCACATTGCCCTATGTGCCTTATCAATATCAAAATCTTTTTTAAATTGTCCAAGTTTTGAATCTTTATCAATACGTTGCTTTAAAGTTGTTAAATGCTCTTTACTGCCTTCTCTGTGAAGAATATTTGTAGAGACGAGTTCATCTGCATCGATGCTTAATCCTATTTGAGATACCCTTCTTACATCATCGTGTGTTGCTTCACTAAAACCAAATAAGTTTAACCAGCCAATATAAAACCTAGTCGCATCGTCAGTGTCTATATCACTTATTATTGCATTAAAAGCTGCTTCTCGCGCCATTTCAAGTAGCTCAACAACAGTAACCTCTGACCCATCAGCCTTTTCTACGGTCTCATACTGGCCAAACTCTCCTACTGCTTGACCAAAGCATGCAGTCAACAAATCTGCACCTCGATACCCTAGCTCATACAAAAATTTTACTTCTTTTCTTATTTTCGTATCAATGTTTCTTTTAACCTTCCTGTATTCTCCAATACCAATTCTTTGTATTGGTCGACATGAAACTGTAACAGAAGTAGCTAATGTGGCTTTCTTTGATTTAAGGGCTCCAGTAATTTCAGTATCATTAGCCCAGCTTGCACTTATATTCATATTAGACAATAAGATTGAATTACAAAGGGTACTCCAGGCTTTGGTACTTTGGTGTGCAAACATTATCGAAACCAATCCATTGGTTTGTTTCTCAATGGCAATAAATACCTGTTTCAATTTAGCTTCAAAATGCTGTTCAGCTTTCTTTATATCACCTAAATGATGGTGTTTCAATGCTGTACATTCCTCACTTTTTGGAGTCTGTGGTGTCGAAAAATTAAGGGGATAATAATCTTTTAATGTTCTTTTTAGCCATAAATAAAAGAAATCACTTAAATCAGCATATGCAATTGCATCAAAATAAGGTGGATCTGTAATTGTTGCTGTAATGTATTTACTCTTGAATTGCATTTCATCACCACTAGATGAATTACTACAAGTTGTAACATTAAATCCAGATTCACTATTTATCACTGCTAATACTTGGGGCAATTGACCCAAACAAGCTCCTGATAAATTACTAAACATATTCATTTCAGGATAATCAAACACCATAGGTATTGCTTGTCTTCCAAAAGGGTGTTCTACTGTTTCCTGCAAAATATGCCACACACAAAAAGAATTATTACGAGCAATAATTCGATCAATTAAGATCCCTATATAGGTTGAAACAGCTTTTGAATACTCCTTTGGATAGACTTTAGTTTCAGAAAAATATTGTTTTATTTTATCAAATTCTGTAATTAACATATAAATTCCAAAAAATTGTCTTTTATTAAACATTTCATTGAAATTTGTTACCCCCCAACCAGGTGTATTGAAGTTCCTATTATTACCTACTTGCATTTTACTTGAAAATTCAGTTCTATCAATATGAGGTATTTTATTCAACAGGCTTAAATCCTGCTCCGTTGATATTCTAAAGTCTTTCCCTTTCTCGCCTTGATATACTACCACTAACAATTTATCATAAGCAATGCCATCTACAAACTGTTTCTTTAATACCTTTGAGTCAGTTACATTACCACAACAAGGGCATACTAGATTAGTTCTTTTATTCCAGCCCTCCAAATCACATTCACCGTTTTTAATCTCAAAAGAAACATTATTATCCTTTATAATTGGATTTAAATACACATAGTTTTTTTTATCAGCTCCTCTTCTTTTTGAAAGATAGAACTGTTTCAATAAAGGAACATGTGCCATGCAACTTGGATTTGAACATACACCCACCCTAGCCCAGTAATAAAGAATTGGTGCATTTTCAGATTTATCAATTTTATAATAATCTAAAGTCTTCTCATGAGCCCTTGATATAAGAATTTTAGCCCAGTATTCAACATCATGAGATAACCTGTTTTTCACAATTATATTATCACCATAATAATTTTGTGATTCAATAGGCATTACAACTGGGTCATAGAGTCTATTATACTCATCGATAGAGTACCTTATTTCTTTACCAAAACGTTGGGGATATTCTAAACTTCCTTTTTGAATAATATGGGCTACTGGGTTAATATCATTGCCAAAAGACTTACACCCCAATCTTGCAGCCTCCAGTGGAATAGCCCCGCCTCCTGCAAAAGGGTCGAAAACTTTTGGCATATTATTCAAAAAACCTTCAATAGCACTAGCTAATAAACTTTCCTTATTTATTATATCATCGTTTAAAATATGCCTATTGACTGTCAAAAACAAATCTTTTTCTGATTTTTTAATTCCTTGTAAATGTTCTTCAAAATTAATTAATAATTCTTCACATGACTTTTTGTCCTTGTCGCTTTTTTCTGAATTATATGCAACCCATATTAATTTTTGAGCAATAACTATTATGCTTTCATTGTTCTTATTTTCCCATTTTATTAGTGAATAATCGCTTATTTGATCTTTTGATGGAGTCTTCTCACCTACCTTCTCATTTTTTAAAAATGTGTCAGAAAATTTCCCTATAAACATCATCAATCTATTGCGTAGATTATCTTCCATTGGATCCACAATCGCTGTAAATGGAATATCATCGTATGGTTTATATACATCAGCAGAAAAACTGCTATTTACATCAGCATTATTCATTAATAGCAGTTCAACACAATCTTTAAACTGTTGTGAGCAATTTACATCTAAAGGATCTGGGACTAGACTTGCAAAAACTACTGCTCTACAAACAGGTAACGGTCTCCGAGCCCACCATAAATGAAGAGTAGAGATATGCCCATTACGAATAGATTTGTCTCGCACACTTTCAGCAGAAATTTCTTTTACTGGCATAGAAACCTCTATCAATCTTTTACACAAGGCCATTTTTACTCCTATTCATTAACTATTGAACCAATTTCATATAAAAACCAGCATTTTTTACGGATTTCTTCTTTTTTTGGATAGAATCAATATAGCAATTACACTTTAGTTCTCCATTCACCCATTCCCACAAAGTATTGAATCCCCTTTGATTTTTGCTCAAATTTAAGGTTTTTAGCAGGGTTTTGAATTCTAAACAATTCAGGAGTTGATTTGCAATGAATTACGATGTATAACCAGGCGGTTTCACCCAATTGGGAGAGGCGGTTCATCTCATTCTCAGAAACCATAATTCCCCCATCAGCGGATCGACCTTTAACCTCTATATATCGCTTTATTGACTCAGAGTTGACACTCCTGATATCATACCCTTCATTATTTAGAGATACATCCTTTGGTTCCCAGCCATTCTTTATTTCATATTCCATAGCTATATTCATAGCAATTTCTTCAACTTCATCATCACGGGACATACCATAATGTGAGTTGTATTCTACTTGAGATAATGGAACAACATAAGCACAACCAAGCACTTCAGGAGGACACATTTCTAACTGCATCATTTGGTCAAGCTGTTTTATTCGATCAAATTTCCTTTTATTTAATTCCTCAATCCTTTCTTGAAAATGCACAATTTTTTCACCAGCTTTTTTATCTCCATACAAGACTTTACCCTGTAATTCATTTATTTTATCATTCATGTCCATTATAATATGGGTAAAAGCTGTTTCAAGATACTCTTTTCGCTTATGAGCATCTTTTTTAACTTTCTCTTTAGAGTCATTAAACTGTGGTTGTGTAATATTCTGAAAAGACCATGCAAGTATTTCATCAGTAATATCTAACAGTGGAGCGTCTATTTTCTTGGCAAATTCTACAGGGGCATGTAGATCAAGAAATTTGGCTGGTGAAGTCAATGCATATTCTCCAGCCACCTGAGAAACTAACCCCAACCGTTCATCCGCTATACTCACATGAGAAAAAGATGGTCTATTATCTGTGATCTGTGACTTTATAAAATATGCAAAATATTCACTTTTATCTTCAGGTGACACCAAAACAGTACCTTTGACCATCTCTTCACGATAAGAGTCTAATACTACTTGTACAACACTATCAAACACTGGGTTTCCTGGATTAATATAATGCACACAACCCAAATCAGCGGATGATTGGTAATTTAGGAACACCTTTTTATCAAAACAGAAAAGTACATCAGCTATTTCTGTAGAGACATTATAATTTCGACTCAGTAGCCTTACAATATCACTTGGTAACTCTATAATTTTGTAAATCGACGGCCTAACTTCCTCGTACTTACCACCAAGACTCTCTAACGCCTTTTCAAAAAACAGTTTAACATATATTGGTTGTAATCTTTTTTCATCAGAATTTTCTTTTAAAAGTCTTGCCCCTGAATAATCTACATTACTATGTCCAAGTGAGTCTTTCTGTTCATCAATTTTAATTGATACATTTTCCTTTGTGAATTTAGACTCAATATATGCATCATATTCAGTTGCAGTACCTTCGAATGTACTATTTACAACATCCTGAAGATTTACGCCTTCAAATATATCCGAAATAACATCATAAACACGGTCATCCCCTAATTGATCTCTAATTAAATCAAGTTTCTTCAATAACTTTTCAAGGACCATACCCTCACGCGTATTTTGCGCGACTAAATTAAATACGATTACTTCCTTTTCTTGACCATATCTATGAATCCGACCCATACGTTGTTCAAGTCTATTGGGGTTCCATGGAATATCCCAATTTATAAGTAAACGGCAAAATTGAAGATTTATTCCTTCGCCCGCCGCATCAGTTGCAAGAAGTATTTGTGCTTTATTTGCAAAATTAAATTGAGCTTGACGACGTTGGTCTACAGATTTACCACCATGGATTGTCTCAACCGTATAGCCATCTTGAGTAAAAGTATTTTCTAGATAAATTAAGGTGTCTTTATGTTCAGTGAAAATCACAATTTTCTCATCATTTTCAAGAACGCCCTGTGATTTCATCAAGTTGCGAACTTTAATGACTTTTTGCTCATCTTTTCCTAGTAGACTATCAGCTAACTCTACAAGTACTTTAACTTCGGCAACCTCTTCCCTAATTTCTTTGAGGTCATTTGCAGTTGTAAAAAGCTTTGCCTTTCTAGGGTCAGATATAATTTCTTCTAAAGCCTCTCGTTCATCATCGCTCAACTCATCATAATCATCAATATTGTTCATATCGAAATCAAACTTCAATTTCTTTTTTAGAAGAGCTGGATTGTTGGTTAATTCTTCCAAAAGACCTTTAAGGGCTTTATATCTATTATTCAGTGTTTTATTTATAGCATAAATGGAACTTGTCAATCTACGCTGCATCACCATCAACGTCAATTCTACATGTATATTTTGTTTTTCTACTGCTTGCTTTCGCTTCCTCGTTAGATACGAAGTAACTTCTTTATATAATAGTTTCTCATCTTCAGTTAATTCATAACAAGTAGTTTTAGTATGGCGAGGTTTAAATAAAGGTTTTCCATCCCAATCTTTCATTTGCTCTTTTAATCTTCTGATAAAGAACTTATTCACACCTTCTTCTCCAACCTCTTTAACCCGCGAGGTTACCATGGAGTCTGAAGAAAAAATATCTTCATCTAATAACTGTAATAAATTCCTAAAAGTATCTTTTCTGCCTCTATGCGGTGTTGCTGTCAAAAGAAGCAAGTGCTCAGTAAGCAACGACATTTTGTGAATTGCTTCATACCGTTTTGATACATATTTTTTCTTGCCATATTCAAAGGCCGAAAGTTTATGCGCTTCATCGACAATTATCATATCCCATCTTGTACTCTCAAGGACATTCATAACATCCTCACCACGCAGGAAGTCAATTGAAGTAACAATTTTATTTGAATTTGAAAAGATTGTTGGGTCCGAGTTAAACACTGCTCTATTAACAAGCTTAAAGGGAATATTGAATTTCAATCCCATCTCATCTTCTTGCCATTGCTTAGTCAAACCACCAGGAGTTATAATCAAAATTCTTTCTACCAGCCCTCTCATCATCAACTCTTTAATAAGTAAGCCAGCCATTATTGTTTTTCCTGCGCCGGTATCATCTGCAAGTAAAAAACGAATTTGAGGCAATGGGAGCAAATAGCGATAAACAGCTTCCACTTGGTGTGGTAGTGGATCTACTATACTACAGTTAACTGCAAATAATGGATCAAATTGATAGGCAGAATTTATTCGTTCTGCCTCAGCATAAAGTTTAAATTTGGTAGGGTCGCCAGTAAAATGGTGTTCTTTGTCATTACCGATAATCTCCAATGAATCAAAAGTAGCTTGATCTAATACTTTGCTACTGTTTCGTTGACTATTTACACCAATATATGACACTGACTTCATAGTGCCTAAATTTTTTATATCAATAATCTTTACACTTTCATTGATATCTAGATTTTTTACGATATTTCCAACTTCAATCATTTTTTACCCTTAAAGTAATTGTTTCATAACGCCTAATTTTTTTGTATTAATTAGTCATTTATGAATTACTAATGACTCAATTCCAAATAATTTTTGAAATTTCAAACAGCAACCTTTGGCGTACCTCTAATTCATCTAAACCAAATGTATTCATTGGTTTTAAATCTAGTTTATATTCGTTCATTAATGCGTTCATATCAAGCTTTGACTTGTAAGCATCTTCTCGTAGTGTTTCATTCCAGTATAGTGTATTAGCATAGGTCTTTAATTTCTGCTCATACGGCTCATTATTACTTGAGCAATTATCCTTACCTTTAAGTAACAGAATACCACCTAACCTGTTTCTTTCCTGCTCAAACAGATCATCATCATGGTTAAAAAGTGAAATGTTTTCTTCATTATGAGACAAGATGTGTTCTATATGAAATCCCCTTTTAGCCCCTGTTTTTGATACTAGCTCTTCTAAAGGGTGCTTCATACCTAAGTTTAATTTATCGCTAAAAAACTGATCAATCCGCGCAAAAAAGTACCTTTTAAACCTCAGGTTTAAACTTATACCTGTATTTCTAAAAAAGGCATACTGAATGCAATCCGTTGCCTCTGAATTTCTTCTACTTGATAATTCTTGCAATAAATATTTATCAAAAACAGGGCGAATTCCCTCTACAGAACCATCACGTATTTCTTGCGATATATTATATAGCACTTCATAGAAGGCATTACTATCATAAGAATTTTGTAGCTGTAGTAAAGAAAATAGTCTATCTATTTCAAATGCTACCTTTTCTATTTTTTCATCTTCATCTGTATCATTTAAATTACAGGCTGATAAGATTAATAGAAATTGTCCATCCATTTCATTCAATCTATTAACAAATACAGACGGGAATTTTTGATTTTTCGCGTAGTAACCGTTCAACAGCTTTATATATAATTCACTGTAATAGGTAAATGTGGTATTAAGAAATTCCTTAACTTTAGAGGGGTTATGGCTTAGCTGTAGGGATTCATTCATTTCTTGGGTAAACATTTCCCGATGATAATCACCGTCAAATTTAGTCCCTTCTTTCCGACTATTCGCGTATTTTGCCTTTAGGTAATACCTAAAAAAAGTATCTATTTCATCTTCTTTGAAATTGTTTATATTTATTACTTGCTTTTCCCAAAGTGAATTGTAATCGTATTTATCCAATTCAAATTTATCAATTTGCCCAAGGAGCTTACCCTTAATAATTTCATAGGGTTTTAACCTAACCCCTCTATCATTTATCACTTCAAACACCATTGGTACTTCTGTTTGCTCAACTGATAAATTTATAAGGACAAGTCGGTGCATAAAGTAATGAACAAATGTTTTAAATTTGTGCTGTGACTCTAATTGTTCATCAAGCCATTTACCAATTGTTTTATAATTACTCACCATATTAACCGATGTAATACTCGCTGATGTGTCTATATCTTTTAACTCTATATCACCTTTAAATAAGGCCTCCAAAACTGAAATCGACCGTTCATGATTCATCCAAAAAGAAAAACTACCCCCTGAATATCCAGTTATTTTGCTCTCTATCCATTTGCAAAAAGGTTCTTCACACTTTAGTTCTTTTGACTGTGACAATAGTTTAACCAATATTAGAGTTAAGGTAGTAAGTCGTTGTTGCCCATCTACAACATAGACTTTCCCTTCTATAGCGTTTGTTACATAGGTGTTTAGATAATACCATGGGTACTTCGCAACAACAGTCTCTGTACTAGGTTTAAGATCATCATTCTTTTTATATTCAATATTAAACTTAAAGAATATATCATCGAGTAAACGTAAAACTGGCTCAGCAGTCCATTTATAGTCCCTCTGATAGAAGTCAATATTATATGTTGTGTTAGAAAAAACTCTGTCTATTATTTGATTATCTGGTGATATTTCCATTACCTATTTCCTTATATAATATTTTAAACTCTAACCTCAATCAATACAACTACTAGACGATTCATTTATAAAAAACATGCTAAGCAGCACTTACAAAGAGAAGCGATCCATCAGATACCCGAGGAAGCCCCGGCCCGAAACGACCATCAAACCCTTTCTGAATGTGCTCATCTTTAATACTCCCCTCAATCTTCTTCCAGTCTACGCCAAAAGGAGGGTTCGAAAGCATGTAGTCAAAGGTCTCTCCATAGAGGTGATCATTAGAGAGCGTATTACCCAACTTGATATTATCAACTTCCTGCCCCTTAATGAGCATATCAGCCTTACAGATACCATAACTCTCAGGATTAAGCTCCTGACCATAGGCACGCATCACCGCATTAGGATTCAATTCATATACATACTCCATACCAGAAGAGAGAAATCCACCCGTTCCGGCAGTAGGATCATAAATGGTTCGGATGATATCACTTTTCGACAGTGCATCATCATCTTCAAGAAATACAAGCGAAGTAGTAAGACGCACGATATCACGAGGAGTAAAGTGCTCCCCCGCTGTCTCATTAGAACTCTCTGCAAACTTACGAATCAACTCTTCAAAGATAAGCCCCATCTCATAGTTAGAGACCGACTGAGGACTGAGATCTGTATTCTGCACCTTCTGCACAATTTTATAGAGCAGGTTGGCATCATTCAACTGACCAATAAACTCAGTAAAATTGAAATACTCAAATATCTCCCGCGCACTCTTACTGAACCCCTGTATGTATGACTCAAGGTTATCCTTAATACCCGATTCACCAAGCTTGCTCAAGTCCATCTTAGATGTATTGCAAAAAGCCAGACCATTAGTCTTCCTCAGCAACAACTTCTCAGAAGCCTCTTCAGGGAGCTTCATCTTCTTCACCTTCTCGTTCTCTTTCAGAACCTTATCCTTAGATGCTTCGAGTACGCACTCAAGTCTTCTGAGGAGGGTGAATGGAAGGATTACTCTACCGTATTGAGACTGCTTGAAATATCCACGAAGGAGATCTGCGAGGGACCAGATGTATGCTGCGAGGTTGTTTGTGTTTGTTGTCATGTTCTTCTTTATTCCTAAGAAACCTTATTCACTAATTTTTTTCAAATTGGCATATTTATGCATTATCTTCTTAACAATATCATTGCTAAATTTAACTGTATATTTTATATAAATCCCTCCACCCTCAGTAGCAATCACAGTGCCCGGACCGAATTTAGGGTGCTCTACATTGTCACCTAATTTAAAAAACTCGTCAAATTCTTCTTCCTCTTCAAATGGACCTACAACAATTGGGTAAGTTTGTGGAGGTGTTCCGTAATTTTGACTCATTTGAAGCCTCACAATTTCTGATTCTAGCTCATCCATGCGGGAAGTAAAATCTATTTCTCCCGCTGAAACAGGTGCTTTATAATCACGAAAAGTTTGTGGTATAGCTTTTGACGGGGATTTAATAGTCTCTTTAATGGCCTTATCTATCTTATCAAGAAGGTTTTTGCCCCATTCATGGTCATTCTTATCATATATTAAAACCCTAAGTGGTCTGAGATCAAAGGGAACATCATCTATACTTTCTGATACTAATATCACAGGCTTTTTCTGAGCATGAGCTAATCCGAGCTCATAAAATACATTAGGATTTTTTCCAGTGAGCTCTGCAATACAAATGTTTGCTTCTTTTATTGAATTCCATATATCTTCCATAATATGGGTAGATTTAAAAAGACTATCTGCTCTAATAGGGTCTAAATCATTTTTTTGAATTGCCGGCTTGATTATACCTTTATAATATCTTTCAAAAGTTTCTGAAAAAGGCATTATTACGAAACATTTGTTACTCATAGATTCCTCATGTGTTAAAATTTTTTCGATGAACTGGACGCTTTAGTATTATAGCCATGTAGCCGCGCTTCCAGTTCCCCATTTTCGACAATTTCATTGATCTTTTCATCAAAATTAAAGTCGCGTTCATGAAAATTTATCCCAATAAATGTGCCTTGAAAGTCAGGATAATTAGAGTAAGACTGTCCTTTGGCATTTACTAACAACGAACCTCCTGAACTACCAATTTCGAACCAGCCATATAACTTTGATATTTCAGATAAAATAAAAAGTCCATATCCTGAGTTATTATTTTTATTCTCAAAAGGATCCTCTAAGTCTACTGAAGTCACACCAGGTGTGATTGAATATTTCAATGCGGCTTCCGCAGTTTCGATTCTGTACTTACGACTGAGTGTGCCAATTATTCCTATTCCCTCATCTAATATCCCGAATTGCACTATACCCGTTCGGTAATGTTGTGCGGCGATATAGCACTTTTCTGCTCCAGAATGTTCAAATACGTTTCTTAAAATCTCTTTAAACGAATATCTCAATACTTTCTTAATATAAAGATCTTCATAGCCAACAATGTTATTTGTAATCTGATCTGCTTTTTCAAAAATCACATCATGTAATGATAAATTTTGAATTTTCATAAGGTTTTCAAGTTCAGCCTTACTAATCTCTGTAATAGGTATATAGGAAGAAGACCCGGGAGCTGCACCGACAGGATTTGTTACACCTTCAAGTCCAATGAAGTCAAAGAAACCGACATAATTTAAGTAGCCATGACAATTCCTTGAATAATCAATATTTATCGCCTCAGTTCTTAACCCTCTTTCCCTTCTATATTTAGCAACTTGCCTTATAAAAGTAGCGACTTTTAACATCGACAACGGGTGCGAAAAACACAAGTCTTGAAAATCCAAAACAAGTAGGGTTGCATCTTTGCCTGTAGAGATTGCTTCTGATACTTGACGATTTTGCCCTTTTTCAAATTTATGAGGCATTTTTACAATGGTACTATTCATATTCACAATTTATAATTTTCCTTTATTTTTACTAAGAAATAACTATTCAGCAGCATTATCATTTGGTAAAATGTTAGTTAGATCCTTTGGCGCCCCTAACCATCACTCCACTCCCCCAAACTCTCAGCAAACCTAACCCCAATCTCCCCACTCAAAACCCCACTACTCACAATCTGCCGAAACGAAATAACCTTCTCATCATCACCACTCCCACAATTACCAACCGGCTGAATATACACAACCTCACACTCCCGATACACATGCCGTTTCACATACGATGTAGCATTAGACTTAACCAACACCCCAGCATCGCACAGCGCATCCAACAAACACCGATACTTATCCTTAGCCTTCGTAGCATCATAAATCTTAAGAATTCCATCAAGCAGTACATCAAAGCCCAACAACTGTGACCGAGTAAGATACTCATCCTGTTTAGCACGACGCGACTCTTGATTGGTCTTTAACTCAACCAACCACACCTTCTCTTTAGTAATAGCCACATAATCAATCTTAAACGATCTATTGGTATCATCATCAGGGTACACCTCCCCCACCCGCACAGGGAACTCTGGAATGATACCGGTGATATCAGTTATCCCCGCAATAGAGAGAATCTCCTCCATAAAGAGCGCAAAGAATATATCCGCCCGCCGCTCAAGCTGCCAATTGGGAAAGTGACGCCAGGTATCCATGATCTCAAAGAGCCCATCTATCGTTTTATCATTCATTGTATATCCATCTAAAACACGCTCTCAGTAGTACAAACATATTGTAAGCAAAAAACCACATTACAAACTAGTAAAGCACCAATCACCCTAGAGAGCAAATCCCCAACAAACAGCGAATACAAGTACATTAAGAATATTTTAGACTACGATTGAGCCCTAAAACAGATTTTTAGGCTACGATGCACCTGAACACTCCCAATGATTTACACAAAAATCTGAACACTACCGTATTTCCAACCACCAAATGGCAACCTTCCACCCGAGTTACCCTCCATACCACACCAGATGGCAATAAATCCACCTACAAACACCACTTTTTGACTCGGGCAACACTCCCGAGCACATAAGTTGATAGTAATTGCACCATCGACCGCCATTATTTCACCTAAGAACACCACCCTTTCACCCTCGTTAGGCTCCATTGTACCATCGGCTTTAGTTATTTCACCTACAAACGGTACCCTAACCACCTATGATTGTAACTTTTTGACCCCAGAACACTACTCAACCACCTAAGAACAGAGCCTGAGGTACCTAAGAACACCACTATTCCACCTATGAACGATGATTAAGCGTCATAACCCATAAAAAAACTAAAAAGTGAACGAAATGAAAAAAAATATTACGTCAAGGTTACTTTATTCGTTTGGCCACCGTTTAATTACTGTTCTTACGATTTTGAAAATGATTTGATAGATGAGAACCTCACTTGCTGGGCAGTCCAGCATGATGAGTTAAAACTAATCCTACTATGGAGGACACTTTGTCCAAAAATAAAGCAGATAACAAAACAGAAAATACTCCTACTCTAGTAAATGAGACCAGCAATACACTCGTAGCACCAGAAGTGACTATAACAAAATACGAAGAGTATTATGCCGAACTCCTTCCGGAGATACTAGCAGTACCTCGTGATTCATTCGCTATCGTGAATATGACCATTGACACCTATCTCAAAGAAGCAGAGCAACTCAGAGAGATTGTAAAACGGAATATTGAGCCATTGAGAGCGCGTAATTACAAGGATGCTGACACGATTGCTCTTACTAAATTAACCGGTGCCGCACGTATTGCGCAATCTAACATGCACATCGATACCGGTTCAAATGAAGTAACATGGAAAGAGATAGCACCTGAGGCTTTTGAACTCAGAGACACCCTCTTAACTGAATTTAAATATGCATGTCAAAAGGCCCCAAAAAAGATTGAAGTCCTTAAAAAGATTTCAAAAGGAACAAACATTAGTGATATGATTCAAGACCTCTTTGACTTAGCACGGTTAAGTGAAACCATACTCCCCGAGCTTGAAGCAACGAACTTTCCTACAGCCCTCCTTGCACGAACCAAAGAGATCTCTGAAGAACTCGGGCCAATGCAGATGTCTGCAAAGATCGATCGTAGCAACAGCAAAGAGAGTCGTGTTATCAGAGATCAGGCTATCACACTTTTAAATACAACGGTTGTCAAAATCAGAACTTGTGCAGAGTTTGTATTCAAAAAAGAACCTAAGATACTCGCGCTCTTTAAGAGCGAACACCAACGTACTCAATACTCAAGAACAAAAAAATCAAAAGAGGAGGTAATCAACACAGCAACGAACACTGAATCAGATATCGCAATGTAATGAGAGAACACCCCCATGTACTCTAAAAAGGACGTCTAATTAATAGACGTCCTTTTTTTAATGGTATAATTTCAAGTGTTACTGTTCTGCTCAATCCAAACGTTAAACATTTAGACTACAGTACTATTCGTACCGCTAGTTTTTTACACAGCGTATTGAAAACTTTACGGTTTTTTTACCGATGGTTCCCTGAATCAAATCATTATACGCCATCATGGCATATAGCTTTGCATACTGGGCATCAACTTCTTCACTCGTCAAATACTGACCATAGAGCGCAATACGTGATGACCTACTTGTTTGATCCCCGCCTGCTACAGCCCCAAAACCAAACTCGTCGTTACCATTACCGAGGTCATGATCATTATTGTCTTGCCAGCTGTATTGTGCTTTCAGGCTATAACCCGCTTCATCACTGCCATTTATTACGTCAACATATGCAATAAGCTCATCCCATTCAGCGGCACTTGGTAAATGCCAGTCTTCTGGGCAAATCCCCTGAACATTACTCGGGTTAGCGGCACTTGACTCAGAACCTGCCATAGCAGCGTCCCACGTATACAGTCTCCCAAATGTTTCACAAAACTTCTCTGAATTGTTATAACATACAGATCCTTCTTGTGATTCGTAATTTAGGTTTTCTGCCAACCATTCCTGATTACCGATTGTAGTTGTTTCATACTTCTGCCCATCTCTAAAATCAACCATTGTGCTCTTATTAGCAGTCTCAAGGGTTCTTTGGTAAATTTCAATTTCATATAATGAACAACCATATTGGGTAACTCTTTCATCACAGTGCAATTTAACATGTTGTGCTGTACCAAAATTATAGTCAATAGTCTCTATACCACCTTGACCAGTAGTACTCCAAGTGTATGGACCTTTCCAAGTCTGACCGTCTTCAGAAAATGACAAGCTGTATTTAGTAGCATAGGCATTTTCCCAATTAAGAATAATTCTGCTCACAGCAACACTTTCGCCAAGATCTACTGCAATCCACTCATTATCAGAAAAGCTTGATCCCCACCGTGAAGTCCCATTACCATCGAAAGCATTTGCAGCAGAGAGTTGATTACTCTCTTCAGAAGAAGCATATGCTGTTTTATTTTGAGAAACGAGCTCATAGTGTTGTGCAGATACTGTAGTACTTAAAAGAAGTGCTGCAGCTGTCAAAATTTTTGAAGTAATTTTCATTTGTGTGTCCTTATACGTGTATTTGCAATTTGATTATACTCAAAGAATAGAAACCAAATGTGAGGGAAATGTGAACGAATTATGTCTTTTTGTTCACATTTAAATACTTGGCCAATTTCTAATACAAAGTATTTGCACCGGTGTGCAGTTCATACACTCTCTTGTGCATTTCATCTGAAACCGTGATAGGTATACTATCATACTCCACGTATTCTGCGGAATTTTATTATTAAATTCCACTCATTACTGTTTACTAGCTGTGAACAGTATATTACAAACAACAATTTTCCAACGTTCAAATCAATCATGTTGATTTTTAATATTACATCAACTTTAAATAACAAACACAAGGAAAATTAATGAAATACTGTATACTCACCGTTATGTTACTGTTATCAATTGTGGGGTGCACTGATTCAGCACCCAATACTGGTCCTGTTGTTACCGCTGTAGAAAATGAAACTGATGCACATGATACAGGCACCATAGAATATCACAATGCCCCCTTACCTGCTCCTGAAGGTTACACGGTATATCAAGATGATATTCTCTACAGAACAGAAAATACTGAGCACCCAAAATTAACCGCAAAGCGTGGCGTCACTGAAGAAGTTGCCGGGTATTCACCAGCGTGTGATGATGTGATCAAAGAAGAATATGATACTAAAGTAAATCTCTGGCCCAACGGCAAGGTATACTACTATTTTGCACATCGGTCCGCAGGAAATGGGTATTGGGGATGGGCATTTTATGATGAAGATGTTCGTAAAGCAATGGATGTTTGGGAACGATATGCTAATATAGAATTCATTGATATCACTGGCGAAGAAACTGACCCAAAATGGGCAAATACCCCCGTCATTCCAATAGTCAACAAAAGATTTGATGATCCTGCCACTGGGTCAGATTATCCAGGTTCTCGCATTGGTCAAAGCTCAATTGGACTTAAAAAAAGAGCGAATGGTACTCGATTCTTTGATGGGGAGTTGTCAATTTCTGTAAGTAATTTAACACAACATTCCCGTGAATTTCCTAGCTATAAAGAAGATAGAGGAATAACCACTATTGGTGGGTACGACCAAGCATACAACACAGCACTCCATGTATTGGGACACGCTCTTGGTTTAGGCCATGAGAATCTTCATCCTGAAGTTTCTTCTGTAGCAGACCTTGTATCACAAGATGACTTAACGCTTCGTTGTAGTGCATATGCCGACTGGGAATATAATGTAAACTATGAAAACGACAATTATTCTAATGTAGATTTTTCATCAATTATGTTCATGAAACCAAGTGTCGGTACTTATATTCCTAAAACGAGTTATTTAGATGCTCATCCAGATGTAAGAACAGCATATGAAGCTGGTGGCTTAGGATTAGGCTATGACCTCAGTGAAAAGGATAAAGAATTTATTCAAGAGCTCTATGGTGCACCAGACCACTGGGATGATATAGACCAACGCACCTGGTCTTCTGGATGGGATGTTATAAAAACCTATACTGTTGGTTCTTCAAACTTTATCCTTTTAATGAAAAGCTCTACTGGCTACGCATATATTCACCGCTTAAATGAAGACGGAACTATTGGTGAGGGCACATACAGTAAAACATGGACTCCCGGGTGGACCCATTTTGAACCGTATATTATCGGTGGTACAACCTATATGCTCATGTATAAAGAAGCAACTGGGCGTGCAGTTATTCATGAAATGGAAAGTGATGGCACCATAGGTGATTTAATTATAGACGAAAGTAACTGGACACAGTACTGGTCAACATTTACTGCGTATGAAGTGGACGGAAAGCCTTTTATATTTATGACAAAAGCAAGCACTGGTTTAGTAAAAATTTATGAACTCAATACAACAGGACGCTACGTAGGAAGATTAGGCACCAGAACCTATTCAACCTCCTGGACCACTGGCTGGGATGATGCTCAAGTAACCTATACCAAAGATCAGGGAACTGTTATGTGGTTGAGAAAGTCAGCTACTGGACGACATGATATCCATCCAATGAACACTTCGGGAACCTTTAACTCAAGAATCGACCGTAGATCGTGGACACAAGGATGGACGACTGCACGCCCCATTACTCTGTACGGAGAACCATATCTCTTTTTAAACAAAGAGAGTAATAAGCAAACATATATCTCTAAACTTAATGACAGTGGTATACATACGAAAGGGATTTATAATACTAATTGGAATAAGGTTTGGACTGGTATTGATACCTTTCAAACGAGCCAAGGAACCTTTGTATTCCTCATTAATTCAACTACGGGCGCTGTAGTAGTTGGTCAAGTAAAATAAGGAGTACCCTCGGTGGGTTACTGACACTATAAATCCTACAACAGAAAAGACCTCTCCCAAGGGGTCTTTTCTGTTTCATTAAGCCACTACTTCTCAATATACTCTCCACTAGGGAACTCGGCAAAACGCCCCTTATTTGCATCATGTACAGGCTCCCTTGATTTCCAAGGCCATCCACCAAACTGGTTTTTACGGTACTTTGCTAAAGCTTCCTGAATATCTTCAGGTGAATTCCCTACAAATGGACCATGCTGTACTAACGGCTCACCTATCGGCTTTCCTTGAAGAAAAAAGAGAAAGGCCTCCTCGCTACCATTTTCTATCGTTACATCAACAGCACTCTGTAAGTGCATCAACTGTTTACCTTGTACTTTTACACCCCCCACTTTTAACTGAGTACCATCATAAAAATAAAGCGTTCGCGTAACGTCATCTTCAAATGCCGGAATGGTAAACACCCCATGGGGGTCAAGTTTGATGGTCCATATCTGAACGCTGTTCTTTGGGTCTGCTGCCCATGAATCCGGAGCGGGGTCTAAGGCCGTTGTTCCTTCTATATTCCCTGCAATCACACTCACGGTTGCACTATTACCCAATGCATCTTTTTGAACCACTACTGGAATATCTTCACGCCACAACATCTTATAGTGAGGCGCTACTTTTTTACTCCGACTTGGAAGGTTCATCCAGAGCTGAAAAATTTCAAACGGATTTTCATCTTCTCGTAACAACGGAAACATTTCGGAATGCTGAAGACCACTCCCCGTGGTTACCCACTGAACATCGCCATTACCAAAACGCCCTCTTCCTCCCAGAGAATCCGAATGATCGACCATACCTTTGGTAACAATACTCACGGTTTCAAAGCCACAGTGTGGATGCACTGGGAAACCGGGAACCGATTCACCGTGATACATATTCCAACCATCTTTTGAAACAAAATCCTGGCCGATATTTCGTCCATCTAACGAGTGTATCGGGCCGAGTTTCTCATTACCCCCCGGATACTCATCATAGTGATACGAACAAAATATAAAAGGGTCTTGCGTTTCCCATGGCAATACTAGCGGCTTAATTTCTTTTATAATTTGAGGTTGCATACCTACACTCCTTATCGCTGTGAAACAGTTGGTGCTTGTATACCATATACTTTACGGTCGTACACATACGAAGCGAGCAGAAGTACAAGAGCCATAAAAGCTCCTTCATATTCTGCTCCGTCGGTTATACTATGCGCAGCAGCAGCCAATATAAAATCAAAGAAAAACCCAGCATAGGCCCATTCTTTCAGAAGTGGTGATTTTTTTGTGAGTATTGCAAGTATCCCCAGTGCTTTGAGCAATGCCAAAGGATACACAATGTACACGGGGTACCCAAGTCGTACAAAGGTTTCACTCACCATCGTATTTTGTGTGATATACATTACCACCGACATCAGTATCATTGCTGAAAACAGCCCGGTTACAACCCAGTAGATTATTCTATCTCTCTTATTCATAATAGTATTCCTTATATTGTGAGTAACCAGAGGCACTCTATCATTGCTATACTACAATAATATTCTATTACAATCAGGGATGCATTAATCTAGATTAAGAAATTCTAAAACCGTAACACAGGTCTATTTTTGCCCTTTAGAGGGCACTATTGAATTATTTTGAACGAGCCAACACACCCCGAACTTTACTCAAGGCCTCTGGAGTCACTCCTAAAAACGATGCAATCATTCGCTGGGGAGCCCGCTGAATAATATCCGGATACGTTTTAGTCAAGTCTTTATAGCGTTCAAC
>JAOPTW010000084.1:0-8598 GCA_051532035.1 Fibrobacterales bacterium | reverse complement strand
GATGCATGTGATGCTATCTCTAATATGCTGGTACGAGGTGCAGGGCTGATTGGTGCAACTGCAGGCTATGGTATGTATCTTGCCTGTCTCGATGCTCTCCCTCATGAAAGTTTTGATGAGCGTGTTGAAGGTTGGGCTAATACATTAAAAGCAACACGCCCTACAGCAGTCAATCTGGCAATGGCTGTCGATCGACAACTCAAGGCTATTGAGCCATTTACCGAAAATAGAGAGAAAGTAAAAGAGGCTCTCCATATTGCTCGTGAAATTGCAGATGAAGATGCTCACTTTTGTGAAAGCCTTGGACGTCACGGCGTTGAGCTCATTCGAGAAATGAGTAAAAAGAAAAAGGGTGAGACGGTTAATATCTTGACCCACTGCAATGCAGGCTGGCTTGCATTTGTCGATTTTGGTTCTGCTACGGCTCCAATATATAAAGCGTTTGAAGAAGGGATAGATCTGCATGTCTGGGTCGATGAGACACGCCCCCGCAATCAAGGTGCAAGCTTAACAGCTTTTGAATTAAAGCATCATGGGGTTAAACACACAGTCATTGCAGACAATGTGGGTGGTCACCTTATGCAACATGGTATGGTTGATCTTGTAATTACTGGTGCTGATCGGGTAACGGCAAATGGTGATGCGGCCAATAAAATTGGCACCTATCTCAAAGCGCTCGCTGCAAAAGATAATGATGTCCCTTTTTATGTGGCGTTGCCTTCTACAACTCTTGATCTCAACATGACTGATGGAGTACGCAATATTCCTATAGAACAGCGTTCAGGGGATGAACTTAAATATATACAAGGTAAAACCAAGTCGGGGTCCATAGAACGGGTATTGGTTACTCCAGAAGAGAGCCCTGCAGCTAATTTCGGATTTGATGTTACACCAGCGAGACTTATTACGGGGCTTATTACAGAGCGCGGTATTTGTAGCGCAGACGAAGAATCGATTAGAGGCATGTTTGGCCCAGAATGAGATTGATGATGGCTATATTAAGTTTAATCTCAAACAAACCTCTGCTGAACCACTTGCAGATGAGTTTTTAACCGAGCTTATTCGTTATCGTCAAAAGGTGTATGCGCTACAATTAATTGGCGCGTATCAATCAGGTGTTGGCTATGGAAATATAAGTCAGCGCACTATTGATAATCAATTTGTTATTTCTGGTTCGGCAACGGGAAGTAAAGAGATTGTAACGGCACAAGATTTTTGCACTGTAACAGAATGCTCCATCCAAACGAATACTGTCGAGGCCGAGGGGCCTATAGAGGCTTCATCTGAGTCTATGACTCACTTTTTGCTCTACACTCTTGACCATTCAATTAATGCAGTCATTCATGTACATTCACTCCCTCTGTGGGGAAAGCTTTGTGGTGTGGTCCCAACAACTGGTAAGGATATCCCTTATGGTACTCCAGAGATGGCTTATGCAGTAAAAGATCTCTATAACAATTCATCAATGTCAGAGAAAAAAATAATGGCTATGGCGGGTCATGAAGAGGGAGTTGTTGTATTTGGAAAATCCTTGGATGACGCCTTCATAACCTTAATGAGTAATCTGTAGCACTTATACTCAGAGCAGTTGTAAAAGGCTATTCTAGATTCCTAAAGAGGTCAACCATAGCCCAATTATTACTCAACAACCTCTACACGGGCTTTTGCTACTCCCATAACATCAAGTCCAATTGCTTTAGCGCCTGCAACACTCAAATCGACAATACGACCATGCTTATAAGGTCCACGGTCATTTACTCTCAGCACAATAGATTTATTGTTACTTAAATTGGTAATTCTCAATTTGGTTCCAAAGGGAAGTGTTTTATGTGCGCAGGTGAAGGCGTTCTGGTCATAGGTTTCACCGTTTGCTGTGAGTTTCCCATGAAATCCTGGCCCATAATATGAGACCTCACCTTCATAGACTTTACCGACAACTTTTGTTTCAGTATCATATTTTATAAAAGCGTCACGGTTATACCCTTTGCGCCTCGAAATACTGTCACTACCGGCACAGGCGACAAGGGTAAGAGAAATTACAATTCCAATTATTGCTAATTTCTTCATTTGCCAAACTCATACATTTTATTAAAGTCCGTTTCTAAAAGTTCTTCTGCTTCTTCAATGGTTTCTTGTTTGGTTTTGCGCTCTATAGCTCGTTTTTGACGTCGTTCTTCGCGTTTAACGGTCTGATCCAAGTTTTTTCTCAGTTTATCGAGTTGCCTTTCGGTAATTGAGAGTTTTGGACTCAGCTTATCTTTTGCTATATCAGCATATGGAGTTCCAGGATAGCTTTTTACTATTTTTTTATACATAACTCTCGCCGCTGCGGTATCTGCTCGTTGATATTCATATATCCAAGCAAGGGTGTAGTGGGCTTTAATACCATATTCAGTATTGGGGTATGCTTGAGATACAGAGTCATAGGCGTTGACTGCTATGACCTCCAAAGAGTCGTAGAGAGATGGGTTAATAAGGCTTATGCTGTCGAGTGAAAAGTAGAGGGATTCGGCTGCCAAAAATTCGGTATGTGCTTTATCATTTGCAGTGACAACAGTCTGTGTTCTGCCAAGATTCTTTTCAGCCTGTTGGGCATATTTTGTTTCAGGGTAGTTGACGATAATACCTTCGTAGAGTGTATACGCTTTGGTTGAATCCATTAAAAAGGCATCAGTAATAAAGGCTTTGGCGTATGCCGCCCGGGCACGTTCAAGAGTACTTCCTTTCTGCTCTGAAACCACTTTGTTAAGACTGTTAATGGCGCTATCAGGGTTGTTGAGGGTAAAGAGGTACAATTCCGCCGCTTTAAAAAATTCTTTAAAACTTCGTCCTTTTTTACCAGAGAGAGCAGCTACTGTTTTCAGTGCTTTTGCTCTCTCTTGTGCGATTGAGTACCATGGGGTTTGAGATGTGGTTTTATATGCGTTAATATACTCCGTACGCGCTTGTTCGAGGTCTCCCATAGTGTAGTGGTAGTGCTCTGCTAGAATAAAATGAGACTCAGATTTTAGTGGGAGCTCTTCTTTCGATGTGCGGCCAATGACTGAGTCGAGTAGTGCAACAGCTGGAGTATATTTCTCTGCTTTTAACAAGAGGCGCGCATGAATAATATCTGTGGTGAGTTGATGGTCTATCAAGCGAGGGTCAGTTTTTCTACTGGTAACAAGGTCAAGTCCTTCATCAATCTGTTCGAGTTTGATGTGGCACTGCAGTTGCTTGTGAAAGGCTGTATAGTAATTGTTGTCCGAAAGCTCCTTGATGTCTTCACTTGCGTAGTGTATAAGGGCTTTTCCATAGTCCTCGTCAGTAAAATAGAGCTCTGCAACTTGATAGTGTAATTTACCTCGCGTATAGGCTGATGAGATGTCAGATTGCAGAAGCTTTTCGATATTTTCTATTGCGTTTTTACTGAACTCTTCTCCTTGTGATACCTCGGCAAGTAAGAGTACTCCTTCATTGTAATAAGGGTGGGTTGGGCCTTCATCAATTATCTGCTGTAATTCGTAATAAGCAACGGGGAGTTCATTGGTTTTATAGTGGCAATAGGCTTTGTGATATTGAGCATTTGGGATACTGTCATGATAGGGGAAATACTTCTCAAACTCATTGTATTTAGTAATTGCCTTCTTCCATTTGGTCATTCTATAAAAAGCATCACCCATAAAAAAGAGTACTTTGGGTTTATACTCAATTTCAGAAGGGTACACTTCAAGAATTTTTGATCCTTTACTTATGGTGCGACGAAGTTTCTCTTTCTCTTCTTTGGTTACCCAAATAGTATCATCAGGATTTTCAGTAATCCGATCATCATGAATCTCAAGTGCTTGGTTATACGCTTTATTAAAATTATAATAGAGGTTAAAATAGAGGCAGCCAGTTAAACTAAATGAGATGATTAAGAGGAGTATAAGGTGTTTTAAAAGCCGCATAGTAGTGTCTGTGTAAGGAGGACTCATAGTTAAAAATACAAAAAACTCCGGCCAAAATGTGACCGGAGTTTGAATGTTACTATTATCTACTATTTGAGTCTAGCTTTCTCTACTTTTTGCATGATACTTCTGAAGTGAGTATACACCCAGCTCTTTTTCACGCATAGAGTTAATTGCCCAGGCAGCGGCATGAGCAGCAGCGAGCGTAGTAGTGTAGGTTACTTTGTTTTTAAGTGCAGTTTTTCTGATAATACCATCATCAACTTGGGTAACTTTACCCATTGGGGTGTTTAATAGGAAATTAACATTTCCAGTCTCTATAAGGTCAACCACGTTAGGGTGCCCTTCAGATACCTTAGCGACAACAGTAGATTTAATACCTTCACGTAACAGGGCCGTTGAGGTTCCCCCTGTTGCGTAAATTTTAAATCCCAGTGCATCAAAGCGTTTTACTATAGGCATAGTGCGCTCTTTATCACGATCATTTACCGAAACAAATACCGACCCTTCCATAGGGAGTGGGTTTCCCGCGCCATCTTGTGCTTTTGCAAAAGCAAGCCCAAATTCATTGTCAATACCCATTACTTCACCGGTAGATTTCATCTCTGGGCTCAGTACAGTATCAACACCATAAAATTTAGCAAAAGGGAATACCGACTCTTTTACGGATATATGCTTTGGAACAAACTCTTCAGTAAAACCAAGTTCTTCAAGGCTTATGCCAATCATTACTTTTGTAGCGAGTTTGGCAATAGGTATGCCAATTGCTTTAGATACAAATGGAACCGTACGTGATGCACGAGGATTTACTTCTATCAAGTAGACGTCATTGCCTTTAATTGCAAATTGGATATTCATCAAGCCAATAACTTTAAGTGCAAAGGCAAGTTGTTTCGTTTGGCGGCGTACTTCATCCAAAATTTCATCTGAGAGTGTATAAGGAGGAAGGACACAAGCAGAGTCACCTGAGTGAATCCCAGCTTCTTCAATATGCTGCATAATTCCAGCAACCACAGCGGTTTTTCCGTCACAGATACAGTCTACATCAAGTTCTATTGCGTCATCGAGAAACTTATCAACAAGCACAGGTTTTTCATCAGAGGCTTCAACTGCTTCATCCATGTATTTAGTGAGCTCTTCATCATCATACACAATCATCATTGCACGACCACCAAGAACAAAACTAGGGCGAACAAGTACAGGGTATGAAATTCTATTTGCAATTTCAAGTGCCTGATCTAGATTGGTTGCAAGGCCATTTTTTGGCTGGAGAAGTCCAAGGTCATCAATGAGATTTGAAAACCGTTCACGGTCCTCTGCGAGGTCAATAGAGTCAGGTGATGTACCGATGATTTTTGCGCCGTACTCTTCAAGATCTTTTGCCAGTTTAAGAGGTGTCTGTCCACCGAACTGGAGAATAACACCATCTGGTTGTTCCTGATCGATGATAGCAAAGACATCTTCACGAGTAAGTGGCTCAAAATAGAGTTTATCAGATGTGTCGTAGTCTGTAGAAACAGTTTCAGGGTTAGAGTTAACCATGATCGCTTCAAAGCCTTCTTCTTGGAGTGCATATGATGCGTGAACACAACAGTAATCAAACTCAATACCTTGGCCAATGCGGTTAGGGCCACCACCTAGAATGACCACTTTTTTGCGATCTGAGCGTACAGCTTCATTCTCTTCGTCAAAACTAGAATAGTGGTATGGGGTTTCTGCTTCAAATTCTGCAGCGCAGGTATCAACAGTCTTATATACTTTCGAAAGGCCAATCTCTTTACGCTTCGCTTCAATTACTTCAACTTTTGTTTTCAATATATGCGCTAGCTGGTAATCAGAGTAACCGTGTTTTTTAGCTTCTTTAAGGGTATCATTTGAAATATCAGATAACGATTTACCATTTAGATTTTCAGCTTCAAAATCAACAAAATCTTTAATGTGATTGAGGAACCAAGGGTCAACGCCAGACACTGTATAGAGTTTGTCAATACTCCATCCAAATTCAAATGCTGCTTTAATATAAAAGAGGCGATCAATAGATGGGTGTTTTACACTGAGTATCGCTTCAATCTCTTCTTCTTTAATAATCAGTTTACCATCTGAACCAAGCCCATGGCGACCGGTTTCAAGTGAACGACATGCTTTCTGAAGTGATTCTTTAAAAGTTCGTCCAATAGCCATGGTCTCACCAACTGATTTCATCTGAGTCCCGAGCACATTTTCTGCTTGTGGGAATTTCTCAAAAGTAAATCGAGGTATTTTTGTAACAACATAGTCGATAGTAGGCTCAAAGCACGCAGGAGTTTTTTCAGTAATGTCGTTGAGGAGCTCATCAAGAGTGTATCCTACGGCAAGTTTTGCGGCAATTTTAGCAATGGGAAAGCCCGTTGCTTTTGAGGCAAGTGCAGATGAACGAGATACTCTTGGATTCATCTCAATAATGATCATTCTACCATTTTCAGGGTTGATTGCAAACTGTACGTTTGATCCTCCTGTTTCAACACCAATCTCGCGTATCACTGCAATAGAAGCATCACGCATGATCTGATACTCTTTATCGGTGAGTGTTTGAATAGGGGCGACAGTTATAGAGTCACCTGTATGGATACCCATTGCATCGATATTTTCAATTGAGCAAATAATCACTACATTATCATTCTTATCTCTCATCACCTCCATCTCATACTCTTTCCAGCCTACAATAGACTCTTCAATGAGTATTTCACTGACAGGGCTTAGGCTGAGTCCCGATGAGGCGATACGAACAAGTTCTTCTTGTGTGTATGCAAAACCACCGCCGGCTCCACCCATAGTAAAAGCAGGGCGGATAACGACAGGGAGCCCAATCTTTTTAGCGGCATCTTCTGCGTCCTTAAGGTTTTTTGCAATATAAGAACGGGGCATATCGAGCCCAATTTTTAGCATGGCCTCTTTAAATTCATCACGTGATTCAGCTTTATTAATTGCTTCGATGTTTGCGCCGATCATCTCCACGTTGTACTCTGCAAGTACACCAATTTCATTTAATTCAAGAGCGCAGTTTAATGCCGTTTGCCCACCTAGAGTAGGAAGAATAGCATCAGGTCTCTCTTTTTTAATAATTTTTGCTACTGCTTCTGCAGTTATTGGTTCAATATATACTACATCAGCAGTTTCAGGATCTGTCATGATAGTGGCTGGATTGGAGTTTACCAATACTACTTCATAGCCTTCTTCACGAATCGCTTTACACGCTTGAGTTCCAGAATAATCAAATTCACAAGCTTGACCGATTACAATGGGTCCACTTCCGATAATCAATATTTTTGAGAGATCGTCTCTTTTTGGCATTTATTGACCTTTTGGTACAAAAAAACAAACTGGAACAAAGGTACTAAAAAACACCTTTTTTTGAAGCGCATGATGTGAAATAGGGCAGACCTCGATTCGAATTTTCAAATTAGATTTAGTATTAACTATAGGTTGCAGTTAGCTAGCGAAACTAAAAAGAAAAAAGTGAGTCATATTAAGTTCTAAGCGGGGGCTTCAATAAAGAATTGAGGGAGGTCTCACTTAGATGCTAGCAACTGCAGATAGAGTCGACCTTGTATTCATGTATTGGTGTAGGCTATCATCTAATTGTATTGAGAAGTTTGAGGCAAGTGCTGAGACTGCGGCTATAAGTATTGCCGTAATTACAATTTTTTTGAGTGTAATATGTATTGTCATTGGGTCCTCCTTAATAGTCTCTTTATATATAGGGAGATAATAATACGAAGTTTAAGGATATGTTTAACTCAGTGATGTATGTCACATCCATAAATAAAATAGTAAAGGATTTTGAAGGGTGGTGTTTAGTAGGGTTCTTAAGATTGCTTATTTTCTTCAGAGAGTGTTTTTGAAAGCTCTTCTGCATAATATTCCACAAGAAGTACTTCTTTTTTATTAAAAGGCTGCTCTCTTAACGCAAGCGAAGAGAAGTTTACAGTACCCCAGATGGTATTGTGTAAATATATTGGGGTACTAATATAGGCTTCTAGGGAAAAATCGAGATAGAGTGGGTGTCTTTTTAGTCCTTTGATGCCATCAATTTGTGTAAGGGCTATGGTTTTTCCAAGCTTAAAAACATCACGACAATAAGTAGATTCAAGGTTGTAGGTGTCATTAGCGCGGAAAGTATTGTTTTCGTCGTTTACTGATATAATTGTGTAACTTCCTTCAGATATGTGGCTGACTATTCCCATTCGTAAGTTTAGGATGTGTCTTCCCTCTGTTAGAAAACGATTTGCTTGTGATTGAAACTGGGGCATGCTCATATGTAAGTACCATTATACCATCAAATATTATATTAAACAATATTTAAGTGATCAATGTGAATGAGCGAGATCAAATATATAAAGGTAATAGGCCATTTGTTTTGTCTTATTGGTGCCGTGCTACGGTTAAGTTATTAATATATAGGGACTTAGGGTATGAAATATGTTTTCTCACTTTTTTTAAATAAAAGAAGTAATTTCTGTTGACGTGATGTTCCAAGTAATGTATACTTGCTCAGCACTTGAGAGGGAGCTTAGAAACGCTCACTCACAAAGGCAGAGAGGGTCCCTTGAGGCGCTCAGCACTTTGAAATTTTAGATAGTATGCTTGTGGGGTGGATCACTTCTTTACTTCGGTAAATGTAAGTTTGATC
>JAOPTW010000083.1:0-3462 GCA_051532035.1 Fibrobacterales bacterium | reverse complement strand
TTATAAGATCATGAGCTTCACTGCGAAAGGTATCAATTTTGTGAATCATTCGAGCAATACCACTTTCAGATATACTCATTGAAGTGCCAGAGATATTTCGTTTCTCTTTCGTAAATGCAGTAAGGCTCTCTTTACTTAATTCAATAAATTGCTTTTGTAAATTATGCATAGTAAAGGCATCTATGTGATCGCCTTCTATTCTACCATTTTTAGAATGCCAAAACCCGTCACGCTTTTCAATAAGGTCGAGTTCTTGCAAAAGATTCATAGAGTGTTTTACTTTAGATACTGACACCCTTGGGTTAAGAAAATAAGCCAAGTCTTGATAATTAACATCAATGTTTATTACCGACAACGCTTCACGTATTGCAATGACATACCAATTTTCATAGTAAGCTCGTTGCGCTCTTGTAATTTTTCGTGCAACCCGCGGTAACATCGCGCTCATTTCTTCAAACACATCCTGCTTTGCTTCATGAGTTTTTGCATCGGTAAAATGCATCATTAAGGTAAAATACTTTATCTCTTTCTCTTCTAACTTCATGGCCTTACTAAAGCTCAAAAGGCTATTGAGTGTTAACCGGCGGCGCCCTCTTACAATATCAAGATATATACCAGATGACCTTAACCCGGCTTGCTGAACAAAAATACGATACGAAAAACTCGGTTCCTTCGACTTTCGGTATTCGTAATAGTCCTTTAAGTATGATCTATAGTTATAATATCCAAAGATATTCATGACGGCCCCTAATTATGCGCTCACTCCAAAAATCGAAGTAACGCTGTATATAATATAGGTCCATCTAGTGCATTGAGAACACTAACCATCACGAATTATCGTTATTTTACAGTAGAGAACACTTAGAGAACGGCGAGCAGGAAATAATAAGAAAAGAACCAATAATCATGAGAACACTCAAGGTAAATAACTAAAATCAATCCACCATATATATTAAAAATTGCATGAATAGCCCCATTCTATGTCCTCATAGCCTAAAGCCTGGGACATAGTATTTGTTTGATTTAAGCAGCCATAGCGCCCTTAAATAGGCGCACTATGGTCTATTTAAGTTCTCTACTATAATTCGGGATATACATTCGGCTCAATCATCTCTCCATTAGTGAGCTGTACAAGCTTTTCTAATGCCGGCTCCATTAGCTGTGAATCCATCATCCATACAAGCATAGGAGACATAACATGAATATTTCGATTAAAATACTGCCTCCAGGTAACAACGGATCCACCCACTCCATCATCTTCTACAATAAAAAATCCAATGTGATCCGACATAGGTAAACTTGCTGTAGATTTTTCCATATCTACTGAATAGGCATATATTTTATTGTCTTCCCACACCAGGATATTTTCAATGAGAGTATCACCATTAAATTCACACATACGCGATGACCCTGGCCCAAAAGTTCCTGAACTTGATTGAGTATGATTCCAAATAATCTCGGGTATTCCATCAAACCATTTTGGTATCCCTTTTGCAACAAGATCGAATGCCTGATCTGTTGACACCTTCAAGTGAACCATTTTCACAATTTGCAAAGGAGCGTTCGTGTAATTATTGACATTATATTTACCGACAGTGTCTGAGGATCTTTCAGTCAATGCAAAAAACATCCACATACAGCCACGGGCTTTATGAGCAGAGTACTTCTTTGCTCATTGACTGTAGAGTGGATGTATTGGGGATTTTTTTTGAGTATTATTTCTAATCATGCCTAATTCTTTAAAGCCTATCGTCGATACTTTTATGAAGAAAAAAAATGGATAAACACACAAGGGTATCAGCTTTGTATCCTAATCGCAATCTTCTCGATGCCTCACAACCCCCATTTTTTCAACAAACGCCTCTTGTGTACCCAACTCAAATTTAAGATTCACATGCCAATAATAGACACCTGATCCAACTAATCTGTCACGACTATCATGTAAATCCCATAAGAGATCATTAATAAAAAATTGTCAATGTTTGTGAGTGTTGGCCGATCCTCATTTTCAAACTCTTCGCAATAGCCAAATTGCTGAGTCCAGGTATCTAAGTATTGACCGAGATGATCAAACACATAGACTGTAGCAGTGTATGCCCCCTGGTCCTTGAAGGATCCTACCACAAGAGATGCGAGACAAGAAGTATCAAAATCATATTGCAACTCTTCAGAATCGGTACACTCTTCTTTTTGACACCACTCTTTAATGGAAGTCTTATCCACGTTCTCTTCATTAGCCACCAATACTGCTTGATCCAGACATTCCCGTGCTTTAAAATATATGTAGCTCGCTAGTCTATCTTTTACACAGTCCTCAGGTGAAAGAATATAAATAGAGATACCATCCTTTTTAACTTCAACAGGCTTAATAGAATAATCATCTCCAATAGCAACAGGTGCAACTTTCCATCTCTGAGATAGAGGGTATTATTTTTTCGAACAGATAAGACTATACAAAAAAAAGACCTTAAATTTAATTAAGACCTTTTCGTACTATTAAGTACCCTCTTCTGGACGATCTTCGAACTTTTCTACACTTACAATTCCAAAAATAAAACATCAGCGAGTGGAACCACGCGAATATTTTTATCAATTGGATAAGATTCTGATACAGGAGCTACCACATACGTGGCATCTGGCTGTAGCTGATCAATACTATAATAAAATCCCTTTGACAACTTTGGCGTTCTTGACGCTTTAAACTCAAACGCCAACACCTTACCTTTTCTTTCTAAGACTAAATCAATCTCTGAGCCATTACTCGTCCTGAAAAAACTTGCTGTCCATTCAGGGTAATATATGAGTATCTGCTCTAAACACATTCCCTCCCATGAAGAACCCATCACCGGATTCCCCAAAAGCTCTGATCAGTCATCAATATCAAGAAGTGCAACTACCGGAAATGATTGCATCCATCTATCTCATTTGAAAGAATTCGCTCTAAAAAGCACAGTACACCTCTTGAGAATTACATACTTGATGTATCAAATAAAATCACATTTTAAGCCCAAATAAGCATTTAAACAAAAAAAAAGACCATTTTGTGATTCTTGCTACAGCAATCTTCAAATTAATAAGGGGTAGGATTAAATATTGCCCTACCACAGCTGTTCCTGATTGATTACATGCTGCAATTAATATCAGTGAAACAATTTAGAGAAAACCAGTCAATCTTTTTCCCCATAACTCTCTCCACTAAAGAGGTGTTATTTGAATATAACTTCAATCGCAAAATAAAATAAGAGACATACCATAGGTACCAATAATAATGAACAAATAACCAATATGTATCATGCAATTGCCCCTGAATAATTTATATACGTAACAATTATTTCTCAATTATCGACATACATACCCAAATTTTTGAAACATACTCCCACCTTTTTCTTGAACAGTTCCTGCCTCAATATCGCCGTAATCTTCTTGCAAGGTAAATAGAACATTGCTGTTAATTACAGCGAT
>JAOPTW010000082.1:0-15061 GCA_051532035.1 Fibrobacterales bacterium | reverse complement strand
TGGAAGACCTTGATCAATTTAATACCCTCACTATTGATCCTGCACCAGATGCACTCCTCAGAGTATTTCTCTATATAGAACTTGTAGATGAATACCGAGAGATTCCCCAACCATCAATACCTGCATTTGATCGTACCGGATTTACAGTTGTAGAATGGGGATTGTACAGTTTTAATAGTGTATTTAATGTCGATAGAACCACTGAATTCAGATAGAGAGAAATAGAGTGATTGGGGTAGTGGATTTTAATAACCTACACAACACATTGACTGAGTTGTAGTTGAGTACGGATGTGTGTTTACTTGACCTGGGGGGACATATAGATGTTAGGCTTTGTAGATAAGGGTGTTAGCTGATACAATGGTTGAAGATGTGCAAATTAATCACATCTTATCTATACAATCTTAATTCACCTTTTGATTACGAAAGTAACCTCCACCTAATGCAACTTACCAGCAATATCATTAAACGACCGACCGTTCCGGTCATATATCCCAAACCAACCGGCATCATCCCAAACAGAATAAGGGGTGTTCCATTTTTTGAGTGCACTGGTTACAATATCATAATAGGCCACAGCCGCACCCCAATCGCGCGGTTTGTCATTGCTGCTGTGCATAACACCAAACTCGCCACAATAGGCCGGGATACCGAGTGTTCCTTGCACCCATGCTAATATCGTGTCCATGTCAGACCAAATCTGCCCATGACTCCACCAAGCATACTCAAACTCATGAGTAAACGAAATCGGATCGTAGTAGTGAAACTGCACCATAGTATAGTCATCAATGGGGAAAGAAACATTATAGAGGTCATTCCAGTGCCCCCAGTTCCCAGCACCTGCAATAATAACCCTCTGAGGGTTTGTAGAGCGTATGCTCGGGAATAGCGCATGATTCATATCAGTCACTTCACCAGCGCCCATTGCGCCTCGTGGTTCATTAAACAGCTCAAAAACCAGATTCTCATTTTTACCTTTAAAACGATCTGCAACCTGACTCCAGATATAGAAGAGTTTGTCTTTGTTGCCCCAGTAGTTATCAATAACCCAGTTCTCATGATGCGCATTGATAATGGTAACCAATCCGCGTGAAAGCGACCAATCAACGACTTGCTCCACTCTATCCATAAATCCCTTGTCTATGGTTCCGTTTCCATCAATATGATTCCCCCATTTTATGGGTATTCTCACATTTTTAAACCCATTGTTTTTGTAATCATCAAAAAAGTACGGCTCAGCAGCTTTTGCCCAAGCCCCTTCAGTAGGAGCTTCGAGTGTGTTACCCATATTGATGCCCTTCCCCATTCGCGCAGCCATATCCCAGTTTGAAACAGCTTTAAAAGAACGGTTGGGGTCCTCATCGCCCCACTCAGCATTTCTACTCTCATCTTTCGCAGGAGGTGCCGGTTGTTCAGGAGTATCATTCTCAGCAGTATTATTTTCTTCCTCTTCCTCGTCCTCTTCCCGACTCTCAAGATACCCCTCAATACTTGCAAGCACCTTATCACGGTCATAGTTCCCTTGAGCCTTTTGATCCTCTATATATTGTTCAATATATTTTCGTGTTCCTGCATCAACATCAAACTGATCCAGGTCTATCTCGTCATAATGTTCTTCTTGTTTTTCTGATTCGTTACTTGTGGAGGATTCAATATCTTCTAATTCTTCTGGTTCGTCCTGATTTTTCTCATGGGGAGTACTATCCGTTTTATGGGGTACCGAGATCGATTGATCACTACTCTTTTGGGTATCCTTTTCTGAATCTCTTTCTCCTGAATCAGACTCTGTTGATCCCATCTGTTCCTCGGTGTCATTAACCGCCTCAATTGATAAAGAATCGGGTGAGGTACACCCTACAAATAACACCATGGTTATTAAAAAATATGATATAACAACAAATAGGTACATTTGTTTCCCCTTGATACTCGTTCAATATATGTGATATGTGACGTGTGCTGTATTAATATATACTGTAAAGACACTAAAGTGTCGTTATGACACTATCATTTACAATTATTTACAATAAAAGGGCTGTATTGGTGATAAACCTCAATATATCACTCAATATATCACTCAATATATCGCTTAATAGATAAACCTGTAGCAGTATCAGTACCATTATCGGTTAAAAATGGGAGGATACTAGTATCTTCAAATACCTAAAACCAATCCACACCAAAATGTTAGTATCTTTATTTCACAAACACCCCTAATAGACAGCAGCCACTATGACCTACAATACACTTTTTTCTTTAGCAGTAACGGCATCACTCTTACTCTGCACATCATGCGACCTTACCGACAGCAATTCAGGCTCCAATACTCAACAGGCGCAACCCACTGATCAAAAGAGTCAGACAGATAAACTCAATCCTTTTCGTCCATTAATTCAGGCAAAGACAGACCTGGATATTACCGGTAGTGACTATACTCTCTCATTCGACAATGACAACGAGTGTGAAGGGGCAAAGTGTATACGCCTTAAAAACAAATACGAAGCTGCACGCAGCAAACTCATGAACCTTAAATTACGCTCGGACTATACCCATACCTACACATCGACTAAAAAAAGTTACTACACCATAGATGATGATGGAGACCTCTCCTACACCACTCCCCGTTTCTGGTGTTCAAACGGGGTTGCTGTTCCCGATACCAACAGTAGCCGACATGATGAGATTACTATAACAGACTCTACCCTCTACTGGTCGCAAGAGCGCTGCGAACATGATATATTCAAAGGAGACCAAAGCGACCTTGAGGGGAGCTGGGAATTTATCGATAAAAAGGCCGTTCTAGATGATGCAAACTGGTGCCAGGAGAATCAGGTTGAGATAGAAGAAGTTGACATCTATAAAGAAGAGAGAACCATTGAGTTTGAAGAGGATACCTTTATTGAAACAGTTGTCGTTGAGTTCAGCTGCTACCTCGAAGACTTCTTAAATGTTCCTTACATGCAACCGGGAATCATTCTAGAAGACTGCAATAGCTACTCATATGTTAAAAACGGACTCAAGCATACCAAAGCATATGACGTTACCGATAAAGCGTTCATAGAGAGCATGACCTATACCTATAACAATATATCCTGCACCGAGACACACGAGACTCCCCATAACTGGATGAGCGAGCCTGAGTGTGAAATTGATGTCGATTTAGATACACTGGAAGAGTGTTACACCAATCTCTTTACCGCCTATTGTAAAGACTATCCAGAAGGGTATCGTCGTTGTGACCGGTATGTGTCAATGTAATGATGGAGTTTTGATGATTCCACGCCTGATGAAGTATATTTTAGAAACGTAACGAGGGAAATGGCGGATATATCTCACTAAAATATCGGTTTCGGCTGTCTCATATGTTCAGCCACTATAATAACTCTCCCACTATATTCTAGAGCACTAGGTCAAAATAAAATAACCCCACTCTTTTTGAACCAAACCACCCTCTTTATATACTAAATATGACACACCATACCCCCTAGAGCGATACACACCATACATGACCAATACCCCCCTCATTACTCAAAGAGTATCTCTTTATACTCTCATTCTATTTATTGCCTTCATATGCGTAAACTGCAATATAACCCCAACGACCACTATTCGCGACTACCAAATAGAGATTGAAATAGAAGACGAAACAGAATCTCTCCCCCTATCGGCTATAGAATTAGAGCAACGTATCGATGATTCATCCGTACTCACTCAAACCTATAACTCTAAAGAGCTTGCTCAGTTTAAAACAGCCGATGGCTATTCAATCCCCATTTCTATTACTGCTCATAAAGATGCGTCAATAGCGGTCACCTATACCATCTATTCATATGATGTTCCCATAGTGCATAAAAAAACTGAGTTTATCATGGATGACTCAAAGGTTACTGTCGGCAAAGACGCCATACATCACTCAGTTCAAGAGGCGCTCTCTGAGTATCATACACAATTACTCAATAGAGACATTGACATTGAAAGCCTTAAAGCCTCTACTCTATTCAACAGCATTATGGCAGAATATATTATAGAGCAAGGGGTCGATTGGGATCACTTAGAAGGATTTTATAGCGCCTGTATGAAGAGTCCTAGAGCGGATTCAGAAACAATTGCAACCCTCTTAGCCAATGACTCACCTACCTATGTGGCCCTCCTTTCTGAAATAGATACAAAATTAGACATCTCAGATTTATTACAGACCGAATTATCATCCGAAGATGACCAAGAATCATCTACCGACACAGAATTCAACTCATTTGCGGAGCCTTTGGAGCCATCCAGTGAAGTTTCTCTACCAGAATCATCTGAAACCCCACTCCCCTCAGAAAGCTCTTCCGCCACATTTTCAAGTCAAGAAAAACGCACTGAAGAGAAGTCATCAGAGAGCAAACTACCCTCGTCTGTAACAGAAAAAAGTTCTTCTTCAAAACAGCAAAGCTCTTCAGTACGTCCCTCTTCATCATCGGCAATAGCCCGTTCATCAAGTTCAAAGGCTCAACCGGTCAGCAGTAGCAGTGTTATGAGTAGTAGTAGCGTTATGAGCAGCAGTAGCGTTATGAGCAGCAGTTCTCTCATTTATACTGAAAACCCGCCAGGCAGCATTGTACATAGTTGCGGGTTTATTATGACAAATGGCAATAATTTAACCTGTGCTAATGGTGAAGAAGTACAACTACTCGGTGTAAGCCTATTCCATAGTCAATGGGGCCCAGAGCTTGGCGGATCATTCTATAACGAACCCCTTGTAGAATGGTTGGTAAAAGATTGGAAGATAGATGTAATTCGTACTGCCCTTGGAACGCGCGAAGAAGATGTCGATGACAATGGTAATCCTGATCCAAGCGGATACATTCAAAACCCTACTATTGAAAAAGCAAAGATTATCAAGGTCATTAATACAGCGATCAAGCTTGGTATATACGTAATCGTTAATTGGGAAGATCATCGAGCCGATGAACACACCGTGGAAGCTATAGACTTTTTTGAAGGTATTGCTACAGAATATAAGGACTATCCCAACATTATATATGAGCTCTTTAGTGAGCCCACAATACCTTGTGTGGACCAATCAAATTGCAAGTATCCAGAAAACCCTAATTATGATCACCAAAAAATTCTGAGCCATCAACAAGATGTTCTGCAAGCTATCAGAGGAATAGACACAAAAAATCATATCATTTTAGGGAATTCAGTGTGGTCTTCAAACCCAATAGAAATTGTCCATGCTGCAAATGCCGGTATTATAAGTGACCCAACAAACAATATATCAGCATCTATGCATTTCTATACAGCAAACAATATGCAATCAAATAGAGCTACTGCCAATGAAGCGTATGATGCAGACTTCCCTATTTTCATAAGTTCTTGGGGGGCCGCTGATTATACAGGCACAGTCGAAGTATCGACAGCGAATGCAGAAGAGACAGTTGCATGGATGAGTCAGCAAAAAATGAGTTGGTGTAATTGGGCAATAAGCGATAAAGTTGACGAGAACTCTGCCCTCGTTTTAGATGCATCACCAGAAGGCGGCTGGGCTAAAAGTGACCTAACCGATTCTGGGCTTCTTATCCGCTCTATTATTCGTGAGGCTCATGGTGAGGCCGGTGATGTATTTGAATAGAGAGTCACTCGTTCACTGTTAAAGATTAAGTAAAGCAAGTCACTTCTGTAAACTTCATACCCATCATTGTAAATATTTTTTTCATTCTATTTCCTTTTATTAAGTTGTTTTGCGTACACCTAAGGCAAGCGCCTTATACCAGTGATCAGTGACAAAATTAAAAATGTTTTGTCAAAAATATCCTCGCTGATTAGCCCAATAGACAAGTGTCGTTCGCCAACTTGCGAACGCTCGGTTAATGAGAATTATGAATATTTATTCACAATTCAAAGCCAAATGTGTTCTTTAATATTGAATTGTGTTTTCCTGTTCACAATTACATTTCCCCTCATTTCAATTGATATTATTGCTTCATACAAATTAATACATCAGAATAAAGGAAGAGTGTAACATGAAACAATTGGGACTAAAAAAAGGACTCTACTCAGCTATTAAAGGAGCCTGTCTTTTATCTGCACTTGCTATAAATGCAAATGCGGCAGTTTTTACAGTTAACAGTTTTGGGGACGCTATTGATGCACTTCCTGGTGACGGCATTTGTGCAGATGTCTCTGGAGATTGTACACTTCGTGCAGCTATTGATGAATCAAATATTTCTGCGGGCGCAGATCAGATTACACTTCCAGCAGGCACAATCGCTATTGAATTAACAGGATATCAAGAAGACGCGAATGCAACCGGTGACTTTGACATCACTGGTGAATTAACCATAAACGGTTCCGACGTTGACCCTACAATTATTGATGCGCAAGAGCTTGACCGTATATTTGATATCGTTGAAGGATCAAAAGTTGCCCTCCATAACATTTCGCTTATTAATGGTAAAGGACCAGTTTTTACAGACAACCAGTCTTATCATGGCGGAGCAATTAGCGTTGTAGCAGCTGAACTTACTCTAACTGATTGTTCATTTAACGCTAATAATTCTGCAGAATCCCACGCAGGTTATGGAAGTGTTGGTGGAGCAATATACTCTTACAATGCCGTATTAAACATAACCAATTCTATCTTTGAAAATAATAGCGCAGGGTATGGAAAAAACTACGGTGCAAAAGGCGGAGCTATCTATAACTCTGGTAGCGGCGATTTGACTATTACCGGGTCTCGATTCACTAATAACCATGGGGGTAATTCTGAATTTTTTGGGGGTGATGGATCTGCAATCTATAATGCGGCAGACGATGGGGCGATTACTACTATTAGTAACACTGAGTTTTCAGAAAACAAACCAGGTGATGGTACCGGACACTGCGCTGGTGATGCGGCACTCTATGATGACAGTGACGAATCGACACTCATAATAACCAATAATAGGTTTTTGAATAATGAATCTGCACATGGAGCCAACCCATACCGTTGTTCATACGCCGGTGCAATCTACCTTGAAGGGGATGACACAGAGATCACTATTGATAATAATACTTTCAGCGGTAATGAAGCCGGTGAAGGCGGAGCTATCTATAACGAAGCGTGGCAATCACCACTCATGCTCTCAAACAATACTTTTGTTAATAACACCGCTGCATCTGGAGAAGGTGGGGCAGTATATGAATATCTCTATTCTTCAGATGCACAGTACATTAATAATACTTTTAGTGGTAACACGGCTCGATCTGGTGGAGCACTCTACATTGATACTTATGAAGGAACCGGACTGTTCTCTCATAACACATTTGTGAACAATGGTTTGAGTGGGAGCGGAAATGGAACAGGGATGTATATTAGCGACACAGAAGGAGTAACAGTAAGTAACAATATTTTCGCCAACGATGCTGAGAATGTATATATTGCTGGTGGTGCTGCACTTGCTGGTTCTGGTAACCTTGCAACCGATGCATCACTCGAAAACGCGACCGTTACTACTGTTGAAGCGCTGAAATTGGGTGAATTAAAAAACAACGGTGGCCTCACTGAAACATATGAACTGTTAGAGGGAAGCATTGCCATTGATTTTATCTCAGATTGTGATGCAGCAATAACAACTGATCAGCGCGGTGTGAGCCGTCCACAAGGTACCAGCTGTGATGCCGGTTCTTTTGAAGTTGAACAAGAAAGTTTTTCTGGTACCTATGAAATGGTAAACACCAACAGCCACAAATGTGTTGATGTATCTGGTGCAAGTTATGACTGGTCTGCAAATATTCAACAGTGGGATTGTAACAATACCGGGGCACAGAAATGGGTATTCACTCATGTTGGTAATGGCTACTACGAAATTATGAATGAGAATTCAGGTCTTTTGATGGATGTAGCATGGGGCGGTCAAGAATCTAACGTACAGCAGTGGGGTAATACTAATGGAGCCAGTCAAAGATGGCAAATAGAATATATTGACAACGGAGCGTATGCACTCCACCCTCAGTCAGACGCCAACGAATGCCTTGACATTGACGGAGCTTCGAATGATGCTGGTGCCAATGTTCAGGCGTGGGAGTGTAATGGCACTGCTGCTCAAGCATTTTGGTTGAATAAACTTTAAAAATACCCCAGTTATCCTAAAACCGATAGAGTATCAATACATCAATATAATAAGGCTGTTTCTATTACGGAAACAGCCTTATTTGATTACTCTTTCGTAGTCAATACAGCTTATATCGGTGTACCTATTCAAGGCTTCTTTCAATTTTTGCCTTTTTTACCCTATTTAGAACATTCAATTGTGCTTAATGAGTTTACATTAAGTATTCAATTTACTTTTGACCAAAAAAAACTACCTTTGAATCGCCGGGGGGTGTATGAGATGTATCGAATCTCACACTATACAATGGGAATGTTATGTCAATAGAGTCAAATCGAGAGTTATTGGGTGAAAAAATCCACGAAACCTCTCATACAGCAATCTATCAGACTACTCGCGATAGCGATGAGAAGAGCATTGTTCTAAAAGCTCTCAGTAAAAAATACCCTGAAGCCCACGATATTGCCCGCATTAAGCGCGAATATGAGATTACCTCCAAGCTACAACATATCGATGGTGTAATCGAAATATATTCCCTAGAGAAATACAGTCAAAGTAATTTTGCTATTTCGATGGAGCATTTTGGGGTCTCTTTTGCCGATATCCTAAGGTCCGGCAAAACACTCTCTCTGGATTTCTTTTTTAATAGCGCCATCAAACTGGTTGAAACTCTGGGAGAAATTCACCAGTCCAACATAATTCATAAGGATATTAATCCGACAAATATTTTATGCGACTCCGAAACAGGTGAAGTCAGAATTATCGATTTTGGCATCTCATCAGAACTCTCAAAAGAGCGTCAGGATATAAACGTATACCAGCGCCTAGAAGGGTCACTCCCTTATATTTCTCCGGAACAGACCGGACGAATGAACCGCGACCTTGATTACCGCTCCGACTACTACTCCCTCGGAGTCACCTTTTATGAACTTCTTACCGGGCATACTCCTTTTCAGGCAAATGATATTCTCGGCTGGATACACAGCCATATTACCAAGGTCCCCAATGCGGCCAACCTAACGGGAATGAATGTCCCCATACCACTCTGTGATATCATATTAAAGTTATTATCAAAAAATGCAGAGGACCGCTACCAAAGTGCCTATGGCCTTTGCTACGACCTTAAGAAAACCCTAGAGCAGTGGAAACAGAAAATCAGTACCCCCTTTGAGTTGGGTCGATTTGATGTGTCCCATAAATTTCAGATTCCACAAAAGCTCTATGGGCGTGAGAAAGAGATTAAAGTACTTCTGGATGTTTTTGCTGAAGTATCATTTGGTCAGACCGAAATGATTCTCGTGTCAGGTTATTCCGGTGTGGGTAAATCCGCTCTGGTACAAGAGATACAGAAACCGATAGTGCGTGATGCCGGGTATTTTATAGAGGGTAAATTCGACATACTGAAAAGCAGTACTCCCTATTCCGCCATTACCCAAGCCTTTCAAAGCCTGGTCCAACAACTGCTCGCACAGCCAGGTGATATAATCGAATTTTGGAAAGATATATTACTGAGGGCACTGGGAAGAAACGCCCAGGTATTACTCGATTTTATTCCCGACCTTGAAATGATTATTGGAGAGCAGCCACCAGTACCAGCACTCTCCCCTAACGAATCACAAAACAGGTTTCACCATGTATTTCTTGATTTTATTAAGGTACTTGCACAAGAGGATCACCCTCTCGTCTTCTTTCTGGATGACCTACAGTGGGCCGATATTCCCTCATTAAACCTGCTAGAAAAAATATTTAAAACCGACACACTTTCGCACCTTCTCTGTATTGGTGTGTATAGAAGTAATGAGGTTGAGTCGGGGCACCCGCTCTTGCAAACGCTTGATGAGATTGATAAAGTAAAAGAGGTTAATACTCTTGTAATAGAGGCACTGAACGAAGCATCAGTCAGCCAGCTTGTTGCCGATTCACTTCAGTGTACCCAAGAAGAGTCGTATACTCTCAGTGCACTCATTTATTCCAAGACAAAAGGTAACCCGTTTTTTATCGGAGAGATGTTAAAGAACCTTTTTAAAGACGGGTCTATCACCTTTAATAACCAAATTGGAAAATGGGAATGGGATATGACAGAGATCAACAAAGTCTCCATTTCAGACAATGTCATCTCATTCATGGTTGAAAGCCTGCAAAAAATGTCAACCGACGTTCAGAGAACGCTTCAGATTGCTGCATGTATTGGTAACCAGTTCGACCTTAAGACGCTCTCTACCGTTTTGAAATGCCCTATGGACGTGGCTAATCATAAGCTTGAAGGACCACTCAGCCAAGGACTTATTGTCCCTCTTAATGAGAGCTACAAGTTTATCAGCCACACTCCGAGTGGTTCAATGAGCGACATCAATCCCCGATATGCCTTTCAGCACGACTATATACATCAGGCCGCCTACGCCCTTGTTAATACTGGTATTCAACAGGTTCACTTAGAGATCGGCCGGATGCTTTTTTCCAGCACAGCCACCAGAGACCTTGATAAAAGAAAACCAGACATTGTTCGTCATCTAAACGTAGGCAGAAGCCTGATAACCGACGACATTGAACAAGAAGAGCTGGTACAACTTAATTTAGAAGTCGGTCTACAGGCTAAAAAATCAAACGCATACCCTTCGGCACTTGAATTTGCCGAGATCGGACTGGGACTTCTTTTTGAAGACCCCTGGGAAAAACAGTACGATGTGACTCTTGCGTTAAAAACTCTGTATGTACAGTGCTCCTATCTGATGGGCAGAGATGAGATATCCGAAACCACTATTACAGAAATACTTGCACACACAAAGAGCAACCTTGAAAAAGCAGAAACTCTAAACATTCGGTCCTATCAATATATCACACGGGGCAAACTCGAAAAAGCGATACTCAGTGGTCTAGAAGGTTTGTCTCTCCTAGAAACAAAGCTCCCTTACAAGCCGAACAAATTTCGGTTAATGAAAGAGATTGTGCATATTAAGCTCCTGCTTCGCAAACATACCGTACCAGATCTTATAAATAATCCGGTTATGAGTGAGCCGATCCCTAAAATGGCGATCCAGCTTCTGTCGGAGATTTCACCTGCAGCTCTTTTTACCGGTAATGTAAATTTGGTTGCACTTACCACGCTCAGGCAGGTAGTGCTTTCACTAAAATTTGGCAATACTCCTCAGTCCGCATTTTCGTACACCACTTTTGGTGGTATTATCTCTTTTAAATTACGTAACTATAAACTGGGGTATGAGTTCGGTAAACTCGGTCTCGCCTTGAATGAGCAGTTCAATGATATACATTACCGTTGCCGGGTTATTGCGACCTATGGCTTTTTTGTCCATCATTATAATGAACACTGGAGCACTCTGACTCCCCTTTTCCAAAAAGGTCTGGAAGCAGGCCATCTATCGGGAGACTATCAGTACTATGCACGGTGCGCACTGTATGGCGCTATCTGGAACCCCATGTACTCTCTGGAAGAGTCGTGCCATGAACAGGAAAAAGCCCAAGAGATAATTAAAAACACCGGATATCCGGATGCCCTTGATGGCTCCGAGCTCTTTCTACAAATGACCCGAAACTTTCGTGGAGAGACCGATGATCGTCTCACAATGAATGACAAAAAGTTTAATGAAGAAGAGTGCCTCCAAAGAATGCAGGACCGCAAATTCCTTTCGGGATGCACCATTTATTATTTCTGGAAGAGTGAAATCTATTTCTTTTACGAAGAATTTGAGCTGGCTCTTGAGACTGCTCAAAAGGGATATGATATCATTGGACCTCTTATTGGTTCTCCTTATGAAGTACGATTTGTCATTCAGTATTTTCTCTGTTTAGCTGCGTGCTATCCAAAGCGCAGCTTTAGCGAGCGTGCAAAAATCCGCAAAAAGATGAAGCTTGAGTATAAGAAAATGAAGGTCTGGGCAGATCACTGCCCCGTCAACTTCTTACATCTACAACTCATTATGGAAGCAGAGCTCGCGCGCTTGACCGATAATACCGAATTGGCTCCAGAACTGTATGATCAGGCTATTGAAACAGCCAACACCAATGAATGGCTCAGAGACAAAGCGCTCGCCAATGAACTAGCCGCACGCTACTATCTGGGAATTAAGCGTGAGAATGTAGCCGGCATGTATATGCGTGAGGCTTACTACCTCTATTCTCTGTGGGGGGCTCACGCAAAATTAAAATACCTAGAAGAAGAATACTCATCACTGATTGCTGAATGGCTTCAAGACAAGGCTATTGAGTTGGCTACGCGCGCCGGTTCTAGCAGATGGGAGTCACGTACCGGAACACGATTTAGTACACACGGCAAAACAAGAACCAGAACCAGAACCCGCTCCCGACTCAGCACCCATTCAGGTACTACAACTGCAGTTACCAACTCCTCTTCTACACTCGATATCTCGGAGATACTCGACCTAGAAACGGTAATAAAAGCCTCTCATGCAATCTCAGGTGAAATAGAACTAGAGATACTCCTTAAAAAAATGATGGCAATCATTATTGAAAGTTCAGGAGCTCAATCCGCATACCTCATGCTTGAGAAAGATTCCGAATGGCTGGTAGAGGCAGAAGCAAATGTAAACACCGATCAGGGAACCATTTTGCAGTCGATACCTATAAAAGATGAATCGGTACTGATTTCACGGCCCATGATAAACTATGTTGCCCACACCAAAGAGACTATTGTTATTGACAATGCTGGTACCGATCAGAGATATGCACACGATAGCTATATCTCAACACATAAACCAAAATCGGTACTCTGCACACCCGTTATGCGTCAGGGAACCATTATCGGAGTTCTGTATCTGGAAAACAACGCGACAGCCGGTACCTTTACTTATGACCGACTTGAGACCTTAAAAATACTATCAACACAGATGGCGATCTCTATTGAAAATGCTCGGTACTACGCTTCACTCAAAGAGGCCAAGGCCGAACTTGAAGAATACAGTCAAAACCTTGAGCGAAAAGTAGAAGAACGTACCATAGACCTTAACCATCAGTCCGCCAAGTTGCAGAAAACCAATGCGCAGTTAAAGCGACATCAGGCTATGCAGAAACAGTGGCTTTCAGACATTTCTCATGAGCTCAGAACTCCTCTTACTATCTTGCAGAACGAGATACAAGCTATTGAGGATGGAATCATTGAGATTACCAAAGAATCGGTACACTCACTCCTTGAAGAGACAGAACGGATTCAGAAAATTATCGGTGACCTCCATGAACTTTCACTCGGTGAGAGTGGCGCACTTATTGTACAAAAAGAACTTTTCAATCCGGTTACCGTACTGACAAACGACATCATGTTTTTCAGAAATAAGTTTTCTGAAAATGATGTCGAAGTTGAACTTGATTTACAAGGGACTGAAGATACTCTTATTATCGCCGACAAAGTCCGCTTAAAACAAATTTTTACTAATCTACTTAAAAACTCTATTAAATATACCGACAGCCCAGGGCACCTTAAAATTAGTGCTTTTATTCAAAATAATAGTATTCATATTAATTTTGAAGACTCTCACCCGGGTGTTAATAATTCTGATTTACCCTATCTATTTGACCGACTCTACCGTACCGAAGAAGCACATTTTGGTACTCAAAGCGGAAGCGGTCTCGGCTTATCTATCTGCAAAATGCTCACAGATTTTATGGGAGGCACCATCAGTGCCGATCATTCACCACTTGGTGGTGTAAAATTTTCACTACAATTCCCTGTTGCCACAATGGAGGCTCCTTGAGCGATACCCAAATGATACTGATAGTCGAAGATGAAGTAAAAATTGCAACAATGCACGAAAAATACATGCAAGCTTCCGGTTACAATACCCATGTATTGCACCGTGGAGACGTTGTTGAAGAGTTTGTAAAAAATAATAAGGTTGACCTCATTATTTTGGATGGGGCACTGCCCGGTAAAGATGGATTTGATGTCTGCCGGAGTATTAGAGAATTTTCTGAAGTACCCATTATTATTGTTTCAGCACGGGCTGAGGATATCGATCGTCTGATTGGTCTTGAAATTGGTGCAGATGATTATATCTGTAAACCATTTAACATCCGTGAAGTAGTAGCCCGAGTTAAAGTGGTTCTCAAACGTTCACATTCAGTAGAGACTCAAACTGATCATAAACTTAATGTCGGACCTATTGCCCTTGATAACCTGCTTAAAAAAGCGTTTGTCAATGAGGTTGATCTTGATTTGACTGCTACGCAATTTACCATGCTCTATACCTTTATAAAAAACCCTGGGCGAGTTTATTCACGTAAGGAGCTCGTGCAGAGTGCATCAGGGTATGAGTTTGACGGGTATGATTTTGAAGGATATAATCGCACCATTGATACGCATATTAAAAACATCCGGAAAAAGCTTGAAGCAGTTCTTGGCTCCAAAAGGATTATCAGCTCCGTATATGGTGCCGGATATCGCTTTGATGCTGATGAGCTTGAGGCGTGTACGACTCCCGGTTAACTGTACCTAAGAGCTTTGCTCAACATAATACATTTTAAAACAAATAAGGCAGCCTCAATGAGAGACTGCCTTATTTGTTTTTATTCACATTTCAGATGACACAACATAAGCAGCCCGAAGACTGCCCTTTAATTTTGTATTTCAATTAATTATGAAACATCTTGTGTAGTGCCTCAATTCTAAATACTAATCCTACATTTTCATCGGTAAGTAAGATGAAGAATGACTCATTGAGTTATAAGTTCTCTTTAAAGATTCTGTCTAAATGAGACTATAACAGGAACGTCGAAGCCTGATGCATGCGCTTCACCGACATAATGAAAATTTTTCGCTTCTATGTAATACACGCCGAGCAAAGATATTTGTCCCGCGTCATTCTTTACAACATCCATCGTAATAGGGTATGAAAGTTCTATCTTTCTAGACATCCAACTGTTTAAATTAAAATGTATCATCGCATTGCTAAAATCATACTCACCGTCGTTCGTTACTGAAATGCCTTTGATGCAGGTATATGTCATGTAGTCGGGATAGT
>JAOPTW010000081.1:0-5117 GCA_051532035.1 Fibrobacterales bacterium | reverse complement strand
TATGGACAATTTCAGAAGCATTCTCACCAATCACATGGACCGATAATATTTTTCGGGTTTTCTGATGAAATATTATTTTGAGCATGCCATCCATTGCGCCCATGATAACACCTTTAGAGGTCTCTTTGTAATAAGCCTTGCCGACACTATAGGGAATTTTGTCTCTAGTGAGTTGACTCTCTGTAGGGCCAACAAATGAAATTTCAGGTATGGTGTATATTCCGACAGGAAAGTTTTTACTAAGCGGAGCACATTTTTCTCCAAAAGCGCAGCTCACGGCTATACGACCCTGTTCAAATCCAGTAGAGGCGAGGGAAGGGTGGCCTACTACATCTCCTGCAGCAAAAATATTTTTATTAGAGGTTACATAGGTTTCATCTACTGCAATATGGCCACGAGGATTTGTTTTAACATTCACCTTATCGAGCCCGATGTCGCCGGTGCAGACGTTTCGAAAGGTACAAAAGAGCACCGCTTCGGTTTTCAGTACCTTTTGAGATCCCAGAATAACATCAATATTACCATCTTTATTTTTTTTGACTTCAGTGACTTCGTCACCCAAACAGAGATTAACCTTTCGTCCATCAAGTTGATGGATAAGATGGGCTCGCATTTCACGGTCGGAGAGGGCAAGGATGTCATCACGCTGTTCAACAAGGTTCACTTTAGTGTCGAGAATAGAAAAGATCGAGGTGTATTCGCAGCCAATGATACCCCCGCCAACAATAGTTAGAGATTTAGGGAGTTTTTCTAGCTTGAATACGTCGTCGGTCAGAAGAATTTTTTTATGGTCAAAAGGAATGTTTTCGGGCATAAAAGGTTGGGTGCCTGTAGCAATGACTGTATATTGAGTACTAATGGTTCGTATACGATTCTTTTTTGAGTTCAAAATATTGATATGATGAGTGTCTTTAAACTTCCCATAGCCATGAATGATATCGATACCATTGCGCTCAATCTGGTTTTTCATTACCTCAACTTCTTTACTAATGACCCATTCAACTCGTCGGAGGAGTTCCTTCATCGTTGGTTGTTTTGAAACAAGAGGCTCCATATATCTCAGACGATAGTTGGTGAGATGAATAGCGGCTTCGCGAAATGTTTTCGAGGGGACAGTTCCAACGTGGGTGCAGAGGCCGCCCAGTCGGTGCGGTTCAATAAGTGCAACACGTTTCCCAAGTTTTGCCCCTTTAAGAGCTGCTTTTTGCCCAGCAGGGCCGGAGCCAAGAACTACTAAATCATAATCGTAATGCATTGAGATACCTCGTGTTAGGGCACAAAAAAGCCCCTCTCTTTATTTAGTATACACCATAAAAGAGAGGGGCGCTATTAAAGTTTTGCTTTTCGAGAGAAAACTACATGTTCTTCGCTTCGAGGAGCCCTTCAAATTTTTCTTTTAAGAAACTCCTAGTGTGAAGCTTTCTGATTCTTTTTAACCCTTGATCACGGAGCTGACGAACACGTTCGTGTGAAATGTTGAGTGCTTCACCAACATCACGAAGAGTTTGAGGGTTCTCTTGGTTGATGCCATAGAGACCGCCCAGAACTTCAGCTTCTCTTGAAGGGAGTCCTTCAAGCATCTTTTTAGTCATGTCTTCTATACTTTGGAGCTCTGCAGTTGCCTCAGGATTTGTGGCACTGTCATCTGCAAGCACATCAGCATAGGTTGATTTCGAATCATTACTGAGCGGCGCGTCAAAAGACATGCCACTTTCACCAATTTGAATGAGGCGACGTACTTCATCAGAAATTTCTTTCCCATTAGTGGTCTCATTAAGTGCTTTACGCACTTTAAGGTGTTGATTCGCTGGTAAACGGATGAGATTACCATTTTCATTTATTGCTCTGGTAATGTATGCTTTAATCCACCAAACAGCGTAAGAGATGAATTTGAGTCCACGTGAGTGGTCAAAACTCTCAATTGCACGAATGAGGCCGAGGCTCCCTTCGTTAACAATGTCTGATAGTGGGATAGGACATCCGCGGTATTGGAGTGCTACCTTAAGTACAAATCGCATGTTTGCAGAGATAAGTTTTCGCCTGGCTGACTCGCTTCCCTTTGCGCATAATTTGAATAGTGCTTGTTCGTCTTGTCTCGAAAGTGGTTTTGTTTTGCGTATGTCTTCGAGATACCGCTTAATTGTTTCGTCTGAAGATTTAAAATTCATTCCCGGCCTTTATATAAATGAATTATGGTACTAAATACAAGATAAACACAATAATTTGTTTTGTAACCGGTAAATTTACAATTTTTTCATTTTTTTTTTGTTAAATGAATGTGGATCTCAAAGTTGAATTTCACTTACCGAAAACTGGTACTACATTATGCATCACTCATTAAAGCTCATTCCTGGTTTAGGAGACAAGCGAATCACCGTTTTAAATAGCGTGGGAATCCATTCGGTGGAAGACTTAATTCGACATGTTCCACGGCGATATCTCGATAGAACAAAAGTAGCCCCCCTTAGCGAAGCTACTCCAGAATGTGAGACAACCTCTGTCGTAACAGTGAAGCAGTCTCGTATCATGCCGGGTCGTGTGAGGCGCCTTGTCTGTACTGTGTATGATGATACTGCAGAGGTTGAAGTAGTGTTTTTTAATGCTGCTACGTACATGCAGAATACATTTTACGAAGGTGCTGAACTTGTTGTGAGTGGTACGCTCACCGATCAGTTTAAGAAAAGTATGATACATCCCGACGTCTATGCACTCAGCCCTGGAGAAGAGTATACTGGTGAAGTTGTTCCAATGTACCCTCTAACCGAAGAGTTGAAAAAGGCCCGAGTCGAACAGAAGTTTCTTAAAAAAATTATTGCTGCTGCTTTTGAAATTCCTACTATAAAAAGCCTCATAGATTTTCCAGCACCAATAATTCGACAGTATCACGTTATTGATGAGTTAGAAAATCTTAAACGACTCCATCAACCTGGCTCGATGACTGATGTTGCCCAAGGGCTTCGTCAATTAAAACTTCAGGAGTTACTCCCTTTTACTACGCGCCTTGTAAAAAGGCGAAAGGAACTTGTGAAGCACGGGCGTTCACGAGTGACTGATACCACAGCGTCAGAGTCTCTTAAGGCGAAGCTCCCCTTTACTCTTACGGAAAGTCAAGTAGAGGCGCTCAGTCAGATCAACGAAGGGCTCTACGCATCAAGGCAGTATCATGCACTGGTTCAGGGTGATGTGGGTTCAGGTAAAACAGTAGTTGCTTTTTGTGCTATTACTGATGTTGTAAGTGCAGGCTTTCAAGCAGCCCTAATGGCTCCCACTGAAATTTTGGCGTGGCAGCATTTTACTGCAGCAAAGGAAATGTTCGAGCCACTCGGACAGCGAGTAGAGATTTTAACAGGGAGTATGGCCTCCTCAGGCCGTAAAGAGCTGTTAGCTCGATTGGTTACGGGGGCAATTGATATCCTTATTGGCACTCATGTACTTTTTTCTCAGGATGTTATATATAGAGAGCTTGGATTGGCGGTGATTGATGAGCAGCACCGCTTTGGTGTTGAACAACGTGCGAAGCTTCTCGATAAAGGAGCATATCCAGATATGCTTGCCATGAGTGCAACACCTATACCGCGGTCCCTCACTATGGCGCTTTATGGTGACCTGACTCCTGTAATCATTGATCAAAAACCGGCAGGGCGAAAAGAAATATTAACTCGTGTAGTCCCAGGATATAAGCGCGATGGCATGAAGGCCTTTATTCAAAAAGAAATTATAGAAGGTGGTCAAGTCTATTGGGTGGTGCCGCGGATAGAGGCCCAGGATGAAAGTCCCCTTGTTTCAATTGATGTACTCTATAAAGAGCTCGAAAGTTTTTTTGATGCACCGGTTGCGTATCTTCATGGTAAAATGGATGAAGAGTACAAAAGGGCAACCCTCGATGCTTTTAATGCTGGTGATATTTCTGTATTGGTAAGTACGACAGTGATTGAGGTAGGGGTCAATGTGCCTGCGGCAACCGTAATGGTTATCGAAGGGGCTGATCGATTTGGTCTCGCTCAGTTACATCAGCTTCGTGGTCGAGTTGGACGGGGCTCTCAGGAAAGTTGGTGTTTTTTACTCAGTGAGAGTGAAGAGCGAGAGCGGCTCGATTTATTTGCAGAGACAGAGAATGGCTTTGATATTGCTGAAATGGACCTCGCTGACCGGGGTGCGGGAAACTTGGAGGCGTATGCTCAGTCTGGGATCAAAGCCTTTAAATACTTTGATTTTATAAAAGACTTTAATATGATAGAGGATGCGGTCCAATTTTCAGAGTACCTATTTGGGTTGTTTGAGGGTGAAGGTCTTGATAAGCCAAGACTTGTGGAAGAATGGCTCAAAGAAGATGTGGCCTCTATTCGTGGGATAGCGTAGGGCCTTTTATCAACTTTAGGTATCAAAAGTGCACGAAAGTTGGGGATTTAGCACCTAAGCTGGATCATAAAACACTCGAACTCTATCAATTATTGACGGAAAAGTTGATTTCAAGTATATTTGCTTTGCTTTGAAAATAGATTTGCGCAATCTGGGCGATACATCCAGTACTATAACGGCGAAATATTGCAGAGAAGATTCACTCAATGAATACGAAGGTGTTATGCTGAAAAGCGACCTTGTTGGTGAGTTTACTGTAGGCCGATCCGGAGTCGACGAGTACCTTATTAGTGGTACTGTTGCTGGCATTCAAGAATTTGAATGTTCGAGAACTTTGGTGAAATTTGAAGAGGATTTTTCTGTTCAAATAAAAGTACTGGTTAAAAAGAGTCAGAGTGCAGAAGAAACTGAGTTAGATAATGAAGATGAAGAGTTGTTTATTGTGACAATAAATTCATTTGATGATGAAGTTGATATCTCTGAGTGCATCAGGCAACAGATTGTATTGCATCAACCGATTAATCCAGTGAAAGATCCTGATAAGGATTTTAAGTGGGAGGCTGGTGTAGCACAAGAAAAGTCTAACAAAGATACAGTTGATTCGCGTTGGAGCGAATTGGAAAAACTGAAACAAAAGTTTAAAAAGGACAACCTTTAAGGAGTTATAATGGCAGTCCCAAAAAGAAAGACGTCAACAGCACGCCGCGATAAGAGAAGAACAAACTGGAAGCTTAAGTCACCTACAGCTTCAAAATGTC
>JAOPTW010000080.1:0-8040 GCA_051532035.1 Fibrobacterales bacterium | reverse complement strand
CTTCAATCCATAAGTCCTGGGCTTGGGAGTCCTCCTGATCACGATAATGATTTCCTCCTTTGCTCCTCAATGAGTCAATAATTGATTTTTTATGATCTAAATTTTTAGACGAGGAACAGTGAGTACTTGATATGAATAAAATGAAAATTATCAAAAGGTATTTCATAAGGCATCCGGGTTAAGTAGCTACTAGGCTAATGAGGCTGTAGAATAACCAAAATTTTGAGTCAAGATTCATTTCAGCCGAGTAAAAGTTAATAGTAAATACCAAGATGCAAAATATTATAGAAATAGTAATGAATTTATTGATTTTTGGATCTCATCAAATACCCTCTTTGTGCGTCATAACAAGCCTCATTCCGGTGTTTCTAGGGTATATCATCTATAGAGCCATATGAGAATAGGTTACCGATGCAGGGAGCAATGTGAGATTCAGGAGTGAGAAGTCACGTAAAACAATTTGAGGAGAATCAATAGTGTTTACTTAACTTTTGGGGGCATGTAGATGTTATTCGACAGTTTCCGTCTTCAAGTCACCCAGTCTGTACAATTGACTTTGATGAAAAGCAATCAAAGCATAAGTAGACGTAAATCATTCCACAGTCTGCAATACATACATCATCATTCAGGGAGAAGAGCCTGGCTCATATCTTTATTTCGAATTACCTGCTCAATATAGCGAGATTTGTGATATAAATTAGAACCACTGAATTCAGGTATATCTTATTGCACCTATTGGGATTGGACTGGGAGAAAATGGGCTAACACGAGATTATGATTCTCACTGCTACTGAGAAGCCATGCAATAAAATTACTATGCACCAGCTCCTTGCGGCTCACCCCGATTATCTCACTATACGACTTGGTGTTATAGTATTTATCTAACCTATGAGAGACGTCATCATTCTTGAACGTAAGTATCTTATTCGTTATGTCAAACTACAGCTATGAGTTTGTTATGAGTCAGACTGATATGAATGCGCGTGTTGTATTTAATGTCGGTAACAATAGCAACGATGTTGTTCTTGATAATGTGGAGCTCATAGAGATTCCATAATAGAGTATCTGTTATACAAAAGTTAAGGCTCTATCATATATTGATAGAGCCTTTTTTGAGTTGATCGTTTTGTTGTTGTTGTTGTTCTGTATCCATATCTCCTGAGGCTTCACTCCCCAACCCCGACCAAAGGGGGAGTAAATGCAGCACTTTGATATTACCCTGATGAGCTCGTTATCAGTAGGAGACCAATCTCAAACGGAACGCGTCAACTATCTTACTCAGGACGGTACAATTAGTCCAGAGAAATTGGTGAAAAAGTTACTGGAACTTCTCTAAACACATCTTTAATAGCGTTTTCGTCATAGGACTCTTTTTTAACGTCGTACCCATATGGAAATATCCCGAGAAACGCTTTGATTTCTCCATCAAATTTCCCTAAATATACAACTTCGCCTTTATTTACTACTAACGTATCCTCTTTCGTTTCTAAATAGGTAGTGTTATTTCTTTTACCTGTGTACGCCTGTCTTACAACATACGTACCAACTTCAAATGGCACAATATTAAAGGGTATTGTCACTTCTTCACCCGATTTTTCACTCCATACTTCCTGGCCAAATATGCGAACACTACTTTGGGGAGTAACTGGATTATTCATTATTAATGAATACCAATTCCCATCTGACTCTCTACGCACTTTTAATTTTACTTTCTTCCCATTTTTGTCATTAAAATCTATTGCAATGTATCCCATTTCGCTACCTGAATCGAGTTCAGTTAAATTATTCACATTCTTCATATTCTGCACACATGAAGTTAATAGTATGATCATTCCAATCAAAAGTTTAAGCATTATTTCTCCTATCAATATTGTAAGTTTTTTTAAGTATAATAGTTATAGCCACTCGCACGAAGTTTACCAGAACGAAACGATTAATCTGAAAGGCTTTCCACTTCGGCTAGAGTCTATTGTATATCCTCAACTAATATAATAATTTGGATTCACTTATAGCTCAATTTTGCCTAGGAATAAACCTATTTCTCGAGCGATCTATTCAATAAAGAGTCATCAATATTTAATCTACTATCTACAGCAGTAAGAATGATCACGTTCTTCACCTCTATCTTATATATAGTTCGCTATGGAATCATGAAATCAGAAGAGGAGGTAATCAGCGTAGAAACTAACACTGAATCAGATATCGCAATGTAATGAGAGTGTACCCCCATGTACTCTAAAAAGGACGCCTGTTAGTAGACGTCCTATTTAATGTGAGGAGTCAAGTAAATCAATTGAGGGGAATCAATATTTGTTATTTGGCTTGGGGGGACATATAGATGTTATGCCGTCTCTCCACGAAATGAGATTAGCTTATTGTACTCTGAGCCCAGTTTTAATATCATATTCTATAAACTTATTTTTGTTAGAATTATGTTTTATTAAAGCGTTTCTCCATACTTCAATAATTTGATTTAGGTGAGCCAATGCTTTACCATAGTCAGGGTGATTCTTAAATTCATCTATTTCTATAATTAATGAAAGGCCCTTTTTTAAATTCATAGACGAGTGTGTTCCACCACATTTTAAGGCAATCTCTTGGGGTTCCCATAATTCGTTGATTTCCTTAATTATTTTTTCCATAATGATTCTCACTATTTTATTCTATCTAGAAAGTATTCTGTTTCTGTATATCCTGTTATTACCAATGAAATAATATTTATTAAATCTGGCATAACGATTGACTTAACTCTCTAAAAGAACGACTTGTTATACTGCCGCTTCCCGTTTGTAAGCACTTACAATTAATTAACTGCTCTCACTTTCTGCGCGAATAATATCGGGCTTAACTCTTGATGAAACCATAGCATAGACTTACCTTTAAACAATCAATAAGGAGGGCTTATGAAATCATTGATATATATACTATTAGTATCCATTGTCTTATTCGGCTGTTTTGCCACAGATACAGCATCTATTGAAAAAGCGGAAGCACACTCAAGTGAAACACCTTTCATGGGGTCTTCCTCAGAGTCACTCTCTCATAGCAGTGATTCAGATAATCATTTTTCCACTCAAAGTGAGAAAGAACAGAGCGCATCTTCAGATATGTACGACGATGCTACGGAGAGTTCTAGCTATCAAAGTCAATCATCAAATGCTTTGAGAGATACTTACGACTCATCAGAATTGTCAGTAAACGCATTGAGTAGTGATAATTATTCATCTTCTTTTTCTTCAGTATCTTCAATTTCGAGTTCACTTAATGAAACTATAAGCTCGTCTACACAACGATTATCCTCTTCCCAGTTTGTTGAACCCTACGTTACATTCAATGGTAATTCTGGAACGTTTATAGACCTCCGTGATAATAGAGAATACAAATGGGTACGGATAGGTGAACAAATTTGGATGGCCCAGAATCTCAATTATGATAACGGAGGTTCACAATGTATCAATTCAGATGATGAACCTGACTGTAAACTATTTGGAAGGAAATACACCGTAGAAACAGCCCTTGGTGGAGAAGATGGTAGTGAAAGCAGCCCAAGTGGTATCCAAGGAATGTGCCCCACCCATTGGCATATACCAAGTTATGACGAATGGGATCAACTTATGGTATATATTGGCAAGGATTTAGGCATCACCCGTGAAAACACTGATTTTAATTCCCATGCCAGACAAGTTGCCCATACCGTGCGTGCGACCGACTATTGGACTGATGAACTGAAAGGCATCGATTCTTATGGTTTTACAGCACTACCTACTGAATATGACGCAACAAGAACTTATTGGCACACTACGAAAACCTACGAAAATAGTTCCCCTACTGAATCTTATAAAGCAAGCATCTCTCGCTTAGGCTTCATGTTTCACAGCGGCCAACCGATCAAGGCGTGTTATGTTCGCTGTGTGTATGATTAACCTTTGGTTCAGGGTAATTAGTTCTACCCTTCTTCGACACAGCAGAACAGCTCGTCAACGAACTCTCAAGCCTCATGACCTATCCTTGACTATAATCGTATTTGCAGTAATTGCACTTCTTTTCAGAAATGTCCCAGTGAAAGAATATACTAACAAAAGGTTTTTCGCATTTTGGACACTTGATTTCACATATACTAAAAATCAAATGTATTACATATGCAAAATATGAAATTGCGATTAGTGAGAATAATATTTTAATTCCTACAAACTCAGGAATTAAAATTAACAATACAATTACAGGAAGGAACAGCACCCAAGTAACTAGCAGTCTCTTTTGAAGGCTTCTTAGTGATTGAGGGAATTCAGTAATCATCTTCTTCTGTTCTGATACATAGTGATGTCAACAACCATCAATTTGCAAAACTAGGAGATTTCTCGACACCATTAATTTCAAAAACAACATCATCAAAAGTAACGGTACCCGCAGTATTGTTATCAATTTCACTCCCAATTACAAAACGGGTAACCCACAGATCTTCTGAAATACCTGCATGAGTAACTAACCAATCAAGAGCGTCGTTAATATCAAGTGTTCCACTGAAAAAAGGTTTTGATTTTTCATATTCTCCACTCTCTGCGCGAAATTGATAATAATCCCATGTACTATCTTGCCCCCCCCAATCATCACCTTGGTGACAGAGAGTGTAAGACAGTGAACCTGCATCAAGATTCAGGTTACTATCAAACTTACCACCTACTTGATTGCAACCCCACCGATTTTCATTCCAACCCCACAATACCATGAGTTCAATTTTTGGATTTGGAACCAATGTATCTCTTGGGTCTTCGCGAGTTAACCACATTTCAAAATTGATATTCCAACTGTTATCTTGAGTCAGATCTATTCTGAAATTATCTAATGTAACACTTGCAGTGTTAATATCTTTAACCTGAACAGGGAGAATTGCTGATGTCGAAATACTTAATTCATCTGTTGGCTCTTTATTGTGTGGCATAATACCAATGTCTAATTGTGGATAGTCTGGTAAATCACCTTCAGCTTTATTATACCCACAGTCAGGCCTATCAAATTCCCAGCCAAAGGTATAATCTTCATTAATAAAAAGCTCATAAGTAGAGCTACATTGAGCGTCATCTGAGCCCCACTTATTATTCAGAAGATACATATCACCCATGTTTAATTGATCCCACGAGCCACTTGTACGTGCTGGTACGGTCACCCTATCATCATCACCACTTGATTGAGTGCTCGACTCCGAAGAACTTGACAGCGAGCTACTAGAAGATACTGCAGAAGAGCTTGACACCTGACTACTGGACTGTGTAACTGAAGAACTCATTGCGGAACTTGAGAGCACACTGCTTGATACTTCTTCAGAAGAACTCGACACTAAGGAGCTCGAGAGCACAATGGACACCGCACTACTTATGCTGGAACTCACGGTTACATCAGGAGATACCTGTGACGATGACTGAGGCGTTGTAGTAATAGAGTGGCTAGAACTGCTTTTTGAGACAGTGGTCTGAGAGCTTATTATAGCACCATTTTCACTACTCTGCACAAGAGCTACTACACTGCTCGAAAGGTGTTCTGCTGGGATACCACTGTTATTACTTGAATGACTACCCCCATCCGCATTTGACGAAGATATGCTCAAAGCAGAACTCCCACGATAGTAACTGATTACTTCGGCACTGATACCAACAATTTCATATAAAGCCAATTCTGGTAATACTGGGTTTCTCATTGTTAAGGTGTCTAACAGTGTGGATATCAATTCCGTGGTATCAATAGCATTCGATTCCAAATAACTACTGTAAATAGAATAAGGGGTTGAATCTGAATAAGTGGTATCAGAGGTATTCAGTATGTATGCAACAAAAAGCGAGTCGAGTACTCTTTTTAAATTGAGACTATCCAATGATCCTATTTCTGCTCTCCGTTGATTATATTCAATAAGAAGCGATACTACAGAAGGAAGAACGCCTCCTGTAATCTCTTTCCCCTCAGAACTCCATTGTTTTTTAATTATTGGAATATCAGAGGAGTACCCAATATATGATACATTCACTCTCAAGCTCGGATCTGCATCTATAGGGAATACGAGTTGGATTAACGTATCTTCTACATTAAAATCCATGTGGTTATAGGTGAGTGTATCATTCACATCATTTACAGATTTAGTTACAATAATACTATCGAGAGATAGGCCGCTTGTATTGTGAATTAATACCTGGTAATCGCGTGTTTTAGATACGTCTTGAGTGAGACATCCAATAAGTAATAATGTTCCTAAAATAATTCCAATATACTGCATACAGCCTAGCGTCCCGATTTGACATTTCCCCAACGGAATAAATGATAGAAAATTTTGATATATTTTCTCATTTCAGGCTGAAAAGATACTTAATTCACCACTATACTGGATGAAGCAAAGTGCTTTCTTATTGTAAGCATAGCTCTAAGAAATAAGCACCACCTCACTGTTAAGCAATAAAAATTTCTTTGCCCCAAAGAGAATGGTGATGCAGTAGCGGTCTATATAAACCCAGTCGATACTAATGAATTCTTTGAGATTGAAGCATGCAACAAGAGTACCCGCAAACAAAGCCCCCCCCCCCCCCTCAAATAACAAAACCTTATGTAAAAACATTCCTTACATCAGCTATTCAACACAATAGTCCTACATAGTGCCCCTACATAAAAGTTATTATTGCGAAACACAATGTATTTAGCTGAATTTCTGACATAAAAGATGTACGGCGGTTTAGCTAAATGCATAGCAGTGATAGAATAGAGCATTCCTGTTATGTATGACCATATAACCAATCAGGAGGTTACTGTGAAAGTACGCGCCCTAGGAATCACAGCGGTATTATTGGTAGGCACCACATACTCAACCTATCGTATCTGGAAAGCCAGAAAATCAATTAAAGAATATCTCAATACCAATCTACTCCAAGATTACAAAGCAGCTCTCGAAAAGCTCACCTACGACGAACGCCGTGCCTATCGTATGATAACTGGTTTTTTTGAAAATAGCTGGAAAACCAGCCTGCGTGGTATTAGCTGTAAAGCCATTCTGAAGAATGACCTCTACTTTGACCATCTTACCCGTAACAAGCAGATTACCTTTGTCGATTCATTAGAGTCTGAGTTTTCTGTAGATTTACCCAATACTGAGGAGATTGGAAAACTTTCCATCAGAGACCTGGTTATGCTCTGTGCGCATGAGACCGAAGAAGATCATAATGGCTTTGAGTGATTCTATGTAAGTCTCTGTAACCTCTACAACTTGTAAAGAACAGAAATCATCACTCCAAAATGTATCGAATATCCCCAAAGTATCCATTGTTTACTTTGTATCCCCCACCAAAGAACCTACTTTTAGGCATCACTGGGGAATAAAACACACACTCTTTTATGGGACACTAATGAAAGCATTATTAGCGCTTTTTGCCACAGCTACGTTTATATTTGCAGAACCAACTGTTACCCGTATCGGCGACGGCCCTGCAGACAACCGAATCCAAATTGTCATTATTGGTGATGGCTACACCGCACAAGACATTCACGATCTCTATATACCCACCGTAGAATCGACCCTTGAATATATGCTTGAACACCCTATTAAAAACCGTCCCTACCCACGATACAAGAAGTTTCTCAATTTTTATCGCATAGATATTGAAAGCGAAGACTCTGGGATAGACTTAGTTCATGGACGACAGGACCATGAAAAGGTCTATCGCAATACCGCCCTTGGCGGTGAAGATGGCTGTACCGATTATGCAGTCGCTAAAGTGTGTGGCGCTGACTGGGATCTCATACACGAAACCATTGATGCCATTGCAGACAAAGAACATTTTTTGCCCAACTGGTATCTAGTTATGCTCAATGACACTCGCTACAATGCCGCCGCGCACCATGCAGGGGGTAGAAAGCTCCCCATCTATTCCGCTCATTATGAAGGGAACTGGGACATGCGCGACGTTGCGCTACACGAAGCCGCACACGCATGGCATGGACTCGCTGACGAATATGGAGGGAGCGGTACCTACACTGGTGGCGAACCCTCTGAAGTAAATGTCACTA
>JAOPTW010000079.1:0-15175 GCA_051532035.1 Fibrobacterales bacterium | reverse complement strand
ATTTTGCCTGAGACATACCGCAGTACCTCTGGTATCGTTCCAGTTAATGAATTATGGTCGAGAACCAGTTGCTTAAAAAATTCTAGGTTAATAAAATCAGTTGGTATAGGACCCGTAAAACTGTTATGGTCTAGATTCGCTAAGTAGAGGGTAGTCATTGAACCTAATACATTGGGTATTTGTCCAGATAGTTGATTGTTGCTTAAAACTAGGTGCTCTAAATTAACGAGTGCTGCAAAAGATAATGGAATAGAACCCGTCAACTGATTTTCTGAAAGATCAAGATCCTTCAATCTACTAATATATCCCAGCTCTTCTGGAATAGTGCCATTTAAAGAATTCCCTGATAAATCAATGTTAGCTACATTAATATTACCAATACTCGCTGGAATTAAGCCCGATAAATTATTATCAGCAAGGCTTATACTCCACATAAAAGGAATACTGCCTAATGCACTGGGGATTGTACCTGTTAGACTATTGTTACTTAAATTTAATGTTCGTAGCTCGCTATTGTTACTCCCTAAGCAGCTTGGTATTGAGCCAGTCAATGCATTTTTAGAAGTAATTAAACTACTTAACGATTGTAAGTCACAAATACTTTCTGGTAAATATCCAGTAAGGTTCATTTGAGAAACCTGGATGCTATTTAAGTATGTGAGTGTGCCAATATCTTCGGGAATACTACCAGAAAAATTATTTTCACTGATGTACAATCCAGTAAGTGAGGCGAAGTGTGAGAGTGATGCAGGCATTACATCAGTGAAATTATTTTCTTCAAGGGTAAGGGTCTTTAAGAGAGTAAGAGTGCTGATCGTTTCAAATATTGTCCCAGATAGTCTATTCCTTTTTAAATCTAAATAGGTTAGATTTACCAATTGCCCTAAACTCGTAGGAACGGTTCCAGAAAAATCATTACTTGATATATTCAAGCGAATCAAATGTGTCAAGTTTCCAATACTTTGAGGAATCGACCCTCCTATCATACTTCCTGCTCGGCCTGTTGCATTCAGTCCTAATAATTTTAAATGCACCAAATCACCTATTGACTCGGGTATAACGCCTGTAAGGTTATTCCAGTGGAGATCAATAACTGTTACATGACTATTTTCTATAGTTACCCCAAATCAATCAGGGTTCGTAGAATCAAGCCAGTTAGTGTTGTTAGTCCAATTTACTCCATTTGTACTATTATATAAATCCACCAAGGCATTATATTCAGCAGTAGGTAAATCACCAACAAGAGTTACCACTGATGAACTACTCGGTTGACTTGACGAACTACTTACACTTGATGATAAAGGCTCTATAGAAGACAATGACTGAATTGAGGAGAAAGATATAAGTGAAATAGAGCTAGAAGAAGACTCATACTCACTCGATACATTTATATGTGAGCTTGATTCAACACTATAAAAGCTGCTTGATACATTTTGTAAACAATCAGGTGAGAGTTTCATCATTTACCTATGAAAATACCCCTTATAAAATGCTTTACCATTTTTAAAATATCTCATGACATATAACCCTTGGGATAAATTATACATATATCTTCCTAGGGATTCACCGGGTGCTAGTGTACGTGTTTGTACCTTTTTACCCATTACAGTGTATATGGTCACCTTTAGTGGTTCTAATCCAAAGTGTGTGAAATCATGTTGGTCTTCTAATATAGATATTGCATTCGATGAACTACTAGCAACTGATGAAGTACCACCGGATACTTCAGATGAAGGGTTGTCAGTTGGTGTACCTTCTGTCGAACTATTACTAGAAAATGCTCTATTTGAAGAAGATGCTTGTATTGCAGCAGATGACTGTGGAATTCCTCCTGAACCAGTACTACTTTCTACAGGTGTTATGCTACTACTTAATTCAATACTACTGTTAGATAGGGCAATGCTTGAACTCAATGCTGTACTACTACTACTACTTGAAGGTTCAACACTTGAACTTGATTCAACAGAGCTGTAATCTGATGAACTTACAGCGCTGCTCGACGGTGATATAGATGAGCTTGAACTTGGAATAGTATTAATAGTGATTGAGAAATCCTGATCCACTAACTCATTGTTCGTATCTGAAACTTTGAAGATAAAACTATCAATTGTTGTAGCGTTTCCATCATGAATATATTGAATTTTTCCATCAATCAGGTGTTGCTGCGTGAATGAAGAGATTACAATCCCTGCGTTATCTGAGTTTTCCAGCGCTCCATTTGTTGGAGCGGTGGTCACAATAAATAGCAGTGTTGTATCGTCTGCTTCAGTGTCATCTGCTGCAAGTGATGAGTTTAGAATGGCAACGGTATCTTTGTTATCTAGGGTTATGCCAGTGTTCATAGTGATGATCGGTGCATCATCATCGACAGCTATAATTGTGATAGAATAGGTCTGTCCTGTGAGCGTATTTGATCCATCACTTACGGTGAACTCAAATGAGTCATCAGTGGTATTTGAACCATCGTGTTCATAGGTGATAGATCCAACTGAAAGATCTGACATTAGGAATGTGTCGTTGAGTTGAATAGGTGCTCCTAATTTATTAAGTGTTCCATATTCTGGTAGGTTATTGACTATAAGCTCAAGAGTTTCATCATTCGCTTCTGTATCAGTAACGCTTAATAAGGTGTTCGTGATTGTAGTAGTTTCACCTTCATCGAGGATTAATGGATTGTTATGCACCATTGATGGTACATCATCATCAATCGGAGTAATGTTGATAGCGCACGTCTGATCTGTTAAATCGTTTGTCCCATCACTTACCGTAAACTCAAAGTAGTCTTGTGTGGTGTTTGATCCATCGTGTTCATAGGTGATATACCCATTGGTGATATCTGACATGAGGAAGGTTCCATTAAGTGCTATTGGGTTAGCAAGGTTATTGAGTGATCCATGCTCTGGTAGGTTATTGACTATAAACTCAAGAGTTTCATCATTCGCTTCTGTATCAGTTACGCTTAATAAGGTGTTCGTGATTGTAGTAGTTTCACCTTCATCGAGGATTAATGGATTGTTATTCACCATTGATGGTGCATCATCATCAATCGGAGTAATGTTGATAGCGTACGTCTGATCTGTTAAATCGTTTGCCCCATCACTTACCGTAAACTCAAAGTAGTCTTGAGTTGTGTTTGACCCATTGTGCTCATAGGTGATATATCCATCAGTGAGATCGGACATGATGAATATGCCATTGAGTACTACTGGAGATCCTGATTTATTGAGCATTCCATGTTCTGGTAGGGTAGTAACTATAAACTCAAGAGTTTCATCATCTGCTTCAGTATCTGTTGCGCTCAAAAAACTATGCGTAATAGGTGCTGTAACTTCTTCAAGAAGGATTATTGGATTGTTATTCACTATTGTTGGTGCATCATCGTCAACTGGTGTAATAGTAATGGAATAGGTTTGATTCGTAAGTTCATTCACTCCATCACTCACTGTGAATTCAAATGAATCTTCAGTGGTGTTGGTGCCATCGTGTAAATATGATATCATTCCGTTAGATACATCCGACATAAGGAATGCATCATTTGGAGCGAGAGGAATCCCATCATTAATTATTGTACCATACTCAGGTGCTGTGGTAATGGTAAATGTTAACAATGCATCATCTGCTTCGGTGTCTGTAGCAGATAGTAGATTATGAGTAATGGTGGCAATGTCTTCTTCAATAAGAGTTAACGGGCTGTTATTTATCATTGTTGGGGCATCATCGTCCACAGGAATTATAGTAATGGAGTATGTTTGTTCTGTTAGTTCGTTTAAACCATCACTCACGTTAAACTCAAAGTGGTCTTGAGTAGTGTTTGACCCATTGTGCTCATAGGTGATATTACCATTGGTTAGATCCATCATGAGGAATGTGCCGTTGAGTGCAATAGGAGATCCGGATTTATTGAGTGTTCCATGACCTGGCACAGTAGTAACGGTAAATTCCAGGTTAGCATCATCATTATCTACATCGGTTACTGCTAAATGAGAGTGAGAGGTGATTGTTTCAATAGCCTCTTCAAAAAGTGATAGCGAGTTGTTTAATGATAGTATTGGTGGATTATTCGGTGCTGTGATTGAGATAATTCTTGAATCTATAGAAGTATCAGGTTGAACATCAGATAGATTGAAAGTAATAGTTCGGTCTGATAATTCAGGAGTGCTTGAAATAGAACCATAATGAATGGCACGTACAGTTTGTTGTACCAATTCAGTTGTTATGTTATTGTTAAAAGTAATAGTTAATTCAGTATCATTGGTAACAGTACCTTCAATTGCGCTGAGTGAACCAATTATAGTAGAGCCATTCTTTAAATCTGTTCCGCTAGTATGTAGCGTTCCAACTATATTGTCTTCAATTGTTAATTGGTCGTTTGCTTCTGCATTGCCTGTTATTTTTACAGTGAGAGTTCCAGTGTTCCATTCTCTATCTGTACCAGTATGAGTAATAGTTGCAGTCTGATCTATTTGTGTTGCTCTATCATTTGCAGTGTAGTTAAGAGTTGCGTCATTTAATGATATGTTTAGTGTGTATTCGATCCATCCGCCATCGTCTATGGTCCAATTATAATTAGACTCTATTTGTTGTCTTGCATCTGCTGCTGAACCTCGGTAATATTTACTATTACCACCATTGAATGTTACTCCGTTAACTATACCATTGTCTAAAGAAGCCCAACCTTTCAGGAGTGAACTATAATTGTATGGAGATAGAGTGATGTTTAAAAACATATAGGTCATGTCTGTCACATTACTTACATCCCAGGCTCCAAGATCCTGGTTAAAAGAAGAAGCATTCCAGAACATACCATACATGTTTGTAACCTTACTGACAACCCAATTTCCGATATTTTGATTAAAGTGAGGTGTTTGATAAAACATACCTTGCATATTAGTTACGTTACTTACATTCCAAACTTCGATATCTTGATTAAATGAGCGTGCATCAGCGAGCATCCAGCTCATGTCTGTCACACTACTGACATCCCATTCGCCAATATCTTGGTTAAAGCTAGAGGCTACAGAGAACATGTAACTCATATCATTGACCTTTCTGACATCCCAATTACCAATATTTTGATTAAATGCATAGGCCTGATAGAACATAGAATTCATTGTTGTAACCTTACCGACATCCCAATTACCAATATTTTGATTAAAAGCATGGGCCTTATAAAACATGCTGTGCATATATTCTACGTTTTCCACATTCCAATCTTTAATGTTTTGGTTAAAGATTTCAGCCTTATAAAACATTCTATCCATATTAATTGTGTTACTGACATCCCAGTTTCCGATATCTTGATTGAAGGAAAAGGTAGAAAAAAACATGTCAGCCATATTTGTCACATTACGTACATTCCAGTTACCAATATCTTGATTAAAAGATCGAGCGCTTCTAAACATACTACTCATATTGGTCACATTGCCAACGTTCCAACTTCCAATATCCTGGTTAAAATTGAGCGCTAGACAAAACATGCATTCCATATTTGTGACATTCTTAACATCCCAGCCCGCAAGTCCAATAATTGTATCTTTTCTAATACCACTGAATGTGTATGCTAGATTAGTTATGGTATTAGGAATATTTTCTGGAACTTCATCGAGATTAGCAGCGATATAAAATGCACCTCTGAGGTTTACTAAGTCCAGACTACCAAAGTCCTTAACTTTAATCAGTTTGTCAATATTTGGGTATTGAGCAGGCCATTTATCAATAATACCAAAATGTGTAAGAGACCCCGATATTCTAACTTCATAAATCCTTTCTGAATCATAGGTATGATCTTTATAACCTGCAGTAGTAAAATGTTCACTATTGCCATCGCCCCAATCAACCGTCAGATCAACTGTCCCCTGTAGGGGCAGAGTAATAGTAGTTCCATCCGACAACTGGGTATCAAATTCTAGAATCATAGGATTTACGACTGATATATTGAAGATTTGCCCTGTTAAGTCATTCGTTCCATCACTCACTGTGAACTCAAAACTGTCTTGAGTTGTGTTTGAACCGTCGTGCTCATAGGTGATATTACCATCGGTCAGATCGGACATAAGGAATGTACCGTTGAGTATAATAGGGATGCCAGATTTATAGAGTGTTCCATTTATAGGTATTGATGTGATAGTGAACTTGAGGCTCTCATCATTAACTTCGATATCAGTAGCACTTAAAAAATCACTCAGCATAGCAGTATTTTCACCTTCAATAAGTGTTAGAGGTCTATTATTCACTATTTCTGGTGGGTTATTATCTCTTTCTGTAATTGATACTATTCGAGTATCAATAGCTTCACTCTCTTTATAGTCACTTATTGTAATAGTGATTGTACGATCTGGGGATTGAGATGTAGTGACAAAATGAAATGCTCTGATGGTTTGTTGTATTAATTCAGTTGTGGCATAATCATTGAAAAGAATAGAAAGGATTTCATTATTTGAGATTGTACCTTCAGGTACGTTTAAGGTACCAAAAGTAATCGAGCCATAGTTTAAATTTACTCCATCGGTATTAATAGTACCGACAACATTATCTTGAATTGATATTTGATCTTCTGGTTCTGCATTTTCAGTTATAGAAACTGACAGTATACTATTGGGCCACTGTGACTCTCCACCTTGGTGCTGAGCTATTGCGTAAGGATCAATTTGAATCGGTTCATGGTCTTCTCTAAATAAAAGTGATGTGTCATCTAACGAGACTACAGGATGGTGTTTTGGAGAAAAAGATTTAGTCTCACCATATGTTATACCTGCATTGTTAATGGCATATGCACGATAATAGTATGTACTATAAGGGGATCTTCCTGATAACATAGCAGAAAAGTCACCAGCTTCAGATACAGGGCCCAATTCTATTATATGATCATCTATTGTGGGTGTACCCCGATGTATCCAACAAAATCCATGTTGTGTTGGATTTGAAACCCCTAATTCTGTTATGGTTCCATGTAAAGTTGCAGAACCTAATCCAAGATGGGATGGCGCATTTGTTAAAATAGCAGAAAAATTTGTTGCGTTGCCATCGGTAATAGACCAATTGTTTACACTTTCCAATTTGTTTCTTGCATTTTCAGCTACTCCATAGCTATAGGTGCTATTGCCTCCGCTAAAAACCACATCATTTGAAATGTTTTGTAAATTGGCCCAGCTGATTAAAAGTGAGTTATAATTACTCGTTGAAAGAGTGGCGCCTTCAAACATAGTATACATACTAGTAACACTGCCCACATCCCAATTACTTATGTCTTGATTGAAGTACCGAGCTCCATAAAACATACCAGCCATATTAGTAACTTTGCTTACATCCCATTTACTTATGTCTTGATTGAAATTAAGGGCTGAAGAAAACATACTAGCCATATTAGTTACACTACTCACATCCCAGCTTTCAAGACCATCAATTTTTATAGCATTAGTCTCACTAAAAGCTGATGAAAGACTAGTTATTGTTGTAGGTAGTTTCCTTGGGACTTCATCAAGGTCATCTGCATGCCTAAAGGCCGAGCTAAGACTTTCAAGGCCTATGTTACCAAAGCTGACAACTTTAATTAGACGAGTGTTATTGTAATTGAATATATGGCCAAATTCTGTTAATGTACCGGTAATGGTAACAGTATATATTCCTTCATTGCTGTATCTATGATCTTTGTCACCGGTTGTAGTATAATGGTCAGTAGTTCCATCACCCCAGTCTACTGTAACATCGACAGAACCATACAGAGGTAAAGTTATAGTTTTTTTATATGATGCCGACCCAATGTTGTATAGTAATGTAAATGCGTTATCTTCAGAAAGTGTTGTAAATGATATTTGATTTCCATAATATGTTCCTAATGTGTTAGACGTGTATGGGCGAACATAATATGTTTGACCTGGTGTGAGATTAGTCAGAATAGAATTGAAGGTTACAGGTCTATACGTTCCACCCATATCGGTTTTATTGTCTGTAGTTGTAGGACGTTCAGTGGTACTCCAACACAACCCATAATGCTCTGGGTCAAGTGAACCATAGTCTAGTACTGCTGCTGTACCTATAGCAGATGTTGCGGTTATTGATCCTATGTCTTGTAATATAGTTGCTGCGTGTCTAATTTCACCAGCATCCGATATCGTCCAATTGTGTTCAGTTTCAAGTTGTTCTTTTGCTGAAGCAGCTGCTCCTGAACTATAGGAACTCAAACCTCCACCGAAAGATATATTGTTGGGGAGTTCTTCTCGTTCGGACCAGTTTATCAAAATGTAATTATAATTTTGAGTGGATAATTTTGTATTACAAAACATGCTGCTCATACTAGTAACTTTGCTTATATTCCAATCACCAATATTCTGATCAAATAAATCTGCATCACAGAACATCATTGTCATGTCAGTAACATTACTGATATTCCAATTACTAATATCTTGATTGAATGACTTTGTATATTTAAACATATTACTCATGTCAGTAACTTTTCCCACATCCCAATTACCAATATCTTGGTTGAAAGAGTCTGCACTATAAAACATATGTGACATGTCAATGGCACTTGCAGGCCTCCAGTTGCTCAAATCACCATTAAAAACGTCAGCAGAATAAAACATACGTGACATATCAGTGACTTTACTTACGTCCCAATTTGTAAGGTCTTGATTGAAAAAATCGGTGTATTCAAACATACTCGACATGTCTGTAACATTATGAACTTTCCAGTTTCCAATTATCTGATTAAAAGAATCTGCGTATTCAAACATATTCGACATATCTCTTACTTTTGAAACATTCCAGTTACTTATATTTTGATTAAAAGACTGTGCCTTAAAAAACATATATTCCATGCTGGACACATTATCAACTTTCCAACTGCCAATATTAGAATTAAAGGATTTTGCATATCTAAACATTTGAGTCATATCAGTTACATTAATTACATTCCAGCTATTAAGATCTTGATCAAAATCATTTGTATGCATAAACATCCCAGACATATTTATGGCATTGTCAACACTCCATATTCCAATATTTTGATTAAATTTAGATGCACCTTCAAACATCATGCTCATATCAGAAACGTTGTCTACTGTCCAGTGGCTAATATCTTGATTAAATGAGTTAGAGTAGTAAAATAGACCTCTCATATTGGTGATATTAATCACATCCCAAGCGGCAAGGCCAACAATAGAATCTTGATCATTCCCAGCGAACGCATATGATAGATCTGTAATTATAATGGGAAGATCTATAGTTACCTCATTTAGATTAGAGGCACCATAAAAACCACAATGAAGACTTGTGATTCCTAGATTTCCAAAATCCTTGATTTTTAAAATTTTGTCACTATTAGAATATGATTTTGGATACCTGTGATCATTTCCAAAATGAGTAAGAGTCCCTGTTATACTAACCTCATATTCCCCATCCGTAGCATAGGTATGATCTCGATTGCCATCTGTTGTAAACTGTTCACTCGTCCCATCACCCCAATCAACAGTAACATCAACCGTTCCATGTAATGGCAGGGTAACGGTAGTCCCACTTGACAACTGAGTATCAAACACAAGAACCATTGCATCACCAGCATACACTTGCCCGGTAAATAATAACAATAGGCTCAATACAATAAGATTAAAATGTTTCATAGTTAAATCCTTAAAAGACAAACACCTAGACAAATGAGTGATTTTCATGGGTGTTTTATAGGGGTCTCAATAACGGTCAAATTTAGTTAAATAGTGATTAGTGTGAGAGTATGAAGTTATATAAGGGGCTTCTAATAGTTTTTTGAGCTTACGCTAAGTAAGCGAAGTCCGGTTTGATTGAACATCAGGATACATCTGCATCTCCAATTCACAGAGCCTTCACAGAGTTTTCATATGTAAATAAGATCTTTAGGTGAGATGAAACACTAGAGGGATATATGTCTTTACAAATGAAAAGCTCCAGAACCACCTATCTTATTATGGTTATAAGTGTAATAGTACTGGGCTTAGCCACAAGAATAGAAAACAGCATACTACCTACAATAATAACTCAGTATGGGGGAGACGTTCTCTGGGCTACAATGGTCTATTTTGGGTTCACATTCATTAACCCAAAGGCTTCCATGGGTAAGATAGTGAGAGCAACCCTCCTATTTTCTTATGGAATAGAGTGCAGTCAACTCTATCATGCTCCTATCATTGATGCTATAAGGAATACAGCTATGGGAGGGCTCATACTGGGGTTTACCTTTGTTTGGAGTGATATTTGGTGCTATACACTCGGGGCTTTAATCGGGATTGGGATCGATGTTCTGCTTATTCGCCCATACCTTTCCTCTAACAAGAGGTGATAATTTTATATCTTTAGCGTATGAGAAAAATACTCCTTGTAGAAGATGAACAGGCAATAGCAGATACCGTCCTTTTTGCACTTAAAAGGGAAGGGTATGACTGTGTACATTCTGGAACGATACATGATGCACAAGAAGCATTCTCTGATGACATAGACTGTGTGATACTTGATGTTGGTCTCCCTGATGGCAACGGAATGGATCTCTGTAGAGAGATTCGTAAGACCAGTAATGTCATTATTCTCTTCCTTACCGCTCGGAATGAAGAAATTGACAGGATTATAGGCCTCGAAATTGGGGCTGATGACTATATATCTAAACCATTTAGTCCTCGTGAGCTTGTAGCGCGAGTGAATGCTAATTTACGTCGTATACAAAAACAACAACCTACAGGTGATCCTCTTGATGAGAATACCGACTCTCATGTTGTCGGTCCTTTTCACATTCATAGAGATCGGCATGTGATTTCAGTTCAGGGTACCGAACTCACTCTCACTAAAAATGAATATGGCTTACTCACTTTCCTTATTACTCACCCTAAACGGGTCTATTCACGAACTCAGTTGATTGAGGCGGTCTGGGATGAACCAGGCTCCAGCCTTGAGCGCACTGTGGATGCCCATATTAAGTCTATCCGTAAAAAAATAAAAGAGGTTTCCTCTTTTGATGGTGCAATCCAAACCCATCGTGGCTTTGGATACTCCTTTGATTGGGGCGCCGAATGACACTCAGACTCCGTGCACTTCTTTCATTATTGCTGTTAGTCGCTGGTGGGCTCTATATTGTGTATGATATACTACAAAATGAAATCTCGCCGCGCTACCGTGAGGCCATAGAAGAGAGCCTCATTGATGAGTCACAAGTAATTTCCCGATTGATTAATACACCAGAAGGTATAGATACCTCTCAAGTACGTCGTGCTTTTGAGGGTATGGATAATCAATCCATTGAAGCCAACATCTATGGCGTATCTAAAACATCTGTTGATTTAAGAGTCTATGTGACTGATGCTCAGGGTAGTGTGTTGTTTCATTCATTTAAGCCAGAACTCAAAGGGAGTGATTTTTCACAATGGCGGGATGTGCACCTTACGTTACGAGGAAAGTATGGCGCTCGTACTACAAGAGATGTTCAGGAAAATGCTACGTCTACCGTACTCTATGTTGCAGCACCGATTATTCAAAATGACTCAATTATTGGTGTTGTTACCGTAGGCAAGCCTACTATAGGAATTAATCGGTTTATAGAGAACACAAAAACAAAATTCCTTCGGTTTCTTATATTACTGGGGGTTATAATCACGGCTATTGTTGTGGCATTTAGTGTATGGCTCACTGCGCCCATTAAACGAATGATTCACTATACCCGTACCTTTGATGCAGAAATCACAGAGGGGCGCAAGCACCTTGCTTCTAAACACCTGCCCAAAGAGCTCCGAGAAGTGGGGGATAGGCTGCAAAGTATGCAAAGTGAGCTTAAAGCACGTCACTATGTGGAAGAGTATATACAGATACTTACCCATGAGATTAAAAGCCCTCTCACTGCTATTAAAGGTGCAGCAGAGCTTCTACACGAAGAAATGCCTGCTGAAGATAGAGAACGCTTTATGTCGAATATTGAAAATGAAGCGGATCGGATTGATGCAATTATATCAAAAATGGTTGAATTAGCAAAAATTGAACAGCTCGTCGTTCCTGATCAAACCGAACGTTGTGAAATTGACTCAATTATTACTCAGCAATGTTCACTTCTCAAATCGAATGCTGATACCAAGAATATCTCTCTTTCAACCGAAGTTGCTCCATTTCAGATGAATGGAGACAAGGAACTGCTCGATAAACTTTTTTCCAATCTCATTAAAAATGCCATAGATTTTTCTCCCAAAGAAGGGACTATTACTGTTGCTGGGGCTATGGTAGATGACTCTTACCAAATAGTACTTAAGGATGAGGGACCAGGAATACCCAATTATGCATTGGAGAGAGTCTTTGAAAAATTTTATTCCCTTCCTCGCCCAGGGGAGACCAAAAAGAGCTCAGGTATAGGGCTCACTTTTGCAAAAAGGGTGATTGAGCTCCATAAGGGTGAAATATCGCTCCATAATCAAAAACCTGTAGGCCTACAGGTAACGGTAACGTTCAAGCAATCAACGTAAAAGTTGCTCGACTTCATGTAGTTTTCATACAGTTTACTTATCCATTTCACAGAGTTTTCAAATGGGAACGCTACTTTAGTCTTATACCAATAATTCAGGAGTATAGGCATGGATACCCAACTAGAAAACAACAGTACTGAAACAATAATTCCAACCCAATCAACTCGAACATATAAAGCGCGTATCGCGTCTTCACCTTCTTACAAGCTCATAGCAATTGCAATAATTATTCTCCTTCTCATGATACCCATGAGCCTTATTACTGATGTCATTGAAGAGCGACAGGGAAGACAACAGGAGGCCGAAAATGAAATTGGCAAAACATGGGGAGGTGAACAGCATATAAGCGGCCCTGTATTGACTGTTCCCTACAAATATCATATTGGAGACAATGGTCGCTTTAGAATAGAACATGCTCATTTTCTTCCAGAAGAGCTTGATATTTCAAGTGTCATTATCCCACAATTACTTAATAGGGGTATTTATGAGGTTGTAACATACAATGCAGAGTATGAAATGCATGGCAGCTTTCGGTATCCCGATTTTAGCGCATGGGATATGGTACCCAGTGATATTCTGTGGGACAAAGCCTTTGTTTCGTTTGGCATAGCAAATCCTGGAACTATAGGCGATGTACTTTCGGGTACTTGGAATGGCATTGATATGTCAGTTGAACCACAGACCCTCATCACCGCATACCTTGAGCAAGGAGTGCATGCAAAAATAGCTATTCCAACAGGAGAAGACTCTCCACAAACACTGCATTACACATTCAAAACAACCATCCAAGGCAGTAAAAGCCTCAGCTTTATTCCCCTCGCTGCGAAGACGGTTGTGGCGGTCTCCTCCCCATGGAAAGACCCTGGGTTTTATGGGAGTTATCTTCCGCGTACTCGGGAAATATCGGAAGAGGGATTTTCTGCACAATGGGTCACCCGTAATATTGGTATGAATCTTAAGCAAAAGTGGATAGGTACAGAAGTGGGAGTCTTTGATGCTGCACAGTTTGGCGTTAATTTAGTCGTCCCTGTTGACACCTATCACAAAACTGAGCGTTCAACAAAGTATGCATTGCTCTTTATGGTACTGACCTTTATAACTTTTTATCTAATTGAAATATTCTACTCTATTAAGCTCCACCCAATACAATATCTTATGGTTGGATTTGCCCTCAGTATCTTTTATCTCTTGTTACTCTCCCTCTCTGAGTACATCCCTTTTAGTGGAGCATATGTAATAGCGTCACTCGCAGTTATTGCGACCATTACTGGGTATAGCTATGCGATTTTAGGGACCATTGTTCGGTCTCTGATAATACTCGGGGTGAGCATTACCTTGTATGTGTTCCTCTTTTCATTGATGCTCGCCGCAGAGTATAGCTTGATAATGGGCTCATTTGGTTTATTTGTATTGCTTGCCTTACTCATGTATCTTACTCGTAAGATAAACTGGTATAAGCTTTCTTCAGATACCTCTACCACGTAATTACACTATCTCTAATTCTAGGGGCAGATCTATTTGTCCCTATACTTCATAAAAGAAACATGGTAAAAAGTGAGTAGTAATTATGGTATACGATTTACTCCGTCTCAACATCAAATTATTTTGGCACTGCTGGCGTATTATCTTCCTCTTAGTATTCATAGTGAGTTGTTTTGCACTCCTCTCATTTGTGTATGGAATCAGACATGTTTATCGAGTTGCTTTTGAGAGAACTATTGGAAAGGCGTTACAGAACGGTAGGTACTTAAAAAGGAACCTAATATGAAATGTTTTTGGATACTCCTCTTAATTGCTTTTTCAAGTATTTACTCAGCAGAGAGTGTGTGCTATGGGGGGACACATAATGGGCGATTAGAACAAGGTCAGCGGCTCCCCTCAAGTGGACCCAATTTTACGAGCTATAGCAGTGTAGGTGAAATGCTTGGTAGGACGTACCTTCATTCACGGGTAGTTGCTCTTGTCATAGAATCGTATAAGGTGCTAGAGGATTCAATGCCTTTTAAAGAGTTTAAATATGCTGAAACGGGCTTACGAGAGGGTGGAAAATTTTCGCCTCACAAAACTCATCGAAATGGCTTATCAGTAGATTTTATGGTACCAGTATTAAAGGAGCAAGTGAGTGTACATCTCCCTACTCATATCTTTAATAAGTTTGGGTATGCAATTGAGTTTGACTCTCACGGTCGGTATGAGGAATATACGATTGATTATGAAGCTATGGCCTATCATATTGTCACCCTTCATAAGGTCGCCAAGGGGAGGGGGTATGATTTAAAACGAGTAATTTTTGACCCTGTACTACAAAAGAGATTATTTAAGACGAGTCATGGGGATTATCTAAAAAAGTATATTCGCTTTTCTCAGAAGAAGTCTTGGGTTAGGCATGATGAGCACTATCATATTGATTTTGAAATTCCGTGTAAGTAGGGTCAATGTATTATGGACAAAACTCTTACAGTTTCTTTCTTTTTTTCATAACTGAGCGATAAAAGTATTGAGTGAGGAGTGATCGTACTTCACTATTTTCGCAGTGTATCTGCTTGTAGAGAGAAGGAGAATAGATGTTGGGGGCGAGGGTGTCTACTTGAGTTAAATCAATAGAATGCTCTAGTTGTTCTTTTAGGAAATCAAGATTTAAGTCAGTCTGTGTACAATAATAGGTGATCAGTTGTTTGGGGTGATACGGGGCGGTATGTCTCAGGCAAAAT
>JAOPTW010000078.1:0-35507 GCA_051532035.1 Fibrobacterales bacterium | reverse complement strand
TGAATGTTAAAGCCCTTAAAGAGCGATGGCTTGAAAGTGCGGGGCAGTTCGAGATTGATCTAAAACGTAAGGTCGATGCAGGGGAGCTTGAACCAATAGCGCTGGCAAATGTTATCGCTGGCAAAACGATTACTGGTGAATCGCCTCCTGCAGGATCGCAGTCGGGTAAGGATATGATGGATAACCTGCGTATGGTGCTGGATACCATTGCTGGTATTGAGCAAAAACTTATGGAGGGTCGTATCACTGCAAATGAAGCGTCGGCTAATTTTGCCCTTGGGGTTGCTTCGTTTGGTAGTGGTTTTGCGGTGTTTGTGGGTATAATAATTGTTCTAGTACTCATAAGTAAATTAATGGGGCAATTGGGAGAAGAGCCGGCAGAATTGCGAGGGGTTGCTCAAGATGTGGCCGATGGTAATTTAACGGTTTCATTTAGTAAGATAGTACAGTCTACTACAGGCACTTTAGCAAACTCCTTTTTTAATATGGTAACGAATTTAAAAAACCTATTGGTCGATATCTCAAAACATTCCTCTTCTACCGCAGATAAGTCGAGTGTACTGGCAACAACTTTGCAAGAAGTAAAACTCCTCACTGATACCATGAATAATCAGACTGAAAGTATCGCTACTGCATCTTCTCAGGCATCGTCAAATATGTCGAATATTGCGGCGAGTACCGAAGAAATGAGTACCTCAGTAGCGAGTGTTGCGGCTTCAATTGAAGAGATGAGTGCGACATCCAATGAGATATCACGAAATTGTCAGTTGGAATCTGAAATTGCGCAAAATGCTAATCAGCAGTCTGTAAGTACCAATAATATTATGAAAGAACTTGAGGTGTCAGCTTCAGAGATCGGGAAAGTGCTTGATGTTATTAAAGATATTGCAGATCAGACAAATTTGCTTGCGCTTAATGCAACAATTGAAGCGGCATCTGCTGGTGATGCTGGTAAAGGATTTGCTGTTGTAGCAAGTGAAGTGAAAGAGTTGGCGCGGCAGACTGCTCTCGCTATTGATCAAATTGGGAGTCAAATCGCAAGTATGCGTGAAAATACTGGTAAGTCGGTAACGGCGATTGGGGAGATAACTGGAATTATTGAAGAGGTTAATTCTATATCGCAAACCATTGTAAGTGCGGTTGAAGAACAATCTGCAACCATTAATGAAATTTCAAATAACGTTAATTCGGTTAATTTAGCCAGTGCTGAAGTGTCGAGCTCTATTCAGGAGTCGGCCGCGGGACTTACAGAAATATCAACAACAATTGCCGAATTTTCGGAATCGACATCTAATATTAGCGCCAAAATGGGTGATAGTGAGCAGCATGTGGTTGAGCTTTCTGCTATTGCTGATGAACTGAAGGCATCGGTTGGGGTGTTTAAAGTGTAATAACGTGCATTTATACTATTGAAAATCTGAGGAGTGTTTCTATAGGGCACTCCTTTTTTTATTAAAATTTGTCAACAAAAGTGTCTCAATGTCAACATTTGTGTAAATAAAAGTGTTATAGGGTTTATGAATGATATTTGGCTTTGTATTGCTTGTTAATAGCATATATTAGAAGTGTCTTACTATGTGAGATAGGGTGCTGTTGCCGAGATTCGATAAACTTTTTGAGTTATGTTTTTTAGTTTATAGCTATAATGTTCAAAATATTTGTCTACATAATAACAAGGACTATTGATGCTGTATGCTTTTTGTCAAAACAATCATGAGAGTAGTGTTACTGTTAACGTTTTGGTATTATATATGCTCGTTACTTTCACGTCAATGACATGGGCACAAGAGCAACCCCTACCCTATGAACCAATTGCGATACCGATCGCTGACACTGTGAATCAAATTGTTCGGGATTCACTTAATATTACTATTAATCCAATTCGGGTAAATCAGGCCGGATATAGACCTCAGGATATTAAAACCTTCTATTACTTTGGAAGTGCCTCTACTTTTAGGGTGATTAATACAAAGACAGGTTCTGTAGAAGGGAGTGGGGATCTTGAATCTACTTCATACTCTGGTGGTGCGTCACTTGATATCACTGGTTATTGGAGTGCACAAGCACCAGAGGAAGAAGATCAAATTCGATACACTATGTCTGGTGAGTTTCCTTCAAAAAAACTTTCAGTGGGTGTTATTCCTGATGGACTTGCCGAAGAGGTTCCTTATGTTATTGAGATAGATGGAGTACAATCTGCAGATTTTATTATTTCACCCAAGACCTACACTATGGTTAAAGATGCGTTGTTAAAATTTTATGGTATTCAGCGCAGTGGTAATAGTGAGAGTTGGTTTCATCCTCCGGCCCATATGCAAGACCCAACCCTTGGCGGGTGGTATGATTGTGGGGATCACCTTAAAGAGGGGATTACTCAGAGTCATACGGCATCAGTTTTGGGGATGTCTGCTGCGGTATTTCAAGAGAGAGATACTGATCACTATGGTAGAAATCACAATAATACTCTTACTACCGATGGAATAGGGGACATTCTTTATGAACTGAAGCATGGGGTTGATTATGTGTTTACGGCCTATGACAATGCCAATGGAGATATACCCAATATGGTACTTTCAATTGGAGAGTTCGGTAAAGACCACAGTTGGTGGGGGCAACCGCAGTATCAGGATTTTATGGAGTATGACCGCGGCGGTCCTGATAGGCCTGGTCGAACAGATGAAAATTACTCAACAGTGTTGGGGCGTTTTTCGGCAAGTCTCGCCTTTTTCTCAAAACTCTATCAAGATATCGATCAAACCGAAAGTGCAAAAGCTATTAACATAGCGGCAGAGCTTTATGAACAGGCGAAAAGCCAAAAAGATGATGCCGATAAAAATATGGGTGGGTCGAGTGCCTATGGTGGTGAAAGCTCTTTTGTTGATGATATGGCTTTCGGGGCTCTTGCTCTTTTTTGGGCAACGGGAGACACAAAGTATCTTGATGATATGATCTATACGAATCTCAACAAAACATGGGACTGTGAGTTCCTTGATAAAGGCTGTTTTGAAGGGGGGTGGTTTGGCTACAATAATGAGACATTGCGCCATGGGGGTACCAATACGAGTTGGGGGAGTACTGAAATATATGTGCTCTATGCTTTTTATAAATTGATTTTGCAAACGGATGCTCTTGCGGCTGAGTATGGTATTGATTCTGATACTCGTTTGGAACTTGTAGAAAAAGTAATCTACTCTATTGTTGCAAATATCGAAAGTATCTCTGAAGGGTCAGAACAAATAGAGGTCGCATCTAAATCTAAATTTCCGGGTAATTCATCTTATGTGAAGTATGAGCCAGTGTGGTATATGATGATGACACAAATGGAGTGGGTATGGAACAGGTATCAAGCAGGTAATATTACAGAACTGTATGTGTACTATGATGTGGCTAAAGATCTCGAAGGGGTTGCATTACCTAATGGTACTTTTGATGGCAATAGTGAAGCGATTAAAGAGCTCGTGATTCATCAGCTCGATTATATGCTCGGTATTAATCCTTGGGATATATCGATGATTTATGGTATAGGTGATAAAAATTTTAATCACCCTCACCACCGGGGGGCTAATTTTGAGGGTAAAAATTTACCGGGTGCTTTTTACCCTTATCGTCCTCCTGTTGGAGCTTTGCAGGGTGGAAGAGATCCGAGAGTATCAACGGATTATGTGGAAAAGCTCCATGAATATAAATATTCAGAAGTGTGCCTTGATGGTACCACTGCTATCTTAGTACCCACTCTTGGCATGGCGGTTGATGAAGACCTCAATAGTGCACCAGAAAGTACTGTACAAATAGAGTATGTGGGTCATGATAGGGCAATCATTAGAGTAAAACAGACCAAGTATGGAAAATCAGAGATCTCGTTTGGAACCACAGAAGATGATTTCGAACAGGTTATTGTGTCTGATAGTGCAGGTATGGAGCACCTTTTTGAATTGAACAATTTAGATAACTCAACCACCTATTATTTCTCAGTAAAATCCTTTAATATCAGAAGTGGAAATTATTCGGTACAATGGAAAGACCCAAAAGAGGAAACTCCTTTTGATTTTACTACCAATGCAGCACCGGCTGGGTCAGCAGAAATTCGCAATATACGTGTTTGTAATATCACAGCTGATAGTGCAGAGATCATGTGGTTTACACCCAATGGTAAATATGAAAGTAGTATCTATTGGGATGAAGATCAGCGAGAGTATGATGATATGGATAACTCCTTAAGTGGTGATCTCGCAGGGTTACCGACACGGTTTCATCGAATCAAAATTGGTGGTCTCACAGAACAGACCACGTACTATTTTGCAGTAGAATCAGGGGGACAAGTAGTATCGGTCAATGAAGAGGGAGAGTTTCTTAAGTTTACAACTCCTGTTGAACATGTTGACTTTGACCTTCGGTCGCTCATTTATACTAAAAACGGACTTCAGTTTCTGAGTGTTAATGTTATTAATCAGGACACAAAAACATACGATTCCCTTGAATTGCGTATCTACATGACTGGTACGGAAGAAGAATTTTTCATTGAACCGGCTCGAGATGATATGGCGCCACCGGGAGATGGTGAGTATCAGTTTGGGCTCGCAGTTGATGAATGTATTCCTTATAGCAGTAATGGGTATCCGAGAGGTGATGGTTGGTGTAGTGATAGCGATTCTCTCGTACAGTTTACTCATTTGAAAAAAATAGAAGATACCTACAACCCCGAAACTGATGAATGGGATTGGTACATGCCTATTCCCCTTGGTGATACCTATATGGCGAGTGGGGCCCGCATGCGTATGGATGTAGCATTTAGGGCTCGTTCTCCCTATTATCCCTATTCTGATTTGATTTATGAGTCTCCTAATCATACATTTGGAGGATCTGATTGGAGTTATAGATCGCATTCTCGGGCAAATGGTGACCCAGTCGATTTTAACGGCATTGTAGAAAGCGCCAAAGAAGATCAGGATACAAAATTTTGGACATTTGAAACAAATCCATATATTACCGTCTATCGTAAAGATGAATACATTTGGGGCTTTTCTCCTTCACAAAAAGAGATGGAGACTAAACGTGCTCATTACGATCTCACAGTGACCTTGGATGACCCATTTAATGTTCCGAACGGGACCTATGTCGCTATTGATAATCCCTCATCAACCATTATGGTTACCGGTACTGCAGCCATAACCGAAGGTGGTTTTATTACCGATATTTGGGTTAATGGTGAAGAAATTGGAAATGTTTCGGATGTTGCGAGCTACAATGTAGATCTTGATGTGTGGGAGTTAGATATTCCTGCACGCATGGGTATTGGTGGGAACATGGTTGATATTACAATCTTTGCCGGTCCCGATCCTGAATGTGAACCGTGTAAAAATAATGGTGGGTGTGCTTTTGCCAACAAAAGCTTTTTTGTAGAGTTCTCAAAAGGTGATCGGACTCAGGCGGTACTCAAAGTAGAAGATGACGACGGAAAGCCGATTCAATCACCAGCGCAGCCTAATGCAACTGAATTTCATATTGTGCTTGATGATACAGATAATTTGGGCAATGGGCCTTTGGAAGTGATGATATTTAATCCCGCAAGAAAGGATACGGTGATTGTTGAGCTTGAGCAGTCGGGAGGTTTGTTTAAGACTGATGATGTCGTTGAGGCTATTGACAAAAAGGCATATCGTACGGGAAGTAATGAGATATCCTTTATGCAAGGAGATACTGTTTATGCACGCTATGTTGATAAAGAAGATGATGAAGATGTGTGGGAGCAAGCGATATTTTTTAGTGAATCACCGGAGCGAGAAGAGGAGTCCTCGTCGAGTGAAGAGATAGAGGAGCAAGAAAGTAGTCCTGTAGAATATGTGAGTAGCATGACGGAAGAAGAGCGTAATAGGTCAGATGAGATTAATGCTTCGCTCACTCCGCTCAATTCTCTTCTTGATCTGAGCAAGATATCAATAGATAATGACTATGAAGATGAGGTGAGTGAAGAGCAGACTCAATTTAGAGTACTTGCAGTTGAGTCGGGTAAAAAGGGTAATGAGTATTTTAAGATGACCGAAGGGTCGGGGGTGCTCGAAAGAGTTGATGAGATTGAGTATCATACCGAGGTGCCTGAGCCTGAGGGGCTCACCTTTGAGCTTAAATTAGCATTGGGTGATGTGTATGAATATGACATTACACATGAAATGTATATCTATGATTATATGGGGCAATATGTGAACCGAGTGCAGCACTCATTTACTCTCACGCCAGAGATGCTGTTTCTTTTGGATGATACGGTGAGAATCTATATTGAGTGGGCTCTCAATGAACAGGGTATTCCCGTGAGTGAAAGTGGTAGACCGGTTGCAACAGGGGTCTATGTGACCAAGTCTCATCTACAGTGGGTTCGCCGATGGGGTCTAGAAAATGATATTGATGAGGGTGTTGTTGAAGTGGGTTCTAAAACAGGCACTATGACTTGGAGTTCTATGTCGGTTGGGGTTATTCGATAGAGGGTATCCGAAAAATACAAAAGGACTCATCGTGGTACTCATGATGAGTCCTTTTTTATGGAATTTTATAGATACTTCTGAAACCAATCCAATTGAGCGGCTGATACCGATTCAAAATTTTCACCGACATAGATGTCGTAGTGTGTTGCATCTTGCATGATGAGCTTTTTTTCATGTACCTGTAGCTTATTGAATATCGCTTCTGATTCAGATGGCTTGTTGACGATGTCATTGGTGGCACCAATAACAAGTGTTGGAACAGTGAGGGTCGAGAAGTATGATTCAGGAGAGTACTCGTTAATATACCGAGTTGTTGTAAAAGGAACTTTGACGCCCAGTGCATCGGGAAACGACTCTGCATATTCGACATAGAACTGTTTCGATTGCTCATCACTTAATACTCGTTTTAAAGGGAGTCCCATTACTTTGTTTTTGGTGACTTCAGCATTCCAAGCTTTATTGAGTGATGCGTTTAATTTAGCAATTGCTGTTGCGTCCATGTGTCCGGTGTTGTTGCGCATACCATCACCAAAGGTGATTTGAACTGCCACGCTTTTTATACGGCTATCTGTTGCAGCTGCAACAAGCGAGTGAGCGCCACCCAGAGATGTTCCCCATACTCCCATTCGCTCGCCATTAATTTCGGGTCTCGTTTCGAGATAGGTGAGGGCGTTTCTAATATCTGAAATCTGTTCTTGAGGAATGATTTTACTCCGGATTCCTTCACTTTCACCAAAGCCACGGTAGTCAAAAGTTACTGCAGCAAATCCATTCTCTGCAAATCGTTCAGCAAAATTGGGAAGAAGTAATTCTTTGACTCCTGCAAATCCATGGCAGAGAAGGATGAGAGGGAGTGGGCTTTCTGGATTTACTTCATCAGGGGTGTAGAGAGTGCCCTTAAGAAGGAGTGAGTCAGAGTAGAATTCGATAGACTGTTTCATGGTGCCTTTTGATACTTACTTGAATGGTGTAGTAAAGTAATAAATGGCAAAGGAAGTGCGGAGGTTATTTGTAGGAGTGTGTTAAAGCTATAAGGTTGTTTAAATGTATAGGGAAAAGTGTAGAATGTTAACTTTTATAGAATGTGCTATTTTGAGGTGTTCACGAAATAGGTGAGATTATTAATGAACTCATTGCTGTTTAATGCATAAAAAAGCGTATTACGACATTTTTTATGAACAGTTATGAACACTATCGAGAAATTTGAGGGGGTGATTTTGTGTAGTTTTCAACACAGGCATGGTTGAAAAATGCATATTTCTAGGACACAGAGATTTTGCGCGGTTTTGATCGGTAGTATATGGGGGTATCCTGCTGGTCAATTCCTGCACAATGTTTCTCTGAACAATTGATACATGATAACAGTGGAGATATAATGAAAAAGATGATTATTGCACTCGCAGTGGCGGGGACAGCAACGATTCTGTCAATGACAGGATGTGGTGGTAGTGCAGCAAAAGGTGGATCGAGCTTTAGTAATGGCGATTACGGTCTTTCAGCTCCACAATTTACAATTAAATATCCAGGGTCAGAAGTACTGATTGATTATTCAAAGTACGGTACCTTTAAGAATGCAGGAACAAAAGACTACTATTTTGAAATCACCGATAAAAAAGGCCTTATGGCTGCATCGGGTACGGGGATTTGGCCAAATATGTCGGCTGTTGATCAGGAACCAGTATATCAAAAACTCCTTAAAGAGGGTAAGATTATTCTTGGGACCGGTACTAATGAAGTGCCTTGGTCTTCAAACTCAAACTCAAATAAAGCAGTGCCTTATTTTCAGTGGCAAAAAAATTCATATAGTATGGGTACCCGTATGATGAATATGGGTAATGCTCTTCGTGATGCAGGCCATATTATTCATGCAATTAAAACCTATTACGCTCATGTAGTATTTCACTATACTGATATGGAGTGGGACCCTAAAGGGTGGTGGTGGTCACCAGCGAAAGTTTCTGCAGGCGCACTTGAAGAGCTTATAGCGAAATATCCTGAGCTTGGTCTCGAATATACCGGAGCAAATATTCAGATGCTGTATACTCAAGATAGTGATCCAAGTAACGATGAAGTAACGTGTGACCCCGGTGAACTATTGGGTGATCTCGTTGGTAAGCCAATTGTGAATGGTGTTTTTGTTGATGAGCGTGATAAGCATTCTCGTAACATAGCGTTAATTAATAATCCAATTACTATTGCAAAACCAGGGTCGAAGTTTGTCGTTGATTTTGCAAAATATGGAACATTCAAAAATAGTAAAGGTAAAGGTGCATTTAGCTTTACACTCAAAAACGCTAAGGGTCTTGCAAAAGCTCAGGGTGAAGGTATCTATCCAAATGAAACCGATGTGAAAAAGAGTCCACAATATAACGAGCTTAATGCTGCGGGATGGCTTATTGGTCATTGGAAAGGTATGTACTATGGCTCTTCAACACTCGATTACTACGGTTTTGCTTCTGAAGGTGAAGAGTCGGGTAATAAACTCTATTTTATCGGTGAAGCATTGATGAAAGACGCTCAGAGAACTAAGAATGTTGCAACAGCTAAACATGCTGTTAAAGCGCTCTATACCCTGATTAGCCTGTTCCCTGGAACTATGATCTATGGTGATGAAACAGCGAAATGGGTGTGGGCTGCTGGACCTGTTGCTATTGAGAAGCTGAGAAAGCTCCTTAACGACTTTCCTGAACTAGGGCTCAAGCTTACCGACACTGTAATAACCATTGAAAATGGTCCTGATGTAGATCAGAATCGTGAAAATGATGTTGTGAAAGTAACATTGGGCAAATTGGTTAAAAAATAACAGCATAGTGATCTGTGATTAATATCTAAAAATTGAGGGGAGCCGTTGAGCTTCCCTTTTTTATTGCTAATTTTTACTTAGTACCCTTCCTCTCTTTCCTATTTCTATGCCAAACCGAAGACTCTTAAAATCTGTATTCATTCCTGTAGTTTCAACAGTTTTGGGCCTTGTTTTGGTGATTCTCTTTACCTTTGGCTTCTTAACACATGCTCTTTTTGAAGAACAATCAGTTACAGCGGTTGAACGTGCGCATGCTCTTACTCAAAAAAGTATTGAGGGGTCTGTGGAACAACTTTCAAATTTAGGGTATTTACTCCCCAAAACAGAACAACTCAAAAATATTGCCCGATTGATATCCGAGAACAATGAGAATGACTCACGGCTTCGTTTAAAACTCGAGAAAGTACTTCAAGAGGGGTATCGTAATCTTTTTGTTGAACGGTCATTAAACTATTTAGCACTCTATCGTACAGACAACCTTATAGCAGGAATTGAAGATACAACGGTATTTTATCATGGAATTAACACTACCGTCCTTGCAAAAGCACAACAGACGAATGGATTGTCTGAAGGGGTTGTGTATACAGATAAGGGTGGCCTTTCATTACGCGTTGTTGTTCCCTGGTATTACCAAGGGGCCTGTATTGGGTATGTTGAAATGGGGCGCGCGTTAAGCGATGTCGTGGTAGGATTAACCCAATCTCTCAATCTCTCAATCTCTCAAGTGCATATCGTTTCAGCAGGGGATAGTCTTCCTGTTGTTGCCTCCTTAGAGAGTGATCACTTTAACAATTTATGGGAACAGTATGTGTCGTTAAATGAGGTAAATGGACTGCCGCACCTCAGCAAAACAGAGTATATTCTCCTTTTGAACAACCCATATGCCCCTTCAGAAAATCCAATTGTCGTTGATACGAAACATTCGGGACTGAGTCGTTCTATTGGTATGGTGACATTGTATACCCATCTTCCTGAGCCTATCACCATAAGCTATAGAGTACCCCTTTCAGAGGCGATTTCCCAAGGGAGCATCTACCAAGACCTTCTTACAGTTTTGGCGGTTATCATCTGTACTATTGTTTTTATCATCTTCTACTACTATATGAAGTCAATTGAAGATAAGTTTGATGATCACTCAGATAAGTTGAAGAAGGCACAGGATGATACAGATGTTGCGGAACGCGCACAGACAAGTTTTCTTTCAAATATGAGTCAAGAGATTCGCACGCCCCTCAATTCAATTATCGGCTTTAGTCAGATCTTAATTAAGAGAGGGCGAGGAATGGTATTGGGCGATGAAGAGTTTAAGTTTATAGAGAATATTAATGCGAACGGGAAAAACCTGAATCTGTTGATAAATGATGTTCTTGATCTTTCGAAAATAGAGAGTGGAAGAGCGATGGTGATTGAGAGAGATTTTGTCATAAAAGAGTTCTTCTCTAATTTAGTGACAATCTATAGACCTCAAGCTCTTAAGAATAGAATAGAATTTGAAGCACACATCGACCCTGACCTCCCGGTAAGTATCAAATCTGACAAGGGCAAGATTAATCAGATTCTTATTAATCTTATTAGTAACGCTATTAAGTACACTCCTGAAGGGAGCAAAATTGATTTTAGTGTTATGCAAGAGAGCGATAGTACTTTGGGTATTAAAATTGTTAATCACGGTGTAGAAATACCAGAAGAGAAACGAAAGATTATCTTTAATCCTTTTGAGAGAGTAAATAGAGGCAGGGGGAATACGGTAAAAGGGACAGGACTTGGTCTTGCTATTACTAAAAACCTCGTTGAGCTCCTTGGTGGTAATATTTTTCTTACTTCGAAAGATCAGCGCACAGAATTCACCGTAATTATTCCATACAAAGATACAGTGGTCTTTGAGCCGGGTTTTCCTTTTGCCGAAGTTGAAAAGGTATTCTCTGTTGATGCAACGATACTTATTGTTGATGAAAACGAGATGAACCTCTCCATGCTTAAAAACTATTTTGAAGATTATAACTATAAAATTGTGGTTGCCCAAACTGCTACTGATGCAGTACATAAAATTCATGAGTTTCACCCCAATGTCGCCCTCATCGATATCCAACTTCCGTTTATGAGTGGTTTACAGATGATTGCAGAATTGCGCGAAGATCCTAATCTTAAACGTCTTCCTGTTATTGCTATGTCTGCACAGGGGCCTTCAGAACACAAACAACAAGCAGAAGAGATGGGAGTAAATGACTACATTTCTAAACCCATTGACTTTGATGAGTTGATGGTTGTTCTTGAAAAATATCTCTATACGAAAAGTTAACCCGGTACTTTTTAAGGCATGCTTACCTAGAGTAACCATGTGAAATGCTGTTAAATAAAGTACCTTTTGTATCCCCTATATACACAAGGTAGACCATGAAAATTCTTAGCTCCATTATACTACTCACTCTTATTTTTGCTGGATGTGATCTGTTTGACTCAGAAAATAACGCGGCATCTGGTACGGACGATAGTATACCACCAGTTGATACTGTTGATTCTCTTGGTGTTAATGATAGTCTCGGTTTACAGGATACTCTTACTCGTGATACAGCGGGTTCTTTACCAAACGATACGTTAGTGGTGAAGGATGCGCTTGGGCTTCCACAAGATAGTTCAGTTATAAGTAATGATGCGGCGGTGACCGTTGTTGATTCTACAAGTGTACCTGTTGAAAGTACAACTGAAACGATCGATTCAACAGTAGTAAAAACAACTATTGATACTATTGGTCACGGCTCTTTTTGTGATAGTATGGCGATAGAAGCTGAGAATGTGATTAGGCCTGCAATAGATTATGTGAAAATGTGTAAGCCTGATACGGTTTCTCAGTCAATGGCTGATACGCTCGTGCTTTTCTACTGCGATGAGATGTTTAATGCAATTATTACAGGAATATCATTCGAGAAAATATATATGAGTGATAAATGTTATAATAACGAGAGTGCTGAATGTGTAGCTCGAAAAAGACTGATACTTGATGATGTTGCATACCTAAAGAGAGAGTGTCCGGTCGTGCAAACACAGCTCGATTCTATAGATAGTGTTTTGCCAATATATAAAGAAGTGGTAGAAATTGATGCTGAAAGTATTTGTGATTCTATTGCGAGTGATGCTGAATTTTATTTAGAAAAAATGTTTCAGGATTATGATGACGAGTGTTTATATGTCACCCCTCAATGTTCTATCTATATGGCTCCACTCACTCAATATGAAAATGAGATAAAGCAAGCCTGTCCTTCACGGTCACCGTCATTCAAACGGTTTACTTCAAATGATTCGACGATTATTTATTTAGAAAGTGAAGATGGTCTATATCCAGAATATTGTGATGCTGATGGTGATGGTGTGACAACATTAGAGGAGAAGTATACTTGTCAATATGATAAAAATTATTTTCATGAGTGTGATTATAATTTGGATGACCTCCTTACTCCTAGTGAACGAAAATCTTGTGTACTGCTTGGACAGTTTGGTTCTTGTGACACATCAGGGGATGGAGAGCTTGATTTGTTAGAGAAGCAAAGGTGTGACGTAATTGACTCAACAACGGGTTGTGAGTTAATGTACTATTTTAATGAGAATTATGCAGCTTGTGTATATGATACTCGGCCCGAGGTTACAAAGCTTCGTGATTCACTTTCAGCAGAGTGTAATACGCTTTTAAATGTTCAGTTGGGTTCTTCTACAAATGCGACTGATATGACCAGTAGCATCTGGGAGTATAACGAAAAATGCCTAATGGATGAATTGAAGTATACTATGCCTGTATTTGATAATGAGTGCCAAAGTAATTATACAGCAATGTATGAAAGTGAATATATTTATCTCAGTAATAAGTGTACCTGGGGTGATGAACGAAATATTTGTAATGTTGAACTCGATATTAGAATTAATTTGTCTGAGGATTTGAAAAATAATGGGTGTATTCAGCAAGCACGGGTGTCTGCTCCTCATTGGTCTTACCCTCTTATTTATTTTTAGTAGTAGAGATTCGTGTCCTGTATTTTAAATAGGAAGACATTGCAAGTGAGTAAAATGTTAAAAGCTGGTACAAGGTATCAGCTTTTTTGGTATACGCTACTGTCGTTAATGCTGTGTCATTGCGATGAGGGTTATTGAGGAAGCCACTCAATCAAAACCTCACTAAACTTGTGAAGGTTAATAGGCTTCACAAGGTGGCCATTCATCCCTGCGTCGAGGTACTCTTTTACAGCACTCTCTTCACTATGAGTAGTCAGTGCAAAGATGGGTACCTTTGAGTTAAGAACGTCTGATTTAGCAGATCTAATTATTTTAGTTGCCGTTACTCCATCCATCACAGGCATCTGAATATCCATAAAGACAAAGTCTATCTGCTCTCGCTGTAAAATATCAAGCGCCACTTTTCCATTTTCTGCAATTATGACGTTGACTATTCCCATTGTGTTGAGAATTGATTGGGTTATAATTTGATTGGAAATGACATCTTCTACTATAAGTATTTTTGCGCTGCAGTCGTGAAAAATATGTTTCTCTTCTCGGATGCTGTGTTGTGTGATGAGATGAGTACTTGGGGTGCTCGACATCATACGAGTGAGTACATCAATAAGGATAGATTCTTTGGCTGGTTTGGTTAAATAGGCATTGAATCCATTGTCTTCTGCAATTTGAGCATCACCTTTGAGTGCATGAGAGGTAAGGAGTAAGAGCTGTACGTTGTCAAATTGGGGTTTCGTGCGAATGACGTGACCCAGTTCCATTCCCCCCATCCCCGGCATGATCATATCAGAGATTATCAATTTAAATGGGGTGCCAGCTTCATAGTTTGAGTAAATCAAATGGAGCGCTTCAGCTCCATCACTTGCTTCACTGAGGACCATGTCGTGAGGCTCAAGCTGTTTCCTAAGTATTATTATGTTGAGTTCACTATCATCAACAATGAGTATTGAAACTCCTTTAAGTGAACCTTCAGTAAGTTGCTGGACTGGTTTCTCTTTTTGTCGTTTGAATAGAATGTCAAACCAGAAGTAAGATCCCTTTTCAATAGTTGATTCACAACCAATTTCACCATCGAATATATCGATAATTTGTTTCGCTAGTGTTAATCCAATTCCTGTGCCGCCATATTTTCGTACATGAGAACCATCACCTTGAGTAAAAGGTTCGAAAAGCTTTCCAAGTTGAGATTTAAGTATGCCGATTCCGGTATCTCTCACAGCCAAACGAAGTAGAACGTCATTTTGTTGATGAGCTTGAAGTGAAACTTCAATGGTGATGGAGCCACTGGGTGTAAATTTGATTGCATTGCTAATTAGGTATCCAAAAACCTGACGTATACGAGCTGGGTCACCCTTAAGGTAGATAGGAACTGCTTTATCAATAGTGTAGGTGAGTGCTAGCTTTTTTTCTAGGGCAGGGTGGCTGTGGGCCTCTATTGTTTCAGAAATAAGGGATTGAAGGTCAAAAGGTATTTTTTGAGTTACCATTGCCCCTTGTTGTAAAGAAGAGAGGTCGAGGAGATCATCGATAAGATGCAGAAGAGCTTTACCGCAATTTTGAACAGTGGTTACTATTTCAGATTGCTCATCACTGATATTATGGGATAAGAGAATCTCATTCATTCCGAGAATACCATTTAATGGAGTGCGGAGTTCATGACTTATATTTGAAATGACTTCTGATTTAATAGCATTTGAATTTTCGAGTTTGTTATAAAGCTGTTGTGCGAGTTCAACCTGATCTTCTAACTGCTGTTGAGTGTTGCCTGTCTTATGGAGCAGTTGATATATGTAATAGAGAACTGAACCCATGATCCCTAAACCAATCATTATGGAAGCCGTTATTATCACTGTGTGGTAGGGAGAAAAATATTTAATGCTCACTAGATAGGTAAGTCCAATAATGAGAAAGATATTTCCTATAAGGCCCGCTACCATTAACCATATAAAAGAGGGGTGTTGTTGGTTTTTCATGAGCTCACTAATTATGTTCTTTTAGTATAGTGTCTCAAATTTCAGGGGAAATTTCCACTATTAATTGATGACTCGATCTTTATAAAGTATTGACTATTCATTTCTTATTATATTAATGAGTGGCGAACGTACCTGTCAAAGATATGAGTAACGAGATACAGCTTCACTACGAGGACTTTATAGAGGTATTCTATACGCTTCAAAAGATGTGTACCGATACGAAAGAATGTAATGGATGTAATCAGGAACGACTTCTTTGCTATACCCTCATTCAAGATATTAATATCGCCTCCATCAGTGAAGTAGAATACAATACTCATTATAAGGCTTATAGCGAGCTTTTGTTTGAGCTTAAAAGTGCAGTTATGGATCTGTGCCATACTGTGAGAGAACAGCAGTAATAGATAAAACCTTCCCTTAGAATCTATCTAAGAGAGGGTAATTTTTAAGTGCAATCAATTGTTGAGTAGTGAATTATCGAATGTGAAGCGCCGTGAGAGAACTTGTCTTGTTTTTTCTGTCGGTCATGCGTGCAATGTAGATCCCTGATTCAAGTCCCGTATAAGTTGTGGAACTATTACCTCGTTCAGGAGTAAGTGCTGTACCCTGTAGAGTAAAAAGTTCAATTGCATATTTACCATTAAAAATCGTGACAGCACCCGAACTCTGTACCATTGAGATGGGAAGGTGACTCGTTGTCAGAAGTGGTGCCAACTCTTGGAGGCTACTCTCTTGGTTGGTTTCACTTGATTCTCGTTCATCTATCTCATCATCGTATTCTTCAGACGACCATGCATCATCGTAGCTACTTTCTGGAGTGTCTTGACTACTTGATGAGAGTTCTGTTGGGTCGGCAGGAGTTGATGACGATGCACTTATATCTGGGTTAAATGACGACTCTGGCAAAGACTCTGCAGATGACTCAATGATTGCTTCTGCTGCTGTAATGGCAAAGAGGGTTTCTGCACCCTCACCGCCAATGGTGAGTTCACTTCCATCACTTCTGAGTCGCTCTCCTTTCTCTGCGGTAATAGAGCTTTTGGGGAAGAGGTGGTGGTTGTTTGAGCCTTTTACCCAGATAATACGAAACTGTTGATCATCATTCTGGGTATCGGAAAGGGTTACCGTTGTCCCGTCCGCTCCTAAGGTTTTGCCGGTAAGAATATGAGTCAAATAGTGGTATCCTTCATGTGCATACGTAAATTGCCAGATTTGTGTCCCATTATTAGTACAAGGCTCAAGGGCAATAGTCTCTTCTTCAGATACCGTAATACAGTCACTGCCATTATTGGTTGAGAGGGTATAGGTGGTGTCTTCTGAAAGTTTTGCTGGGTGAAATTCGCTAATACCTGTACCCGTTTTATAGGAGAGGGCGAGCACGGCGATATCTTCATTTAGAATACCGACGTTGTTGGTGTCGAAGGTAGCGCGGTTCTCTTTCCATGAGTGAGTCGAAACTGACCAGTTGTCGAGATCGTTGAAGTCATCAAAAAAGGAGGGCTCTTTGGCAAAAGTGTGGCCACCAGTGTGTGGGTAGTAGGCAACCCAATCCATAAATTGATAGGCGGGAGTATTGTTTTCATCGATATCGCCAGCCGGCTCCCAGCCCCCAATATGAGTCCACAGATTAAACATCATTTTCAGAGGGCCATTAATGATACCCAAAGCGTTGCCCTCTTCAAAACGGTCGTACTCATCGCCATCTATAAGCCATAGAATCTTTTCGGGAGACCACTCGATAGTGAAGGTGTGCCACCCTTCTCCTAGGCTAAACTCGGTGTGTTGGTGTTTTTCATTCATTGTATTGTTACTCGTAGGGCTGTTTTGAAATATCACATTGGTCTGCCATTTATGAGCGCCGTCTTTTCCAAACATTTCAAAATCAATCTCTTGCCAATTATCTTCAGGCGACCAGCCTAGGTTGGCAAAGAGAAAAAAGGTAGAGATGGTCCCCGTAACACTCGAACAATAGATGCGAGAACTGAATTTTCCGTATTCGAATTCAGAGATTGATTGAATTTCTCCAGCCCGCCAATCTTTAGGGGCTTCGGTCTCTTGTGAGAAGAGTGTACTGGGTAAAAAAGTGATGACCAGTATAGATAGAACTTGCGCTATACAGTGTGGTTTGAACGTCATTGGTGTCCCTCTGAAGTATCGAATTTGAACCACTTTTGTGCGGAAGTGGTATCAGAATACTTGTTGTTGTGTTGTTGCTTATCTATAAACTTGCTAAAATCCAGAGATAATTGAGGGGCTAAATTGTTTCTTTTGGTAAGAATAGCCCTTGGCGTTGTGTACAAAATTTGTGCTTTTTGATTTTAGAAGTGCTATTCAGTATACGAAACGTCGCTTCAGTCTACGGATATTTATGGGCTATTGAATAAGCGATACTCAGAGTGCAGTGCATTGATTACCATTTTACCTATAGAGGAATATGTGATGAGGACATATATGAGAAACGAGAAGTCAGATAAGTTATACCTGTATTATCAAACCATTGAATTTTCAGCAGGAAAGGGATGTTGGTGTTATCTCTTGAGTATACCTCTTCCTCTTCTTTGGTTGGGGTTTATTGCACTCGGTGGAAGTAGTATGGTGAGTTTAATATTGTTGGGGCCTATCGCTGGAGTGCAGATTTTGTTACTGAATCAATACTTGAAGAGAGAGGCGGAAGGGCGAACGGGCCTTAAATGTGAAACACCACTTTTTCGGAATGCAAAAGAATATCATAGGTACCGGTTGTTACAGATGAGGCTATGGCTCAAAAGTAACGGATGCTATTCTAGAAACTTTATAGTGATGGTAATTAACGACCTGAAACCCAAATTGGGTAGAAAAATGGTGTTGAAGTGCATTGGTATCATTGGGGTTTCTGGCGTTTTACTTCTTATTGCCTCAAATGGTGAAATGGTGTCAATTAAATTAAAGTATGTGGGGGCCCTGGGTATTGTTCTTATGTTGCTCGTTGCAGTAGAACAGTATGTGTTTGGTTTTTTTAATGATTCTGAGCAGCGTAAAGAGAACATCATTCAGGATTTGGATACTGTATTGAATGATATGACTTAGCAAAACCATGTTGTATTGTGGTGAATAGGTTTCATTCAAAAATGCCTTCAAAGGGTTAATATGTGAGTTGCTTTAATTTTAAGCATTATTCAGTGCGCTACTGTATACCATTTGGGGTTATTATAAAACAATCTTTTGTGACATCGTTCTATTGTCCCCATAACAGGTAGATTCTGCCTATTGTTGTGTTAGTCTGTATACCAGTGGCTAGTGTTTTGTTCGTGGTAGATGTTCAGTGCTGAAGAGAAGCATAAAAAACATTTTTTAAGCATTCTTTTGATTCATTACAATTATTTGGGATTCAAAAAAAGTAATGACTATACTTTGTTGCAAAACTTGAAGGAGTATCAAGTTTTGCAACAACCAATTTACAACCAAATAAAAGGGTCACAATATGATGAAAATACCATTGTTGGTATTGAGCTTATGCTCTGTTCTTACCGCAGGAGGGTGGGGTGCACTTGAGTACGCTTGGATAACCTCTTTTTCGATAGAAAATTATATTCCAGCAGGATATGCACCTCTGGATCGGAGTCACGAACATACTGATGCGTTTGTCGATAATCTTTATTCTCGTGCATCTATTGCAGGAGCGAGAGTAATGAGTAATCAATCGAACCATAAGTATAAAGATGCAGCGGTAACAAAAAGTTATATGACAGGGACTACTTCAAACAGTTCTGAGTTTGTCTTTTTTGCTGGCCGTAATGCTATAGATCCGAGTGGTACATACGACGGAGGTAGGCGTACCCTTGGTCCTATTACATACGATGGAGGGGTTGTTGCCCCTACTGATAAAGCTTATGGAGGATCATATACTAAATGGCTCTTTTATGATGCATCATTTTCCTTGCGTCGATCACTCACTGAATTACTGCCGGCATTTAATGGGCTGCACGCTATTTTTGGTTATAACTCTTCTTCCCCAACAGGGTTTGCAGGGAACGATAATTCTTATGATAAGTGGGCTGAGTGGAGTTATCAGTGGGTTGTTCAAGGCAAGAGTATGTGGGAGGCCTATAAAGCGGCTGTGTACTCAGAAATTTATCAAGATTTAGGTTGGTCGGAAGAGATTAAAGTTGTCTATGTAATGGGGACAGCAGATGGCGTTGCTTTTAATGGAGCTGAAGAGAAATTTTCGAACGTATATAATAGTAGAGCTATTGGGACTGCGCGGCAGTATATTGCGCGTAACACCGTTGTTTATGGAACCCCAACCTATTAAGGAGTATTGTTATGAAATTAATAATTATTTTATTGACCAGTATTATCTCACTTTCGGCTCAGCAATTGTCGCCAGAGAGTGAAGCGTTTATTACGGATTTTTATCAAAATGAGGGAAAGCAGCATCGTTCAGGTCTAGAGGCGGCCCAAGAAATAGATACCTATACTCAACTAGGCTCTGGGGCTTATCAGGCAATACCTCAGAGTGATTCAAAAGTACTAAGTGTTGGGGCGTGGCGTAAAAGTGTGGTATCAGGGTATCGTGCAGAATATGCCCTTGATAAAACATCTATGACTCAATTATTGTCTCAAGGTGGAGGAAAGTTAACCGTGAATGTGGGTTATGATTCTCACTCAAAGATGTTTCATTTCTCACCAAAGGAAAAAAGAAAAGGTGTTGTCAAACTTTTTAGCTCTAAAGATGCTCGAAGGCATGCAGAGGTGATACTCACAACACAGCTTTCTGCTTTTGCTGATGAATTGGAGTTTGAAACTATTGCACATGAGACCATGGCGCAATTGCCCATTAATGCTTCTCTGGTGGCTGAAGAGACAGAAGAGGTTGTGCGATATGGAGTACGCTTTCGTAGAGTACATAATGGAGGCATTGTGCGCTTCAATCTTTCATTTGCAGAAGTCTGGTTTGATAGAGGTGGTAATCTAGAGGAAATTAAATTACGATGGCCTGAATTTACTCCCAAAGGTGAATATCAATTACAAACACTCAATGAGGGTTTGTTTGAGCTTCAGGGGGTGTTGACTGAAGATCTTGGGGCGAATTTGGGCGAAGTAGCAAATAGTAAGGTCGAGGGGATTGCGTTAAGTTGGCTTCCTGTAAAAAATCCCATTGATGGAGTAATTACCCTAGAACCGAGTTATTCATATCAAGTGAAAATCCCTCTTCAGGCACAAAGCAAGAACGGGAAGAAGAGCAGAGTGAAATACTATGATATCAGGGCTCGTTTAAAGAGATAGTAGTGGAAATTATAAGGAATGGGGGGCACGTATTGTGTCCCTTTTTTTGTTTTAGCAGATAAACGTATACCAAATTTTAATATTTTTGGGTAAATCGTATACCAAAAAGACAGTATTTGGGGTTTAATTGATGATATTTGTATACCACCATTTATTCTTGATGTACTGATTGTTAAGTTTGTGATATGAGAGTATCAATTTTTAATTATCTGGATTACCAGACCTTTTTATCTGATTGGATTAAAGATGCCAAATCAAGTGATCGGCGTGTATCCTATCAACGACTTGCCCAAAAAGCAGGGATTAGCTCTAAAGGCTATGTACATAAAGTGTTTACCGGAAAAAAAACACTTTCTGTAGGCTCTTACGGTAAGATAGCACCCTTAGTCACACAAAAAGAGAGTGAGGAACGCTATTTTAAACTCCTCGTTCAGCTCAAGCATATTAAAGATGAGAAAGAGATCGATACCATAATGCGATCTATTGAACAGTTGATAAATCCTGATGTATTCACCTTGGAGTTGGATACCTATAACTACTTTAGTCAATGGTATCATCCGGTTATACGAGAGATGGTGTGTAGTAAGGTTTTCAGGGGGGATTTTCACAAATTGGGTAAAATGCTTTCTCCTCCAATCTCCGTCAGAGATGTACAGAGCTCAGTCAAATTATTATTAAAGCTTCAATTGATTGAAGAGAACGAAGAAGACGGTTCGTACGGGCAAACGAATCGTCGACTTCGTACTGATAATAATCATGTGAGTCAGGCGGTGAGTAATCATATCAAAAAAATGATTGGGATGGGAGAGCGCGCGCTCCATGCATTTACACCTGAAGAGCGGTATATTGTCACGATAACGGCTGGGGTTTCGCATGAGTCTTATCGAGAAATTGATGCAGCTCTAAAAGAGTGTCGAGAAAAAATTGATACTATCTTGAATCGCAATGAACCGATCGAAACGGTTTGTCAGTGTAATATGCAGTATTTTCCTTTGGCAAACTCAACTGAAACACAAAAGGTGAACGTGTGATTCGGCTTAGTGTAATGGCAATAGGGCTATTGTGGTTTTTGTCAGTGACTGGGTGTAGTCTTGCCAGTGACGAGATCGATGGAAAGGGGAGTATTAGTGGAAGTACTTCTATTGATAATCCTGTAGCCGAAGTGGTAACACCTATTGCATTTAAACGTGAGGAGTCTCAATCGGGCATGGAGCTCTGGCTCTATGAGACTGATACGCCGCGAGTGAAATTTGCATCCACAACTATTGATAGTTTGGGAAGATTTGTGTTTGATGATATCCCGTATGGGGAGTATGACATCATGACAATGAGAGATTCTATAGGGGCGCTCTATCGCCATATAGAGTTGATGCCGAGTAACGCTCACTATGTTATAGATACTCTCAATTTTTATCCCTTGCTCATTAACCGGATTAAGGTGGGGGATAGTACTGTTGTCGAGGCTTATTTTTACGATATCACTCTTGAGGTTGATGATGACGGTTTGTATATCGCTACTTTTCCTAAGCTTCCATCAAGTCAATCGATAGTACATTCTCAAGAAGTACATTTGGTTACCCAAAACGGGAGTTCATCGAAGGCGGTGTACGACGGGTTAAATGATAGTTTTAGTGGAGGTGTTGAGATGGTGCCTGTCATTAATCAATGTACACTCTTACCTGGATATACTAATACATCAGAGACGATTTTGGTTAAGGCCCTTTCAAAGACATTAGCCGGTGACTATTATATCGTTATAGAAGGGGCAACGCTGACTGGTGACGATGGGTATGTTGGCTATGGGGACAATACTGGATTTTCCTTTGAACCTATTTTATCTACTCAGAGCAATTTCGATGAATTTAGTCATAGTGTTTTATTCGATTCAGTAGAATTTAAGTATGAATATGCACGAGATTGCTGTACCGAAGAGAGTAGGGCCTTTTATTCAGCGGGTAGAGTGATAACACAAGCTGATACCACGGTTGTGGAGTTTGTTGATATTACTGAAGAACAGATGATGGGTCTTGGTTTTGATTGTTGGGATAGAATGGTTGTTAAGTAATGGCCTTAGTAACCTTGAATAGTACCTGAGCCTCGTCAGGAGTGAGTGCTATTTGAAAGTCATCTTCGATTATCGTTTTCAACTGAATAGCGCTCTCTATGTGAATTACTTCAGTGGTCTCTTTACGAATTTTGTGATATTGATCATTCCTAAATGAGAGGGTGACATCGGGGAGGATGCGTGACAGTACGAGATTGTTTACAAAAACAGCTTTAGGGTGTTTACACGAGTAGAAGTTGCCCATTACACAGTCTGTCTCAGTATATCGATAGAGATCAAAGGTGTAGAGTACAAAAGGCCTGTTCTCCTTGAGTAATTCAAGTTGAAAGTCATTGTGTGCATTAACAGTAATTCTATACGTTATATCATCTTGTTGAGAGACAAAGCCATCTTCGATTTTTACGGGCTCTCTTATGCTGTTCGGACCAAAGCCCACATCAACAATGTACTGTACATCATCAATATTGAGTAGCGTAATACGGTGGGTTCTGGGAGGGTCAATACTTTGATTATTCACTACTTTAGCAATGAGACAACGCACATCAAAACCAAGAGAGTATAAAACATCATGAAAGAGTTTGTTATGCTCAAAACAATAGCCTCCCAAATACTTATGTACAATTTTATCGACAATGCCTTCGATCTGTATTGATAGTGGCCAGTCGAGTAACACTGCTAAGTTATTGAAGCAATAGTTGGATAGATGTTTTTTTTGTAACTCAGAAACCAGGCTCAGAGATGGTTCTTGTAGTGTAATATCAAGAGATTTAAAGTAAGAGTAAAATTTTTCCATATGAATGGTAAATGTAGTATTTCAATAAGGGGATTTAAAAAAGATGTCGTAAATGATCAAAACCGTAAAAGATACTCGTTTAAATGTGGTATTATCTTTTACGGCATTGGTACTCTTTTAAAAATCCATAAAATTTTCATTTTTAATGTCAGTTACTTTTTGTTCATTTATAATGTTTGGTTGCTTCACTTGTGATGGTGGTGGGAGGTGGCGGACTTGGTGTATTTCAGGCTCATACTGAGGTGAAGCCAGATTCGACTGAGAGGCACCCTTAACAACATGGGTTAACTCAACAACCATACTATTCAAAATTTCAGCTTGAGCAGAGAGTTCTTCACTTGCGCTTGCTGACTCTTCTGCTGTGGCAGCATTGGACTGAATAGAGGTTTCCATAGAAGACATGCCGTCATGAATTTGCTGTATACCTTGTGACTGTTCGTTACTTGCAGAAGAAACATCGGCAATCAGTGTATTGATTTTTTCAACAGATTGAGCAGTACGTTCTAAGATGTCCTGTACTTTTTTAGAAGCGAGTACACCTTGGTCAGCTCGTTCAATTGACTGTTCAATAAGCTCGGTGGTGTCATTGGCGGCCTGTGCACTTCTCTGGGCAAGATTGCGAACCTCTTCGGCAACAACAGCAAAACCTTTGCCAGCATCTCCGGCTCGGGCTGCTTCAACTGCAGCATTCAGTGCAAGAAGGTTGGTCTGAAATGCTATTTCATTAATTGTTTTCACAATTTTTGCTGTTTCATCACTTGAAACTTTTATGTCCGTTACGGCTTGAGTCATATGCTTCATTGCTTCCAGGCCGGTATTGGTAATGTTTTTCGTTTCAATAGAAAGGGAACTTGCGTCTTTTGATGTTTTAGCATTTTGTTCTGTCATAGAGGAGGTTTCAGTAAGACTCGCAGATATCTCTTCTATACCAGAGGCCTGGGTTGATGCACTATCTGCAAGGTTTTGACTCGACCGTGCAATTTCTGATGATGCGGAAGATACCTCAAGGGAGCCGCTTTGGAGATTTTCAATAATATTATTGAGTGATAGTGTAGTTGCCTTAATTATTAAAAATGCAAGAAGGCTAAATCCAATGCCTCCAGCAAAAGCAATAATGATCTGAAACAACAGACTTTGTTTGAGTGAGTTTACGAGAGAGACTATATTACCTTGTGAGTAATCTGCCCAAGCGCCAACTGAGAGGTTCATTTGTTTAAGGAGTGGAATGTTATTTCCACGGATGTAATCAAGAGCAATATTTTTAATGGGAGCCTTGGCCTCTATTACTCTCAGTGCCTGCATGAACGGTATTTGTTTCTTTCTCAGAATGTCGAGTTTTGTACGGCCTTCAGAATCAGTGACCTTGGTAATGTCACTTGATCCATTTAATAGAGCAAGCAGAAGAGATTCATACATGTTGGAGAATTTAATAAGCTCGTCCAGAGAGTTTTTATCACCACTATTAAGAAGGCATGCCGCCTTAGTGGTTCGTTGTGAGAGCGCTCTGAGCCTCCCTGCTAAAGCAATGGTTTCGGAATTTTCGTTATTTTTACCCAGAGTCATTACTGCATCGTTGGCCATGTTAAAAAGTAAAACATTATTGTTTATTATATACTCAATTGCCTGGCCAACTTCAGTTGAGCTTAAGATTAAGTCGCTTACGTGACCCTTAAAGATCAGCCACTGGGATTCAACCTTTTTTAATTCGATGCGAATATTTTCATTGGGTGATGCAATAAGCTGCAATTCATTATTGCCGTGTAATAGACCATTGATAACGTTATCAAAGCGATCAATATCTTTCTTAAGGCCATCAAGGTGTTCAAGTTTCCCATTATTTACCCATTCAACTTGTTTGGATATTTTCTGGGTCAACATTCTTTGAGCGCCAGCAATATTTATAACTGTTCCGTCTTTCTCCATATTGGAAATGGTGGATTGTGTATCAAAGGTGGAGTACACGGAAAAACTAACGATAATGGATATTACTATTAGGGCTATCCCTACTAGGCTCCATAATTTTGTACTGAGCTTTTTATTTTTTAGCATACCTATACCTTCATGTCTTTTAACATTGCTTTAGTATATCGTCCTGGATTGATGAAAGCAAATATTAGCTGAAAATAATTCAGAAAGCTTACAATTAATTTGTGCATTTGTAGTTTTTTGATGGTCAATAATCCATGGGTGTCATTCTTGAATGTATCCTACAGGTACACTGTCATGAGGCTTTCAATGAGTCCATAAGTGAGCATATATGTTAAGTGCTTAGCTGTAAGCTGTTTAATAAAGTTAATGAATGCTGATAATTATTTTCGCTTACTTATTGTGGGTAGGTTGGTGCTGTCTGGTTGAGTTGGTAACTTCTGGAATAATTATTTCTGGGACCGAAATTTATAGATGCTGGAGTAGTGGCTTTTTTGGGGATCAAAAGAGGAATGGTATGAATGAAGGGGGTGACAGTTATTGGGGTAAGAGTATTCAGGGAGCGGTGAGAATCTTTGGGTAAAGTGAAGGTGCTGAAAGTCTTAGTTTTCTTCCCATGAGAACACTTTGACATAATCAATCCCCCTTTATGTGTCTATAATACTTCAATAGGCCTTCAGGCAGCGATCATAAAATATAGATTATACCTTATGCTCAGCTATATGATAGGTCTGTAAATTGTTGATTAAAATATTCCTTTTCTTTATATTATGTTCACTTGCAGTAGGTGCTACTCCAGACGTCACTGTTACTTCTTGTGACATACAAAGTGATTGGAATGGTGGAACTATTGATACCACAGAAAAGTATGAAGGTTCTGCCTCTCTCAAATGGGATCATGGTGTTGATGATCGAGTGTATCTCACTACAATCCCCGACGATTTTAGTCAGCACAAGTCTCTCTCATTTTGGCTCCATAGTAACACGGCTAATGAGCAACAATTTCTTTTAGTAGCCCACAGTGAAAATGAAGCTGAAGAGGGTATTGATTACTACTCATGGACTTTTACTGTGGACTTTGAAGGGTGGAAGGAGTTTACCCTTGATCTCACAAAATTTTCTCAGGCACGTTCACCCATCGGGTGGAGTTCAATCACCGAGTTCTATTTTACCGCTACTGGCTGGGGAAATACTCCCAATCCTGATAATACTATCCACATTGATAATGTGGTTCTCACTGGCGATCTTCCGCAACCGAAAAGTATTCTTACGAATTTAAAAACAGAGCATCCCTATATTTATATATCCGAGGGAGGGTGGTCTGAAATTAAAACTAAAATGGAGGCGCATCAACATACGCTTGATGTTTTTAGTGCCCTGCAAATTGAAGCTGAAGCGATGCTTTTAGAGCCTGTCTCTACCTATAGCTTGCTCGAGGGGAAATGGTTGCTTACTACGAGTAGGACAGTGCTGAATAGAGTGCAAGTACTGGCTTTTTGTTATCGCATGACCGAGAAGTCCGAATATCTTACTCGTGCTGTTGCCGAGCTTGAGGCGGTGAGTCAATTTCCCGACTGGAACCCATCCCACTTTTTGGATGTAGCTGAAATGACCTATGCATTTGCCATCGCCTATGATTGGCTCTATGATGTACTGACTGAGTCGCAGCGTGAGATGGTCAGAAATGCAATTGTTATCTATGGTATGACTCCCTATTTGGAGGCGTATACAGAAAATGCCTGGTGGCTTCATAGTGAATATAACTGGAACGCTGTCTGTAATGGTGGAATTGCAATTGGAGCACTAGCGGTAGCACATACTGATTCACTGATCGCCCATGATGTTATCAATAAGGCACTGTGGAGTCTTGAAAGTTCAGGATCTGTTGCATTGTATGGACCCGATGGTGCCTCTCAGGAGAGCCTTGGTTATTGGATCTATGCAATGAGCTATATGTTTGGCATGAGTGCTGCATTAGAGTCAGCGGTTGGGAGTGATTTCGAAATGCTCGAGTATCCAGGTATTCCCGAAACGGGTAGTTATCCAATTTATTTAACCAGTGGCGCTTTCAAAACCTTTAATTATGGCGATGGCGGCGATGGCATTATTAATACCCCATGGCTCTATTATATGGGGGCACAATACAATAACCCTCTCTATAGTTGGTTTCAAGAGGAGACTGGTTCAAAAGAGGTGCTCGATATACTGTTTTTCACAGAGAGCACTGCTTCACCCACAGAGCTAAGCCTACCATTAGATGCCTACTTTAGAGCGGTAGAGGTGGCGAGTTTTAGAAGAAGTTGGGACGATATGACTGGACTCTTCGTTGCGTTTAAAGCGGGTGATAATGATGTGGGCCATAGTCATTTGGATCTTGGTGAATTTGTTCTCGACGCTCACGGTGAACGGTGGATATATGATTTGGCATCGGATGATTATAATCTCGAAGGATATTTTGAAACGGATAATGGTTTTGACTCTCAGCGATGGACTTATTACCGAATGAGGGCGGAGGCTAATAATACGCTGGTCATTAATCCTGATAATAGGGCAGACCAAGACCCCCATGCCCAAACTGAGATTATACGCTATCACTCGGATAATAGTGGCGAAGGGTTTGCAATTGCAGACCTCACAGACGCGTATGATGAGATGGGGGTGAGCCGAGTGTGGCGTGGTGTGGCTCTCATACATAACCGGAGCCAGGTGCTCATTCAAGATGAAATTACTGCGACAACTCCCGCAGAGGTGTGGTGGTTTGCCAATAGTTACAGTAGTACCAATATTGATATTGCTCCCGATAAGAAGTCTGCTCTTTTGACTAAAAATGGAAGTCGAATACTCATGCAAATTATTACTCCTGGAGTGGGAGATATAGTAGTGAAGACAGGAGAGCCTCTCCCAACATCTCCCAATTCCTCAGGACAAAAGGTGAACGGTAAAACCATTGCTATTCATATGGAGGGGGTGATGAATGTAACCGTGCAGGTTCTTTTTACCCCACTACATGATGGGGAAACCATCGATGATGTATCAAAGCCTTCGCTTATTGCGTTGGCTGATTCAACATGGCCAACAGGGATTATTATAGAAGAATCCTCTTCAGAATCGAGGGATGTATCAAGTTCTTCTTCTTCATATCTTAAGGATGACGATGGAAAATCTAGTTTGAGTATCTCTCATGCATCTGATTCAGAGAAGGTGAGCTCTGCAGAAAGAGTATCGAGTTCAAGTTTAGTGATTTCTACTCCTCTTTGGAATAGCTTGGGTACTCGCAATGATCTTTGTAGTGCGGAGAACTGTACTGTTAAAGGATATACAGTTAAAGGGGAATTAGTTGGTGGCTATACCGTAACGAATGGGGAATATCTCTTTCAGACGACACCTCTGAACACTCAGGGGGTCGTGGTTGTATTTCACTATGGCAAGAGTGTCTTTATAGGACTGTAAGAGACTCGGTTGTCACTAGCCTCTTTCAATGCATCATAGATTTCAAACCGGAGTTTAACCGTCCATTTTGTTTACGCTTCCTATATTGTAATCCTGTACTATCTCCAAAACCTCAAAACAGCCAAATCATTATTGATATAACTTCTCCAGAGATCCTCTAATGTCTCGATTTCTATGGCCGTTTTACCCTTTTTTCACGATAATAGGGAGGCAACTCAGAGTACCTAGGGATGGAACATGACGAAAACCGCACTCTCTTTATTATTGGCTTTTGGAATAGGCTTCTATATAATGAATACCTTTATTGCCGAAAAAAAGCTGACCTATGCTGCGCCAACCGAGCGAGTGCTCAAGGGTGAAAAAAAGAAACAGTTTAAACGTGATAGGAAACAGTGGATTAAAGAGATGCATCGCACTTCTCCTGATTTTGAGTGGAATCAACATGATACCAAAACACGACGTTCTTTATATGAGACAAAACAAATTTTATTCAAAACTGGTAGGAGTGGCCTTCCTAAAGAGCTTGAGGGTGATTGGATAGAGCGTGGGAGTGATAATCAAACAGGCCGCATCAAAATGTCTACTTATGATCCTGTAGAACAGGTTATTTATGCAGGCTCTGGTGGAGGTAATATTTGGAAAGGGGGATTAGATGGAAGTAGTTGGACGTGCCTGAATAATGAATACCGCATTAATGACATTCGTTATCTCACGGTGTTTTATAAAGAAGAGAAGAGGCGTCTCTTTGTGATGCAAGGTTCACCTGCCCTTGCGCTCTATAGTGATGATGAGGGTAAGAGTTGGAAGTCATCTCCAGGGTTAGAAAATGCCCAAAAATGGGGTAATGCGCGCAAGGCACTCCGTCGTGATGATGGGGTTATTTTTTTACTCGTAAAAGAATGGGACTATGCAGAGGAGTTTTACTGGGGAGAGCTCGCGTCACTCTATCGCTCGGATGATGATGGTGAAAACTTTACGCGAGTATATTCAGTCCCCGAAAAAGCAGCTCTGTACGATATTCATAGTGCCGACAATGATGGGGTGTATATTCTACGGGGGACCGATCTAATGTATCAACCTGATGATGGTCCCTTTGAGGCAATTTCAAAAGTAACGAATGAGTATCGATGGCATGAGATGGATCAGGTTTATCTGACTGGTAGAGGTGAGTACCTCTATGCTGCACATCATAAAGATGATAATACAGAAGTGTATCGAAGTAGTGATAAGGGAGAGAACTGGAATTCTGTTGGGTTTGTGGAGGGTGATAAGCCTTTTACTCAGAACTCTTTCTTCGTTTCAAAATTACAGCCAGAAGATATTTACATCGGAGGGGTGCGTCTCTTTAAAAGTAATGGTGCTCAAAAAGAGTTTAAGCGACTCAATAATTGGGAGGATTACTACTCCAATACTCGCTATCGACTCCATGCGGATATTCCCGCACTAACAAGTGTCATTACTCCAACAGGTGAAGAGATGTTTATGGTCTCAACTGATGGGGGGATTTATGTTTCATATGATTCTTTTAAAACGGTCATAAATATCTCACTTAATGGGCTTCGTAATTCCCAGTATTATGGCACTTATACCAATAGAAAAAATTGGTCTACTATTGTTGCGGGTTCCCAAGATCAAGGGGTACAGCGCATCTCTGACGATACCCGTCCTATGCTCTCTTTAGAGCAAGATTATTCCGGTGATTATGGGCATCTTGTCTCTTCGAATGGCGGGCAAACCCTCTGGATGAGTTATCCAGGCTTTGTACTCTGCTATCCTAATCTACCCAATGATAAACGCTTCTATATTTGGGAGTACGACAATGCTGATATGAGCAATCATCTCTGGATGCCACCCCTTATGGCAGACCCAGAAAACCCGCAGGCGGTGTTTGTTGGGGGTGGGACTTCTCATAGTAAAGGTGCATTTCTCTATCATCTCACTTATGATGATCCCGGCTTTACCTATGAGCGAATCCCCTTTAATTTTGGCGAGGGGAGTGAGGAAAATATTTCGGCTATGGGGGCATCGGCCAAAGAAAGTGACCGGCGGTATGTTATGACCAATAGTGGTCGGTTCTTTTGGAGTGATAATGGGGGAGAGGATTGGAATCTCACCGAAGATTTTTCGGGCCCAAAACCAGAATACTTTTATGGCGCAACTATTACTACACACCCCAAAGATGAAGCGATTGTTGTAATAGGGGGGAGTGGCTATTCAAATGCTCCAGTCTATATTTCAAAAGATGGGGGTGAATCATTTAAAAAATTAGATAGTGGCTTGCCCGAAACCTTGGTGCATGATCTTGAATATTCAGATGATGGCCATAGGCTCTATGCTGCAACTGAAGTGGGGGCCTATCTCTATGTTGATACCCTTGGTACTTGGTTTAATATGGGCGGTCCTGATCAGGTCTATTGGAATGTTGAGTTTCTTGAAGGTATTGGATCAGTGCGTTTTGCTACCTTTGGGAGGGGAATCTGGGATATGGTTCACTACGATTCTGGTGAGCGCGTATGGCTTCCACCACAGCAAGAAATGGGTGTGGTTGGGTATACCAGTGATTTGGCGGGGTTTCTGCGCAGTGATAATACACAAGCAACACTTCTACAATTTCAAGGTGAACAAACACACATCACTGTTCCCAGTGGTGCTACAATCTGTGAAGTCTATAATATTCATGGTATAAAACATCTCTCTCAGGGAGTTGTTGCTGGTGAAAAAATGACTTTTAACTCCGGGCTTCTCGCTCAAGGTAACTATCTCATACATTTCAAATAGTACTAGAATGTAGAATATTGAGTTTATTTTACAAATATGTAATCGTTCGGCATGGTGTGATCGCTCATTTTAGGGCATAAATGGCCTTTTTAATACATAACAAATATGGAATGATTCTTGCTGATAGTTAGATAAGGAGACTTTGATAGTACATATACGTAGAGCGCTGAAGAGAGTGAGCTAACCCCCGGTATGGTTGGAGCCAGACGCGCCTTGTATGTTTCAGGAAATAGAAAATGATTGTGAAAAATGTAAAAGAGCAGAGAAGAAATAATAAGTGCCCCAATAGACAACGGTGTGAGTCGAATGAACTGTTCGTGTTAGAAGAGATTGCAGAAGAGCTTAATCAGTCTCGTGATGTAGAGAAGATATTACATATACTTCTCACTCACATGGAATCTGCCCGTGGTACGGTTACGATACTGAATCGTGCGCGAGAAGAGATTTTTATCGAAGATGCTTGCGGTCTCACAGAGGATGAAATATGTAGGGGGCGGTACAAAATCGGTGAGGGCGTTATTGGACGCGCCATAGAAACTGGTGAATCAATAGTCGTTCCTCGTATATCTCAGGAGCCTACATTCCTCAATAAAACACGTTCACGTGATGACTACAGTAAAGAGGATATCGGCTTCATTTGTGTACCCATTAAAAAAGACGATGAAGTTCTTGGTGCATTGAGTGTTGATACTCGGTATGCGACAAACATTCCATTTAATGAATACGTGAGACTGCTCACTGCTGTAGGGTCTATGATATCTTTTGCGCTTCAGGCAAAGCAAGAAGAGTCGGAACGTCTCGAACAGTTAAAGCAAGAAAATGATAGACTCAATAGTCATTTGCAAAAACAGTATGAGCCTAAAAATATTTATGGTAAGTCAAAAGCGATGCGTGAGGTCTATAGGCAAATAGAGTTGGTTGCGGTCTCTAATGCAACGGTACTGATACGTGGAGAAAACGGTGTTGGAAAAGAGCTTGTGGCAAATGCAATTCACTTTGGGTCAAACCGGACTGATGGCCCTTTTATAAAAGTGAACTGTGCTGCACTTCCAGAAAACCTCATCGAGACTGAGCTGTTTGGTCATGTAAAAGGAGCTTTTACTGGAGCGGTAAATGAACGAGTTGGACGTTTTGAACTTGCCAATAGAGGAACTATTTTTCTTGATGAAATTGGTGACCTGCCACTTTCAATTCAAGTAAAGCTTCTCAGAATTATACAGGAGCGCAAAATTGAGCGAGTGGGTGATGCAGAACCGATAGATATAGATGTACGTATTGTCTGTGCGACTAATCGTAATCTCGAAGAGGCTATGAAGAGTGGGGCCTTTAGAGAAGACCTCTTTTATCGTCTCAATGTATTTCCTATTCATGTGCCGTCACTTAAGGAGCGTAAGAGTGACATTACCATGCTCACCGATACTTTTATTGAAAAGTTTAATAGAGATAATGATAAAAAAATTAAACGTATTTCTTCGTCGGCAATCGATATGTTCATGAGTTATCACTGGCCAGGTAATGTACGAGAGTTGCAAAATGTTATTGAACGTGCAGCTATTCTGTGTGATAAAGAGGTGATCTATTCATATCATTTGCCGCCAACACTGCAGACACCACGATTGAAAAGTATTAAATCCCATGGCACTCTCGATGAGACAATTGCAAAAATAGAGCGGGAATTGATAGAAGATGCCCTGAAAATGTCAAAGGGCAATATGACCCGAGCAGCATACGCATTGGGGATAACCGAAAGAATGATAGGGACAAGGGTCAAAAAATATTCGATTGCACCGAATGTCTATAAAAAAATGTAATTGAGTTACAGGAGGATGAACGATGAAGAGTGTATTCGAAATAAATACTGGGTATCCGGCAAAAAAAGATATGAGTGATGTATATGATACTGTTATGGTATACGAGATCCTACCTATTGAAACATCTGTAGGAACTCTTGTTCCAATATATTATACCGAGGACTTTAGTAGAAAAAAACAGACACCAGTTCGGATATTTGAGGATGGAACAGTGCGGTCAATTCCTTTAATGGATACAACTGTGATAACAACGCCTATTGGGGGGTATGCTGCTGAGTTGGTTACCTTTTATAAAAGTGGGGCGTTGAAAAAATTCTTTCCGCTCAATGGTAAGATAGGAGCGTATTGGACAGAGGAAGACGAGTGCGGACTCGCAGAACCAATAAGCATTGGTGGGGTTATTGCTAAAATTATCTCTGCACATTTTTTTGAAACGGGAGAATTACAAAGTATTCAATTTTGGCCTGGGGAAAAGGCCTCAATTGCAACCCCCATGGGTGCCATGGAGGTTCAGGGTGGTGTTTCATTTTATAAAAATGGATCAATATATTCGTGCGAACCGTTGTTGCCCAGTGTCGTTGAAACTCCGGTTGGCTACATTCAAGCATGGGACCCGAAACCAAACGGAATGGCGGCAGATAGACACTCATTGCAGTTTAGTAGTAGTGGAAAAGTAATTGGTCTAAAAACGGATTCAGCAAAAATTACGGTTACTCGTAAAAATGGCACAGAGCTTGTATTGAGTCCAATAGCGGCACCGTCAGCGTGCGGACCAACGGGGATAGATATTTTACCTTTAGAGTTAGGGTTTGATGATGAGGGTGTCATTGTTAAAACACCAGTCACTGAGTCGTGTAGATTTAATTACTCAGAATCATTTGAGTTAAGTTTTTTTGAATATGATAGTTCGTTAGTGTCGTCATCATGTGGAAGTTAATAGAGAAAGGAGGATGAGTATGAAAATGTTTCCATTGGGTATTGTAAAAGAGATAGTTGAAGCGGTAGGGCTTGGCCTTGAGTACAACTATGAAGATCTGGTATTTGTTGAAAAAAACATGTTTCTGATTCAGTTTAATATCGAATCTGAAAAAAAAATAAACATTTATTTTAATGAAGATTGTGAACCAAAGGCTGCGAGTAAATATGAAGGTCTCCTTCTGGTAGAGTCAGTGGCACGTGAAATGACCATAGAGGTGTGTGGTACCTATAGTTTGGCAGCACAAGAAAATTCAGAAGAGGTTGAAATAGTTTTGAGTAAGTAACGGTATCTAAAACAACTGAACTCCTAGTATGTCACGCTCGTATACTTTATTACAAAGGCCCGCTCCTCACAGAGCGGGCCTTTTTGTTTGTACTGTTGCTACGATAGAATGTTACCGCAATGTCTTCCCTACTGCAATGTCGGATATAGTAATGGAGATACTTTCCTCGATTGTCGAAATTTCCTCAAATTTCACGATTACACTTTTGGCACGGTTCTTGTTATACCTACTAGTATAAGACAACATTAACCCACAACAAGGGATTCAAAATGGCAAAAGTAATGAGAAAGATTGCAATATACGGTAAAGGTGGTATTGGGAAATCAACAACCACACAAAACACTGTAGCAGGTCTCGCAGAGATGGGCAACAAAGTAATGGTTGTTGGCTGTGACCCAAAAGCAGACTCTACTCGTTTATTACTCGGTGGTATGGCACAGAAAACAGTTCTTGATACTCTTCGGGAGGAAGGGGAAGATGTAGAACTTGATGATGTCTTAAAAGAGGGGTACGGTGGAACTATGAATGTAGAATCTGGTGGTCCAGAGCCTGGTGTAGGATGTGCAGGTCGTGGTATTATTACTTCTATTAATTTGATTGAACAACTTGGTGGGTTCGAAGAAGATAAAAACCTTGATTATGTTTTTTATGATGTACTTGGTGACGTTGTGTGTGGTGGATTTGCAATGCCTATTCGTGAAGGTAAAGCACAAGAGATCTACATCGTTGTTTCTGGTGAAATGATGGCAATGTATGCAGCGAATAATATATGTAAAGGTATCGTGAAATATGCTGACGCTGGTGGTGTTCGACTCGGTGGGCTCATTTGTAATAGTCGTATGGTTGATAATGAAAAAGAGATGATTGAGCAATTTGCAGAAAAGTTAGGTACGCAAATGATTCACT
>JAOPTW010000077.1:0-8233 GCA_051532035.1 Fibrobacterales bacterium | reverse complement strand
AACTTCTCTCTTCTTATGATTTCCCAGGAGACGATCTTCCGCTTGTAGCTGGTTCAGCTCTCAAAGCACTTGAAGGTGATTCTTCTGAAATTGGGCAAGGATCAGTTCTTGAGCTGATGAAAAACTGTGATGAATATATCCCAGAGCCTGTTCGTGATACTGAAAAACCATTTCTAATGCCTGTTGAGGATGTATTCTCAATCACAGGTCGTGGTACAGTAGCGACTGGTAAAATTGACCGTGGTGTAATTAACGTGAATGATAAAATTGAGCGTGTTGGACTCGGCGATACTAAAGAATTTGTTGTGACAGGTGTAGAAATGTTCCGTAAACTTATGGACGATGCACAAGCTGGTGATAACGTTGGTCTTCTTTTACGTGGATGTGATAAAACTGACATCAATCGTGGACAAGTACTTTGCGCTCCTGGTTCAATCACACCACATACAGAATTTAAAGCGGAAATTTATGTGCTGAGCAAAGATGAGGGTGGACGTCATACTCCTTTCTTCTCTGGATACAGACCACAATTTTATTTCCGTACAACAGATGTAACGGGCGAAGTAATCCTACCAGAAGGTGTAGAGATGATCATGCCTGGTGACAATGTAACAATTACAGGTAAGTTAATCGCGGATATCGCGATGGACAAAGATCTTCGTTTTGCAATCCGTGAAGGTGGCAGAACAGTTGGTGCTGGTGTTGTTACTGAAATTATTAAGTAATTGGAGTAACAATTAATGGTTGGTGAAAAAATCAGAATAAGGCTAAAATCATTCGATCATAGAATGATTGACAAGGCTGCTCGCGATATTGTAAAAACAGCAAAGAACACTGATGCAAAAATCGCAGGTCCAGTGCCTTTGCCTACAAAAATACAGAAGTATACGATACAGCGTTCTGTTCACGTAAACAAAAAATCTCGTGAACAATTCGAAACTCGTACACACAAAAGACTTATAGATATTTTAGATGCAACTCCTCAAACAGTAGATTCTCTTATGAAATTGGATCTTCCTGCAGGCGTTGAAGTAGAAATTAAGGTATAGAAATGAACGGAATTCTTGGAAAAAAAATAGGTATGACTCAAGTGTTCACTGAAAGTGGTGAACGTCTTGCGGTTACTGTTCTTGAAGCGGGACCATGTCATATTATACAGCAAAAGACTGAAGAGAAAGAAGGGTATTCTTCTTTTCAGGTAGGATTTGACGAAAAGAAACAATCAAGAACTAGTAAACCACTTGAAGGTCACTTCAAAAAGGCAAACGTAACTCCAAAGAAAACACTTGTTGAGTTCGCTGCTGAAAATCCTGAAGAATGGAAAGTTGGTCAAAGTTATGATGTTTCTATCTTTGAAGGTGTAGAAAACGTAGTTGTTTCTGGCACATCAAAGGGTAGAGGTTTCGCAGGTACAATCAAACGTTATGGTTTTGCAAAAGGCCCACGTACTCACGGTTCACACAATGTAAGAGCTCCAGGTTCACTTGGCGCATGTTCTTACCCTGGACGTGTATTTCCTGGTAAAAAAATGCCTGGACATTATGGTAATAAGAGAGTATCTGTTAAAAACTTGACAGTAGTGAAAATTGATACAGAGCGCAACCTTTTGTTTATCAAAGGTGCAGTTCCGGGGCCAAAAAATGGTCTTATAGAGATAAGGAAAGGATAATCATGGCAAAAGCAAAATTTTACGCAGCTAATGGTTCGGCAAAATCTGAAGTGGATTTACCAGAAACCTATTTCAATGCAGAAGTAAGCGAGCCATGCATGTACCTTTCAGTTAATGCATATCTCGCAAATCAAAGACAAGGAACTTCAAAGTCTAAATCAAAATCTGAAGTTTCTGGTAGTGGTGCAAAACCATGGAAACAGAAAGGTACTGGTAGAGCTCGTGCGGGTTCAAACAAGTCGCCAATCTGGGTACGTGGTGGTACAGCACATGGTCCAGTACCACGTGATTACACTAAAAAAATTAATAAGAAAGTCAAGCAGAGAGCATTTCTCTCAGCACTTACTACAAAAGCAAATGAAGGTCTCGTTAATGTGATTGAGAAGCTTGCTTTTGAAGCACCAAAGACAAAAGCTTTCTTAGATGTTGTAAATACTATGGGTCTACAAGGCAAAAGCCTGATTTTAGTTGCCCCTAGTGATGAGAATTGTTTCTTGTCTGCTCGTAACGACCACTGGTCAAACATTATGCGCGTCCAAGATATAAACACATATTCAATTCTTAGAGCCAAAAACATTATATTTACAGAAGAAGCACTCAAACTATTAACCGGAGGGAAATAATTATGAAACCTCTACACAGAGTTATTGTTGAGCCATACCTTACTGAGAAAACAAATGAATTTCTTCTTGATGAGAAAGCTGGTGTATATAAATACGCTTTTAAAGTTGGCATAGATGCTAACAAGCAAGAGATTAAAGAAGCTATTGAAAAACGTTTTGATGTAAAAGTTGATAGTATTAATGTACTCATCAATCGTGGTAAAAAGAAAAGAGTTAGACAACAGCAGGGCTTAACCAAAAAGTGGAAGAAAGCCTATGTGAAACTAAAACCAGGAATGTCAATTTCTGAATTTGAGGCAGCGTAAATCATGGGATTAAAATCATTTAGACCGATCACGCCGACACAGCGCTTTAAACAGATCAGTGATTTTGCTGAAATCACAACGGGTAATGCTCCACACAAACCTCTTACAGAGGGCTTGAGCAAAAATGCTGGTAGAAATAATCAAGGTCGCATCACAATGCGTCGCCGTGGTGGTGGACACAAGCGTACATATCGTATCATAGATTTCAAAAGAAGTAAAGTGGGAATACCTGCTACTGTTGAAACAATTGAGTACGATCCGAACAGAACTGCAAACATTGCACTTGTAACATATACTGATGGTGTTAAAGCTTACATTGTTGCTCCTAAGAACCTACAAGTAGGTGAGCAAATTGTTTCAGGAAACAATGTTGAGTTTAAAGTTGGCAACAGAATGCCACTTGGCCAAATTCCTTTGAATACTGTTGTCAACAATGTTGAGATGAAATTAGGGAAAGGCGCTCAAATTGCGCGCTCTGCAGGAACAGGTGCTGAACTTATCGCTAAAGAAGGCGATTTGGTTCAAGTGAAAATGCCATCTGGTGAAGTTCGCTACATTCGTTCAGAGTGTATGGCAACTGTTGGACAGGTAGGAAATCATGAACACAATCAAATCGTATCGGGTTCAGCTGGCCGTAGCCGCTGGTTAGGTAAAAGACCTAAGGTTCGTGGAGTTGTGATGAATCCTGTTGATCATCCACATGGTGGTGGTGAAGGTAAAACCTCTGGAGGTGGACATCCAGTGTCTCCTTGGGGTGTTCTTGCTAAAGGCGGGAAAACAAGAAATAATAAAGCGACTGATAAATTTATCATTAAACGTCGTCCTAAAAAGAGGAAGAAATAGATGCCAAGGTCAAGTAAAAAAGGCGCATTTGTAGATAGCTACCTTATTAAAAAAGGTGCTGATATGAATGAAGCGACTAAAAAGACAGCTATCAAAACTTGGTCACGCCGTTCAACAATCATACCTGATTTTGTTGGTCTGACTTTCTCAGTGTACAATGGAAAACAGTTTATTCCAGTATACGTATCTGAAAATATGGTTGGTCACAAACTTGGTGAGTTTGCTCCTACCCGTACATTCAGAACTCACAAGAAAAAAGAAGCAAAAGGAGGCCGTTAATGGAAGCAGTAGCGCAAGCCCGTTTTGTAAGAATGAGTTGTAGAAAACTTCGTCAAATTGCTGACGAACTTCGTGGAAAACCAGTTGATTTGGCATTCTCAGATCTCGCCCTTCTTAAGAACACTAAGAAAGGTGCAGAGATTTTCGAAAAAGTATTAAAATCAGCAGTGGCAAATTTTCAAGATAAAGATCAAGATGCATCAGTCGCAACTGAAAGCCTCAACATTGTTGAGATCACAGTTGATGGCGGCCCACAGATTAAACGTATTAGAGCAAGAGCTCAGGGTCGTGCATTTAGAATTATCAAGAAAACAAGTCATGTAACCGTTGTAGTCGGGGATAAATAGTATGGGACAGAAGACACACCCAGTAGGGTTGCGCTTAGGTATTGTTAAAGGTTGGAATTCTAACTGGTACGCTGAAGAAAACTTCTCTGAACTTCTTTATGAAGATGTTATGTTGAGAAGATACCTGTTCAAACGTTTTGAACATGCTTCAATCTCTAAAGTAGTTATTGAAAGAACAGTAAAAAAAGTTGTTGTTAACATTTTCACTGCACGTCCAGGTATTGTTATTGGTAAACGTGGTGAAGAAGTTGAGCGTTTGAAAGGCGAACTTCAATATCTTACTGGTAAAGGTATCTACATTAATATCAGAGAAATTAAACGTCCTGAAATTAATTCAAAACTTGTTGCAGAAAATATTGCTCGTCAGTTAGAGAAACGTATCTCTTTTAGACGTGCTATGAAAAAAGCAATTTCAGCAGCTATGAGACTTGGTGTTGAAGGAATAAAAATTAACTGTAGTGGTCGTCTTGGTGGTGCAGAAATCGCACGTGCTGAAAAATACCATGAAGGTAGAGTTCCTCTTCACACACTTAGAGCAGATATTGACTATGCTACTGCAACTGCGCACACTGTATACGGTTGTATCGGTGTAAAAGTATGGATCATGAATGGTGAAATTATTGGCAAAAATTTAGATCTTGGAGCTGCGAGCTAATGTTAAGTCCTAAAAGAATTAGACATCGTAAAGTACAAAAGGGTAAAGGTCGTTTAAGAGGCATTGCTCAAAGAGGTACAACAGTAGATTTTGGTGATTTGGGTATTCAAGCACTTGAAGCATGTGAGCTGACTAATAGACAGATCGAAGCTGCCCGTATTACCATGACACGTAAAGTAAAACGTGCTGGCCGAGTTTGGATTCGTGTATTTCCAGACAAACCAGTAACATCAAAACCAGCTGAAACTCGTATGGGTAAAGGTAAAGGTTCGCCAGACGGATGGGTAGCAGAAGTTCGTCCAGGAAGAATCCTTTTTGAAATGGGTGGAGTTGAATCAGAGCTAGCAAGAGAAGCTTTGAACAATGCCGCACAAAAACTTCCCATCAAGGTTAAAATTGTTGAGGCATTGGAGCGATAATGAAAGCGAGTGAATTGAGAGAACTGGCATTAGACCAGTTGAACGAAAAACATAAAGAGCTTGATGATGCGCTTTTTGATCAAAAGTTTAAATCAAAAATGGGCTCATTAGATAATCCATCTGTGATTGCTAAAACTCGTAAAGATATTGCGAGAATTAAAACAATCTTGAAAGAAAAGGCAGTAGCTTAATATGGAAAGAGGTGTAAGAAAAGTAAGAGTTGGAGTTGTTTCCAGTGATAAAATGGAAAAAACTATCACTATTGTTATTGAGAACAAAAAGAAACACCCCCTTTATGGTAAAATCATGACTTCTACTCGCAAGATTAAGGCTCATGACGAAGCTAATGAAGCACATATTGGTGATACTGTTGAAGTGATGGAGACTCGTCCTTTAAGTAAAGCTAAAAGATGGCGTTTAACCAAAGTAATAGAAAGAGCTAAGTAATATGATTCAAGTACAAACAAGATTAAATGTAGCCGACAATAGTGGTGCTAAAGAAGTTATGTGTATCAGAGTTCTTGGTGGATCTAAAAGACGTTACGCAACAGTAGGCGATATTATCGTAGTAGCTGTTAAAAGCGCTATACCTGGTGGACGGGTGAAAAAAGGTTCTGTTGAGAAAGGTGTAGTTGTTAGAACTGCTAAAGAAGTAAACAGAAAAGATGGAACATCGATTCGATTTTCTGATAACGCAATTGTTCTTATCAACCCCGCAAACAGTGAACCACGTGGTACACGGATCTTTGGCCCAGTGGCTAGAGAACTTCGTGAAAAGAAATACATGAAAATTGTATCACTTGCCCCTGAGGTACTATAATGGCAGTAAAAATTAGAAGAGAAGATACAGTAAAAGTAATTACTGGGAAAAGTAAAGGCCAAGAGGGCAACGTTACTAAAGTTGTTGGTGATAAGGTTGTTATTGAAGGTGTGAATATTGTTAAAAAACACCAGAAACCATCACAAGCAAACCCTCAGGGCGGAATTATTGAAGAAGAAGCACCAATTCACATTTCAAATGTTAAATTGGTAGGAAAAAAGGCAAAATCGGATAAGTAGTCTTTAGACATACTTATTAGATAAAGGAAAAGTGCTAATGCTTAAGGAAAGATACAAAAACGAGATCGTACCAAAGCTCAAAGATGATTTGGCTCTTGGTAACGTAATGCAAGTTCCAAAACTTGAAAAGATCGTTTTAAATATGGGTCTCGGCTCAGCAACAAAAAATCCCCGTATTGTTGAAGAAGCAGTTGATACTCTCACTGCAATCACTGGACAAAAAGCGGTTACTACTCGTGCTAAAAAAGCTATTTCGAACTTCAAACTTCGTGAGAATATAGCTATTGGTGCAAAAGTTACTCTTCATGGTGATAAAATGTGGGAATTTCTCGAACGTTTTATCAACGTTTCCCTTCCACGTACTCGTGACTTTCGCGGTATTTCACGTAAGGGTTTTGATGGTAGAGGCAATTACACTATGGGTGTAAAAGAGCAGACTATCTTTACAGAAATTGATTATGACAAAGTAAACAATACTCTAGGAATGGACATCTCGCTTGTAACATCTGCAGAAAATGATGAACAAGGACGTGCACTATTAACTGAGTTAGGATTACCATTTAGGAAGTAATATGGCTAGAAGAGCATTAATAGAAAAAAATAAAAGAACGCCTAAGTTCGCAGTAAGAGGATACAACAGATGTAATAAATGTGGTCGTCCACATGCATACATTCGTCGTTTCGGTATCTGCCGTATTTGTTTTAGAGAGTTAGCACTAGCTGGTGATATACCTGGCGTAACAAAAGCTAGCTGGTAAAAGGGAGAAGTATATGTCAATGAGTGATCCAATTGCAGATATGCTCACCCGCATCAGAAATGCGACACGAGCAAAAAAACCTACAGTAGAAATTCCAGCATCTAATATGAAAATTAAGATTGCTGAAATCCTACGAGATAAGGGTTTTATCAAAAAGTTTGTTGTAGTAAACGACAACAAACAAGGTTTAATGAAAGTTCTTCTGAAATATGTTGACGGTGAGTCATCAATTCAAGGAATTGAGAAAGTTAGTACACCTGGTCACCGTAAATATGTTGGTAGCGATGAGCTTCCAAAAGTATTAAATGGTCTCGGTTTTTCTATCATCTCTACTTCAGGTGGAATGAAGACAAACAAAGAGTGTAGAGCACAAAAAGTAGGTGGCGAAGTCATCTGTAAGGTTTGGTAGGGGAATTATGTCAAGAGTTGGAAGAGCACCAATAGTAATCCCAGAAAGTGTTAAAGCTACTATATCTGGTCAAGACATAGCTGTTGAAGGGCCTAAAGGCAAACTTTCATATACAGTTCATGAAAACATTGCTATAGAACAAAATGATAAAGAAGTAGTATTGACCCGTACGGGCGATGCTCCTTTTGAAAGAAGTATTCATGGTACTTCACGTGCAAATGTTCAAAATATGGTTACTGGAGTAACTGAAGGTTTTTCAAAAACCTTGAATATTGTTGGAGTTGGATATAGGGTCGAGCAAAAAGGTAAAAACCTTAATATGCTTCTCGGATTTTCACATCCAGTACCTGTAACAGCACCTGAAGGTATAATATTAAAAGCAGAAGGTACAAACAAAATAGTTGTATCTGGTATTGATAAACAACAAGTTGGTCAAATTGCTTCAGAAATTAGAAACTGGCGTAGACCCGAACCGTATAAAGGTAAGGGCATTAACTATGATGGTGAACAAATTCTGAGAAAACAAGGTAAGAAGGCCGGTAAATAGGTAGAGTATGTCAAAGATTGCAAAAAAACGCGTAGAAGCGAGAAAAGCACGCCATAACAGAATCAGAAAGACTATTTCTGGTTCTGCAGCAAAGCCTCGCTTAGCTATTAAAAGAAGTATCAAAAATATCGTAGCACAACTTATTGATGATGTAAACGGCAAATCTATCGCTCAAGTTACAACTGATTCAAAAGAATTCCAAAAAGAATTTGGTTCGTTGAGCAAAACAGAGCAGAGTGTAAAACTTGGAACTCTTATTGCCGATAAAGCTAAGTCTAATGGTGTTGAAGAAGTAGTATTTGATCGTGGCGGATATCTCT
>JAOPTW010000076.1:0-15830 GCA_051532035.1 Fibrobacterales bacterium | reverse complement strand
TGGGTTGTATGCCGAACCATTGCTTAAATGCACCAAGGTTATCCAGTGCTTTATATACAATTGATAACCCAATTATAGCATCAATCAGGTATGCATTTACTGCTACCTCTGCAAAAACGCCAAATAAAAGGGTTAGGGAGTGCCCTATGGCAAATAAGCTTACATACACTCCGATGTCTTTTAGTTTGTATAAAAAAAAGATGACACCAAATAGAAAAAGGAGATGGTCGTAACCCGTAACCATGTGCTTTGCGCCAAGGTACATGTAGGGGATACTATTGGTTCCACTCACTTCTTGAATATATCCTTGGTCTCCACCGGCTACACCGTGTGCACAGGCAAGAGCTGGGAGTAAAGCCAACCATAATGATGTGCGATTGAGATAGGTTTTCATAGATTCCTGTGTTTTTGGTCGAATTACCATTGCTATTGCCACTCATATTCAAGATAGTAAATAAATTGGTGGGGTATGAGGAACTCCTATTTGGTGTCCTAATTTCATATTAATTGTTGTAATTGGGGGTGGGGATTTTTAGTTTTGCCTCATGAATAAACTTTTTGTAATCGGCTCAGTATTCCTTATCTTTAGCGGGACAATCCAAATCCTCGGGGATGATTATTTAGGGATACCAATAATTATGATGGGCATCATGCTGTTTCTATTAAGAAATAAGGAAAATGCTACTGTCCAACCAGTGTCATCTGATGTCTCTATAAAGAAACGTATTCTTATTAATGTGTTAGCTATTACTGCCGGATGTCTGGGACTCTTTGGATATCATTATTTCGTCAATGGATCTATTGATAGCATAACTGTAATTATAACAGTATTGTCTCTGGTGCTGGGTGTTGGTATGCAAGTGTATGTTGTCAAACGATCTCTTCGACAAGAAAATAAGTAGCTTCAGATTATTTCTTAATAATAAACTCACCGCGTTGAGAGCTCTTAAACAACTCTTCAAAGCGTCCACTCTTTTTTAAACGCTTCAATCCTTTATTAAAAAGGCTTAAGAATCGTTTGCTTTGGGGAATCTTTTTTGACATGAGCATAACAACGGGCTCAGAATAGAGTGGTGTATTGTGGTGAGTGATGCGGGCTACTTGTTGGGGGGTGAAATTCTTGTAAATCAATGAATACCCAAAATTACGATCGACGGGGAATATGCTTATCCTACCGCTGAGTAACTTTTTAAAATTAAGCAATTCACTACTCGTTCGGTCTACCGTTATAATGCCCGCCTTCTCAGCCTTTTCAAAATCATCGAGATAGTTGTAGTAATTGACCCCTCCAATGGCCCTACCTGAGAGGTCGCTTATTTCTTTCCAGTCAAAGAGGGTGTCTTTGAGGTGAAAAAACACCATACTTTCATCCATAAATGAGTCAGTAAAATAGAAATCGGCTTTGCGCTCTTCTACTGGTGACCATCCAGGAGTAGCGTCTTTGGTTCCATGCTTTACTTCTACTAAGGCTCGTTGCCAAGGGAGGTATTCGAATTCTGCTGATACACCTTCGAGGGCAAATGCTTCGGATATAATTTGAGCAATAACCCCGTCATTTTTTAAATCTTTTGAAATATAAGGGTCCCATTCGCCGACAGCAATAGTAATAGTATCTTGCGCAATAAGGGGGAGTGGAGCTATCATGAGAATAACGATACAATGCAAGAGGAATATTCTAGAATACATAACACTTCTCAGGGTTTTAATAACCTAAAATAAGTATACCAAAAGTTTATAGGATTAATGAACTTATTTATCGTTGAGATAATATCCATGAGTATGGTGTAATCAGAACTCCTTTGTTTGTGAGTCTTTTCAGAGGTTTTACCCAAGAGCCCCCAGTAGATAACTGGGGGCAGATTTACTAAACAGATTCACTCACACTTGCTTCACCAAAGGTCGACATCTCTGATAAAAAACCACAAGCTACCTTTATAATGGGAACTGCAATAGCTGCCCCCGTGCCTTCACCAAGTCTGAGACCGAGATCGAGGAGTGGTGTTTTGTTGAGTTCTTTTAAAATAAGCTGGTGAGCAGGTTCAGCGCTTTGATGGCAGAGAATGCCATTGGCTGATAACGCTGGCTCTATATTAATTGCTATGAGCCATGCTGCAGTAGCAATGAATCCATCCACTAGGACGGTCATGTTTTGTTTGCCAGCCTCGAGCATTGCTCCGGTCATTTGGGCAATTTCAAACCCTCCAAAGGCAATGAGCGCTTCTTCTACGGTAAGTGCATGAGTAAAACGAGATTGGGCTTTTTCTAGGAGTCGCGCTTTTCCTTCAATATCAGTAACGCCGGTTCCTGGACCGGTAAATTCGGCAACCGGTTTATTCAATATGGCTGAATAAATCAGGGATGCAGAAGCGGTATTCCCAATGCCCATCTCTCCAAACCCAATAGTATTGCAGCCGGCTTCTTTTTGTTGTTTGACTAGGGTGGCTCCTTTTGCAAATGAGTTATGCATTTCATCTTTGGTCATTGCGTTTTCGACTAGTGCGTCTTTGGTGCCATACCATATTTTGTTGTGCACAATATTGATAGTAGGATCAAATTCAAAATCAACACCAGCGTCAACGACTATGAGGTTAATGTCGTTGTATTTCGAAAATACGTTAATAGCAGCTCCGCCACCCACAAAGTTAAGGACCATTTGTGCGGTTACCTCTCTGGGGAACGCAGAAATACCAGGGTTCTTAGTCATGCCATGGTCTGCTGCAAATACGATGATTGTAGGCTTTGATACTGTGGGAGACTGAGTATTTTGAATAAGTGCCATTTGTAATGCAATCTCTTCAAGTTGTCCCAATGATCCGAGAGGTTTGGTTTTATTGTCAATTGCAGATTGAATTTCAGTAGTGGTAACGTTTGCTGTCATATGCAGGCCTTTGTGTCTGAGCTTTTGTTAGAGCTAGTGTTTGAGTTATGATTGGAACTGTTGTGTAATGCATAATAGGTACGCCATTCTTGTAGGGCGTGTATTAATGTGATGTTTTTATCGTGTATAAGGGGGAATATTCGTATCCATTCGGGTAATCCAAAGGAAGAGCAGCTTCTCAAAGCGATAGAATAATTTTTGAGACACCATACTCTACATGCTTCACTATCACCCACATTGCACAGAAAGAATGGTGCCTGACTGCTTTGAATGGTGAAGTGTAAATCTAACAGTTTGGAAATCAATGAAGCACGCAGTAATCGTGTTTCGTCCCATTGCTGTGAAACGGTCTTGAGCTTTGAAAGTATCTCAGGTATAATGCGTTGCGCAATTGTTGGTATTGCCCAGGGGAGTAATTCACGTTCTAATTTTTTCTTATTGTTTGGATGAGTCAGTGCATAACCAACTCTTAATCCTGCAACACCAAATGGTTTTGTTAATGATTTGAGGAGAATAATATTTTTATGGGTAGGGATAAGGTCACTTGCACTTAAGCAGTCGACCCCCAACTCTTGATAGGCTTCATCGACAATCAGCATAGTGGGGAATATAGATGTTGCAATGGTAGCTATTTGTAGAGGAGACAAATAATCACCGGTTGGGTTGTTGGGGTTACAAAGACATAAGCATTCAGTATCGACTAAGAGGTTTCTGAGCTGTTCTGGCTCTGACGAAATAAGAGTCTCGATTGTAAGAGAGAGTGGGTCTAATGTATTTCGAACATAGGCTTCTCGATAATCACCGTAGGTCGGTTCAACAATTGCACTCGTTTTCCAAATTTTGGGGAAATTGAATATGAGCTCAGTAGTACCGGCACACAGAACAATATGTTCATAAGGGTGACCGAGGTGTTTTGAGAGTGCTGTTTTAATAGCGACGCCAGAGTTGTCTGGGTACTCCTTAAGTGAGGTACCAATAGTATCGACCATAGAGTGAATAGGGGCATCAAATGGATTAATACTGACACTAAAATCAATAATATCCTCTGGATTAATATTGAGGGCTTGTACCTCTGTATAAGGTATACTTCCATGAATTTGCATAGAGTAGTACTCCTTATATCCAGAGGCTGATTGTTGATAAGGGGAGACAACAAATGAGGGCGATCGCATTACAGGTTTTAAGTAATTGAATAGAGGCTTTTACATCTGAAATGGTTAACGCTGCACGGCCATCGCCTAAATACTGTTTTTTAGACTGTATACCGTTATACAAGGATGTGCCCCCAAGCCTCACTTGTAACGCTCCTGCAAAGGCGGCTTCAGAATGTGCAGAATTTGGGCTCGGATGGTTCAATCGATAGTGTAACCCTGTGATAAAGGGATTTGCAAAGGTGTGCCCCTTTACGAATGAGGCTATTGAAATTACCATAATGGATACTCGTGCTGGAATAAAATGAACCGCGTCATCTAAACGAGCCGAACATTTTCCAAAGTATTGATAGGTATCGTTATTGTAGCCAATCATTGAGTCTAAGGTACTTATTGCTTTGATACACCATATTCCTATAGGGCCAAATAGGGCAGCATACATAAGAGGGCTTAACACGCCATCAGTAAAGCTCTCGGCTACTGTTTCAATAGTTGCCCGACATATTTCAGATTCGTTCAAGTCGTGGGTGTCTCTACCCACAATCATGGACAGGCTTTTACGGGCTTCAATAAGGTTATGCGATTCTAATAATCCATGAATCTTTTGTGCCTCCTGAATAAGGCTCCGAGAAGAGAGAGCGGTTCCAATCAGTATGACTGAGACGATAGAATTGAGCACTAGTGAGACATAACCTGATAGTACCATGAGAGAATATACTGCAACAAAAGTACCTATGATAATACTGAGGGCTATAAGGATACCCAACACCGTCGATAGGAATGGTGTATTGTTTTTAGGGTACAGAAATCGCGTAAGCTGATTGATAGCAATTCCTATCCAGCCAATAGGGTGGTAGTGTGTCTTTTGATCTCCAACGATTTGATCCCATAGAAATGCGGATATAATGATAATGATCATTAATAGGTGTTCACTTCCAATGTGCAAGGAGGTGGTATACATCGTGCTCATGCCTTTGGCCATTTTATTGGCTCTTGGTTATCGGCTCTGAAGCGACGTATTTCGTGTCAGATCTGTACTTCTCCAAGTCACGTGGATAAGTATCGTAGATTACATAGGCAGGTTTTCTGGCTTAGGTTCAACCTCCGCTTGACCTTCCCGTTGTAATAACAGTGGTGTTACAAGCATCGTCCCCTTTACAGTGGCGTGTCCGCTCCTGATTTTAACAGGATTCCCTTTTCAAGATAGTGAAGTATATTCACGATCTCACCTAAAAGTTGGCTGTAAGACTAGAATATTAGGATGCCTCTGTCAATTTATGGAGGGGTGTTATGCGCTCATCACGTATAATTTATTGTCTGAGTGAGGAGGGTCAGGTTCTTGGAGCTACATTCCTTGATTATTGGGGGGAGTATCGCGATATTTTTGTAGTGATTCACGAATGTGCTCATATGGTTTTTGGGTGGCCCGATCTCTATACAAAAACGGGTACCAGAGGAACGGGTGCGTATGACCTTATGTCAAGTGAAGTGGGAATTGTTGGTATCCCCAATGCATCGCTTCTCTGGGAAGAAGGGTGGGTAGAGGCTCTGGACATAACTCAGTCGCAACGAGTAACTTTAAGTGAAAATGGAAACCGTGTTGTACGATTCGTTAATCCTTATCGAAGAATCGAATTTTTTATACTCGAAGCGCGCAATAAAAATACGAGTCTGACTTCCCGGTTACCCGGTGCTGATCGGGGCCTATTTATATGGCATATTGATCGTGATGTGTATGGGAATCATGCCGTTGATTGGATGAAGGGTGAGCATTATGGTGTTGCACTTGAACAAACTGATGGTCGCTTGGGTATTGAATATAATCGAAATAGTGGAGACAATGGTGATGCCTTTACACCGGGTACTACTTTTTCACCAAGCAGTAATCCTAATTCACATTGGGTGAATAATACGCGTTCTGGATTTACGGTACATGCTATAGAACTCGGAAATGACGGTACGATATCTTTTGATGTTGTGGTTGAGTAAAGAGCACCACTTAAATAGAGTACTTCAATATTGCAGATGGGTATTTCGCAGATTCGTGTAATTTTGTTTGTGTGATCAAGCGGACATTTTGACCTGAGACAAGGGGTAATCCTCTGCACCACTCTTATCCTGTATGCCTGGAAGGTAAATCGTTATGACATGGAATGGGTAGATACCTCACAGACTGGACCACTGTTGATTGATAGCTTTAGCAGAGCCGAGTTCGTATTTTAGCGTTACCAGTACCTTCATTGTTTGTAAACAATACGAGAGAGGATACTATGCATATGACCATTTCAAACTGAAAGGTACAGGTTTAAAATGTGAACAAAAAAACACAATTCCCTCACATTTCCTTCACATTTCCTTTCTATTGTTTACATACACCCTATGAATAGTACATAAAGGATACACATGAAATATTTTAAAAACAGTTTTAAAAAATTATCACTCGCGGCACTCTTTGCTGTATCGGCAGTTTCTGCTCAGACGTATATCAATATTTCTGATAACGCCACAGCTACCGCATCGACTATCGAAAGCCAATATCAGTCAGCATCGTATGCAGTAGATGGTAATATGACAACCCGTTGGTCTTCGGCCCACAGTAACTACCAGTGGTTGCAGGTCGATCTAGGATCGGTACAGGCAGTAGAAAAGCTTGAGCTTAACTGGGAAGATGCCTATGCGGCGTCATATAAAATTTATGTATCAGAAACCGCAAATGACTGGGGGTACCCTGTCTACGAGCGCAGCAGCGGTGATGGCGGATTTGACGAAATTATTTCATCTATGGGCAGTGGTCAGTTTATTACTATCGAATGCATTAACAGAGCAACGGTATATGGATTTTCGCTCTACGAAGTAGATGCATTTACTACTCGTGGCATGGACATCCTCTGGCTGGGCGAACAGGCGTCGTATCCTACAGATCCACAGGAAGGTGAAGCGTTCTTTAATACTACCGAAGGCAAAAGCGTAGTTTACAAAGATGGCGCATGGGAACTCTTTGCCGTTGGCGAAACCGGTGCTACCGGCGCGATAGGTGCACAGGGTGAAAAAGGAGGTCAGGGAGATACTGGTGCTCAAGGTGAAAACGGAGCAACTGGTGCTACCGGCACAACAGGTGCACAGGGTGAGCAAGGTGTACAAGGCGATCGTGGAGACGATACCTGGGATCAATCAGGATCTAACCTCTCATACATAGGTCCAACAACTCTTGATCAGTCACAAACAGTAATTACTTTAGGTTCATATGGCATTGGTTTTGGTCAAGACCGCAACTGGCAGTCATTCACTCCTGCAATTACCGGAACTCTTAAACAATTCGACACCTACATGTGGTGGAATAATGGTACCCCAACGGTAACTCTCAATATTTATGAAGGTCAAGGATATTCTGGTACACTCATTCATACACAAGAGATCACTGCAACAGAGCTTGGTGCATGGAACTCATTTGACATTATTGACGGCCCTGCATTAACAGCCAACGAGCAATATACCTGGCAGTTATTTTCTGATGCAAACCCTGCTGTAGTAAGTATCAGAAACGGTCAAGGATATGCCGGTGGCAGAAATGGTCCCGATGGTGGCAGCTATGACTTCGCATTCAAAACATATATGCAGGAAAATGCTGATGTGGCAGTGGGCATTGGTACTAATGCCCCAACGGCAACCCTTGATGTTGACGGTACTGTTAAGGTTACCGATGCAGTACGTACTCAAGGACACATTCGTCAGGGATCTGAAACTGGAACATCACGTCCTGCATCAGACATCCTCGGAAATGACTACAAAGGTCTTATTACCCGTCGTGTAGCGGCCTACATCAATACTGAGGTTGTAGCGCGTTCTGAATTCATGAGACTCAGCCTGGTTAACAGTAACTCATTTGAAATTAACTATGATGGTGGTGTTGCAGGGGATTGTCCAATGTATGTCAGTGGCTACGGTATTAAAGCTGATGGTACTGTTGTTGGTATTTATCAGGCAATCGGTTCTCCTGCAGAGGCAGGTACTGTTACATTGAACGCTGCAAATGCAGGACTTGTTCAAATCAATATTACCTTTGGTACCGGTATTAATCCACGTCATCAGACATCAGTACAATTGTCACGTGCAGTAGCAAATGATCCTTCATGGGTTGGAGTATTGACCTCTACAGTGAATCAATAGAGTGAACTGAGTTAAGCAGGTATACAACATTGTGTATACCTCACTGATAACATGACAAAAAAAGCCCGGGAACAATCCCGTGCTTTTTTTGATAACAGTCTTATTAACACCCAAATTGTTTCAGGTGATGATCAATATGAATTGCCACCAGAATACACCACTCTTTGTGCGTTAATACCCCAAAGGCTGGATGACTCGCGGTACTTTCTTTTTCAATAACTCGTTCGAGCAATAAATGAAATTTTTGCATATCTTCATCCAACGTTGTTGGCTCGCTCAATAGCATGGTACGGTCTGTTTTAATCTTTCCTTTGGGTACTGGTAATCCCCAAGAAAGGGTGAGGCTTTTCATAATGGTTCTGAGGAAAATATTTGACTTGTCCTCTGCTTTTACATCACCGGTAGCAACTCTCATTTGGTCATTTAAATGCGGTATCATTCTATCGACAGTAAGAGTTCCCCACTGAGCAGTACTCGTAGGGGTCAGGTTACAGAATCTTTTAAGGAGCGCTGTATTATCTTTCGAGTTGAGTATACTGATCATAGTGATTTCCATTGGAGAGCAAAGGGTGAATGTAATATAGTAATTGGTGAGTTGTAATATGTTCTTCTATTAATTTACAACTTGTGAAACATTATATCACTTCTACATATGGTGGCCAATGCTACTTTTAGGATATTTGATGGTGGCTTTTGGGATTATGTGCAGAAAGAAAATCTCTCAGGGGTATTAAGTCAAAACTCCCATTGTGCATCGAGACCAATACTCGGCGCTAGATTACGATACCCTCCAAATCCACCAAGATAGATTTGTTTATTCAGATTTTCGTCAATCAGACCAAGGAGATGATATCCGATAAGATTAAAGGTGAGTTTATTGATGGGCATATATGCAACTCCAAGATTCAGAAATATGCTTTTCTCAAAAGTGTCCTCCCAACCAGGGTCTGTGACTTGTGCGCCTTCGGGAGCTATAGAATTGCGATAGGCAATCTGATCTTTCACACCTTCAAATCCCCATAAATATTGAAGGTTCCCGTGTATACGCCACTGATCACTGAGGGTTAGCGAACCATCTATTTTTGTGATATTATTGCTCCAACTGTCCAAATTATTACCGAAACCAAAAGGAGCAGCAGTAACGTAAGTGCTTTTTGCTGATTCACCGAGTTTAAAGTTAATGAGTTTGTGGTATAAGTGAGATAGACCGAGCTGAAATGTACCTCCTTTATAGCTTAGTTCCCATTCTCCACCAGCCTGATCTTGTTCCCCAACAATAGTTGATTTTTGCCTTGCAACATCCCACCCGACAGCATTAATATGTTGATAATATGCAGATATCGCAGTAAATATTTTTGACGAATGTTTTCGTTCATACCGTACCTCAATGTTATCAAGGGTCTCGGTATTTATATTCTCTGAGCCATCGTGATACATCAAATACACATTATCGGCGTAGGTCAATAAGTTGGAGCGTGAGAGAATAATTTTAACCGCATCTTTTTCAGTAGGTATAGCCACCAAAGCAAACCGAGGTGAAATTTCGAAATCAGAAAAAGAGTGTTTGTCTATGCGGGCACTCGAAAATGTAGTCCATTGTTCATTTATGTGCCACTGGAATTCTGCCAACATTGAATGAATCTGCGTATTCCAACGGGGCATACCTTCTTTAAATCGACCAGAGGTGGGAGCTTTATCCGGAAAATAAGGGCTCCATAATCCATATTCATTACGATTGTATTCATATCCTGCTGCTAAGGAGATCTGGTCACTGGGAGTCCAATGGATAATAGCACGTGAAAAATACGTGTCCTCACGATGAGAAAATTGCCGTGTTTCGATGATTGGTAAATTTAACGATAGTTTTTCATAGTCAGACATATCATAGCCGATAGCATATTCTAACATCCAGGAATCAAAGAACTCTCGTTTATAATCTATGTGAGCACTTACTTGCTGATACCCTACCTGCCCCTCTTGATCAGTGAGCGGTGCATCATTTCCTATTGGTGGAGGGGCGACACGTAGAATCCTGTTAGCAAGTTTTTCACCTCCTCGTGTATAACGAACATGTGCTTGCAAATCCTTCCAGGTCAGTTGGGCGTGGAGTTTTATGGGGGGCATATCACGATAAGCGGCGCCCTCGCGAGGAATTAAGGTTTCTGTTGGTTCACCCGCTTCAACAAGAGTACTATCTTTCGCGGTGAATGATCTACCAAAGATATAGGGAGAATCCTCTAGACTCGCGCCAGGTACATGACTGAATCCACCATATAAAAAATAGGCTCCTTTTTTTCCGAACGATCCACCATGTTTTGTTTCAATACTATATCGTTCTGTACCTAAACCGGCCCGTGTTCGAACCTCCGTGCCGTTAAAGGTATTGCCATCAAATGTTGTAATAGCAATAACCATTGATTCTGCACCAAATCCGTAAATGGCGGAGCCGGGGCCACGTATCACATCTATTTGCTTAATGTCTGCAAGTAACATGAGATCGCGTTCCGCAATGCCACCCGTTACCGATCGTTTGCTTATTGCATGGCCATTAACCGTAATAAAGTAATTATCTTCACCACTAATAAAACCACGTGTACCAATATGTGAGTGACCGTAGTGGTGTTTTGCCAGCTGAAGTCCGGGCACATATATTTGTAATAATTCATTCAGGGTTCGGGCCCCCGAACCTTTTATATCTTTTTGAGTAATGACCGTCAGTGCAGCAGGGGAATAATACTTATTTGAATGAGTGAGTGTAGCCGCGGTCCTAACCTTAACCTGCATTAGTTCACTTAAACTCATTGCGTATAGACGTTTCAAGTTATTTTTTTTTGAGTAGTCATCTTGATTCAAGGCATATGTCGGCATTGAGAACAGCATTAGTAGAGGTAAAACCAAGATGCCTAAATTCACAGGTTTCATACACTTACTCCATTCAAATACAGTAACGAAGCAACACTATCCATAACATTTCCTCCTTACTTAATTGTCGTATTAATGAATTACATATGCAACGTTATTATTAATATGAGATTTTTTACCTTCAAAAAAAACTAAACCCATATCATACTCTGGAATTTAATGAAAATAGGCTACCAAAAACAGAACTGCTGGATAGTATGGGACAGTATATTAAAACAGTGGTCGGGCGCTATAAAGGAAAAATTACACTAGGGGTGTGGTCAACGAGGCGATTGAACCGAGTGGATATAGATGCCCTCAGGTTTTTTTAATAGTACTCGTTAGCTGTTGTGATGCATCACTATCATGGCGCTCTATTAAATCTGACAACCCCTAACGAATGGCCGATGAACGCGGGTAGTTGTACATTATTCATACCTTTGGTTGGATACACAGAAGATCGATACAATTGTTCACCAGTCAGGCTAAATAATGTAATAGTAACCATGCCGCTCCTTTGTGCCCTATAGGTGAACTGCCCTGCCGTAAGGTGAACCATCTGTAATGATCCTCGTAATCCCTCAGAATTATGAATGCCACCATGTAACGCGGTTGTATTACTCGATTCAGAGGCCTCAAAAGGGTCTTCACTGTATGAACGTTCCCCTGATTCATCTTCAGACGATTCATCAAATGCACTACTCGACGATTCAAGGGCATCCTCTGAAGATTCAACCACTGTTGGTGTAAGGAACAATGAGATGGTATCGAGCCATACATCAAAATCGTCATTCAGGGTTATGATGATACTAGAGTGTTGGGCTGTTGCAATGTCCTGTATTTGGATAGTGAGGTCAACGATTGTATCACTCTGGTCTAAGAGGGTACCCAGTGTTTGGGGGCCTGAGGTGGTGAGCAATGATTCGTCGGTGTCGATTTCCATGGTTAGGTTGGTCGATGCCACCAGTCCTGTATTTTGAAGAGTGATGCGTACTGAAGCATGCTGTTGAGACTCCAATAGACTGTCGGGGAGAGTCGTACCATCAATGGTATCTAAAAGAGTATAGGATAATACTGACACGTGTGGCATTGGCGTTGCCGGTATCAGCTTCCACTGTGCACTAACCCAATCTGTTTCAATAGCACCGTGACTGATGACGGTATCACTATTATTTACATAGAGGTAGCTCGATGGATCGGCTTCATTTCTTAAGCGAATGATAGAATCAGTGACGAACTCACCAAACCATTGTCCGGCGGTGGCGTTCTCAGGATTAACAGCAGTATGAGCATAGGCACTTCCTGGGTTAGCGTGAATAGCGTCACCAGTCGCAACATGTATGAGTTCAATAGAGAGGTCGCCTTTTTGATTGAGTTGCCAAAGCGTGCTGTCAGAGGGCGTTGTGTGGGTGTATGCTATAGTGCTATCATTGTCACTCAAATAATTTGCTTGCCACATGTTCTGAATGTGATAGTAGCCAGAGGGGAGTGTTGCGAGAGGGGCGGCGTCAAAGTCAAAAATATTTTGAAGGGCATAGAGGTGGCCATTGGTTGTTCCAAAATAGAGTGTGTTGTTTGAGTAGGCAACCCGCACAAAGGTACGAAAAATATCAGCGTTAGCTCCTTGATCGTCGAGCTGAGCAATAGGTACCCAGGTTACGAAATCTGTTGTTGCATACACCTCAATGGCAGTGCTTCCGGTAGGGGATCCGAGCATCCAAAATACCTCGTAGGGGAGGTCAGTGTCGCTGTAAGATATATTGTTTGCAAAAAAGTTGTCAGCATTAAAGGGTTTACTCTCAGCGGTAACGAGATCTGCACCACTCAGTTTATAGAGTGCTGATCCGTCATCAGCAGGAATCATACGCATGGTACCATTGAGGGTAACGGGTCTAAAATTACCTGCAGTACTCACACCGTTCCAGACTCCATCCTTTTTATAATAGCTGCCGCCATTACCACAGGTAAAGATGGTTGTCGCATCTGAACCGATATGATAAAACCTGCCAAGGTTTGCTCGCACCTCTACTTGCCAGGTACTCCCAAAGTCACCACTTGAATAGACGCGGGCTGTTTCATTTGCAGGGACCGTTGCTCCGGGATGAGAACCACCATCTTGCCAGTCTCCGGTGGTGACATAGACCCGTCCACCGAACTCGGTTATGTCAAAGGTATGGGCTGTCGAAGGGAGGGTCGAAGACTGTTGCCATGAATTTGACCCAGCTTGTACGCCTACAAAAGCAGGGCCAGTCCAGCCTTTGGAATCGGTCATGGTAACATATAAATTATTGTTGATGTTTCTGATGTATTCAGTGGCCTCAGTGGGGGCGTTACTTAATGATGTGACAAAGCTATTAGATGCAGGGTCATAAGCGACAATATCGATAGGGCCGGTATTATCCCCGTAATCACCCATTCCAATATAGATGTGCCCACGATACTCTTCGAGATCCCAGATTTGCTGCCCACGTGTACTTGTTTGTCCCGATAGTTCTGGAATTTGAGTTTTGTCGGCAACTTTAACGAGTGTACGGCTTCCTGGAATAAATTGATCTAATGTCTGACCATTAGCAAAAACTGCCATTACAGTAGCAATGAGTAATACTCTTTTCATGTGTGTCCCCGGTGTTCTTGCTCTATAATATACCCTATTTATGGTTGATGATGTTGTTAAATAGGGAAACAAGGGAGGTAGTTGAAGCAGTTACGACGTCTGGCGTGTTGTTGGTCGAGTCTTTACATTTGTAAGTATAGGTCTGGGTTATTCCAAAAGCCACTTGAGCACTTTTAATTTTGTTTGAGTATAAGGGGCATATTTGATGGGAAGTTCAAACCAAGTAGGTTTGTGTAATATGCTTTTATAGTGGGTAAAGGTGTCGAACCCAAATTTCCCGTGATAACTACCTATGCCACTTGTGCCAACACCTCCAAATGGCAGATTACTATTGGCCAGATGGTGAATGCTTTCATTGATCGCCCCCCCGCCAAATGAAACATGATGGACTATGGTGTTAATGGCCTGTTTATTGTTTGAGTAGACGTAGCAAGAGAGGGCTTTGGGTTTTGCGTTGACTTGAGCAATGGCGGTGTCGAGATTAGAAAAACTGATGACTGGTAGGATAGGTCCGAAAATCTCCTCCTTCATTATTTCGTGATCAAAGGTAATATCGGTAAGGATTGTAGGGCTAATCAATCGACGGGGTTTATCGACATGACCACCACTATAGGTATGATTTGCATCAATTAACCCGTGTAATCGGTCAAAATGGGTATCATTAATTATTTGTACATAGTTTTCATTTTTACCAGCAGGTGAATAATAGGTGTCGAATTCAACTTTGAGCGCGGCGAGAAACTCTTTCTCAATTGACGCATCTACGAGTATATAGTCTGGAGCAACACAGGATTGCCCGCTGTTTAACAATTTGGCCCATGCTATCCGTTTGGCAGATATGGCTATGTTTGCGTCTGCAAGAACGAAGGTAGGGCTTTTACCACCCAGCTCAAGAGTGACAGGTGTGAGATGTTTTGCGGCGGCCTCATAGACAATTCTTCCTACATGAGTGCTCCCGGTAAAAAAGACTTTATCGAATCTATGGCTTAAGAGCTCGGTTGTTTGATGAGCATCTCCCTCAATAACGTGTAAAAAGTTGCTCGGGAACGTACTGTTGATAAGGCGCGCCATTATTTTTGATGTTTCTGAGGGGAGTTCACTTGGTTTTAAAATGGCGGTGTTGCCAGCGCCGATTGCAGAAACAATGGGCAAAAGTGAAAGTGCATAGGGATAGTTCCATGCTCCAATGATCAGTGTGGTTCCGAGAGGTTCGGGTGCAATGTAACTGCGACCTGGAAGATTAGCGAGATTTGTGCGCACATACTTCTTTGCACTCCACTTTTTAATGTGTTTAATAAACGTATGTATCTCATGATAGATCTGAGATATTTCAGTAACGTAGGCTTCAAACTCAGATTTGCCAAAGTCAGCATGGATTGCAGCGTAGAGTTCCGCTTCATTTTCTTTAAGAAGTTTTTTGAAAGTGAGTAGTTGGGTAACTCTAAAGGGGATATCTTTTGTGGTGTGCGTATTGAAGAAATCTCTTTGTGCGGTAATGAGCTCTACTATGGTCATTCGGTATTATCTTCTGTCGAGGCTACTATCGAATGAAAATAGTAAGATTCTTGTCTCATGTCAGATGTTATAGCGTTAAATAATGGTGGAAATACAACAACAGTCGCCCGAGCGGTGCCATTGTATTGTATAACTCGTTGGACTATTGAGTTATAGAATAAAAAAATGGTAATTATTGCTTAAATATCTGATAATTAGAATACAAGTGATTTATAATTATAGTACTAATGTTCTTGAGGTATAGTTTTGTCAATTGAAAAGACATCTATAATAAACGTGGAAACATCGAGGCAAGCTAAACCACAGCCTATTATTAAAACCGTTTTTATTACCATATGTATATTGATCGTGGGGTGGACAATCTCATGCTGGTATCTATATGAAGATAACTATACTGCTGCTTATAAAGCAGAAATTAAAACTGCAACTAAGGTTGCAGAGGACAACATCAATAAGGATCTTCTATATCGGCGCTGGGCCTCAACACATGGCGGAGTGTATGCGCCTATATAGAAAGTCAATACTCAAAGACCTTATTTAAGAAAACTTGTCTCAGAAAGCGATATAGAGACACCTTCGGGTAAAAAATTGACCTTGATTAATC
>JAOPTW010000075.1:0-6451 GCA_051532035.1 Fibrobacterales bacterium | reverse complement strand
TTTAAATTCTGTTATATTGTCGACTTGCCCAAAGAGAGGAGGGAGGTAGTGTGTTTTTGAAATTTGTGCATTAATGTTTTTTAGGGATCCAACACAGATAGTGATAATAATGAGTAACAATGTCAGTCTGTAATTGGAGACTCGTGAAAAAAGTGAAGAGAAGTATTTGCTAAATATAAACATTGTGTGACCCCAGGTATACTTGCCGTTTCATCGTTTCTATGAGTAAATATATGCAAAGAGTATTGTATCACCTCATAGTTGTTGTGTGATGGAGGCTTTGTGTATTAGTTTTTACGGTTGCGAACGTCATGAGTACAAGCGCTATTAGTATTCTAATGGGTCATAACAGATTGCGTCAAATGGGGTCCCCTTTATTGGTGATCTACCGGTGGCAACCTGTGGAGGTGCTTTTATGTTAAAAGTCATGTCTGCAGAATAGGGGGTGGGCTTTCCATTTTGGAGTGCACTTATTGATACTGAGTTAGCCCCCTTGGTGAGTGAGATGTCAGAGCCTTTTATTTGTACTATTTTGGGGCTCGATGTGTATGTTGGTAAGTCCTCGGTAATAAAACTATCAGCGGTTGTACTGTTTTTAAGTTCAATTTCTTTAGGTTTATCTGAGAGGATTGCATGTTGCAAAATTTTGTTGAAAATAGAATCTATTTGAGCTGCGCCACTGAGGGCCTCATAAAAACCTCTTGTTCTGTTTGCGAGCTTAACCATTGGGTCATATTTGGCATTGGCGAGGCCAATATAATAAAGCTCAGGGTAGTTACTTGAATCCTTTTTATCAATATATTTGTTGAGTGCATTAAGGTCTTCGCCCCAAGGTTCTCCATCAGTAAAAAATACAACGATCTGTCTATTGGGTGATTCGGTAGCAATGATATCACTCCACTCTTTCGCTACAATAAGGGCAGGTTTAAAGTAGGTACCTGTTGTATCATATTCTCCACAGTGTCTGAGATCGAGGAACTCATCATAAGTGTACATTGCTGTTTCATGTAAATTTTTGACATGATTTGAATCAAGAAGTTTATTGGGTTGTTCTTTAGTATTGGTATCGCTTTCTCCTTGCCCATTGCACACTCCAGCAGCAAATCCAAAATATCCAACATTGGATTCAGGTACTTTTTGTGCAAGGGTATCGAGTGCATTAACAACGGCAATTGGTGTTAACATTGTTGGGTCATTTTTTTTCATGGATCCGCTCCAGTCAATGGCAAACACGATATCTATAGGGGTGTTAAAAATGGGTATTTGAGGAATACACATATTTAGACCGTTTTCACTAATGGCGCGTATGTTACTTGGCAGTGTGTAAGTTGTGTTGATATCTGTATTAATACTGATACATGAGTCTGCCCTTGTAGCTAATTCACAGCGGTAATCTAGGCAAACATTAAGGCCGGAACATTCATCATCTGCGCAGTCAATTAACCCATCGTCATCATTATCTATGCCATCAATACAGGTGGCTGTAAGATTTTCTGTTTCTGGTAGGCAGACCGAGATACCACTACAATCCATGTCATCACAATCAATAAATGAATCGCCATCATTGTCTAATGAATCAGTACAGTTGGCATAGGTGTTTTCACCGTCTGGTAAACAAAATGAAAAGCTTTTACAATCAGGATCATCACAATCTACTAAGTCGTCCTTATCGTTATCAACAAAGTCGAGGCAGCGGGCTGATGTGTTTTCACCTCTAGGGAGACAATGGTCAATGGCGCTACAATCCGGATCATCGCAATCTATAGATTGGTCAAAATCATTGTCGACCCTATCACTACATAACTCCTTATTATTTTCAACAAGGGGGAGGCAGTGTTCCATTGCGGTACAATCGGGGTCAGCACAATCGACAGTACTATCATTGTCGTTGTCAACGTTGTCATTGCATAAGAGAAAGGTATTCTCTACACGGGGAAGGCAGTGTTCCATTGTTGAACAATCGGGGTCGGCACAATCGACAATGCTATCATTGTCATTATCGATGCTGTCACTGCATAATAGGAATGTGTTCTCTACACGGGGGAAGCAGTGCTCCAATGTTGAGCAATCGGGATCATCACAATCGATAAGAGTATCATTGTCGTTATCGACACTGTCATTGCATAAGAGAAATGTATTCTCGACAAAGAGATCGATACTGGCGATTATACATTCTGCATCTTCTAAACAATCTTCATCATCACAATCGATAGCACCATCTAAATCATTGTCTAATGAATCTTTGCAGAGCCTTTCAACAAGTACATTATCTTCTTTTAAGGTTAAGTTCATAGGGTCTGAATAATCTGACATACAGTTTACAAAAAACGTGATTATGAGTATACAATTGATAATGAGTATGGTTTTCATGATATCTCTCTTCATCAAAGGATTCATGGGGAGAACAATTCTCTTTGAATATATTGATGCTCAATGACCTGTGGTCGAGAAATATATATCCAATGGTTTTATATTCACATTGCTAATAATGCATAAGAAGTATTGTTGATTCTATTTTACACTTGCGAATAAGGTGAGTACATAGAGATACACCATACAGTCTCAATTGATTTTATGGGGACGGAGTTACTGTTGAGTCGCCATAACCAAAATTTAAATTAACGTGTCGTGTGTTTTTATGAGAGGCTATGGTGGTAGGTGTTTTGTTCGTAGCCAACGCCATATCTATCTTGCTTAGACTCTAAAAAAGAAGATATTATACTGTAAAAGTATAGTATAATAAGCAAATGAAACCTCTATTACTGATTTGGATATTTTCCGGTTATACTCTTTTTGCTGCTGAAAAACGTGATACTTTGGTGTTTAATACGATAGAGGTGAACCTTCCTATCGTTAAAATGGGTGAAGAGCTAGTGTCGAATATTTATGATTTACTGGGGTATGAAATAATTATTAGAAAGTTACCTCCTAAAAGATCTTTACACGAATCGAATGAAGGAATTGTAGATGGCGAGTTGGGACGGGTCGATATGACAATGGACAATTACCCAAATTTAGTGAAGACTGATGAACCCTTTGCTTTAATTGCAATCAGTGCGTTTACCCGAAAAAATGAGACACGTTTCTGTCATCTGGATACCCTCAGTCAAGTTGCTATTGGGGTTGTTCGCGGTCTGGTAACGATAGAGGCAATGACGGTTGGAATGGATCGGAGTATTGCAAACAGTATTGTAAATGTCTTCAGTATGCTTGTACATAAAAGAGTTGATGCTGCCCTTTTTCTTCCAGCAGAGGGGTATATGGTTTTAAAGCAGTTGAAGTACGAAGATTCAATTTCTGTCTGTCCAGTACCTATTAAAACCTTCAAAATGCATCACTACATTCACAAAAAGCATGTACAATTGATCAAACGATTTAATCAGAAAATTTCAGCCCTGAAAAAAGATGGTACGTTGCAGAGGATGATAACTGATATCGAAAAACATTACTATAGCAAAATCGTTGCTGAAATGAGTGATCACTATGGGATTACGTACTCTGTTCAAAATTTGTATCCACAGTAGTTGATTATGATGAGAAAATGCCTTATTTCTTCTGACTATCGTTTGTTTCTTAAGTAATTGATTAGAGCTTATTAACCTATTAAAATGATTAATTTCTTGCATATATTGTAAGCATATGATACTATCGTGGTAATGGAATAATTGTAAGGGAGAATATTATGAAGTACTGGAAATGCAGTATACTGTTGCTATTGGTGATACTGATAGCGGGAGTACAGGCACAGGAGCAGAAGTTTAACGTGTATGGTTTTTTCGATTTGAATTATTATCAAAATTTAAGTATGGATAATAACACATTTTTAAATAATGGCGCTTTTAAAGAGAAAGAGCCGGATATTTATATTGGTAATGTGAATGTCTATTTTGATTTTAACCCCAACCCAGATAGCAGAGTATTAGTAGAAGTAGGTTTGTTGAGGTCATTAGCCGATAAACAAGGGGATATATCAAATGAACTCATCGATGAAATTATGATAAATGGTGCACCTGCTCCAGCTGGCAATCAGGCTCTTTTTGAAGGAGTAGTCGCCAAGGAGGGTACTGAAGATGATAAATTTGGTGGAGTTTCCCTGTATAGAGCATGGGCTGAGTATTCCTATAGTGATAACGTAAATATCAGAGCCGGTAAGTTTATTACACCTGCCGGTATTTGGAATGTTGATCATGGCAGTCCGGTGCTCACAACAATTGCTCAGCCGAAGCAGACATCGTTTATACCGCTTTTTCCTGAATCACAAACTGGTCTGATGTTATGGGGGACCCAATTTGCAGGTGATTTTGATATAGCATATAACGCTTATATGACTACCGGCAGAAAAGATGAAGGAGGGAACCCACGTATTCAGGATGAAAATGATCCGGAAAAATTAGGTGATTTCGGGTATGGTGGTCACGCCTCTTTTAGTGGAGAAATTGAAGCGGAGTTTTCATTGGGAACGAGTATTTATAGTGGAGCTATAAGGAACAGAAATACAATTGCAGAAACATATGGAATATCTGTGACAGCTACTACTCCTGAAGAGGCTGCCGCACTCCCTGCAACTCTTACAGCTGAAGCATTGAATGGAGAAAATACATATTATAAAGATGTGGAAACTCAATCATTCAGAGAGTTGGTAGTTGGTTTTGATGCGAAGGCTCAGTATAAAGGGGCAACCTTCCAAGCTGAACTTAATAGCCGGACTTTAAGTGATGATGTTACAGGAGATGAAATAGCATTTTTAGGATGGTATACAATGCTGGGGTATAAAATTAACCTTCCTGCAGCAATGACGATTACACCCTATGGAATGTATGAAGTTGTAGGCTGGGATGTTGGTGAAGGGACTATTCAGGCGTATCCGACAAATATGCTACCGATTAAAACGTTTAAAACATCAACTCTTGGTGTGAAAATAGGATTACTGTCAAACACTTCACTCAAGCTTGAGTATATGAGAATTGGTTTTGATATTGTAAATGATCCTTTTGTGGCTGCAAGTGCCTCCCCGACAGGAAGTAAGATATCGTTAGCAAATACATATAAAAGTTCAGATTTGGTCCTACAGGCCTTTCAGGCTCAAATCACAGTAGCATTCTAAAGGAGGATAAAATAATGAAAACATTACTTATAAAAATAGCAGTAGCCTCTTTAGTATGTACAGCAATGACTTTTGCAGGTGAAACAATAATAATAGTAAATAAAAATAATCCAATAACCTCAATATCAAAATCGAATTTGAAACGATTATATGTCGGTAAAAGAAAAGATCTAGGTGACTTTAAAGCGGTACCTGTTAATCAGGACCTGAATAAAGAGATCACCGAAAAATTTCTAACCACATATATTGGCAAAACTGGTGCAGAGTTTAAGGTGTTCTGGATTGATCAGATGATTAAAGGTAAAGGAACCGCGCCTATGATTCAAAAATCAGCAGAAGCGGTTATGGCTATAGTCAAGGAGGTTCCGGGTGCTATTGGATATATCGATGAAGCTGACTTTAACGGGACAGTAAAAAAGATAATTGTGAATTAGGGTATTATGTTAGAAATACTTGAACTAACCCCCCAATAGATACTCTATTGGGGGGTTTTTTATGAGAATAATAAGTGTAAGAATAGAAACTATGGTATAATAGTAGTTGGGATGTCAATAATCCCTTATAGATAATTTCTGAATAGAAAGAGTGGAGTATACTGAATATGAGCTTCCTAAACAAAAAGAAAATGTTATCTCGGTTAATATATATTGAGATATTCTTATTTGTAATGGTGACTCTAGTGACTGTTGTTGTTTTAGAAAAGCAAAAACAGACTAATGAAGACCTTAAACTCGCAGTTCATTTTCGTCACACATCATATCTACTCTCAAATGAACTTCGGCAATATTCTGATGATCTGACACGCATGGCTCGTACTTATATAATTACAGGAAACGAATTCTACCAGAAATTATTTTACTTGATTCGTGATATACGTAATGGAACAGCTTCAAGACCAGATAAGTATAATCAACTCATTTGGGATACGGTAACGGTTCGGCAAATGTTTCCCAACGATAATTTAGTTACAGGGAGTTCACTCTTGGAGCGAATTAAGCAAGCCGGAGTATCAAATAAAGATTTAAAGACATTAATAGAAGCAGATGAGATATCTAAGCAACTTATTAGGTTCGAAGAAGCTGCGATGGAAATCATGATTGGCTGGTTCAACGATGAAGACGGCAATCTCACTATTCGAAAATCACCAGATCGTCAACTTGCAATTGATACGATGTTTAGTGGGGAATATCACTCCCTAAAAAGAGAAATGCTAGGGCTGTTAAACGGTTTTGTACAAACCAATGATGATAGGGCTTTTTATACTCTCATAAAGGCTCAGGAGAATAATGGCAGGTTGTCAATTACTCTAATGGGGCTGTTTATAGGTTTTGTTTTACTGGTACCATT
>JAOPTW010000074.1:0-3339 GCA_051532035.1 Fibrobacterales bacterium | reverse complement strand
CGATTTTTTAACTAACTATAAGCATTGATCTAAAAGGAACATTATGAGCTGGAGATTAGATAAAACTCATGCAGCATACTCGCTATTAACGCCGCCGGTTCAACGAAAATTTGATGAGTGGCAAAATGACATACACAGAAACGGTACACACCCTAAAGCTGCAGCAGAGGCAGTCGGGGCTTTTCAATACGAGTCTCTTGCAAATGAAAAATATTCAATTCGTCTTTCACAGAGTGACCGTGTATTATTTAAGCTTGAAAACAGTTGCGTTCGCTTACTAGAGGTTGGTGGACACAACTAAGGCCTTCTGTTACAATAGAGAAACAAAAAAGGTCAGCTCAAATGAGCTGACCTTTTTTTGTTTTTACAATGTGTCGGTGATTAGCTACAGCAAGAGCTGCCATCTTTTTGGTCTTCAGTACTACAACATGCTGAACCATCATCGTGGCCTTCACCACCGCAACATTCAGAGCCATCAGTGTGACCTTCGCCACCGCAACAGCCTGAATCATCATGTCCTGAACCACCACAACAGCCACCTTCTTGATGAGGATGTCCATGTTGTAACTCTTCTTCTGTCGCTTCGCGGATCTCAGTGATTTCAATTTCAAAATGGAGAACTTGACCAGCAAGGTCGTGATTGCCATCAACAATAACACCTTCTTCAACAACTTCTTTGACGGTGATTGTGAAAGGACCTTCTGGACCTTGTGCATGAAACTGCATGCCAGGTTCAACTTTTTCAACACCGTTGAACATGTCAAGAGGCATAGTTTGAATAAGTTTTTCAGAATAGTCACCATACGCATCAGCAGGTTGTACAGTTACATTTTTTGCATCACCAACTGCCATTCCGATGATTTCGGCATCAAGACCAGGAATAATATTGCCTGCACCCTGAAGAAATTCGATAGGATCTCCACCAGATTGATCAAGAACTTCGCCTTCATCATTTTTAAGTACATAATTCATTGAAACGATACTGCTTTCTACAACCTTCATAATGGGTCCTTAATTGGTGTGCTACGATTTTTGTGGTCCAAATGTAGTTAATTATATCGTAATTGACTAATGCGAGGGGTAACGGGACCGGAACTGGTCAAAATTGCCCAAAATGAGCGACTTTGACCAGGTATACAGAGGGTATATCATGAGGTATGAGCTGGGTTACTCATTGTGGAAGTAAATGCCTGCTTCAACAATGGTAAATCCTTTTCGCTCACTGTTTGGGAGAGTGGGCTCTGATAGGTCCATTTTATCTGATGATTGAGTGACGCCAATAAGATACCGAAGGGTGGTCTCTGCAGCAGGTGATGCGGTAATCTCGTTAATTTCTGAGAGATCTGTCAGATAGAAGGTTACAAAAGGTGCTGTACAATATACATCAATAAGGGGCTTCCATACGGTGGTGAGGTTGAGTACCTCTTGAGCGGTTAGCCCAATCTCTATGAGCTTCTCTTTTAAAAGTGGCGTATAGTCATCTACAGCAATACTCCATCCTTCGGTTATAGAAGGTGATTGTGAAAAGGTGTAATCGTGATAGAGGTAGGCCCAGTCACCATTAATGAGCCCCTCTACTGAGGCGGTGAGTTCCCATTCGATATCTTGCTCCATTGAAAGTGATGCCGGTGTATCATAGGTGGCCTTAAGGGTGCCATTAAATACCTCTTCTGGGTACATATATATATGTGCATTAGTCACAGTAAAGAGTTGCTCTCTAGTAAGTTGGAGATCAGTGTAAGAGTCGGTTACTGTGCTTATGCCGCCATATACATCATCACCAACCTCTTTTATTCCTTTAATCTGTTTGACCTGCTTTTTATTCTGCACTGTGTAACGTCCCTGTGTATCTAAGTCAATTTCGAGAGAGAAGTCATCTTTAAATTTAACTGATATCGTTGCATTTTTTACTAATGTGTAACCTGTTTCTTTGTTATACCCATACACTAAACCACTATATGAGTTAAGAGTATCACTTTGAATAGTATCAACTGCGGTTAATGTAATTCCTACGGGCTCACTATTTTCTGCAGTATAGATATTGCTGTAGTAACCTTCAGATTGGGCTAGAATTGAAAGGGTTGTTGTGCCATCTGAATCAGGGTACCATTCACCAAATCCATAGGTGGTGTCAGTGTAAGTTTCTTCTTCAGTGAGGGCATGATAAGTAAGAATAATCATAGGCCCATCATCAGAATTTTTTGTAGTGTGTGATGAAGAAGACTCAATTGCTGAACTATTTGGACTACTATCATTGTCAGACGATTGCGATTCAGGATTAGCTTCATCAGACGATTCTTCTGTCTCTATTGAGCTCTCTCCATTTTCACCACTTGACATGACTTGTGAGCTCTCAGTTGGCTCACTACTCTCTTCTTGTTGCGATGAATCTTCAGAGTTAGTTGCTGTTGTAGAATTCATACAGCCGATAGATAGAGTGAGGGATAATGCTAAGGGGAACCACACAAGTGTTTTTGTAATACGTATAGTAGGGATCATAGTTATACTCAGGGTAAGGTAATCTTACTTGAGTATAGCTTCGTATAGTGGGTATTTAAATAACGTTGAGAACGAATGCTTCATTTATCACTCACAAATTGTGAGTGACACTAGATCTATTATCTGGTCAATGTTCCTCTATTCTTTGTTCACAAAGTAATGGAAAAGTGTAAACAGATAGAGAAAATGATCATTGTAAAAAAAATGAATTAACCATGGCTTTTGGGGTAAATAGTATCTTTAATTTGTAATTACTTTGGGCTGGGGGGCTCATGTTTTATATAAAGCACACATACATACAAAAATTTGTTCTTTGGGCATTTATCAGTAATGCAGCCCTTTTTGCACATACAAGTTCTCACCAAACAATTATAACAAGTAGTTCTTCTCAATCGAGTGGTGCAGTACTATCCAGTAGTATTTTGAGTTCCTCTTCGGATGCATTGAGTTCGAGTCAGGCACTGCGGGAAGGATGTGGTATTGACTCTGTCTTCTGTGCTTGCGCATTGGATGATGGGGGTGTTCGTGTCATCTTTGAGGATACAGTGAGTCACACAAATGTAAAATTCTATATTGGAAAAGGTGATCAGTCTCAAAAAGGATTATACCATTCAAATGTATCGGGTAAATCTAATAATAATGGCGCATCATTCTTTTATGATGATAACCATACGAGTCATGATTATACCGGAGATATTATTCATTTTAACGTTTTTGCCAATCATACTTGGTTACCTGGTAGCAGATCAGACGATATGGTTTATATTGATCACTCTGAAATATCAACGTGCCTTGTTCCATTGAGTTCATCGTCCTCATCTGTGAGTAGTTCTTCATCAA
>JAOPTW010000073.1:0-15580 GCA_051532035.1 Fibrobacterales bacterium | reverse complement strand
CATCACCTGCATCATCTGTACCTTCATCTACGGGAGCAGTACTTTCATCACCATCATCACGAGTACCTTCATCTACCGGATCAATACTTTCATCAACATCATCGCCTTCAGTGTCACTCACAACCTCATCAACATCACTATCTGATCCCCCTTCTTCATCTAAGGCAGACTCACCAATAACCTCTTCTCCTTCACCACCATCTTCAACAACGTCACCATCATCTGGCAGAGAACTAGCAGTACTCTCAGTACCACCAACACCCACTTGCTCATGGCTCTCTTCGCCCTCCGACAACTCAGAACCTACTCCTCCCGTCAATCCTTCAGGATGCGCTTCGCTCCTAAAAGCTGGAGCAGCATCACTCGTTGAAGAATCAAGAGTAGTATCACTTTGCTCAACTTGATTTACATCAGGATTATCCTCATTCCTCTCTCCCTTACCCAGGGATTCACCCAAAGAATCCTCTTGAAGTGCACTTCCATCAACGTGTCTATCGGCTACATCTGAAGAGTCCTCATTTGAATCTGTACTATTTTGTCGAACTCTGACAGGAGTACCATCATCATTTGTAGTAACAATGGGCGTGTTTTCAATACCCAATTCAGTGGTGGCTGCATCAGCATCTATCTCATCGTCTTCTTGATCTCTATTTTCTGCATAAGCATTGGGAACCGAGGCTACAACATCTGAGGCATCCGAATCAGGAGATTCTTTGAGTATTACTCCATCAAATTCTCTCCCACCAAGAGTCTTATCATCAGCCTCATTAAATAGGGTCTGCTCATCAAACTCTTCATCGCTCTTCTGTGACTTTTTGTCTTCTGCCATAACCCCTCAAGTGTGCAAGCGTAACTGCCCTATTAGTTTATTATATACTATGAAACTATAGAACGCTACCTATTGCCATTCCAACATTGTACTAATTACAATACCTCTAGTAAAGTGCCTAATTTTCCACTTAAACACCATTTATTATAACTGTTATAGTCTTTAAAAGATTGGATACCTTGATAAATTACAGTTTTTATACAACTCTCAGTCACCATGTGTAAAACATATTTTTACACAATACTCCCTTACTAAAATTAAAGTAATTTAAGCCCATATTACAAAGGGACTCACATTGAAACGTATTACCACACTCCTTGCAATCATTGCATCGGTTTTTATAGGATGCACATCTAACGAACCACTCGTATCACTTGAGGACAGCCTTACACTCTCTTCATCAACAGTAATAGCGAACTCCTCTCTAAATCAACCCCCATTATCTTCTACTCTATTGAGTTCCTCTATACTCTCTTCTGCTCAGACCCAACAAAGTAGTTCTGTGAGTATTAATCCACAGTCATCAAATACCCCAGACACCAACACCTCTTCAACAAATCCTAACGTCACACAATCAAGTTCACAGATTCAATCTTCTTCAAGTTCAGAGTTACTGAGCTCTGCCTCATCATCATCTCAAACAGCGCGCCTACCGTATCTAAAAACTAACGGTACCGTAATAGTAAACCTAGAAGGTGATACTGTTGCCCTTCGAGGCATTAATATTGGTGGCTGGCTTGTTACAGAAAACTGGATGAATGGATACGATGATGCTTCGGACACGCAGACAGACCGCTTTACCTTAGAGACACTCGAAGAACGGTTTGATGAAGCTCGAGCAGACACCCTCATAGAAGTGTGGCGCAGTAATTTTATTACTGAAGCAGACCTTGACCATATTCAAGAGTCGGGAATGAATCTTATCCGCGTGCCCTTTGGATATAGAAACCTACAAAACCGTGATGGCAGCTGGAAAAAGACTCCTTCTGGTGATATAGACTTTGGTTGGATGGATTGGATCGTAACCGAGGCAGAAGAGAGAGGCATCTATGTTCTCTTTGATTACCACATATGGAAAGGGCAAGAGGAAGGCAAAACCAATAAAACAGGAGATGAAGGTTTAGAGGTATTTAACAACGCATACCGGTATATATCCTGCGGTGATGAAGGCGCAAAAAGAGATGCACAAAATAATCACGCCATTGAAGTATTAACGAAGGTTATTGAACAGTACAAAGGGAGAGGAGCCATAGCAGCGATTGAACTTATCAATGAAGCATGTGGCGGCACCTGGGCATCTATCCCCCTCTATGATGGAGTGCGCGAAGTTGACCCCGACCGTATTCTCATGGCATGGGGCGACCCAATGCCCGAAACAGCCAATTGGTATAATGTTATGTATGGCCACCACCTTTACACTATCAATGGATCAAACATTAATGACAACAAAACAGGTATTGATGAGCATATCAATAAGATGCTTGCAATGCAACAAACCTACGACGTCCCTTATTACACTGGCGAATACCACATAGACCACGAAGAGTCTCACCGATACCTGTTAGAAGAATATGCTGCGCACAACATCGCTTGGAGTAAATGGACCTATAAAGGTGTGAATGTGGGCAACTGGGCGGCTATCGTAATACCCCATACTATGAGTGTCGATGTATTGAATGACTCCTATGAAACAATCTTTAATACTTGGAGTACCCTGCCATCATCTAACCCGTGGTCAAATGAGAATGTTCAGAATGTATTAAAATATGGAGCGGGACTGTAATGTACCCGCATTACTATGTCCCTTTTTAATTATGCACTACGACTTTATTGCGTCCCGACTGTTTTGCTTCATAGAGCAATGCATCCGCTCGGTTCATAAGATCTTCTAAATTTTGGGAAAATGAGCCATCAACAACCCCTGCACTGATAGTCACTTTCATAGATTGATCATTACGAACCACTTGTGTCTCTTCAACAGCAGTCCGGATCCGTTCAATAACTTGCAACGATTCACCAGTGCCAGTCTCAGGAAGGAGCAATGCAAACTCTTCTCCCCCCACTCTCCCGACAATATCCGTCGTTCTTAATATGTCGATAAAAACACGGGACACCTCTTTTAATATAAGATCCCCCGCTGCATGACCATAGGTGTCGTTCACATTTTTAAAATGGTCAATATCAAGCATCACAATAGAAACCGCATTCTGATACCTCACACTTCTCTTCACTTCTCTCTCAGCAAGCTCCCAAAAGTGCCTTCGATTATTGAGACCCGTAAGCGCATCTTTGGTTGCAAAGCCTTCAAGTTTCTGTTCATAGTGATACTGCGCGGTAATATCCCTAATCGTAACTACAATATATTTTTCTCCAAACACTTCGAAGGGTGAAAGTGATAGGCCTGCCTTGAAAGCCTTCCCCATCTTCATACGCGCTTCAACTACCGCCTCGCCACCAGCCATCCCCGTTCCTTTGACCCAAAAGTCAATCGGTTCCAGTGTACCAGCACCATTTGCTACTGAAATCATTTTCTTAAAATCACTCCCTATCACCTCTTTCTGCCCATAACCAAACATCATTGTTGCTGCTGGATTCCAAAAGGTAATTAAGTCATCTTTATCAATAATGACAATAGGGTCACGGCTCGCTTTACTCATGGCATTCAATCGTGCTTCATATATTATCAATGCAACATTACTTTTATGGCGTATGATAACTATGGTACCCAGAAGGCCAGTTAAAAGAAGGACTGTAATGTGAACCCATACTGAATATGGAGACCAAAGTAACCACCCATGCATGGGGAGCACAGCCATCTCCCACTCTCCCGTTGGGAGAGCTATAGTACTCAGTACTGCCCCCCTTTCACTATTAAAAAGCGTTGAATCACCATAAAAGAGATTACCTTCAGCTCCCTTACCATCAACTCCCCGCGCTGCTATAGAAAAAACGTTATTCTGCAACTCATGTACATCACTAAAAAGCTCATCAAAGTCCATCACAGCCGATACCAATCCCCAAAATTTCCCATCACGCTCTCTAAATACGGGAATGCGAGCCACCAAGCCTTTTCCTCCTTGTATCAAAGGAATCGGACCAGCCAACGTCATTTTTCCTGTTTCCTTTGCTTGCTTGGCTTGCTCCCATTGAGCAGGTACCTTGCGGTAGTTCATCCCAAGCACCTTTTTATTTCCTTCTAGAGGATAAACAAAGGATATTATAAAATCTGGAGCAACTGCAATATTTTGTAGAGAGGTACCTTGTTTCAATAAATCCTCAGCAATGTGGTTGAATTCAGACATTTGAAAAGTATCACGGACCGATATAAAAGCCGCCATGCCATAGAGAAGAAACATATTTGAATTTATCTTTCCCTCAAGCCTTCCCTTAATACCACTTACGGCTTCAGTCACTTCTGTTTTATGGTGCAGCGCTGTGCGACTCGATAACAGTTTAGAGAATGAAACATCTAGAATTATTGCCGAAACAATCACCACGATCAAAACGCCCCACGGAAGTCGTGACATTTTTAGAGGTATCTGCGATTTTTCAAAATCATTCATAATAATAACAGTTTGTTGTTCACTCACTATACCATACAATAATGAAAGTTTCGAGAACAATGGCGTACCTCTATCACTCTAATAGAGCAATTCGTACACCTACTTCATACCATTAAGTATACTTATCAGTGTTTTTTACAAGTATTTAGGCAAAAGTTAGATTTTTTGTACACTTATATATTGTTTCTCAAGCAAAGTTCATGTACGTTTGAACTATGACTACACTATACAACTATTTCGATTACAGAGAATTTCTGAATGCCTGGTTTCATGAGCACAAAAAGGTTGGAGCCAAAGTTTCGTTGCAAAGTATTTCGGAAAAAGCGGGCTTTAGCTCAAAGAGCTACCTCCATAGAATTATCACCGGCAAAGCACCACTCTCTCTAAAATCGTCAACCTCACTTGGCGAAGCCCTTGAACTCTCTTCAGACGAAATCACTTACTTCAAATTACTGATACAGTTTAAACATGCAAAAAATGATTTTGAACGAATGCAGTTTTTACAAGAGATCGAACACCGAGCCAACACCCAAGCATATACTCTCGAAAAAAGAAAGTTTGACTACTTCAGCAAATGGTATATCCCCGTTGTCAGGGAGGTTGCGACCACTATGGATTTTCAGGATGACTATCAGAAACTGGGCCGAACCCTTACTCCAGTCATTTCAGCCAAAGAAGCACGAGAAGCAATTCAAACACTCCTTGAGCTCAAGCTCCTCTCCAAAGAAGAGAATAGATACATTCAGACCGACGCATTTATAACAGCTCAGGACGACCTCGCATCACTTGCACTACGCTCACATCAACGCACCATGATAGAGATGGGCCGAGACGCTATAGAACGATTTGACAAAGAAGAGCGTAACGTCCTTTCTATTACCGCAGGTATTTCTAAAGAAGGGTATACCGCCCTCAACAAAGCAACTGAAGAGTTTCAGAAAAAAGTATTGAACATTGTCAATCAACACCCCTCTATCGAACTCAGCTGCCAACTGAACACACAACTTTTCCCGTTAACTAAACATTTTGATTCAAAAGGAGTGCACTATGAAGATTAGCACACAATTATTTACACTACTCAGTTGCGTATTCATAATGCACTGCGCCATAGTCAATGAAGACTCTACAAGTACATCCGGCGGGAGCATCACCGGAGCCACAATAATCCCAAACAATATAGCCACTAAGCGAGCACTCTCCTCAGATGTAGCTCTTATGTACCCCAGCGACACTCGATACCCCATCGAAGTATTCCTCTACAACGTAGTAGACCCACAAACTGTCGTGCAACGAACATCAGTCAATGCAAAAGGATCATTTGCTTTTACCAACCTTGACTTTGGCACCTATGACATTATGACCAACAGGCAAGAAACAGGGTTTCTCTATAGAAACATAACCCTGACCCCAGATAGAGCCGACATCCACCTCGACTCTATTCCCCTCAAAACTGTTCGAGAACTCAATATAATAATCGACTCACAAAAGACTCAGTCTGCCTACTTCTATAATCAACTCCTCACAGGGGATAGCGATAACACCTATCACTATCGTTACATTGACTATGGATACACAACCGACAACGCCACAATTCAAGAGCTCACTCTTATTCGGAAAAGCATAGATGGCGGCACCATAGCAGTACAGTATAGCATCGATGATCTATTAGACTCTATGCGCATTAATGACCCTATCATTGACACACTCATTATTGATACAATAGCATTTGACACACTCACTCCTGTCATTCCGGTAGACACCACCAAAGATACTCTTATTACTATCACGTCAGATACCCTCGGTGACACCACCCACACTAATGTACTCTACTCCTGGATAGTTGATCGTGACGGTGGTAGAATTGATACCAATTATGTGTATTCCGATTCCCTAGTGCGCACCCCTGACTGGCTCAGTACTCCCATGAAGATTGTATCTCACACCCCTACAACACAAAACAAACCTGACACTGAAACCGATCTCGTTTTTATAAACTACACCAACCAAGCCCTCTACCCCCAGGCTCGCAATTTTTTCTCTCAACAAATTATGCCGACATCTATTACTCGAGACCTCAACAAGATAGTCGCTGATAGCAAAGGAGCGCTATCAACAATCATAAGAGCCAAGATATCTATTCTTAAAAAACCTGACTGGGCGACTGTTTCCATAGAACAAACCACCGCTGACCAATGCATTGACAACCCCATTGTTAAACTTTCAACATCTAAATGTATTGATTCAACAGACTTTCAGCCAGACTCAGTGACCGAACCTTTTATCACATGCAAAAGATCCCTACCCACTGACTACAATTTTTATCCTATTTACAATAACCATGACTCAAAACTGCACATCACTTGGGACACCTACGATGCAGACATGAAAAATGAGTGGATATTCGTACAAGAAAACTCATACGGTAACAAAGATACCCTCCTTCTCAATACAACCCTCAAACCCGACACCTGTGATGGTGGCACCCTCGAAATTACCAACGACACCCTCTACTCATGGATTGTCCAATATGGTTCAAACCCACCCGACACCCAATCCATAAGAGCAAGCACCCTCAAATCACCACCCAACTTTGACACCATCCCTATTAAAATAGACTACTTTTATAGCAATTACCCAACCCTTATTCCTGACTCAGTCCGAACACACTACACCTATTCTGACACCGCATACAATTTTGACACCATAAAAGTCAACTACGGAACCGACCCGTACACCTCTATAGACTTTGAATATCTTGCATTTGATACTGCATTATTCAAAAGCGACCTCTCTACAATACCATCCAATAGGGGTGGTGATGTAACATTTGCATACAATGGTTTAGATTCTATTCTTGAAACACCCGACTGGGCCGCTTTAGTTACCCAAATTAATTCCACTACCTGTGAAAACCAAACCGTTTTTAATATCAATTATAAAGAAAATACCTGTTCAACAGTCGACTCTGTAGATACATCAAAACCCACATTTTTAACATGCACTTCCTCCTCCCACTTTGGCACATACTACAAAGAGCGCAATAGTCGAGCAGAATACACATTTAACACCTGTGAAGCAGCCAAAGAAAGCAAATGGAAAATAATTACTAAAAATGCCTATGGATATCGCGACACTCTCGAGATTCTTACGACACTAAAGGAAACTGAATAACTCCTTTTTAGACTACAGCTTTCTTTAGTCTAAAAATTAAACCCATATGCATTCCTTCATGATAGAGATTGAAGGAGATTGCATCATCAAGGGAATTAATTGGGGTACCGGTCCCCGTTACAAAAGATTGATACTCATTCTTTTGAAGTTCAGAGTAGTCCTCATTGAGTAAAGAAGGGATACGCTGTAACTCTTTAAAAATATGCCGAATATCAACATCCCCCTTCCACTCTTGTGGAGAGGACCCTTTTACAAATTGGTTGATAAGGTCGTCAGAAACGTACATTGTTGATTGTGCACGCTTGTAAATCAGAATCTGCTGAGTCACTAAACAATGACCCAGGTGCCACAAAATATTGTTAGACCACCCTTCAGGGATTAACAGAAGTTGTTCATCCGTGAGTGCTTCACATGATGTTATCAGTGCATCTCGAGTACTTTTAAGAATTTCTATTACATTCATCATAAATCCTCTGTTCTTCAGATCGTAATTTTAAAGGAAATATAGGCAAATCAGAACCAAATGGGAATTCAGAAGAACTACCCCTGAGAGTTACTCTGAGATTTCATCAATCTCTTGTTGAATATATCCTTCCATTTCTTTTTTATCGATACTCAAAATAGAACAAATTTTCTCACTCCGCTGTGCATACTCGAATGGAGTGGGCAATTTATTTGCTTTACAGAAGTAATATTCTGCACAGTGAATTAATGCAACAGATGCAATAATTCTATGTTTAATTACTCCATCACTTACCTGCACAGAATCAGGGTCTTCTATTGCACTATGATGCGCACTAATACCTACTCGTAAAAATGTGGGCAACCCCCATCGTTTGGCAATAAACCCACCAACAACAGCATGATCAAGTCGAAACTCGCCATCTTCACTCGTCACTACTGACCGATCCGCATTAAACTCATTCTCAGTATAAAAGCTATAATAGCTCTTAAAGTCATCCATTATGGGCATAACACCTGTATTACACAGGTAGGCTAATGAAAAGACTTCATCTGCAGGGAGATAGGTGAACTTTTTTGCCAGTTGCGTCGCAAGATAGGCCACTTGTTGTGCCTTGTCCCAAAAATAATCCATCTCTGCAGTCATTTTCGAAAAGGTATTTTTTATAGTAAAACAGTATACTAGGTTTTTAAGTTCATTCAGTCCCATAATCATTATCGCTTGCTGAATTGAACTCACATCATGTGCAAGTGCAAAGTAGGATGAATTTACCGTTTTTAAAATCTGTACACATATAGCTGCATCATGTTGTATTATTTCTTCAAGTCGCTGTATTGATGGTTCTTCTCGAGATGCCTCATTCAAAAAAGCTACCAAATTATCCGGCTTTGTTGGTATGTTCATATTTTCAATCATCAAATCCCGGAGAGCAAATGAACTCATAATAGTATCTCTATACTGTGAATACCTATTAAGCCTACCACAATTCTGGACAATCTCCCACATTAAGAGAAAAAAAAGAGGCAAAACTCATAATAACAAAGGATATCTTTATTTTTGATGAAAAGTGCCATTACAAAGAAGTAATAATCGAATGAATTTTCATTGCTCCATACTACATTGTATAGTATAATAGCTCAAACAATATCCCATTCACATTGAGCACCAATGCGCGCACTTATTATTGATGATTCTTTAACCGTCAGAAAATTAATTAAAAGCATTCTCATCAACGACCTAGGATTTAACTCCGTCACTGATGCTGAAAATGGTAAAGAAGGACTAGAAGTCCTCCTTAAAGATAATTTCTCATACGATGTCATCATACTCGACTGGTATATGCCCATTATGGATGGGATAGAGACACTCATGCACATACGTGAACATAACAAATTGATTCCAGTCATTATCTGTACCTCTGCAGGAGACAAAGAAAGTATTATCAATGCCATCACCGCAGGGGCCAATGAATACCTTATTAAACCCTTTGACGCTTCTGGATTAGAGGCTAAAGTAAATAAAGTACTCAGCAATTATCATGAGAAGCTTAAAACCACCAAGAACAGTTCGGTACTCATTGCTGATGACTCGGCATTAATACGCGCTACAATACGCAAAGCAATTAACGCCGACCACTCCTTCGATAAAATCACTGAAGCGTGCGATGGAGCCGAGGCTCTCAAACTATTTAAGGCTCAACAGTTTGCCCTTGTTATCCTCGACTGGCAGATGCCAAAACTTGATGGTATTGATGTCCTGAGAGAGATGAGAATAATTAATGCAACAGTCCCCATCATTATGGTCACAGGCAACTCCTCTCATGAACACATGGTTGAAGCATTTGATGCTGGCGCGTCAAACTTCCTTCCCAAACCTTTTACCAAAGATGAGCTTCTCAACACACTCCACCTCTCAATGGTTACTTCTGAAATACAACCGAATAAAATAGAAGAAGAGGATGATGAATTTGATCTCGACAAACCCATCGCCCCTAAAGCCACTAATACCATCATCCCCATAGACGACGACTCCTTCAATCAATTCTTTATTAAACAGTGGACTACTTGTATAGAAACCAATACTTCCTTTTCACTCATCTGTATCGCCATCGACTCATTTGAAGAATACAAAGGTACGAGTAGCCCAGAACAACTCAATCAAACCTTGTCGAGTATACAACATTCTGCCCATACCGTCTTTGGAGAGTCAAGAACGTCATTTAAACGATCTCAAGAGAATCTTTTTGGAATTTCAACTATCGGTGATTCATATGGTGAGCTACAACTTAAAATTCAACATTTTCTAGTCACCATGGAGAAGTGCGCTATTCTACATCCTGGAAAAACAGAAGGCTCACCACTTACCGTTTCTATAGGAGCGCAGTTTGGTATACCTAGATCCGAGAGTGGGTTAAGGCAATTTAAAGAGAGCGCTCAGACACACCTTCTATTGGCTCAGAAGCACACCAGTGGTGGATTTAAGATCAATCGCATGCTCTAACCCTACCCCATTCTCTATCTATTTTTAATCACGCTATTCTTATACATTGGCATCAAAATTATGCTTATTAGACCAACGCACTAATGAAAGCATAATAGGTACTTCAATCAAAACACCCACTACCGTTACCAAAGATGCACCTGAGTCAAGCCCAAAGAGTGCAATTGCAACCGCAACTGCGAGTTCAAAAAAGTTACTTGCCCCAATCATTGCAGAAGGTGATACAATAGTATGAGGGAGCTTTAGAGCACACCCAAACTTCCAGGTGAGAAAAAATATTAAATAGGTCTGAATTGTTAGAGGGATAGCTATCAATAAAATATGAAATGGATTATCGAGTATTTTGTCGCCCTGAAAAGCAAAGAGCAATACTAGAGTTGATAAGAGTGCAATGATAGATACTGGCTTTAGTTTAGGCAGAAACACATTTTTAAACCACTCCTCACCATGTATTTTGATCAATGTACGATTTGTTAAAAAACCTGCAACAAGAGGAATAACAACGAACACAACAACTGATGTAAGCAGAGTATCAAATGGAATTGAAATATCTGATATCCCTAAAAGAAATGTAACCAAGGGGATAAAAGCAATCAATATAATTAGATCATTTATTGATACCTGCGAAAGGGTATAATTGGGATCACCTTTGGTTAAGTACGACCATACAAATACCATTGCGGTACACGGTGCAGCACCAAGTAATATCGCGCCAGCAATGTACTCTTTGGCAAGTTCTGGAGAAACCCATGCTGAGTATATATTTGAAAAGAATAACCACGCAAAGAGCGCCATAGAGAACGGCTTAACAAGCCAATTCATTATCACCGTTACGCTTAACCCTTTTACATAATGTGAAGCATCACCGGCCTTGCTAAAATCAATTTGAACCATCATAGGGTATATCATTGCCCATACCAATAGGGCCACAGGAATGTTAATGGTATTAAACTCTAAACTACTGATTACTGCGATAGAGTCGCCCACCAAGGCACCGATACCGATACCAACAACAATCGAGAGTATCACCCATACTGTTAGGTACCGTTCAAAAAAGCCTATTCCTTCATTTTCATTACTCATGCTATTCTCCTTTATTCACAATTACCAATAGTTGAGTTATCACATTTTTCAAGAAATGCATAAAGCTCTGTTGATTGTTTTTTGATCTTTTTACTATCGAGACAGTAACTAATTTTAGAGCCCGTTATGACTCCCTTCACCCAGCCCGCAGCTTTTAACTCATTTATGTGCTGTGCTACGGTGCTCCTCCCTAAGGGAAGGTGTTTTGAAATATCACCACTAAAACAAGAGTTCTGTTCAGCTAAAAACTCCAGAATTGCAATGCGAGCAGGATGAGAAAGAAGCTTCCCTGTAGCTGCAGCATTCTGAAGCCGTGCAGTAAATTTATCTGTTTTTGATTCCATATTTCCGTCGTATAGTTGCGTTATTGTCGCATATATACGTCACAATATACAATTACTTGTAGCCCTATACAATAGTCTCGATCCATAGCTTGACAAGTATTACAACTTGTATTTACCATATGGCAAGGAGGATTATTTTAACCTAATTCGAGTATTTTTTATTGTAATTCAATATATTATGTCTGGCATTCGCTAATTATTATATATATTTAATCCAGCAATACGCGAGGTTACCCATGAAATATTTAGGTGAAAAATCACTCTCATCATTCTTAAGCGGACTATTACGAATCTCATGGCACATAACAATAGCCTGTACCATCTTTATTGTCGTAATACTCTCCATTATATTATTTGTACCACCGGTTACTGATGCCGAAGCAACGGGCTTTTCTCAAGCCAATTACCTATTCTTTCAAGAAATTACAAATGATCAGGAGGTTGTTGAAATACATACCCTACCGATGGCTGCAAAAATATTTATTCTCCCTTATCTAATCGCCGTAGTCATACTCCTGCTCAGCATCATTAAACGAGCCCATCAATTCTTCTTAAACCTAAAACAAAATATTGTATTCGATCCCGGCAATGTAACCCTATTACGAGTGATCAGTAAACTTGTTATAGTATTCTCCATCATGACATTCAGTTTTTCCTCATTACTCTTGGGGTTAATACTCTTTATTGTCTGTGAAATTTTTAAAAACGGAACGGTCTTGCAAGAAGAGCACGACTACACTGTATAAGCGAGAGAAGCAATGAGTATTATATTCAGACTTGACAGAGTAATGGCAGACCGAAAGATCTCTCTCGGAGAACTCGCTAAAAGAATTGAGTTAACGAATTCAAACCTCTCCATATTTAAAACTGGTAAGGCACGAGCTGTACGTATTGAGACACTCAACGCACTATGTAGAGAGCTTAATTGCCAACCAGGTGACATTCTTGAATTCACCCCTGATGAGGAAGATTAACAAATTTAACAACAACTAACATTCACCTTTAAAGGAAAATATAATGAAAGCATTTTCATGTTTCAGCGTAATGCACGTTTCTACCTATCCAAACATCCTAGTTGCACTAGGAATTCTACTTGCCTCCACAGGAGCCTGGGCCAGTGATGAGCAATGGAATGAAGCAGTATCAGACAACAAAAAAACAACAATAAAATGGAGTATAACAGAAAGAACTGATAGTAATGGGGAGACCGACCCAATAATAGAATACACCGCGGTAACTATCGACAGTCTGAATATGCAGCATTGTATTTCAACAATGAAAGATATTTCAAAACACAAAATCATATTTGAAAAAAAAGAAAGTAACATAGTCAAAACTATTTCTGAAAATGAGTGGATAGTGTATCTCTATAACGACTCACCGTGGCCACTCTCCGATTTTGACATGGTTAACAAGATGACCTATTCAATTGACTCGACCGGTACTGAAGCATCATTTCACTTACAGTCGGCCCCTTCTCTATATAAAAAGGCTAAGGATGTGAATCGCCAAAAAGAATATACCGTTACTTATAGCTTTAGAGACCTCAAAGATGGGCGTGTAAAAATCACTACTCTAGCAAAGATGGTTCCCCCAATTTCTGTACCCATGTGGATGCTCAACGTCGCCTTCCCAGGAGCAGAATTTGATATGATTGATCGATTTATAAACTTGGTAAACCTTGAGCAGATTCAGATGGTTAAAATCAAATAATTAATTCAGGTAATAGTTTCTGTATAGAAACATACACTGGGAGACACCCATGAAAGCAGTTGTTTGCACAAAGTACGGCGCACCTGAAGTACTTACAATACAGGATGTAGCAAAACCATCTCCAAACGCAGACGAAGTGTTGATCAAAATCAGAGCAACAACCGTCTCATCAGCTGATTGCAGAGTACGGAGCTTTAATGTTCCTCTTTCATTTTGGTTACCCGCAAAGTTAGCTCTTGGCTTTTTCCGCCCCCGTAAAAACATTCTTGGCATTGAGTGTGCTGGTGTCATCGAATCGGTCGGAAAATCAGTGACCCGCTTTAAAAAGGGAGACAAAGTATTTGCCTTTACTGGTCACCACACCTTTGGTACTTACGCTGAGTACACTACAATAAACGAAAACGGAAGTATTGCCCTCATGCCAAAGAATACGAACTTCAATGAAGCAGCTACTCTTAATTTGGGTGGGCAAACAGCACTTATGTTTCTTCGCAAAGCTCGAATTGCACAAGGACAAAACATCTTAATATATGGAGCCTCAGGCAGTGTTGGATCAGCAGCAGTTCAGATAGCAAAATCCTATGGGCTCAATGTCACAGGCGTTTGTAGCGGGGCAAACCTAGATATGGTTAGCTCACTCGGCGCTGATAGAATAGTCGACTACACTACTCATGACTTTACTCAGATGGGCGACACCTACGATGTTATTTTTGACACTGTAGGTAAGACAGTTGTATCGAACTGCTTAAACATGCTTACCCCAAAGGGTGCCTACCTCCAAGCAGTCGCCCCTCCAGCTATCATTTTTAAAATGTTCTTCCACTCCCTCTTTACAAGTAAACGATGTTTTGGGGGGTCATTTAATCCCAAACCTGACGATATGATCAAAATAAAAGAACTTGTTGAAGCATGTGATTTGAAACCGATTATTGATAGCTGTTATCCCATTGAACAGATCGTAGAGGCTCACAGATATGTCGATACTGGACGTAAAAGAGGGAATATTGTAATCACACTCTGTTAGGAATTTTATATAGAACAACCTTCACACTATTTGAACCAAACATCCAACACGTGACAATTTGTGTTTTACATCCTATTGCCTATGAGTATAATCGAGTACTCTATAGAGATCCCCATAATTAATGTATATTACTACTCAATTAACACCATACAAGCGTAATCCCTATGAGTGAGAGCAGTACAGACTTTTCCATGAACAATCTCGTTATATATCGAGAAAAAGCAGCAATAATCATCGCTATTGGAGACAAAATAGAGATTAAGCTATCTACAGGAAAAACAGTAAAAGTTCGCCCTAAAGATATCAACATACTACACCCAGGGCCCCTTTCAAATTTTTCTCAACTTACTCTTACTGTTGAAAATGATATCAACGAAATACGAGAATTATTGGATGGTGAAACCACATCTCTCGATGAGCTCATGGACCTAATGTATGAACAAAATACTCCTGCAGCAGCATGGGCAGTCTATACGCTTCTTCAGGATGGTCTCTATTTTACAGGCACCCTTGACTGTATCACCCCTACAACACAAGATGAATACGAAACGGAGTTTAACCGCCGGAACGCCAAAGCTACAGAAAAAATTGCTTGGACCGAATTCATAGAGAGGGTTCGTCAAAGAACAATCATCGAATCTGACCACGAAACACTCCAGTCTGTTATAGATGTCGCCTATGGAAAAAGCCCCAATTCAAAAATATTAAAAGAACTCGCTATTGAAAACACACCAGAAAACGCACACAACCTATTACTTAACCTTAAAGTTTGGGATCATACAGTCAACCCCTATATTAAGCGATTTGGATTTACGACAGACATTACATACCCCGAAGTTGGTGAGCTACCTGAGGAAGAACGACTCGACCTTACCCATTTAGAGGCCTATG
>JAOPTW010000072.1:0-5483 GCA_051532035.1 Fibrobacterales bacterium | reverse complement strand
TTGTTTCATCTTCTACATCTGCTTTTTTAGATGGAATGAGAATGTTGTCTCCTGCCTCAATCTGAATAAGAAGTCGAGCGTCTCCTGTTTGAAAATAGGAATTCATGTTAAAGCGAAAAACATCAGCTGTTCCATTGATGGTACGTATGACTCGGATATTTTCAAGATCCATTACCTTATTAGGGTTTCCTGGTTCTTTAGGTCCACCTGCCATTGCAATCATGTCGAGGACTGTTACATCAGTATTAACTTCATAGGAACCAGGGGCATATACCTCTCCGAGAACATTTATGATGTTATCTCTTGTCTCATCGGGTGGCGGGGTATAGCTCATGAGGGAACGTTGTACGGTCCCCATTATCGGGCTCATGGGCACAAATATGATATCCCCTTGTTCTAAATGGTGCAGTGCTGAATCTTGCCCATTTTCGAGAAATGCTTTGAGACTATAGGTTTGAGTGGAAGGTTTGTTGTGTCTCTTAATAAGGAGACGGTCGATAACCGCGCCATCGAGCATTCCATTTGCTGCTTTAATAAGGTCTTGTATGTCTGATCCTATAGGTAGACTATACCATCCGGGACTTCCGATATGCCCTTGTATTTTTGCACGTACCATTTTTTTGAGCACTGTAACTTCTATAATATCCGTATTGGTGTAGAACCGAGAAAGGTGTTTTTTGACCGTGGCTGAAAGTTTCGTTACTGGTGTTCCTCCAAGATAGAGGGGAGTGCCAAATAGAAAGGTAATTGTTTCGTCAGAAGTAACCGTATAGGTAGTGCTCTGTTCATGTTCTTGTGGTATTTCTACTCGTATGATATCTCCACTGGTAATGGTTAATGCTCCATAACTGGAAAGCACACTCACAATGAGAGTCAGTACTATCATTGTGAGAGTGTGTCGCATTGAGAGTGCTCTCATTATGCAAGTCATAGGTTCCTCTACTTTCTCAATAGACTCAATATTCTCTCTGATTTCCCCTGTTTCCTGTTACATAGAGCCAGTTGGGGAGAGAATCTCGTCTCTTTTTCGCAATCCTGAATAGTATTATTGCAAGTTTTGTGCCAATATGTATTGAGTAACACTCGGCACATTTATTGCGATTACCTATTCTGAGGTAGTACTATGAAATGGTTATATAAAATTGTATTGATGGTAATTGGATTATGTAATGCAGCTAGTGCATTTGAATATCCGACGTTAATGATGCATCATAAAAAGAGTGCGTTTAAAGTGCATTTCGAAGTGGGAGGTGAGGTATCGCGATATCAACGATTGGAACGTGATAAGGGCTCCAATAGCGTTGTTTCATCGGAGCGATATCGCTTTTCTCATGATTATACCGTCATGAGCAACGGCCGGTGGTTTAACTGGTACTTACGTGTCCCCTTTCAAGTAATGGATATTGCCGAGTCTCCAGGTGTTGGGTTTTCGGATGTAGAGGCAACTATTGTGAGCGGGTCTCTATTGAAAGGGTCCGTATTTGATGCTGCTCTTCTCTTACAAAGTTATATACCAGTTACTGATACGGGGGGCACGGGAGTGTTCTATGACCCTTCAGTACTTTCTCTTGCTGATAGACCACTAGGGTCAACAGGGTATACGACAGGGCATATGCGGTACAGTATTGGGATGCAGCTCGCATTAGTAATACAGCGTCAGTATAGAAATGTGCCACTCACTGTGCTTTTTACCGGTACTTATGATAAAAACAGTAGCGAACACTATGACGATTGGTATCGATTGGCTCTTTCAGTAATGTATCGTATGAGCTCTACTATTGACTTGTATACAATACAGTCACTCAAATTAAGTCGACACAGTTCTACAGCAGGGGGGGCTCTTCCCCTTCATAGTATGGGTGGGGTTGCCTATGGAATATCACCCACTACTACTATCCGGTTTGGTTTTTCACACTATAGTTACGCAGGGGAGATTGATCAATCCATGGCACGAGATCAATTGGGGAGTGCGTTTGGCGTGCATACAGCTCTCTCATTTTCTTTTGCACTTCCAAAGGATTCAGATTTTGACGGAATTGTCGATACCGATGATAAATGTCCGCTCTTACCCGAAGATATTGACCGCTTCAATGATACTGATGGGTGCCCAGATGTAGATAATGATGGAGATGGTATCATTGATATACATGACCAGTGTCCCTTTAATGCGGAGGATAAGGATCGCTTTAATGACTTGGATGGGTGTCCCGAAATTGATAATGATATGGATGGATTATCAGATGCTGTCGATCGCTGTCCAATTCTCGCTGAGGATAGAGATGGGTATCAGGATGATGATGGGTGTCCTGAATTTGATAATGACAGTGACTCGATTGCAGATACTCTGGATGCCTGCCCTTTGGTGGCAGAAGATATCGATCACTTTGAAGATGGTGATGGGTGTCCGGAGTATGATAACGATAAGGATGGTATTGCAGATACTTTAGATGCCTGCCCTGTAGAACCTGAGAATCATAATGGGCTGTTGGATGATGATGGGTGCCCCGATCAGATACCACCTCAGGATACCCTCAAAGTACTCTCATTTATTTATTTTGAAGTAGATGAAGATGTCCTTTCGCTTCGTTCTACACGAGCATTGGAATACCTTGTCGCTTCAGTTGGGATTGAGAGAATTGCAGGGGTTCACTTGTTCGGTCATGCAGATAGTACTGCATCGTTTGAGTATAATAGGGCACTCTCTTTACGCAGAATCATTGCGGTGTGTCTCTTTTTTGAAGCCAAAGGAATCGTAAAAGATTGTATTAATGGCAAACCATTTTCTTTCTCCCAACCAGTGGCGACGAATAACGATACTATCGGTCGAGCATTGAATAGGCGTGTTGAAATAATACTGTACCTGACCCTTTAAATACCCATAAACACTCATACATAGATACCACTATTATTGTCTGTATATGCATCTAAATAGAATGAGAGAGCATACTTGGTATAGTTGTTCTCTCTTTTGGAATGGGAATTGGAATGCCTTGTATGATATGTTTTACTCATGTTTTAAATAGAGTGCGTCGACGTCTCGTCCATTGCGCTCCCAGTCACGAAAGGTACTGCCATCGGTGTCGACCCAGGAGTTGAAATATGTATACCCCGCCCCAATATTACGGGTCTCCTTGGGGTGTAGCCAGTTCGGGCCAGTATGGACTGCCCAGGGCATGTTGTCGGTATTCATAAAATACCGACCGGTTTCTGGAGTGCTATTATCATCCTTGCGTCCAAATAGTGATGAGTCAAATCGATAGGTGGGTGCATAGTAGGGGAGGTGCACCTCAAGTTCTTCACCGTCAGTTCTAAATATGAAAGGGTTGTAAGGTGGTACGGGGAGTGTGACCGGTGCACTGAACTGAAATGAAAAAGTGAGCGTATCTCCATCTATATGAGGAGCATTACTAAAAGTATTGACCATTGTTAGAGGATGTCCACGAAAAAGCGATTTATAATCATCAGTAATAATGAAGAGTAGTTCTCCACTTGTTCCGCGTTCAAGCCGACTATCCAGTGTGGTAAATGTACCGCTTATAGACCATGATTCGGGGTCAGGTATATTTCCAAAGGATATGGCAAAGCCATTTTTTAAATGTGCTCCCGAGGCATTGGCTACTAAAGTACCATCAATGGAAGAGATTTCGAGTGCGGCATTGGTAACTTCGCTCATAGAATAGCTCAAGACGACATCATTAAAATCGTAATCACCCATTCGAGGGTAGAGGTCTTCATAGGCAAGAAGTCCAAAGGCTCCTAGGGCAGGGGTATGAATCGTAAATGCTTTATCGGGGTCATTGGGAAAGTCATCATTGTTATCGGTTATTCCGTCATTATCGGTATCGACTGATGACGGGACTTCAAAAATGTGTTCAACATTAATTGCCGTAACCGGATTCCAGGATGCAGTAAAAATAATGTCGTTAAAGTCGTGATCGCACCCGGATGATTCTCTATTGATATCTTCAAATGCTAGTATAATCATGTCATAATCTGGGTGATAGAGGGATGCAAGATGGTGTCGGGCAGAATCACTCTGTTCTGGGTTGAAGTCCCTTTCTGAAAAATAAGTAGGGCCGTTCCAGTTTATTGCATTATTCTCCCATCCATTGGCAATGATCCAGAAACCAATGCGAGTTCCGGGGGGGAATCGTCCGATAGATACAGTATTGCCAGTAGATAGACCGCCGCCACTCCCTGAATATGAGGCGTTGGGGAATATTGGAATTAATTCCAGGGAGCTGGCAGCGGGGGGAGGTGCACTATCGGGATAGGTAAAATAACCGAATGAGTTTTTGTATCCGGCGCCTTCATGAATGAATGTTATCCAAACATCCGCGCTGTCATTGACAATAGAAAGTTCACTTTCGTTTCCATGATGTATATATTCGGGGTGGTCAATGTCAACACGTGAGCGTTCGGGGAAGGCGTTATTAATGTCCTCTAGGAGGGCACTCGATATTGTGACATCTTCTGCCAACGAGCTTGGGAGCCCTAGGGAACTTGTTTTCTTTTTAAAGAGTGTGAGCGATGATTGCCCATAGGAGTCTGGAGTAATAGTTATCTGATCCTGACCAGAGAGTTCAAACCACAATGTGTCGGATGGAAAGCCGATTGCAGAGAGGGTAATACCCAGTCGCGCCATTGCAGAGTGTACCGTTCGCCTAATCAGAAATTCACCGATATCATTAGTAACGCCATTTTGAAGAAGTTGTAGCTCTTCTGAAAGAAGAACTACTTTTGCGCCCTGGTAAGGAGTTACACTATCCAAACCCACAAAAAGCGTCAGTGAAAGTGATTCATATACACTGAATGTAAAGTCATCTGACTCAGGAAGCGGACGGGGCGTATAGGGTTCATGTTCGATTGGTTCTATGTCATATACTCGGCAGCTTTCTAACGTGAGTGCTGCCCATACTAAAATGCTATATGTGATAATTGAAAAAATTTTCATGGTACTACCTCCGCTTTGTAGTTAAGCAAAGGGTATACCAAAAGGGAATGGCTTGATTTTGAGCACTATGAGGGGGTAAGCCAGTAACATTCTTAAAATGAGAGGTCATTTTCTCATTTAGAGAGGCGTTTGATCTAAAAAAATGAAAATGTAGAGTATATGTATGGTATACTAGAATTCAAAGAATAAGGTGAAAATATGTTAAATTGTCGTGCGATTATTATTGATGAATCAGATAATGATTCAGTCATAAAACCGGCTCTCGAAAATGTGTGCCTTGAGGTTCGACAGCTTTCAGCAACGCTCTTATTGGATAGAACCTCGGACCCGATACCACGAAATGCGATTATCTGTTTTGAAACAAGTGGTGATTTTTTTAAGGTTTCTGACTTTTTACACCGACTGAAAGAAACAGGAATTAATAACCCCGTTGTACTTTTTGACTCATCATCAAAATCATCAGCGTCGCTTCTGAATGAAAAATTTATTGGAAGAATAAATGATCTAATTCGCCCACCGTACCACTATC
>JAOPTW010000071.1:0-10201 GCA_051532035.1 Fibrobacterales bacterium | reverse complement strand
GATGGTGCCCTGGTTAAAGGGGTAGGTCTGATTCTTCTGGTAGATGATGAGGAAATTATTAGAATTACAGGTAAATTTATGCTTGAAGATATGGGGTATACGGTGATTTTGGCTAAAGATGGTTCTGAAGCTGTTGACATATTCAAGGCTCGACATTCTGAAATTACCCTAGTTCTTATGGATATGATAATGCCTGTAATGAATGGTCGGGAAGCATTTTATGAGTTAAAAAAAGTTCAAGAATCCTGTAATGTAATTCTCTCCTCTGGTTTTACTAATAGCGAAAAACTTGATGGACTCAATAAGGATGGCCTTGCAGGATTTATACAAAAGCCTTATAGAGACATTGAGTTGAGCCAGGTAATAGATAAGGCAATACAACGAGTTCCCAAGTAAAAGTAGAATTTTACTTGAGGCTTCCTTTAAATGATTACCTCTTTTAATATATGTAGACTAATAATGTCGTTTAACCTGAAAATTAAATGGTAAAAATGTATATTGACCCTCAAGGACACACAACATATTCTGGGGTTAAAAATGTATACACTATACTTTGTATTGTGTTTATGCGTGCTGTTTTTTATGGCATGCGGTAAGGGGATTTCTCCCATCGATTCACTTCATGCTTCTATAGAAAGTAGTAGCCAAGAAAGTGAACAGTTTCAATCAAGTTATCAAGAATTCAGATCGGTATCATCAATGGATAGTGATTCTTTGAGTAGTTCCTTACCTGAAAATATGACGGTGAGTAGTGTAGAAATGAGTTCTATTTCTCTTGATAGTCTTGATAGTCTTGATAGGTTGAGTGGCTCAAGTAGTTCGCTCACTGTGATTGGTTTGTCAAGGAGCACGGTGCAGAATGATACAGGGGTGATTGCACAAAACGATACGATACTTTCGAGCAGTACACGATTAACACTATCTTCAGTAGGAGTGCAATCGAGTAACCAGCATTCCAGTGAATCAGGGATGAATATGTCGTCCGGTATTCCTGAATTAAGCAGTTCAGTAATTGCAGTAAGTTCTAGCAGTATCAAAGTGAGTAGCTCAGCCCCTGATGCGGTGTCGAGTAGTGAGCTTTCTTCTTCTTATGTATCTATCACACCCAGTAGCTCAAGCTCTGTCTCGATCATTGTTCCTCCTGCGAATACGCTTCCCCGTACTGCATTTGTACATCTTTTTGAATGGCAGTGGGCCGATATTGCTCTAGAATGTGAAAACGTACTTGGCCCAGGGGGCTTTGCTGCGGTACAGGTATCACCTCCACAAAAATCCATCGCAGGAGACGTGTGGTGGACTCGTTATCAACCAATGAGTTACGCTATAGAGGGGCGTTCAGGAAGTCGCGCAGCATTTACAGATATGGTGCAGCGCTGTAAGGCGGTTGGGGTAGATATATATGTAGATGCTGTAATTAATCACATGGCAGCACGGGGTAGAAATTATCCTGAGGTTCCTTACGCGTCTGGTGATTTTCATGGGTGTACAAGCATCACAAATTTTACAGACCGCTGGGAGGTTCAGAATTGTGACCTGCTCGGACTCAATGATCTTGCGACGGAAAAAGAGGATGTGCGTAATAAAATTGCGGCGTATTTGAACGACCTAATTAGCCTTGGCGTTGCTGGGTTTCGTATAGATGCGGCTAAGCACATGCCTGCTTCAGACCTTGCTGCAATTAAAAGGAAATTGACGGGAAACCCCTATATATTTCAAGAAGTAATTGGAGCGGGGACTGAACCCATTAAGCCTTCAGAATATACTGGTGTTGGCGGGGTGACGGAATTCAATTTTACTCGAACTATTGGGCACTACTTTAAGAGACGTGCACCACTGCACGAGCTCTCAAATATTGGCACCTGGTCAGGGTGGCTTCCAAGTAATAGCGCCGTTGTATTTGTTGCAAATCACGATAATCAACGCCAAAATACTGATAATACGATCACCCATAAAGATGGGGAGGGGGTGAATAATTGCGCCCATATCTTTACCCTCGGATGGCCTTATGGCTACCCTAAAGTTATGTCGAGTTATGACTGGGCTAATCATGATCAAGGGCCACCAACAACAGGGGCGAGTACCTGTAGGGACGGTTGGCTGTGTGAACACAGATCGCGCCCCATTTATAACATGGTGCAGTTTAGGAACTACACACACAGTGCCCCGTACGTGACAGACTTTTGGACAAATGGTGGGAGTCAAATTGCATGGGGGCGTGGAGGATTAGGCTATGTTGCTCTTAATATGGAAGGGAGTATCTTATCGCGTACCTTTAATACGGGTATGCCTGTGGGTACTTATTGCGATGCTATTACCGGTGACTTTAATCCGGTAACCAAAGCGTGTACGGGCACGGTTATCTCGGTGAATGAAAGTGGGATGGCTCAAATGACAGTTCCAGCAACAGGTGCTGTAGCCATACATAGAGGTGTTCGTATTGATGATCAATGTACACACAATTGTTCATCCGGAAATGTGCCGGTAACCTTTACTTGTCATAATGGTTCTACTGTTATGGGACAGAGTGTCTATGTTGTTGGTAATATTCCCGAACTGGGTGGTTGGAATGAAGGAGGAGCTCGTAAGCTTGAGCCTACTCGCTATCCTATTTGGGAAGGAGTGTTCAATATACCCGCAAACACGGCATTAGAGTGGAAGTGCCTCAAACGCAATCAATACAACCCGAAAAAGGGCGTTGTGTGGGAAAGTGGCTCGAATACTGTTGTTAACTCTGGGAATGCTGGGGTGAGTACGGTGGGAGGTTTTTAAACGCTTCCATAGTCGTTTTTATTTGCTTCAAATTTTAGGGATTTCAGTATTCTTTATTTTTTGATACAACTCTTGTGTTGTTAAGATAAAAGGTTAATTGTTCGTAGAGTAAGTGCTTCTCTGTTGTAATATTATTAATTGATTCTGGTGTGTAACTTTATTTTTTGAGTACGCTTTGAGTACGCTATATTCTCATGTCTGGCGGTAGACCATATACAGCAAGAGTATTTAGAGGTACCTTTGGTCTCGTTAAATGTAAACACACACACAACACAATTAACAATCACACAGGAATCACATATGAAACTTAATACCATTATTAAATCAACACTCGTTGGAATCACTTGTATCACATCTCTTGCATCTGCAGCCAACTACTCACTTATCTCTCAAATTGCAGAAGTAACTGCTTCAAGTATTGAATCGAACGAATATCCTGCATCAAACCTTACTGATGGGAATAAAACTACTCGTTGGGCATCTGAATTTGCTGATGGTCAGGAAGTAATCCTTGATCTTCGTTCTTCTCAGTACATTGACAAAATTGCTTTTACATGGGAAGGCGCATACGCTTCAATGTATACAGTATCTACCTCAAATGACCTAGTACACTGGGATTCTCAATATACTCAAGTGCATGGCATGGGTGGTGTTGAAGTTGAAACAAGAGATATGGGTAAATACCAGTATGTGAAAATTGCACTAGACTATAGAGCAACTTCATACGGTTTCTCACTTTATGAAGTAGAGGTTTTTACCGATCTTGATCTTCACCTTAAAGCTACTACTATTAAATTGAATGCACACAGCGACTGGGGCAGAAAGCCACTTCCTTCATGTGATAATAGCACAGTAGGAACAATCGCAGTACAGCAAGAGGGTCACTACTCTATTAATACTATTGTATACTCATGTTTAAGCTACACTCATCCATCACTTCCTAGTAAACTTTTTGGTTGGGTTAAACTTGCAGAAGGTGCACAGCTTCTCGATTAGTAATCAGGTTCTGTAATCACTTTACAAAAAAAGACTCCTTAGCAATAAGGAGTCTTTTTTTTGTAAAGTAAGTAGGATAACAAGTTATTGAATACTAAAACAAAATCGAGTACGATAGGACCCTGGGGTTAGGCCTATTCGTTTTAAAAAGAGCTTTCTAAAAGAGCTCACGTCTTCATACCCTACCTTAAAGGTTATCTCTTCAAAGGTATGGGTAGACTCTTCGAGTAACGCTTTTGCTTTTGTTAGTCGCACTTCTTGTAAGTATTGTAGGGGAGTATAACCAGTTGATTTTTTAAAATGTCGCATGAATGTTCTTTCGCCCATTCGAACTACTTGAGTCATTGATTTTTGATCAATGTGATTATGAAAGTTTTTTTCTATCCATTTTTGGACTTTCAAAATGTCATGATCAGAATGTGATTGGGGCAAGAGTGTCATCTGATAGGGGTTTTGAATGTTTCTATTGGGTTCGATGAGCATGAAATTAGAGACATATTTGGCAAGAAGCTTCGAATGATACTTTTGAATCAGATAGAGGCCGAGCTCTTGGAAAGAAGAAACGCCGCCACTTGTTATTATGGTGTCTTCGAGAACTAAGAGGTTATTGGGGGTCCAATTAACCAAAGGGAATTGCTCTTTATAATCATTTATGAGGTCCCAATGAGATGTTGCTCGTTTCCCATTTAATATTCCAGCATGCGCGAGATAGAAAGAGCCTGCACAAATAGAGCATAATAACACATCAGCTCTATGGAGTGATTTAATTTTTTTAAGCAAAAAGGGTTCGATTGTTGCGCATTCACTGTTCATCATACCAGGTATGACTAATGCATCGAGACCTTTACAGTGCTTTAATCCTCTTTGTGGAGTGATTGTAAGTCCATTGGATGCGGCTATAGGGCTTCCATCCCAACTTAAAAGCGTCACTTTAAATGTCGTATTATTATTAGAGTGAAGGTCAAATTTAGCGGTGAGTCCATTCGCTGCCATAATGATATCATAGAGACCGAGCGCGGTTGATATCAAAACCTGATCATAGATGTAGATTCCGATATGAAATGTATTTGTGCTATTCATTCTAAAACTCGTGCAATTTGATTTGGCAAATATAGCCATATATATGTCATATGTGACACTTCTTATTCTGATTTATTCTCTGTATCTTTACTGAAGCTTAACATACTACTCATTATACAAAGGACAGAGAAATGAAAAAAGCACTTATACTAATTGACATGCAAATGGACTACTTTGAAGGTGGCGCAATGCATCTTCCGGAATCTGATACTGCAGTACACAATGCTGGGATGATTTTGAAAAAATTTAGAGACGATGGTGATACCGTAGTACATATTACACAGCAGAGTCCGAAGGAGGTTGGGTTTTTGATAGCTGATACTCCAGGCATAGAAATACATTCTACGGTAGCACCACACGAAAACGAAATATCTATAGTAAAACATACTCCTAATGCATTTCATGATACCAATCTTCATGAAGTTTTAATTGAGTCAGGTATCACTGAGCTCACTGTTGTGGGGTTTATGGCGAATATGTGCATTGACTCAACAGTGAGGCGGGGCAAAGAACTTGGCTATGTTGTAGCTGTGGTGCCTGAGGCGATTGCGGCATGTGGGATTGAGGATGTAACTGCGAGTCAGGTTAAAGATATATACCTCTCCATGCTCTCGTTATTTTTTGCTCAAGTTGTAGCCCTAAAAGATATACAGATTAAGTCTGGGCAAAAATCATGTAGCTCTTAAAAAATAATTAAGGAAACAATAGTTTCACATCGCTGAGTTGTGGGTAATAAAGGTTGAGTATGAGTCTTTATTACTCAAACAACTCTGGATATAATCGATTCATCTGTCGTCTAAACATGGGTTCCATCTCTGGTTGAGTATCATTATCGTCATAAAGCTTTCTTAAATTATTAAAAGCAGTTGATACCATATGATCTCCAGTAAGGTTTACGATCCAGTTGGGAAAATGACCTCCTGGGTTAAAATAGAATTGAAAGTCAAGTAAGGTGTGCTGGTTGTTGTTGCCTTGTGGGGTCAGTATGAACGTAACTTCCAAAAGGTCCATTCGTACGAGATTATCTTTTTGGGGTGTTAGGGGGTGAACTATTGAGGTAGCGAATAGAGTAATGATCGGGGTCTGGTCTGGTCCTTGTTCGGTAAAGTTGAGAGTACCTTTAATGACCCAGTCTCGATTGTTGTAGGGCGGTAGGAAATAGGTTTCACCGTATACAATTTGATAATAATTGTTTAAATCTTCATCGTAGCTCTCAGTTGTAAAATTGCGTTCGATAAGTTTGGAAGATTCAAACCAGTAGACCCATTCAGACATCAAGGTGGGCTGCACTACGGTGGCGGCCAATTTTACGATATCGTATTCAATGAGTCCAACTCCTCGAAACTCGTATACATCTTTTTCTGATGATTTTCTTTCATAGAGGATAACACGATCGTTTTCTTTTAAAAGGGACCAGTCCTCTACTGGAGTAGCTGTAATCGAAGAGAGGGTACCTAAAAGAGAGAAAGCTACAATAGATAGTTTTGTCTTATAGTGGACAATACAATAGTTCTGTAAAAAAGACATATGAGTATGGGATAAAGGGCTTATTAAAAGATATATAGGTGAGTGGAAAATAGTGTGTTAACTAACACACCCTGCTTCATACTAATAAAAATGTTACTATTGGGTTGTAACTTTATCTTTGATGCGTATCAATCAATTCTTATAGCTGCTATTCTAAGCCCTATTAACGCATCTTTGGGAGTCGCCCTATGGATGCGTAGGTTAGGCGTATAGACTTTTTAATTATTCACCGTACTGAACAGCAATCTCTTTTGTTACGAGTTTTGTAAGCTCATCCAATCCAAAACGAGGGAGAGGCTTGCCATTCACAAAAAACTCTGGGGTTTGTTTTACATTGAGCGTTTTAACATCTGCAAGGTCTTGCTGAATGAGTTGTGCGATTTTTGGGTCTTTCATATCTTTTTTAAGAAGCTCAATGTCGAGATTGATGTCTTTCATGTAGCCCCAAGTGAGGTCGACCTTTGCTTGGTGATGACTTGCCCAGACTGCTTGATAGCCATAGAGGCGTTCAAGAGCTTCCCAATACTTGTTTTGCTTGCGAGCAGCTTCAATGAGGGTTACTATATCTTGGGCACCATGATGAAAGGGAGCATAGCGCATAACAAGTTGTACTTTACCATTTGATTTTTCGACAATACTTTTTACTGAATAGAAGAGCTGACGACAGGTTTCACAGGCAGGGTCAAAGAATTCTACTATGTAGACTTTAGCATCGGCATTACCATAGGTTATGGCATGATCCGGAACAAAAAGCTGTGCGTTTTCTTGCGCAAGAAAGGTGCGTTTTGCGGTTTGTTTTGATTTGTATATATATGACCCGGCTACATAACAGGCCATGAGGATTACGACAGAAAGGAGTACGATTATTCTTTTATTCATGAGTGGTTCTCTTTTTTAAAATTAATAATAGGGTTACGAGTGCGGTGTATGCTCCCAGCGACAGGAGCGGTATGGAGATGAATCCAAAGAATTCGATATATTGTTCACTACAGGAGATTCCCTGGCTGCAGGGGGTAATCGTTTCGGGTATGATACCCACATAGAGTAAATTGTGATAGAGGGCAACAAGCCACCCAGGAATCACTAAGGGGAGTGAATATTTTATCACTGCCTTATCAAAGGGGAAGAGGCCTACTAAGAATAGTATGACGAGAGGGTACAGAAGGATGCGTTGATACCAACAGAGGGAGCACGGCGGGAATTTCATTACTTCACTAAAAAAGAGTGAACCGAGGACCGAGACGACGACAATAATCCAACTGATAAATAATAAGAGCCAGTTTGTGTCGGTATTGGTAGTATTTGCGTGATTGGTATTTAGGCGCATATGTTCTATGGGTCTCAAAAGAATATTTTATTTCTGAGTTAAAAATAGCACATTGTAAGAAATGCAATGGGTTTTTATGCAGTATTAATATCCCATTGTACTCTTCTTACTGGATTGGTAGGTTATTCTCTCATTACAGCTAACAGATCATATAATTATAACAAAGTATGTCTTTACTAAAATTTATTTAATAAATATCCAAGCAGAGGTTCTCTATTGGTGAGTTACATTTCTGAGCCATTTTTAGGGATCTTCACCGTAAAAGTACTGCCTTTCCCCAATTCTGTAGTAACCTCTATAGTACCTTTGTGTCTATTCGTTATAATATCATATGATATGTTGAGACCCAGCCCGGTCCCTTCTCCAACTTCTTTTGTGGTAAAGAAGGGGTCAAAAATTTTAGGCTCTACCTCTTTTGGTATTCCTGGTCCAGTATCCGTAAATATACAGTGTATTTCTGATTGATGTTCTTCAACAGTTATAGTAAGTGATCCTTTTTCCTTATCGCTATCTCGTACTGCTTGAGATGCATTGACAATAAGATTGAGGAATACCTGATTCAATTCTGAACCATTTGCTTTAATAATGGGTTGATCTGTATAGTGTTCAATAATATCAATGAAGTATTTGTACTCATTTTTGGCGACAACAAGGGTACTTTTAATACCTGCAACAATATCGAAGTTATCAAAAGTGTTGGACGTATCAATATGAGAAAAATTTTTAAGATTTTTTACAATAGTGGTTATACGTTTTAGGCCACTCTGGCATTCACTTACCAGATCATGTGTGTCATTTAAAATAAAAGAAATATTGCCTTTTTCACTTTTATGTGTGTTTGCTGAAGATTGGGTCTCTTTCTCTAGAGTATCGATATAGTGGGTAATCTTTTCCAGATATGTATTTAATGTAGAAATATTACTCGTAACATACCCTACTGGATTGTTGATCTCGTGAGCAATGCCTGCGGCTAATTGACCAATGCTTGCAAGCTTTTCTTGTTGAATTAACTGAGTTTGAGCACTTTTAAGCTGTTGAAGAGTTGTTTCCAGAGTCGTATTGTGTTTGATAAGTTCATTTTCCCGATCAAGTATAATGTCAGACATGGCAATAAAATTATCATAAAGATCCTGCAGTTCCTGGATTGATTTTTCATAGACAGGATGTGTGGGTGAAAATCCTGCTGCGAGATCAGTTGTGATTTTCTGTAATGTTGCAATAGGGTTGATGAGGTGCTTTTGAGATGTTCTATAAAATAGAGCGAATAGAACAAGTGACAGGAAGGCCAAAATCAACAAAATTTCAATGATAAGTCTATTACGAGTATCTATATAGTCCTGAATATCTGAGATGATCCGAACTTTTGTATTTGGGTAGGGTAACAATGCAATAAACGGGATACCCTTACTTTCTGTTCCTAAATTCAGTGCTGTAGTATCCTTATAAAGGAGCGAAATTTGAATCCCCTTAAGGTCATTAAAATGAGAGATATCAAGGATGGATTGTAACGGAAATTCTGCCGAGAGGATACACTCTGTATGCCCATTATATTGAACAGCAGAAAGGAGCCCCCAGAAATAGCCTGTATCAGTCTTATAAAGGTGAATAAAAGAAGTGAGGGTATCGTTAAGTATATTGTCAATCCAGGGCATTTCTTTAAATTGGCTTTCGACAAGTGTTGTGTTATTAAATAAAACATCTCCTTTAAAGTCGAGGAACGCATAATTGACGGCTTTATTAAATACCTTGGTGGCACTCAGAAAATCATGAAGATTTCCTTTATTTAGATTTGGTTGCATGCAGCTCTGAACAAGAACAGGATACTGGGCATAATCTTTAATTAATGAGTTTCTGGTAGTGAGGTATTGTGTTATATCGGAAACAATTCCTTTTGATTCCCGAAGCCTCTGTGTGGATTGAGTCCGTTTTAGGGTTGTATCGATTCTGTAAAAGAGAAGAATGGTAATAAGACAGCCAAATACTACAAAGGAGAGTATTGAGGCGGTAAAAATATACCATGATAATTTTTTGTTTTTTAGAATCATATTCATAGGTATCTATTGTATCAAAATAATTTCATTGTGAGTTCCAAATTGTGCCATTCTGAAGTCTGAGATATATAACGCCTCATGGCTATCCTTTTCTATTGGACTCCATGGAGAAAAAGGGAGCTGGTAGGTCTTCACTAATCCGGTAATAGGGGTAGTCAGGTGTTCGAGAGTATAATGGAGGTCTTTTCGGATGTCACGTATATTTTGATCAAGTGATACTCCTTTGAGTGCAGAAATGAGGATACGAGTCAGGTCATAGGCATGAATAAATCCCGTAGGAGCCTCAAGGGATTGAACCTTGGTATAGGATGGGTATAATTTTTGAAATTGTGAAAAAACTGAGTGTGCTATTGGATGTCCCGTAGTATCAAGAAAAGAGAAACTTGTTTGAAGGAACTGTAAATCGATCTCATTTCGTATTGCAGCTGTTATAACCTTAGGAAAATCACCT
>JAOPTW010000070.1:0-4470 GCA_051532035.1 Fibrobacterales bacterium | reverse complement strand
CTACAAGAATAGAATCAACTTTAAGTGTTGGCTGCCCAACAGTAACCGGAACACTTCCGCTTGATGCGCCACACATGCCTGCCGCATGTTCTAAATCGTCACCCACCATAGATATTTTTGTTAAAATTTCATGTCCTTTACCAATGAGGGTCGCCCCTCTGAGTGGTTCTGCAATTTTTCCATTTTTAATGAGGTATCCCTCTTCAACTGCGAAGTTAAATTCTCCAGTTGCAGGATTCACTGACCCACCACCCATTTTCTTTGCGTAGATACCACCTTCTGAACTGGCCAGCATCTCTTCAAGGCTATCAGAGCCTGGAGCAATATATGAGTTTCTCATACGTGAAACAGGAGCGTATTTGTAAGATTCACGTCGTGCACTACCAGTACGGGGCACCCCCACCTCTTCGGCCCCAACGCGATCCGACATATAACTTTTTAATATACCATTTTCAATAAGGGTCGTCTTACCTGTAGCCATTCCTTCATCATCAATATTGAGAGAACCCCACATGTTAGGAACAGTACCATCATCAATAGCAGTGACCGATGTATGGGCAATCTGCTCACCTAATTTACCACAAAATGGTGATGCTTTACGACGTATCGATTCTGTTTCTAAAGGATGTCCACACGCTTCATGAAAAATCACTCCACCAAAACCATTCCCCATAACGACCGCTTTGTGTCCACCTTGTACATACCCCGCATCAAGCATTAATACTGCACGTTCTGCAGCGGCTGTTGTATAAGAGTCCACATCGAGGTTTTCAAAGTATTCAAACCCTTGAAGCGCTCCAGGTGATTCATGGGCAGAGAAACGTTCTCCCCCTTCACCAGCGGTAACGTTTACCGTAAAACGAGCACGGGAGCGTTTATCCGAGGCAGCAAGCCCTTCGGAGTTATAAATTTCAATTTGTGTAAGGGTATCGTATGCAGTTACCGCAACTTGTGTAATGTGCTTAGAGGTAGCACGCGCTACTTCATCGGCTCTTTTAAGAAAAGGAAGCTTATGTTCTTGACCAACCTTACGTGGATCTTTAACAACGGGATGTATATCGTCAAACGACATATCTTTAAACCGTACTGGCACAATACCATTTGCACTCGATCCATTTCTTGCAGCAGCAAGTTCACGAACCAATTTTACCATTGAGTCTTCGGTCTCAACACTCGTATGCGCATAGAGTACCTCAGTCCCAAACAAGAGACGAATACCCACACCAAACTCGGTGCCTGCAGAGGCATTTTCAACTTTTTGATCTTTGTATAACAATGATGAATTACGAGTCTCTTCGACAAAGAGCTCAACAAAGTCTGCACCACTATCTATACCGGCCTGTATTACGGTCTCGGCTAATTTCTTATCCATAGTTCTCTCAATTAAACGGGCAGAACTTGCCCGATCCTATAATTATACGATAAATCTAAATTCTCCGCAATGGGACAGCGGGATTAATTTCAGACTTGATATCTTGAACGCTATACGTTCCGTAGTGCACCATCGAAGCAACGAGTGCTGCATCAGCGGTCGTTGTTTCAAACAGTGTTGAAATATGATCTGGAGTACCTGCACCACCAGAGGCGATCACCGGCACTTCAACCGCTTGGCTAATGAGCTCGGTAATTTCCAGTTCATAGCCTGCTTTGGTACCATCAGCATCAATTGAATTGAGACAAATCTCTCCAATACCCAATTTTACCGCTTTTATAGCCCATTCAACCGCATCCATACCCATTGGTTGACGCCCACCTTTAATAACAACTTCGTAGCCAGATGGAATCTCTTCAGACTTCTCAACCTTAAGGGCGTCCATTCCAAGAACCATGCATTGATTACCAAAAGCAAGCGCTCCTTGGGTTATGATTTCTGGATTCAAGACAGCGAGGGAGTTGATACTCACCTTCTCTGCTCCTGCTTCAAGTACATTATGCATATCTTCGAGGTTGCGAATACCACCACCTACTGAGAATGGGATAAAGACATTACGTGCAATATCACGAACCATTTCAATATCAATCGGGCGTCCTTCAGCAGAGGCTGTGATATCATAGAATACTAATTCATCGACCCCATCTTCAGAATACTTCTTCCCCATATCAATAGGATCACCAATTTCTACATTCCCTTTAAACTTGACCCCTTTGGTCACTTTTCGGTTGTGTACATCGAGGCAAATTATCAATCGTTTCGTTAACATTAGTTGGCCCCTCCTGTGGTAGGATTCCAGTTACAGAAGTTTTTCATAAGTTGTAGCCCCACAACGCCACTTTTTTCTACGTGGAATTGTGTTGCAAGAAGTGACCCTTGAATCATTGCAGAACAAAACTCTTGAGTGCCATAGGTTGTTTTAGAAAATTGAGTCGACATTTCTGATGGATTAGGGTAGTAACTATGTACAAAATAAAATTCAGCGCCATTCTTAATATCAGTCCACAATTCATGTTCACTCGCACGATTAACTTGATTCCAGCCCATATGAGGAATTTTAAGCCCTGGCTCAGAGGTAAACCGCATCGCTTGCCCGGGAATTACATTCATACACGCAACCCCACCATCCTCTTCAGATGAACTTAACACTACTTGGCACCCTATGCAAATAGCCAATACGGGCTTGCCCGACGCTATAACATTTGTAAGGAGTGCATCGAGTGCCCCCTCTTTTAAACTATCCATGGCACTATCAGCAGCACCAACTCCAGGAAAAATTACTCGGTCAGCACTTTTGATCACATCGTGATCGGCTGTAACCACACTCTCAAAACCCAAATATTCTAGAACATTCTTGACCGAAGATGAATTTCCGGCCTTATAGTCAACAATAGCGATCATAGATCCCTCTGAAGGTCAAATTCAGCCAAAAAAGGTAGTAAATTAACGGAGTTTCAGGTGTGAGGAGTAAAGAGTAGAGAAGTGAAGCTCGAATATTTCAAGACGACACTTTAATTCAACTCCAAGAGTCCAAATCTCTTACTCTTCTTCTACTACTCCCCGTAATTCAAGGACCGCTTTCTCCTCTGCATGAATACCAAGAATTTTCTGAATATCATTTACCATGATATAGAGCGCCGGCACCACAACCAGAACAATACCCGTCACAAAAAGTGCACCAAAACCGAGACTAATAGCCATGGGAATCAAGAACTTCGCTTGGATTGAGGTTTCGAAAATCATAGGCATCAACCCAAAGAAGGTCGTCAGTGAAGTCAGAAGAATCGGTCTAAAACGACGCATGCCCGCTTCTATAATTGCATCCCGAGAGGTCATACCTTCAGTACGGAATTTGTTAACGGCATCAATAAGAACCAATGAGTCATTCACTACGACCCCAGAGAGTGCTATAACCCCCATTACAGAAATAAAACTGAGGTCATAACCGAGCACTAAGTGCCCAATTATTGCCCCCATAAACCCAAAAGGAATGGCTGACATCACAATGAGTGGCTGAACATAGCTTCTAAAAGGGATGGCAAGTAGTGCAAAAATTCCTACAAGAGCTAGTAAAGCATTGGGACCCAGGGAGCCAAAACTTTTACTCTGCTCTTTTTGCATACCTGATTTTGCAGTTTTGAGTGCGGGATATTTTTCGAGAAGGGTTTTGAGTGGACCTTGCCCTATAGTCCTGAGCATTTCAACAGCAGTACTTGCTCCAGGAGCAATTTCTGCCCCTACATTAATAACTCTACGCCCATCTTCACGATTAATTGTTGTTGGTGCCTGAGAATATTTGAAAGAGGCAACATCCATTAAAGGAACATATGACCCGGTAGCAGTTTTGACCCTCATTTGATTAATATCTCCTTCTGAGCTCCGTTCATTTTTAGGGAGCCGCACCATTACTTTCAGCTCATTACGACCACGCTGTTCACGAAGTGCTTCTGTCCCGTATACACCAGACCGCAGTGTACGTGCAATGGTGGTTGATGTAACCCCCAAAGCCTGTGTACCAGATTTCATAGTAAAGTCCATTTGAGGCTTACCAGAAGAGAACCCTGTTTCTACATCAGTCAGGGCGGGATAGGTTAAAAATGCTTCATAGAGTTCTTGAGATGCCTTCTCTAATATTACTTTATCAAAGTGAGAGAGTTGTATCTCAACTTCTTTACCCACACTCGGTCCCATTTTTGCGCCAATAGAGAGCGCTTCAACCCCTGGTATTTCTGGCAAATATTCTTTCCATTTTGTCGAGTACTCTTCAGCAGTAAATGTTCTGAGGTCAGCCCCCACTAGTTGTACTTTAACTGTAAGGAGATGGGACCCACTCGCACCTGAACTCCCATGAGGCCCTCTATTTACAGGCCCCTGCCCCACTTGCACAAAAGTCCCATCAATATATTCTTCTCCAAAAAACTCATTGGTCTTTTTGTTTGCAGCAACAAGCAAGTCTCTTACCGATTCTGTCTCTGATAACGGTACACCAAAGGGAAGGCGAATTTCAGCAGTAACTGCGTTACCTTCCATTTTTGGAA
>JAOPTW010000069.1:0-1952 GCA_051532035.1 Fibrobacterales bacterium | reverse complement strand
GTGGACGTGGTCAGAAAGGTGCCGGAGCTCGTAAGAGTTCTGGTAAGGGTAAACTACGTTTTGAAGGTGGCCAAATGCCGCTTCAACAACGTCTTCCTAAACGTGGTTTTAGAATGAAGAACCCTAAAGAAATACAGATCGTTAATTTGAAAGCTCTTGAAGCTCTTACTGTAACAGATATTGATGTAGCAGTACTCAAAGAAAACGGCCTCATCAGAAAGTCTGATGTACTTGTAAAAGTTTTAGGATTTGGTGAAATAACTAAGGCTATTACAGTTAAAGTTAATGAAATCTCAAAAAAAGCCCAAGATGCTATCGAAGCACAGGGTGGAAAAGTAGAGCTCGTATAATATGCAAGCACTATCTGGGTTTCTTAATGCTTGGAAAATAGGTGATTTAAGGAAGAAAATCCTTTTCACCTTATTTATCCTAGTCATCTATCGTCTTGGTGGACATATTACAACTCCAGGTATTGATACTGGTCGTCTTGCTGATTATTTTGCATCAAACAACAATAATCTATTTGGTCTATATGATGCCTTTACGGGTGGAGCTTTTCAACGAGCAACTATTTTTGCATTAGGTATTATGCCTTACATCAGTGCATCGATTATTATACAATTGATGGGTGCTGTTGTTCCGGCTATTAAGCAACTTCAACAAGAAGGAGCTGAGGGACGTGCTAAAATTACTCAATGGACTCGCTATGGAACTATTGTACTTGCAGGCGTTCAAGCTTGGGGTATTTCAGTTTGGCTCAGTACTGTAACTATTAATACTGCAATGGGTACTGGATTACCACTTCTTCTCGATAGCTTTAGCTCTCCTGAAGGGGTATGGGGGTTCAGACTACTTACTACTCTTACGATGACTACCGGTACAATGTTTATTATGTATCTCGGTGAACAAATTACATCTAGAGGCGTTGGTAACGGAATTTCACTAATCATTTTTATTGGTATTATTTCAACACTACCACAAGCGGTTTTTACCGAATGGGAACAGTTTGCAAATAATAATAGCCCAATAGCAGTTGAATTTTTGATTCTTGCAATGGTGATTGGAATAGTAGCATTTATAGTTTTTGTTGAGCAAGGACAGCGAAGAATACCACTTCAAAGCCCTAAGAAAGTTGTCGGTAGAAAAGTAATGGGTGGACAATCAAGTTATTTACCTTTTAAGGTCAATAGCGCTGGTGTTATACCAGTGATATTTGCTTCATCACTTATGTTTATACCAACGATGTTTGCCGCCTGGATACCAAATATTTCATGGGCACAGACCTTTGCAAATGCTTTTTTACCAGGGCATTATGTATATTCTATAGTTTTCGCTTTACTAATTATTTTCTTTACCTATTTTTACACAGCTCTTCAGTATAATCCTCGTGAAATTGCTGAGAACTTAAAAAAATCGGGTGGCTATATTCCGGGGGTAAGACCGGGAAGGAAAACAGCAGAATTTTTAGATAGAATACTTACAAGAATTACGCTCCCTGGGGCAATATTCTTGGCTTTAATAAGTGTAGGTCCACTTCATTTGAAAGATGCATTGAATATGACATTTTACATTGGTGGAACGAGTGTATTGATTGTAGTAGGTGTTGCACTAGACACATTGCGTCAATTAGAGTCACAACTGCATACCAAAAATTATGATGGCTTTCTTAAGAAAGGCAGACTTAGAGGAAGGAATTCTCGTTAATGGCAAAAGAGCAAGGCATACAGGTTGAAGGTATCGTTACAGAAGCGCTGCCGAACGCAATGTTCAAGGTCAAACTTGAGAATGATCATGTGATTCTTTCACATATATCTGGTAAGATGCGTAAGCACTATATAAGAATTCTTCCAGATGACAAGGTTTTAGTTGAACTATCACCGTATGATTTAAACAGAGGACGTATTACTTACCGCTATAAGTAAGAGGAAATAATGAAAGTAAGAGCATCAGTA
>JAOPTW010000068.1:0-22216 GCA_051532035.1 Fibrobacterales bacterium | reverse complement strand
AATCGATTGTACTCATACTACTATGCTCCTAGTTTTGCTGCGGCTTTTTTGAGCGCTTCAGCTTTGTCAGTTACTTCCCAAGTGAATTCTTTTTCTTTTCTTCCAAAGTGGCCATGTGCTGCAGTTTTGGTGTAGCGTGGTTTAAGGAGGTCAAGAGACTTAACAATACCTGCTGGTGTAAGGTCAAAGTGCGCTTCTATAAGTGAAGAAACCTGATCATCAGTAAGTTTAGATGTGCTAAAAGTATTTACGTGTATTGACGTTGGGGCTGGGTAGCCAATTGCGTATGAAAGTTGTACTTCACATTTTTTTGCAATGCCCGCTTTTACAATGTTTTTTGCAACGTATCGTGCAGCGTATGCAGCAGAACGGTCAACTTTAGATGGGTCTTTACCAGAGAAAGCACCGCCACCATGACGACCCATTCCACCGTAGGTATCTACGATAATTTTACGACCTGTTAAGCCACAGTCACCTTGAGGTCCACCAATGATGAATTTCCCTGTTGGGTTAATAAGAAATTTTGTTTTGCTATCAATAAGTTTTGCAGGGATGTTTTTCTTTATGATGTGCTCAATAACGTCTTTTTTGAGTTGTGAGTATTTTACTTTCTCATCATGTTGAGTAGAAAAAACAACACAGTCTACGCGTACTGGTTTATCATTTTGGTCATATTCAACGGTAACTTGTGATTTCGCGTCAGGACGGAGAAATTTAAGTTTAGTGTTTTTAAGTTTTGCATGTGCTGCAACAAGTTTGTGAGAAAGTGCAATAGGAAGGGGCATAAGCTCTGGTGTTTCGTCACACGCATAGCCAAACATGATACCTTGGTCACCAGCACCTTGCTCTTTGTGGAGGCCTTCACCAGTTGTTACGCCTTGTGCTATGTCAGGAGACTGTTTGTCGAGTGATACGAGTACTGCACATGTTTTGTAATCGAAACCTTTGTTAGAATCGTCATACCCAATTTTTTTTATGGTACTGCGAACGATATCTTGAAAGTCAACTTCAGCAGTGGTAGTGACTTCACCTGCAAGTACAACCATACCAGTAGTGATCATTGTTTCGCAGGCAACTCGGCTTTTAGGGTCTTGCTCGAGCATTGCATCAAGTACTGCATCAGAGATTTGGTCAGCCATTTTGTCTGGGTGGCCCATTGATACGGATTCAGATGTGAAAAAATAATTTGACATTGAGTTCCTCATTCATAGAATTTGTTTGTGTTATTGTGGGAAATATATAAAAAACTATATGCATTTATGCGAAGACTCGCATTTTAGTGGTTTTTGAGAAAATTATTACAACCTAACTAAAAGGGGGTGGAATACTGAGGTGAAGGCACAAAAAAGCCCGAAGAGGTGTTCTCTTTGGGCTTAAAGCTTGTGTAACTCTATTGAGGTGATTAGTTGTCTTGGTTTTTCATCTCAACTTGTTCACGGTCCATGGTATGCTTCATATACTCTTTAAAGTTGCGATTAAGGTCAACGCCTTCAGTCTCTTCAGATTTATCATCGAGTACGAATATCGCTGATGGATTGTCGAGCCAACCCATAATGTCTACTTGGTCAAAATTCATTGATTTGTCACCAGTGAGTTTTTCAAAGACGATAGCTTTTTTATCTACCCATCCTTGTCCACAATCGGCTTTTACCAATACATAATTGTCATTTTTTTTAAGGAGAACCATACTTTCATTTGCAAGAGCAGTACATACGTCACCTCCCCCACCAGGATTGCGGGTGAGCATAAGGTCGCCATCTTTTGAGGCGACTGTTTTTGAAAAAACAGGTGTAGCTATGAGTATGATAGCAAGTATAAGGACCAGACTTCTCATGTATTTCCTATGGTTCTGCGGCAGTGCCGTTATAATATATTCTTTAAAATCGATAAAACAAGGCTTTTTGCTAAATCTTTACATTTTCAGGGGATAATGAGTGGTCTGAAAAATTGACTAAAATTTGAAGTTCTAACGAGGGGATTTGACCTATTGTAGATAAAACTTGTTACTTTTTTTGGCATGAAAAAAGTGATCATTACTCTCGCCATTATTTTAGCTGTTGGACTTGTTGCCCTTGCAGTTGTGTTTAATCATTATCAATCCCAGTGGAGCGTGCGGCACTCTGATTCTATAGAGCCTCTTATCATTCAGGTGAAAAGAGGAAGTGGGGTGGGGCAAATTGGGGCGCTCCTTAAAAGTAATAAGCTTATTGCTGATACCTTCGATTTTAAGCTCTATTCACGGTATAGTGGTTTAGGGACGCGCTATAAGTCGGGAGTGTATGCTATACCGAGCAATGCAACTATTATGGAGATTGCAGCGTTATTAGTTCAAGGAAAGACCGCAACGGTTAAAGTGACCATACCTGAGGGGCGAGTGAGTTGGGAGATTTCTACAATTCTAACGAGTAAAATGCCGCAAATTGACAGCGCCCGATTTGAGACTGCGGTTTATGATGCTCAGTTTGCAAAGGAACTGGGGATACAATCGAAATCAGTTGAAGGCTACCTTTATCCCGATACCTATCAGTTCCCGTATGGTGTCACTGAGAAAGAGGTGATACGGATCATGGTTGCTCAATTTAATAGAGTGTTTAAAACATTAGAACCAGAGAAGTCAGAGCTCTTTAAAAAGTATGGCACAAATGGTGTTGTTACCTTTGCATCAGTTGTTGAAGAAGAGGCTGGGGTGTCTGCCGAACGTGGTCGTATTGCTGGAGTCTTTTATAACCGATTAAAAAGAGGGATGCCTCTTGGAGCAGATCCCACAGTGCGCTATATTTTTAGAAATCTTACGGGCCCTATTTATAGGAGTCAATTGAGATCAAATAGCCCATTTAATACACGAAAAAATACGGGTTTAATGCCCCATGCTGTATCAAATCCAGGGAAGGAAGCTCTTAAGGCTGCACTTTTCCCTCAGGAGAATCGAGACCTCTATTTTGTGGCAAAGGATAATGGATCAATGGAACATTTTTTCTCTGGGTCATTAAAGCAGCATAATCGCTATAAAGATGTCGCTGCAGCGAATCGAAAGAAGTATGCTACTAAATAGTAACCGATCCTGATAGGTACAGATAATAAAAGAGCCAGGAAGTATTACTTCACTGGCTCTTTTGATATTAAGGTGTTGTAGGTGTAGAGGATTACTTCACGCCTAAATATTTACGACCTTCTGCATTATCTTTCTTTGCTAAAACATAGTCTGGGGTAAAGCCATTCTCATAACGCCATTTAATGACTACAGCACAATCATTCTCATTATTTACCTTTTCACACGACCCGCGAACGCGTTTGCCTGGAACGCTTTTGCCTTCTGTAGAGATCAATTTGAAATCACTTGCTTTAAAGCTCTGGTTGTTTCCTGATGTGTTCCATAATTGAAGCTCACCTGATGCAGACTTTGAACCGACGGTTAACCGAGGGAAGGCCATAACAAAGGCATTACGATCTACAAGAGGACTTGGAGTAATACCATTGACATCCTCTGAAAAGATGAGGAAGTTACTACGGTTTTTAAGGCGTACTCTATTGAGTACCTCTTTAATGTCAGTGTTCGCAGGAAGAACAGTCTCTGCTTCGAGTAAAAAATACTCTGCACGGACATAGTCTGACTCGCTTTTGGCCGTCTTGATAACACCATCGGTGTAGAGCTTTTCAGCTTCTTCAACGATGTTGGTAAATTCAGAGTGTGTAGCATTGAGCGCTTCAAGAAGCCCTTTTGCTTTTGTAATTGCTTGAAATCCTTGTAAAACAGGGATGAATTGCCCCTCTTTTACACGTAATTTCGTGATTTTAGCAATGGTAACGCCATATTTACCAATGATGGTAGGGTCTTTGACTTTAGAGAGGTATTTCGGGATTTCGTCGGTATAGTTTGAAATTGCATTAGAAAGCGGGTCACGGAGTGCGATCTCTTCCATTAGGCCAGTAAGAGCAAGTGAAAGATTGGCGGGGAAGTCTTCCGATACCTCTCCTTTCTCTTCTGCGTTGAGGTACATTTGAACAGCTACTTTATAGTTGCCCTGTTCGAGGTGCCCGTCACCGATTTTTTCTCGTTTACTTTTACAGCCAGTGATAATGAGTAATGAGGTCACAGCAAGGGTGAGTATGAGTGATACTTTCATGCCTTATCCTTTATGAATTTTAGAATTTCTATTTTGAGTATTTAGAATATAGTTGAATAGTGACAATTATTCATGATAATTAGGGTTTATTGTCTATAATTTTACATAAACCGACACTATATGGTACCGATTATCTTGACCTCTCATGAACTAATACGTATATTAGCTGAGCTTTTCTACGGAAAAGTTATGGGGCCTATAGCTCAGTTGGTTAGAGCCCTCGACTCATAATCGAGTGGTCCAAAGTTCAAGTCTTTGTGGGCCCATAAGCCGTCAGTATCTGACGGCTTTTTTTATACCTCTTTTAAAAAGCTCAAATAAAAGTGTCATAAAAATGTAAAATAGTTAAAATCCATCTTATTTTTCTCCCCAGGCTATTCAGATCTCTTTATATTAAAGAGTGCAACTTTTGCATAATCTTACACCTACAATGGAGGATATATGGCTCACACTACTGAAAAAACTTTTAAGAAACATGTATTAAAATCAAAGAAACCAGTTTTGGTTCATTTTTGGTCGGTATGGGATGACCTCTCTAAGGCGAGTAAGCCGGTGATTGAACAGGTTGCGAAATCGTTAAAAAATAAGGCAGATGTCTTTTTCCTCAATAGTGATGAAAATGCGAAGATTACACGGAAGTATAATATCGATACCTTTCCTACTGCAGTGATCTTTAAAGATGGTGAAATTGTTTCCCAGTTCAGAGGTCTGCAACCAGAGCCTGTCTATATTAATGCCATAGAAAACTATTAGATAGCCTTTTGTATACAGCAAACCCCTCCGGCTCTATGAAGAGTCGGTGAGGGTGCTTGATACGCTAAAAACCAAACATAATATCGGGTAAATCAGAGAGCGCATTTCGAGTGCCTATAATTGACAGTGTGGACCTTTCTGAAAGCTGTGTCTGAGTCACTTGGTCTTCCCTGAGGAGGTCACCCTGTTCATTAGTAATGATTGAGACTTCTGGCTGGTCAATTATCCCTTGATGAACTGCAATGACTTTGGCGAGTCTCTTATTACTCAGTTCAACAACTGAACCAATAGGGAAGAGTGAAATGTAGTTGATGAGATACTTTACAGACTCTTTCTCTAAAAAACCGCGATTCATCATTGATATAAGCTCTCTGACGGCATGAAATGGCCGGATTGCCTGCCGGTAGGGCCGGTCGTTAATAAGGGCTACATAGACGTCAGCTACAGCAATAATTTTTGCGTATCTATGAATGCAGTGCCCTTTTAGAGCCTTAGGGTATCCCATACCATTTTCACGTTCATGTACCTGCATAGCGACGAGTTGGATTGTCGGGGGCACACCTCTTATAGTATCGAGAATGTTAGCAGAAATGGTAGGGTGACTCTTTATTTCAAAGGTATCATCGTGTTTGAGCTCATCTCGTTCAGTTCTGATGGCTTTGTCGGTATAGAGCATACCTATGTCGTGAAGCAGTGCTGCCGTGCCAATTTCTATGAGGTCTTCACGATTGTATCCTTTTGCTATAGCAATATTAAGAGCGATAATGGTCACATTAAGTGCGTGTGCATAGAGGTAATCAAGTGAATCATTTTTGAGACAAAGGTTTATAAGTATATTTTTATCTTCACTCATAACCGAAAGAATATCTTCAATAATTGATCCAATGGTTGCATAAGAGGGCTTCATTGGGCCAACAGCATTAATAAAGAGGGTTTCTACTTCTGCGGTAAGCTTATTATGTAATTGGTGTATCCGTCTTTTGTAACTCCGAGTACGGTTTTTGGGATGGAGTTGTTTAAGGAATGTATAAAAAGGCACACCTGAGTGCGTTAGTGGGGGATTGGGTATGATTGATTGTGTGATTGGGGTATTGATTGGTGATTGATTGGAGAACTTAACCCACTCGTTGTGCCCTTTTATATGAGAATCGTTTATGGACTGAGGTGTTGTTGATGAAAAAAAAAGTGTAGGGTTGTGGCGTTTTCTTAAAGCAGTAATGAGGTTTTGTGTAATGATACCACCACGGCGAATAACGGTAAAACCATTTGCCGTCTCTATATCAGTGAAGGCAATTTGGCCAATATGGCTTTCACGCAGAATGACTCTCTGCTTGTTCATATTCCCACCCTTTTCTGAATGGCCCATAATTCCATTCAGCTACCGGCACCATGCACGGCTATTATATCTATCGGGAAATGAAGAGGGCCCCTTAATGGAAAAAGTGGGTAAAATTTTGAGTATTTAGAGTGAAAGTATGAGTGGTCAGCGGTGTTTGAGATATTGAGGCCTAAAATTCAAGAGTTACCTTCTTTCTATTGCTTTCGCTCTCTTTATTGTAGTAATATAATGTGAGCTACACTGTTTCCAATTTGTGAGAATATATGAGTCTAGAGCCCGTTTTACCAGAATCTATCAGGACGCATTTGGCAGATGTATATGGCCTCCCCGAAGAGAACATAGATATGATGCTCGATGCAACAAAAAAGTCAGTCACTGAAAACCTAGGATTGGCTGAAAAAAGTTTAGCAGAACACGATAGTGAGTCATTTGTGAGGGTGGCGCATTCAATGAAAGGTGCACTCCTTAATTTGGGGCAAGAGGGTTGGGCCGGGGTTGCATCACAGATGGAGGAAAAAGGGAAAGAGAGTATGGATGATCCTTTGTTGAATACGTTGTTACACGATCTACAACAGGGCCTTTCGCAGTTGGTATAATGAATGACTGAACAACTTTTATGGGTATTGGCAGGGGGGCTCGTTATTGGGGCAGTTGTACTCTTTAAGGCTTTCCGGAGTTTAAAAAGTTTATCCAAAAAAAACCAATCTCTTGAAACTATTTTGAGCAATGCGCAAGTCGGCTATTGGAAGTGGGTTATACCAACTGACACGTTTGATATGAGTGATGCCTTAAAAAATATGTGTGGGTTTACGCAGATAGGTGTTCCTCAGTCTTTTGAAGCATTTAAAAAACATGTACATGTTGATGATATCGGTTTTTTGGAGCAGGCGTTTTTTACGAGTCAAAAGGGGATGCCTGTTGGTGCAGTAGAGTATCGATTTGATAACCCCGTTGAAGGAATGGTGTGGTATGAGTCACATATTTCACTCTTTAAAAATTCATATGGTGAAGATGTATTAACTGCAACGGTGCGAGATGTTTCGGTACCTAAAAAGATGCAGGGCGAGATTCAAAAATTTATGGCTCTTGCAGATTTTGCAAATTATGGTGTGGCAATTATTGATGTGGACTTAAAAATAGAGTATATCAATACCTACTACTCTTCTATTTGCGGGTATAATGACTACGAACTTATAGGTCAGTCCTTTATACCATTTTTGTCGGTGAGTAAAAAGAACGTTGACCAGTTTAAACAAGAGATGATTGATAATGGTGGTTTTATAGCTCGGGAAGTAACGTACAAAAATAGTGGTAGCCCAAATGTGATACTGATGCAAAATGCCATAGTACTTAAGAACAGTACGAGTGCATCTCACCGTATTGCTATCTCTGCTACTGATATTACGCATCTTAAAGAGGTTGAAAAAGAGAAGACTGCAGCACTATTCGAGATGCAGATTGCAAAATTCAATTTAGAAAAATCGGTAAAAGACGCTGAGCGTCTTAAGGATATGGCCGAAGAGGCGAGCAAGGCAAAGAGTTCATTCTTGGCAAATATGTCTCATGAGATTCGAACCCCAATGAATGGAATCATTGGTATGACAGGACTTGCACTGCAGACCGATCTCAATAATGAGCAGAAGAAATATTTAACAACGGTAAAATCATCGGCAGATACTCTTCTTGAGTTACTCAATGATATACTTGATTTCTCAAAAATTGAAGCACAACAGATAGATCTCGAGCAAAATGAATTTGACCTTGATGAGGTGACGGAACTTGTTGTACAGACCTTTGCTTCGAAAGCTTATGATAGTGGTATTGATTTAGTACTCGATATTGCGCCCGATGTGCCAACTAAATTGATAGGGGACTCGCTAAGACTTCGTCAGGTAATATCGAATCTTGTCAGTAATGCTATTAAGTTTACTGCAGAAGGACATATACGACTAAAAATTCGGGTTAAAGATAAAAAGCGAGAAAAGGTAACGATCATTATATCAGTTATCGATACAGGTATTGGAATTCCTAAGGATAAATTGGATCACATTTTTGAAGAGTTTACTCAGGCTGATTCGAGTACATCACGAAATTATGGTGGTACCGGTCTTGGGCTTGCCATATCCAAAAAACTCAGTAGTATGATGGGTGGATCTATGTGGGTCGATAGTGAACTGGGTGAGGGAAGTTCATTTAATTTTACCATACGGGTCGAAGCATCTAAAGATGAAACAGAGGATTTAAAGTCGGACAAGGTTGACCCAGGTACTTTAACGGTTTTGATAATTGAAAATGTGGCGATCATCTCAAAAGTAATGCAGTCTATAATTACCAATTGGGGTTTTACAGTAAATATTGTTGATAGCTACAAGGCCGCTTGTGAGGTATTGAAAAGTAGCTCCTATGATATTGCTTTGATTGAGGTAAATATTGGAGAATACTCCGGTGCAGATATTTTTGAGCAGTTTAAAAAAGATGATATTACAATTCCTGAGAAAACAATCGCTATTATTGGTCTAGGTAATGTTGAGGAATCAAAGAATTATCCTGATTTTGGTATAACCGAAAAGGTGCTGAAGCCAGTCGTTAAAAGTGATTTGAAAGATGCATTTATTAGGCTCTTGGGGCTTGAGGATGCGCGGAAAAAAGAGGTTGAAACTGGAGATAAAGAACATCAGTATCCTGCTCGTTCAATTTTACTTGTGGAAGATAATTCGGTCAACCTTGAGTTAGCACGGATCATTCTATTGGGAAAAGGGCATAGTGTGGTTACCGCTGTTAATGGACGTATTGCGCTGGAGTTACTGGCTGAACGCTCTTTTGATGTGGTGCTGATGGATGTCCAGATGCCTGAGATGGATGGGTTTACTGCGACTAAAAATTTGAGGGCGTGTCAAAGTGGAGCGTATGACCAACTTGATGGAATAGATGTAACATTTGCAGAAAAATTACATGCTCATACAGCTGGTGTAGGGGTGCCGGTTATTGCAATGACCGCACACGCCATGTCTGGTGATAAAGAGCGTTGCTTGGCTGTTGGAATGGATGATTATGTAACGAAGCCTATTCTACCAAAGAATGTGTTTGAAGCTATAGAACGAGCGATTGAAGTGGTATCCTTGAAGATAAGGTCTTAGGGTGTATTTTGAATTGTTTTAAAGTATAGGTTGAAGAGATGGATTATATAGAGGCGGGAGAGCTATGAGGACACTCATTGTTGATGATGATAAAATGTGCGGTTCTGTTGCACAGTCTATTATGAAGAAATATGGAGAGGCTGATCTTGCGACATCAGGGCACGATGCTATAGCCCTTTTTGAAGCATCGTTTACAGCGCGCCCTTTTATGGTTGTTATTCTTGATATTATGATGCCCGAGATTGATGGTCAACAAGTGCTGAAAAAAATTCGTGAGCTAGAGTATCGCCATGGAGTTATTAAAAGTAATCGGGTAAAGGTTATTATGCTTTCGGGAATTGAAGATAAGCGTACCATACTGAATGCATTTCAAGGAGGGTGTGAAGCCTACCTTACGAAACCACTGGTAGCAAAGGTTCTTGAAGAAACAGTGAAAGAGGTGCTTGGCACAACGTCATTGCCCCAAGGGTAATAATGGTTAGTTGTACCTGTTAGTTATGTCCGCTCGACCTAAGCAGTTGAACGATCTCTGCATGTCCCATTTCTATGGCAATCTCTTTACAGTCGTTCCCATCGTTATCTGAAATTGATGGACTGGCTCCATGGGCGAGGATTTTTTTTGTTATGGCAGGAGAGCCATTCATACACGCAAATTGCAGGGCAGTTTTTCCGGTGTTATCCTGCAGATTAATCTCTGGGCCTTTCTTAAGTATTTGCTCAACAAGGCTCATAAATGAGTGGGCACTACTGAGCATAAGGGGTGTCCATCCTTCTGAATCCTGTACATTAACATTAGCACCACTCTCTATAAGTAGAGCGCTAAAGCGTCTATGTTGTCCATTAATAGAAATGGTCAGAGGGTATTTATCATAATGATTCGGTTTGTTGAGGTCGGCTTTTTTTGCAATGAGAATTTTTGCGAGAGGGATGTTACCAATTTTGGCCGCAAGGGTGAGGGGCGTTTCTCCTGATTGAGCTATGATATTGACTGAAGGTACTGGTTCGAGAAGTTTTTTGATAAGAGGGATAGAGCCCCTTTTAAGGTAGTTAAACCAGTAGTGAGTCTTCGAGGTGGGGTCTATCTGGGCTCCATGCTTAAGGAGGAGTGCAACTTGTGCGTTGTTTTTATTAATCAGAGCCCAATCAAGTGCAGAGCGGCCCGTATTGTCGTTAAGTTGAATACCCGATATGTCTCGTGATAAAATGTTCGCCGCGAGAACGTTTCGGTTTTCTGTGAGGGCATGCATGAGAGGTGTTGTACCACTTTTGTCATATTCCCACAGAGCGATATTGTGATCGATGAGTGCCTTTGCTGACTTATAGTGTTCCCGGATGAGGGCAAAAAGAAGAGGAGGTATGCCGCGGTAATGTGCAGTAACATTTACTCCAGTTTTGGCAAGGGCTTCGACAATTTCGGGCTGTTGATTTTGGATTGCCCAAATGAGTGGCGTTCGCCCTTTATAAGTGAGGTTGTTGATTTGAGGGTGGTTTGTAATGTAAGCAAGTGCTTCTGCTGTTTTGCCCTTTTTAATAAGAATATAGATTTTATAACGCTCTTTGATCTCTGAATGAGAGTTCTCGGCAAATAATGGTTGCGACACCAGTAGGAGAAATAGTATACTCAGTATGAGTATGGGGAGTTTCATAGTTGCTTTCATGGAAGTTACCCAATTTTTTGTGAAAAGATAGATAATAATAAATTATCAGCTAGTGTGGATGAGGATGATTCAAAATACCCTTAAATTCAAAAAAGGCGACTACATCTATAAGACTGGAGATGAGAGTGATTTTCTCTATATTCTCAAAGAGGGTCTGGTACATGTATTTAGAAGTGATGGGAAGCACGAGATTGATTTTGGAGTAATTGGCGTTGGTGGGGTTGTTGGGGAATCCGTACTTGCTGATATGCCACACAGACAGACATCAGTGCTCGTAATTGAAAGTGTTGTTGCTCTTGTTCTCTCAAAAGAGGAGTTTAAAGTGGCCATTGAAGGGTATGAACCATGGGTTTTTGGACTCACACGCACTTTAATATCAAGACATGAGCGAGTTATAGAGCGGGTAGAGCGAAACCTTGATGATTACATAGATGCGAGTGTTGCGCAGCTCCTCTGTTTTTATGCGAAAAGTGATGCGGACCTCTTTGTTCCAAAAATTGTCGCTCAAATGGCAATGCTTTTGCGCACTTCTGAAGAGAATGTTTTAACGTCCCTTGAGCTTCTTTCAAAATTTGGGTTTATTAAAATTGCCAATAAAACGATTTATATACCCAATAGCGAGCATTTCATAATTGCGACAAATGAATTGCGCCTTATGACCCTTGAAGAAGAAAGTTATGTTAAAGACTTTCAAAGCGGAGAGGGGAGTGAATTATTACATCCGGAGAAGACAAGTGAGGGGGCCTAGAGGCTCACTAGAATAATGCATGATCTCGATTTCAATAGTACACTATTTTTTTAATTCACTCGGGAGTGAAAACTTTACTTTCTCTTCCATGGTAACTCGTTCTGATATTGAGTCAATGGTACAATGGGATTTTAGGCGCTCTATAACTTGTTGTACGATGTACTCAGGGGCGCTTGCACCACTGGTGATACCAATCTGTTTTTTAGCCACAAACCAATCAAAGTTGAGGTCCATTTCATCGGCGATAAGGTAGGAGTCTATGCCTAATTTTTCACCGAGTTCTCTGAGTCTGTTAGAGTTAGAGCTGTTTGTTGCACCTACGACAAGAAGAATATCAATTTCTTGACAGATTTCTTTAATGGCGGCTTGTCTATTGGTTGTGGCATAGCAAAGGTCGCCACTATCGGGACCCTGAATTTGTGGATACCTTTTTTTCAGTGCAGTGATAATGTCAATAGATTCATCAACTGAGAGGGTGGTTTGTGTCGTATAGGCCAATGGTTGATCTTGAGTAAAAGAGAGTGTTGCAACATCGGCAACAGAGCCAACGATTGTCACTTGGCCATCCGGGAGTTGACCGGTAGTGCCTACAACTTCAGGGTGTCCTGAGTGACCAATTAATATTACAGTAATCTCTTTAGCGTGGTGACGCACGACAGATTTGTGTACCTTTTTTACCAGTGGGCATGCCGCATCAAGAATTCTGAGATTGCGTTCTTCGGCGTCTTTGTAGACCGAGGTGGCGGTGCCATGGGCTGAGAAAATAACGGTACTGTTTTCGGGGACTTCACTGACCTCTTCGACAAATATCGCTCCGAGCTCTTTGAGGCGGTCAACAACACTTTTATTGTGGACTATCTCGTGGCGTACATAGATAGGAGTTTTATAGACGGCAATAGCTTCTTCAACAATTTGAATTGCGCGATCAACACCCGCACAAAAACCTCGAGGTTTTGATAAAATAATATCCATAGTCAATCCATCGGTGAAATGAGCGGTGTCACTACCTGTGTTAGGAGTGTACGCGTTCGTTGTGTTTTTTCAAAATATACATTTGATAGCTCATTTATTGCATCGACTGAGCTTTGAAAGTGCAGGTTTGTAGGTTTATTTGGTGTCAAAATAGTAATGAGGTCCAGATGAGTAAGCTCGGTGATAAGAGCTTCTTGAAGTTCATAATAGGGACCACAAAAAAGAGTACACCCTTTAGCTAGGGGCTCCCAAATGTTGTGGATGCCAATTGGAGAGAAACTTCCTCCTATAACCGCTCTATCACAGCGGTCCAACACCTGATCCATCACCCCAAACGTTTCAACTAAAATGACGGGGGTTGTAGTGTAAGGAAAGAGACTAAAATTACCAAATTCTTTTTGGAGCTCTTTTTTCCAGTCAGATAATTCAGAGAGGGTTCGGGGGACAATATAGAGGGGATCAGAAGAGAGGGTGACCGATTTGATAAATAGAGGCCATTCTTTGATATGAAAAGAGCAGAGAGCAATGCCGTTTTTTGTTTTTTCTGATTGTGCACTGTTTTTGGGAGGAGTGAAAGACAGTACTTTGAGATTAGTCCCTGTCTTCACATTGGAGTGAATGAGGGAGTAACGTGTGGCATGTAGGGCATCTTGGGCGATGATTGAATTGATTGACTTAAAGTGTCGAGTGGCAATACTGTGGAGTACCCTATGAAGACGCTGTAGTTTTGTATGGACCTTTTGACGCATGGCTGCTGAAATAAGGTGTATAGGGCTATGCTGAAAGGTGTGAAGAATATGGGGCCAATACTCAGCTTCATAAAGTAAAATGAGTATTGGTGTACATTTTTTTTTAAAGGTGGCTAGAGCACGGGGGGAATCGAGGGGGGCGATAGCACAAAAGGTCTGAGAGGGGAGCGGGGCTTGTCTCAAGTACAAGAGAGCATGGTGAGACGTTGTGGTGATAAGGAGGGTAGCGTCTGTTAATAGTCTGAGCTCTTCGGCGAGATTGATTGCGCCTTTCGCTTCACCAAGAGAAGCGGCGACAATCCAGATAGTGGATTTGAGAGCAGGAAATGCAGGAGTGAGTCGTTCTTTAAGAAGATGTTTTTTGCCAAAGGGGCTCAGTTGAAGTGACCAAGTAAGTCCATGTATTAGTAATCCACACAGTTGATACAGTGAGAATAACAGGGGGTACATTAGGGTGTTTCAAATATGAGTCGATCAATAGTTTTAGTAAGAGATTGACCAAGTTTTTGGAGAATATTTTTGTGAGTTCTCACATGTTCAACCGCAGAGAGGTTCGGTTGGGTACAGGTGAATATACCACAGTACCCCGTTGCAATAGTTGTCTCTTCTGTAAGAGTACCACTAAAGAGTGTGCTGTCAGAAGCTGTTGTTACTAGGAGTTCTGCAGATTGAAAATAGTGCTGTTCCCCAGTTACCCATAGAAATTGACGTTGCTTATTTACCGAGAGTGGCGCAAGGGTTATGGTGATCGCTGCATCAACGGGTTGTTTGGCATTAAAGTGTGCGACAATTTTTGACAAGTCTTTACCGGGCTCTAAATTTTCTATCGAGGCAAAGAGATTAACTTCTAATGGTGAAATAAGGGAAATAGATTGATTGTTTGAAAGGGTTGTAGTGACTGTTGTTAAAAGATGAGAACCCAGTTCTGGATCATTCTCTGTATTGATGCTGAGGAGCAGTACTCTGTTGGGAGCGGCAAAGAGAAGTGAGGCACATAAAAAAGGGAGTAGGTATCTCACATTATCGTCCAAATTTAGCGTTGAGGTCTTTTAAGGGCATATTCACGATAATGGGTTTATTAAATGGGGAGATGTAGGGGTCTTCTGTTGCAAAGAGTGAATCCATAAGAGCAGACATCTGAGCATGGTTGAGAAGGGCGCCTCGCTTAATTGCAGTACCTGAAGCATAGGCTTTGGCAATAACATCAGTCGTATTGATTTCGGTAATAGGCTCATGTCGAATTTGTGCAATCATATCGCGAATTGAGTATTCTGCATCAGAGAGGCTCATGTCGTTAGGAATGCCTCTCAACTGATAGCAGTTATTTCCAAATGGTTCGAGGTCAAATGCGAGAGTTTTAAATGATTCAACATACTCCTCGACCAGAGTGAATTCTTCGAGAGTAAATTCAATAATTTCTGGAAAGAGAATCTGCTGAATACTCATTGAATGATTGTTTTCAAGACTGCCTCGCGCTTCTTCATAAAGTATTCTTTGGTGAGCACGGTTTTGGTCAATGATAACCATTCCTGATTTAGTTTCAGCAATAATAAAGGTTGCATGGAGTTGGAAGTAAGAACTCTGAAACTGATCTTGAGTCTGAATCTCTTGCGATTTTTGCTCTTCAAGCAGAGTGTTCTGTTTGTGAAAATGAGCAAGAGAAATAATATTCTCATTTTCTGGTTGAGAAAAAAGATCTTGTACAACTGCTTCAGGCTCTTGTGGTGGTGCAGTTACTTTTTTTGATGTGGAAACCGATGAGGTTGTATCTTGAGGTTCTGAAGCAGGAAATGCAAAGACCTTCTCAAAAGGCGCTTCAGCACTCTCCCCAATTTCTGGTAGGGCGCTGTTTCCTTGAAGTGCTGCTTTTACGGCACGAATCATTGAACTATAAACCATCGAGTCAGAGGTAAAGCGAACCTCTTTTTTAGTAGGGTGCACGTTTACATCAAAGGTGTCGCAAGGCATCTCAATAAAGAGAACTGCAAGAGGGTATCTGCCAGGGTAGATTGTTGCGTATGCTTTGTCGAGTGCAGATGCTAAAATGTGGTTACTTACAGGGCGGTTGTTGAGATAAAAATATCTATTGGTCTTTCTTTTTTTAGACTGTTCGTAGTCACCAATAAAACCACGAATAAAAATGGTTCCATCATTCCAATCAATCTCGAGCATCTTTCGGGAGAAGGTTGCGCCGAGAATCTCAGTAACTCTATTTTCAATACTGCCTGCGGCGCCGTGAAATAGTGTTTTTGGACCGTTATTTAAGGTGAACTGAATGTCTGGATGGGTCAGAGCAAGGCGTGTGGTAATGTCGACAATACGATTTAACTCTGTTTGATCGCCCGCCATAAACTTTTTTCGAACGGGGGTGTTATGGAAGAGGTTTTTAACCGTAATGGTTGTTCCGGTGTCGAGGGCAACTTCCTCTTTAGAAATAACGTTTCCACTCTCAATAACAATTTTTTTGCCAACAGCATGGTCTTCAGTCTTTGACTCGATTTCAAGTTGAGATACTGCGGCTATAGATGAGAGTGCTTCACCACGGAATCCATTGGTGGTGAGTATTTGTAGGTCGTCCGCACTGGATAGTTTAGAGGTAGTGTACCTCTGAAAGCAAATGTCGAGACCTTCAGGTGATATCCCTGATCCGTTATCGCTTATTTTAATAAGTGCTTTACCACCCTCTTCTACCTTAATAGTAATCGAGGTAGCTCCCGCGTCAACGCAGTTTTCCAGAAGCTCTTTGACTACAGAGGAGGGGCGTTCAATGACCTCTCCTGCCGCTATTTTATTAATACACTCTTCGCTGAGTGCTTTTATTTTTCCCTGAGTTACATCTAAAGTATTTGCGGTCATAGTTTTTGAAATTGTAGGGTGAAGTGGGTTACCTGAGGTTCTTAAGATAGCAATTGAGCCCACAATATGTGGTATTTTTTGAGGCTCATTCTACAGTATGTGTAAGTGGCTGATTTTCAATAAAATAGGGTAAATATGAGCCAGAAAGAGCGGGTACAGGGATATCTGAATCCGCTCGACTAAACTGAGGCAGAGAGCCAAACATTTTTCTCTCCGACCATTTCGACAAGTTCATCAATAAAATCTTTCTCACTACTTACTTTATTTTTCTTCGAAATCAATGTGTGTATTTTCTGAGAGTTGGTTTCTACATGTAAAATAAAGTCACAGGCGTTGGGCATGGTAGACTCAAAGTCTTCAGTGACCATCTCTAAGTCGCGTATAGTGTCGTTATCGATGGTGAGTGTTGAAATTTGAACATGGATACAGCGTGTCAGTTGTGACCGGGCGTCTTCCATAGGTATGACACTCTCTCCGACTAGTTGGAGTGCTTCAGTATCTCGACGTTTTTCAAGGCGCCCCTCTATGAGAAGCATTGCATCGAGGTTGATATAGTCTTTTACTACTTCAAATTCATCAGCCCAAAATACCGCTTCGAATGTTCCTACAACATCTTGAATGGTAACAATGCCAAAAGCACGGCTATCTTTCGTGGGGATGGCTCGAAATGAGGTGACAATCCCCCCAATGGTTATATTGTGTTCAGTGGTCTTTTTATTACGGTCTTTCCAGTCGGGTTTCGGAGGGATGGGGAGGTCTGCAAGATTATCGGGGTCAAGATTGGAGGTGGTGAAGCCTTCGAGCTCCATTTTATAATCTTCGAGGGGGTGGCCAGAAAAATAGACACCGAGAACTTGCTTCTCCTTTTCGAGAAGCTCAATGTAACTCCAGGGGTCGACTGATTCAAGTTTTGGTTCAGAATTTTCGAAACCTGCAGTAGGGTCATCACCCATGTCAAAAAGTGATACTTGGCCCATCTCTTTATCTTTTTGTAGACGGCTCGCATATTCTAGAGCGGTATCAACAGATGCATAGAGTTCAGCACGTGTACCAGGGAAGTGATCAAGAGCGCCTGCCATTATCATACACTCAAGAGAGCGTTTGTTGAATTTTTTAGGGAACCGTTTACAGAGGTCAAAGAGTGATTCAAAGGGGCCATTCTCATTTCGCTCTTTAACCAACTCATCGATAAGGCTGATACCAACATTCTTAATGCCCCCAAGGCCATAGCGAATAGTGCCATCAGGGTTGGCTTTAAAGTAACTGATCGACTGATTTACATCGGGGGGTAAGATATTAACCCCGAGTTGTTTACACTCTTCAATAAATACAACAATACGTTCGGTTTTGTCGATCTCAGAGTTCATAATCGCAGTCATGCATTCTGGTGCATGGTGTGCTTTGAGGTAGGCTGATTGGAAGGCTACATATCCATAGGCAGCCGAGTGAGATTTGTTAAATGCATAGGCACAGAAGGGGAGGAGCACTTCCCAGATGTTCTCTGCAAGTTCTTTAGTATATCCTTTAGATATGGCACCTTCAATATACTCGGGGTAAAGTTTGTCCATCTCTTTGGGTTTTTTCTTGGCCATAATACGGCGCATAATATCCGCTTTACCCAGAGAAAATCCACAGAGTGTTTGAGCAAGTCGCATTACCTGTTCCTGATATACGATTACCCCATAGGTTTCACCCAAAATGGATTCAAAATCTTCGTGGTAGCAGTCAACATCTTCGGTGCCTTGCTTACGGGCAATAAAGTGAGGAATCTGCTCAATGGGCCCTGGACGATAGAGTGCATTCATCGCGATCATATCTTCGAGACAGGTAGGTTTGAGTCGTTTTAGATACTCTTGCATTCCTTCTGACTCAAACTGGAATACTCCAACGGTCAGTCCTTTGCCCAATAATGTGTAGGTAGTCGGGTCTCGGAGGTCTAGGTGGTTTACATCGACAAAAACATTGTGATTCTCTTTGATTGCCGCAACGGCTTCTTTAATTACCGAAAGGGTCCTCAGGCCCAAAAAGTCCATTTTTAGGAACCCTACATCCTCAGCATACGTCTTGTCGTATTGAATGACGACATCGTCCTCACCTGGAGCCTTGTAGAGCGGCGCCAGTTCGACAAGAGGCTTTGGCGCAATAATAACTGCGGCAGCGTGAATACCGGTCTGACGGGTGAGTCCTTCAAGCTTTAGGGCATATGCCCAGAGTTGACGCATCTGATCATTTTTATTGATGAGTGCGTCCAGGTCATCTTTGTCATCCCCTTTTTCGAGTGCCTTGGTAAGGTCAAAGCCAAGGGGCGGGATCATGTCTGATATCTCTTTACGTTCATCAAAAGGGATATTAAGGGCGCGCCCCACATCGTGGAGTACCGCTTTCGCTTTAAGCTTACTGTAGGTTACGAGTTGCGATACATTGGGGGCTTTGTATTTCTTAATAACGTAGTTAATAACATCCTGACGTTCTTTGTCCGAAAAGTCAGTATCAATATCGGGCATCGACACCCGTTCTGGGTTCAGAAACCGTTCGAAGAGTAGGTCAAACTGCATTGGTTCAAGGTCGGTAATACCAATGGTGTAGCAGACCGCTGACCCTACCGCAGAACCCCGCCCTGGACCTACAGGAATGTCATGTTCACGGGCCCAGTTAATAAAGTCTTGAGTAATAAGCATGTAGCCCGATACTTTCATTTCTTTCATGATATCGAGTTCAAGCTGAATTCGCTCTTTAACTTCGGGGGTTACAACGGGGTATCTAGAATCGAGCTTGCTCCAGGTAATATGGGCTAGATAATCATCCGAGTCGTCAAATCCTTCGGGAAACTCAAATTTGGGCCAGAATTCATCACCACGGTCGGTGCGAATGTCTACGTGACATTGGTCGGCAATAATACTGGTGTTTTCAATCGCCTCGGGATAGTCAATGAAGAGTTGCTCCATCTCTTCGGTAGATTTGACATGATACTCTTCAACAGTGAAGAAATCATCAACAAATTCATCAAGGATCATCCCCTTCTCAATACAGCGGAGTACCCGGTGAGCTTTAGCATCTTCTTTCACGGTATAGTGGGTATCGTTACTTGCTACCAAAGGGATATTTTGCTCTTGGCTTACCGCTGCAAGTTTTTTGTTGAGGGTCAGCTCATCTACGAGTCCATGATTCTGTAGATTGAGATAAAAGTGGCCATCAAAGGCTGTGGTATACGTGTCAATTAACTGCTGAGCTCGGTCAGTTTTATCGAGCAGTAAGCTGGCGCCTATGAGCGTCTCTTTACTCCCCGTAAAGGCAAAGAGCCCTTCCGTATGCTGCTTAACAAGAGCAATAGGGACGAGGGGATGTTGATTGAATCCTTCAATATGGCCATGAGACACAAGTTTTAGAAGGTTTTGATAGCCTGCATCATTTTTAGCTATAAGGACAAGACGATCATATATAACGGCTGTTGCGTGGGTGCTCAGCTTATTGGGGTCTTCGTGGGTAACATAGAGATGACAACCAAGTATTGGATTGAGGCCCTCTTTTTTGGCGTTAAAATAGAATTCAAGGATACCGAACATGTTGCCATTATCGGTGAGTGCAACTGATGTTTGTCCATGGGCTTTAGTCTGGGATACCAATTTTGCAGTACGAATTGAAGACTGCAGCATTGAATATTCAGAGTGGTTTTGAAGATGGACAAACGACATGAAATACCTATTGTGAGCGCGTTGCTAAAGTATAGTATTTTATGAAACAACCGGAATTATCTAAAGAACATTCCGGTTGTTTGAAGGTTTAATCTTCGAGAATTTTGATGTGTTCAATCTCATTGATGTTGATATACATATCGTCATTTGAATCAACGAGGATAGAATGAAGGGTTATTGGGTCTTTATTTTGATTCAATGAGATAGGGGTCACTATAGAAACTCTTCGGGTATCATCATTGCGTTTTGGAGATGAGTTAAGAATAGCTCGTGATTCCTCGACCTCATGCCAAACAACCTCAACCTGTTCTTCCATGAGTACAGCGTATTTGATGTTTTTGAGGATCTGTGCAAAGCCCATGTTTTTTGGGGGTGCAGTATAGGTACTGTTCTTTAACGTGGCACTCTTTTTGGTTTGCGGTTCTGCAATTGAGTAGTCAATGTCGTAATAGACCGGCTCTGCAAGTTTCCATGTAGGGGAAATCGCATTCTCTTTAAGTGGTTGCATGAACTTTTTGGGCTCATTAGTATTCGTTGGTGGGGTAAGCCCAAAGTGAGAGAGAAGTTCTCGTACATTCTCTTCTTGTCCATGTTTTAATACAAAGCCATACCCTGGTATGGTTTCAATGGTGTGTTCTAAAAACTCAGGAAAGGTTTTAAGTTCTTCAAATTTAGAGGTCGAGTGCACCTTGAGGAGGTATGCTTGACAGATTTCACTATTGGTCGATTCTGCAATCCAGTCGGTCATGTTGTTTGAAACAATATCAGGAAAAGTGAGAGAATCTTTTAACGCTATGACATCTTGTGCGTCAATAGATGACGACATTCCTTCGAGAAGGCGTGTTTTCGAGAGAGTGTACTTGAGGAGTCGATCATCATTAGTAGGGGTTGCTATATGTTCGAGAATGAACTGTCTTTTACCAAAGGCCTGTACCGGGTAGAGAATCTCAAAGTCTTGAGTACAAAAAGGTACTGCTTGACCAAGAACAGTGGTAATGCCCTCCATATCACCTGTGATCCATGCGTTACCTAAGGCAGACCTGCGTATAGCCACGAGTTTACCGTCATCCATAGAGAGTTCTATCAAACCAAATACCCAGAGTTCTCTGAGTATTTTTGGGAGGTCTTCCCAGCTCATTCCTTCACTACCTTCAGAGTAGTTACGTTTTCTGGTAGAATCAAAAACCCACCAGCGTTCACATGCTTTATGGAGTGATCCAGCCTCAGTGGGGATAGTTTCTAAGAGTACTTTTGCGGTAGCCACATTTTTGCTAAAGCGGAGCTCTTCCCACCAATTGATAATAGTGATCAATTGCTGTGTGGGTGAAAGGTTCAAAAAGGCATCAAATGTTTTGCCGACAGAGAGGAGTAACTCACCATCCATCACATGTTTAGAGCTATAGCCAAAATTAATTATCAGGTCGAGTTCATCATTTGAAACAGTCTCGCTGACCATACTTGAATAGGAAAATCTATTTTGGAGAGATTGGAGATATTTTTTGTGTATGTCTCCTGATGCAGTTATCTTAATGTTGTTTTGAGCGATATATGCAATTGTTGCAAAATAGTGAAAAGGGAGAAAGCTTGAGTACTCCATCCAGTGCTTTGCATTGGGTGTTTCAAATACAAGTTGGCTTTTTTCTAGATTATGAAAACAGTCGTTAAAGAGGTCGGAAAAGCCAAAAAATACTGGTTGTGCCCCTTTCCGTTTAAATATCAAAAGGTTCCAAGTGAGGGAGTCGAGTATGGTTGAAAGCTCTTTTTTGGTAAACTTTTTAAAGGAGTTTTGGAGGCGATTAAATTCTATGCCTTTGGCTCCTGATGCATAGATATAGAAAAGAATATTTTTGTGCTCTTCGCTTAATTCTTTTAGGATAGTAGTTATGCGGTCTTCAGAGAGTGCCCACTTTTTAACTTCTTCTATAATCTTGTTATTTGAGACAAGACCACCACCACTTTTTACCCGGCCATGGATTTGATTAAGAAAATTCTTTGGGGACGACTCTAAAAATTCTGCTATACTATGCACGGACAATTCACCTCTATAAATGCGGGGCAAATATAATAAAAATTGAGAGTTCTGTCTTTTGGGGTAAAAAAAGAAAAAGCCCTCAAAATCACATTGAGGGCCTTGCGTATTAATCGAAACTTTAGCCGATCAGTGCCAAAGCTCCTTGTGGTGCAGCGT
>JAOPTW010000067.1:0-8446 GCA_051532035.1 Fibrobacterales bacterium | reverse complement strand
ATCTCCATGGACTAACTATGGAAGTATTCCTTCAACAAACATTACTCCTGTTATGTCAAACTACAGCTATGAGTTTGTAATGAGTCAGACAGACATGAATGCTCGTATGGTATTTAATGTGGGTAACAACAGCAACAATGTTGTTCTTGATAATGTGGAGCTCATAGAGATTCCATAATAGAGTATCTGTTATAAAAAAGTTAAGGCTCTATCATAATGTGATAGAGCCTTTTTTTATGTCTGCCCACCCTCTGCCTAGATTATATATAATGATTTTTACATCTAAAGAGTACGAGGTGAATCAATATTTGTCACCCCATGAAGTTTATTGGGACTCATCTCTCCATATCCATAACTTACTTTCTACTAATTCTTGAGAACAACTTTTACACATGCCATTTTTTTTAAAAATTGTACTGCATTGAGTACATAAAAAAGCCACGCTGTCTATACCAACAGAAAATCGGCAATATAAAAAGGTGACAAAGGAAACTCCTACTGCCCATGAAAGAGCATAGGGCAAATCATCAAGGCTTTTAATTTGATGTGCCGCTCCAGTTTCACCGAAGGGATCTGCTAAATCAAACATAATTACTATGACTGTTCCCAAAAAAGCAAACAGAGGAAATTGCCACATACGCTTATTATCAGACTTCAGGCGATTTTGACGTGCACGTTCGATGTCTTCTTCAGTTTTTAATTGCCACATGAGATACTACTTATTTTAGGTTGGGCTAACTTTCATTATACGAAAGCGAGTCTATACCATACAAAATTACCAATTTCACCAACAGATCCCAGTCTCTATATTCCAGTACCTACTATTATCCTAAAAGAACATGCAACCCCCAACATCGCCTATCTAAACAGGCATAGAATATTCACATACAACCGAGTTCATGGGGCTCTTCTGGCCTAAAGAAGCGGGCTGGGTGATTTTTGGCTTAATGGGAGTGGGGGAGTGAGAAGTTAAGTAAAACAATTGGAGGGGGACAATGTTTGTTACTCGACTTGGGGGGACATGTACGAGCTCTTAAGGCTTAGGACACTGTTTGTTGCTTTCATATTCCCCTTCTTCATAAAAGGTACAGTTGTACTTATTTTCAAAATCGCTTATACTGAGCCCTTTACAATACTCTTCATCAAAATGGTCGTCAAACCTACCACAATAATCATCCCCATCAGTATTCCGGTAATCATCCCAATCCTCTTCATCAAGTGCGTCATACAAATTTTTGCATTCACAATCTTCTATATACCCTTGGCAATCCTCATCATTCATGTCGTTATCACAAGTATATTTCTCTTTCTCTTTATCTTCAGTATTCTTGATAATAGCATCACAACCACTCCAATCATTGATATGGCATTTCTCATCAATATCATCTGCGTCATCATAGCGGTCACAATATAAATGATCCACAAAAGTGTCTCTATACTTGGTATACCATAGTGTTTCTTCCAGCGAACAACTTAACGTTTCGGTTATCTCAGTCAAATCGTCATAATCCTGACACACGAGTGTATAGGTTAAATCGCGGGATTCTTCTTTAGAATAAACTCCTTCACAGGACTGAGCAACTTCACTCGTATCCTCAAAAATACACCCCGCTGCAATGATACTGTAGAGTGCTAAAAATAGAAATGCTTTCATATGAATACCCGATTCTGTTGAGATGATACATAGCCAAAGGGAGACTTGAATAATTCAAAACCTCTCTTCAACATAAGGCTTGCTACAATATTACTTCTGTTTAGGAAGAATAGGATATTGAAGAGGATTATACCATAGCTACCTGTTGGATTATCGTTCTACTGAATACATTTCTGTTTAAAGTTGTGTTTAAGATGTTGCACTCTGCATAAACAAGGTAGAACATTAACGCTTCCCTTCCTCCAACGAAAACTCTCCAAAAGTTCATCCACACAAGTCTTCAATTGTTACAGGAAGCAGAGCCATATGAAAATAGGTTACACTTCAACTTTCGTAAATATTGAATCATTATAACCCATAGTAATTAGGGTCATTTTACCATCAATATGACCCCAGCATTATCGTGTAATTACAGGGAACGAGAATACAAACACCATTGAGAGTGTAGGTTTGTTATACGTTCTAAAAAGGGGCACTTCATGAAATATTTAGTGATACTCAGTGTTATGTTACTCTGTAGTTGCTTTGTAAATACTACCAAATCACCTTCATCAGGAGCTGATTATTCATCATCAGATACCGACAATTTTTCTGATGCTGATTATCCATTATCAAGTAATGGTAATAGAAGTAGCATTAACAAAGACTCTATTGCATGTGTAGAATCACAAGGACGGTATGAAACGGATAGTTGTGAGTCTGACTCTGAAAGCACCTGGGATGGAGAAGAGTGCGAACACATGAATTGGTTGATTGACCCTGATTGCGAAAAAACAGGGGGCACCTGGGATTATGATGAATGGGTTTGTGAATACGATATTGGATCAAGTAACGATACTGAATCTTCTGAGGAAAACTTTGACTCTTCTGACGACTATAGGGTGCCAAAAGCACCTAAGAGCAACACTAATCCAACTTCCAATACCTGAAATCAATGGTTATCTCTATGTAAGATGATTGGCTTAGATTGACGACTCATTCACAAGAATAATGACTCTTTCTCAGATGAGAGGCATATCTAAAATAATTGATAGACCATTTCAATTTGATATCTGAGATCGAACGAATGAGAATACTTGTACGGCACACCAAAATCATCATCATCATCATACTCTACCGCAACTTCTCTCGAACCAAGAAAATCGTTCCTATCACCAATATGCTCCATCTGTTCTGAATCTGATTGTAAATAAGCATGCAGTTTTTTCGTTGCATCCGAATAGTGATGGATATAAGAATAGCCCAGAGTAACTCCACCCTTTATTGATAGTTGTGGCGTTACATAATAGTGTACTTCATTAATGAATGTCGCATCATAAAAGTGATTTTGGGTTACGGTCAAATACTCTATATGGGGAGAGTTTGTCAGATGACCATAGGTATACTTCAGCTGTGCAAAAGAACGTATTTCGGTACGTGTATTGGGATAATACCCAGCAAACATATTGAAAGCAATTGTGTGACTCAATACTTCTACTCTATTAAAAGTATAAGGGACACTATCACGGAACCCCACTGAATCGACCCCTTCCATGCTATACATAAAACCAGAAAAGGCTGTTGCAGCAAAGTCCAGTTGCCAGTCAATCCCTATGGGGAGGTGATACTCATAGGTCAATTGCCCAAAAGTGGCCATAGAAACAGCATTCTCATTCCTTTGTGTTTTTACAGTATCATCAGCTATAAGATTCCCATTAGAATAACCATTAGAGTAGCTATGATCAAAATCTGACGAACCATCCATTTTTAAAGACACCAATGCAATACCCTGAGCTCCCCGACGCCGTGTTGGATACGAGTCTTCTAATATATCAGCAAGAATCGCGAAATACCCCATAGGTCTATCAGTAACAATACCCTCCCCCGACAATAATGAATCAATAGCACATATATCTCTCTTGAGGCGTTCTCGGTGATCATACGACCGTATTCTTGATTGGTGTACAAGTTTATCTGCAACTATCTCAACAGACCGTGATGTCGCTGATTGAGTTAAATACCCTGCTTCCGTGAGTGCATGCAGCAATTGATATGCTTGATATGCCCTATGTACGTAATACACCCTACCGTTCCCCACCCCAATAGACCCAAATGCTGTTAAATGTAGCTTGGTATCATCACCACCTCCGATTTCATAATTTTTAGAAACGTCACTCAAACGGGAAAACTTATCCTTAAAATGGTGCAAGTAAACAATCTCTGCATTATAACTATGATCTAGATAAAGAAAAGTATTGCCCATGAAATACTTATTGAAGTCAGCAAAGTATCGCCCTCTCATACCATAACTATCCAGAAAATGATTGAATTCAGACTCATAGCCACTGAGTGTATTACCAGATTGACGGTGTATAACATTTTGATCCCAGTCAGTGTAAAGGCTAAAACCTGAGCGATATTTAATCAAGGCACTATCTTGATAATGATAGTAGTGCAGCCGCCCACCAAAAGATTTTTTAGAATTTTCATCTATAGTCTCTGTAGAGAGAACCCTGCTCTGGGTATTCGCACGCAGCGACATAGTAGAGCGCGAGTAATACTCAGGGGGCACATATTGATTCAAATCATAGGCTCTTATGCAGATGGGGAGCAGTATCAAAAAAAAGAGTAACATTTTCATATAATCCCCTAAAATAAACTGTAATTCAGGGTGAGAGAAGCAGAGAGATTTACATAATCTATTTCCTCAGTATGTATCCGTAATGCACTTTTACCTAATGGCACGATACTGCGATACTCAGATACTATACCATATACATCTGAATCTAATAGCGCTTCTTCTGGGGAGAGGAAAACAGCGTCATAGTGTAGTCCAATTCTACCAGTTATATCCAAGCGCTCAGACACATACCATGTTGCAGAACTCTGAAGCATCAGGGCAAGATTATGGGTATTAAAAGCAGTCGTTTCACCAACGCCCCATCCAGCAACCTCCCCTTGGGTATAAGAGTATTCTAATCGCATCAACTGGGCAAGAATGGTTCTCGTTGTAGGATAATAAGCGAGGGTGATATCGGTACGATAGGCACTCTGCCAACCAAACAACTGATCCTGTAGGTCATCATTCAAATGGTGTGAGTATCCGTAATAAAAGCGACCGAGATAATAGGTATGCAACCAATTAAACTGCCATGACGCATTGAGTGCTCTATGATAGCTGTGGTGAAGTACTCCATAATACCCTGTTTCATACTCATAAGACAGAGAGTCAGAGGAATCAGTATTGTCAGAATTATCAGATAGATCGACACCCCCTAAAGCATAGGCCTCAAACAGAGAGCCGGTTTTTCGTGTATTGTACTGCAAATAGACATAATCATTGAGCACTGCCGCTAATTCCCCTGATGTTGTGTCAATAAGCCCCCTACTTTTCAGCAGAGAATCCAACTGAACAAGCCGCTTTTTTTTATCAATACGCACCTCAAACACCCGTCTATAGTGCTGTTGTAATACCAATTGACCAAGTTCAGCAATATCAACATCAGAAACAGGACGAATCAACAAAGCACTTTTCTTTAGGTCATCAATGATAAATCGTGCGTGGGATGCTGTAGATATTTCATCTATGCGACCATACCCCAAACCAAGACCAAGAACGCCTCCATAATTGAGTGTTGTTCCATCATATCTATATACTTTGATTTGTTCAAGGGTATCTGCCGGTGTATTTGAATCATACAAATCAAACAGATGATAACGCACATTGATATTCTGGTGGATAACTCCATATAAAGGAGAATGGGTATACAAACGATAGGTCCCCGACGAATATGCTGTAATGGTAAACCTATAATCATCATCTATACTCGATGTATATCTCCAATCAGATGGAACATTTGTTTCATAATAATTTGAGTACCATATTGCAGAGAGTTCAAAGGTACTCTGAATAACACGATGTAAAAGGTTTTGATCAAAACCATAGGCTACATCTGCTTCTATAGAGTAGGTGTAATCGGTATTATCACGCTGTGACTTACTATTTTTAGTATACGCACCATCAATACGTGGTGTCAGATCAAGTGAAGAACGAGTGTATTCAGTTGGTTTAAAAGTATTGAGATCATACGCTATCAAAAACTGATAACTGATACACATAAGAAGGATGAACGGTTTTATCATGCTACCAAATGGGGAATTTTACATTAGTAACAAATGTAGATTATCTTCTAAACCATGCAATGGTTACCTGTGGTAAGCAATAGGGCCTATAGTGGAACGCCCTAACGCAGCAATATGTTCAAAAGGTACATAACAGCTATCCCTGTACCACCTGCGCCACTAATCATTCTGAACTTTCGACAGTGGCTTCTCCCTCATTTATACCTTCTGGATACAACCCATCCAAATAGGCCTTTACTTTACCTTGTAGATAACACAGAACCCCTGAATTCAGGTAGCCGCCCATGCCCCTATTATAAAAAAAACAAGTCAAGTATGATGAGAGCAAACCAGAGCAGTACCGCAGTACTATAGTCCTCTTAGTTACCACAAAACTTCATAACACGACAATCAGTATCAGCGCAATCAAACCAACCATCATTATCATTATCCATACCATCAGAACACGATATTGCCGTATTCTCCTGCACTACCAAGCAATGGGTCATACCATGACAATCGGTATCAGCGCAATCAATTAATCCATCAAAGTCATTATCATCGCCATCGGTACAGTGCACTAAAGTATTTTCGACAGGCTCCTGACATACTTCAAAAACTTGGCAATCCTGATCTGCACAATCAATGAAACCATCAAAGTCATTATCATCACCATCAGTACAGTGTTCTAAAGTATTTTCGACAGGCTCCTGACATACTTCAAAATCTTTGCACTCCTGATCAGCGCAATCAATTAAACCATCAAGGTCATTATCAGCACCATCAGTACAGGTAATGAGATTACGCTCTTGACAATAAAAAAACAGAGCACACCCAAGCTCCTCACAATCAGTCACCGAGTTATTATCATTATCAATTCCATCAGTACACTCTGAATAAGTATCTTCAATGAGATCATTCCGGATTATGATTGTATCAAACACCGTTTCATAAATAGTGTCATGTTTCACAATAATTGTCGTATCATGTTCTAGGGTAATAATGGTGTCATGCACTACTTCGATGAGAGTATCAACAGTAGTATTGTATACCGTATCTATGATAATTTCAGTCACCGTGTCCACCTGAGTTACACGTACAGTATCGTACAGGGTTATATGTATCGTATCAAAAAGATGAATATAGAATGTATCTATCCGAGAGTTTTGTATTGGTTTTGGTAAGGGTAGTGTGTCGGTAACGGAAATAGTATCGTGAATTAAAACAGTATCTCGTACAAGAGTTGTATCAAGTATTGATAGAGTATCATGTCCCCAAAGAGTATCGAGTATTGATAGAGTATCATATTTCCAAAGAGTATCTATCACCCTAATCGAATCCTTCACAACCAAGGTATCTACAGTTGCGTTCGAAGAATTATCAAGATCGGTGCACTCAGCATTAGTGCTATTAACTTCTGGAACGCAGCTACTCAAACATAGAGATACGAGTACAACTAATACTGATAGATATTTCATGAAGCTTCCATTTACTCAAATAGGGGACCTATAAGATAGAAAATATGAAGCTTCCGTCAAAAAAGGGAGTACAACTCAAACGCCCCTAGCATAACCACCAACTCATCCATACAAGACTTCACCCGACCAAACTGATGAGTAAGTCCAAGAGCCATAGATTCACCCATTTGAGCCTTATCATCGATCAGATGACCAGTTACAGGGCTATAGTGAATTAAATATTCCAGTACCGCTACCAGACCCTTGCCTCAATCCAATCGGACTTTAGAAAACACGAGTCCCCCATTGTCACTAGTAATCGCATAGGAATAATGTGTTAGAGTATCACGGGATAATAGAACAATTAAAGTACCCAAATATGCATAGTTTACTTTGCATCCCTCAACAAAGAACCTATTTTAAGGCAGCATTGGGGAATAATACACACAACTATTTTGGGGACACTCATGAAAGCATTATTAGCGCTTTTTGCCACAGCTACACTTATTTTTGCAGAACCAACCGTTACCCGAATCGGTGAAGGCCTGGCAAACAACCGCATCCAAATTGTCATTATTGGTGATGGCTACACCGCACAAGACATTCAAGATCTCTATATACCCACCGTAGAATCGACCCTTGAATATATGCTTGAACACCCTATTAAAAACCGCCCCTACCCACGATACAAGAAGTTTCTCAATTTTTATCGCATAGATATTGAGAGCGAAGACTCTGGGGTAGACTTAGTTCATGGACGACAAGACCATGAAAAGGTCTATCGCACTACCGCCCTTGGTGGTGAAGATGGCTGTACCGATTATGCAGTCGCTAAAGTGTGTGGCGCTGACTGGGATCTCGTACACGAGACTATTGATGCACTTGCAGCCAAAGAAAACTTTTTGCCCAACTGGTATCTGGTTATGCTCAATGACACTCGCTACAATGCCGCCGCGCACCATGCAGGCGGTAGAAAGCTCCCCATCTATTCCGCTCATTATGAAGGGAACTGGGACATGCGCGACGTTGCGCTACACGAAGCCGCACACGCATGGCATGGACTCGCTGACGAATATGGAGGGAGCGGTAACTACACTGGTGGCGAGCCCTCTGAAGTAAATGTCACTATTGACCCCTGTGCCCCTAAGTGGAGCAATTGGCTGGGGTATATCATGCCTGAAGGTGATACCATGGGTATTTTTGAAGGGGGACAATATAAAAACAGCGGTATTTA